>DASZXQ010000042.1:0-7110 GCA_035545755.1 Chitinophagaceae bacterium | reverse complement strand
TTCCATCCATTCAACCACTTTACCATTGAGATTTTCCTGGATGGCGATATGTGACATTGCTGTTGTTGCTGTAGCGCCATGCCAATGCTTTTCGTTGGCAGCAAACCAAACGATATCGCCCGGATGAATTTCTTCAACAGGCCCGCCTTCACGTTGTACCCAGCCACATCCTGAAGTGACAATCAAAGTCTGACCCAATGGATGTGTATGCCATGCTGTTCTGGCGCCGGGTTCAAATGTTACGTTAGCTGCTGCTGCACGCCTTGATTCATTTGGCTGAAACAAGTTATCAATACGAACTGTGCCGGTGAACCAATCTTCCGGCCCTTTGGCAGATGCTTGTGTTCCGATTCTTGTTATTTGCATTTTTCAATTCTTTTTAGCTAGAATACTAAAGGTATAAAGATTGAAATCATGTTTTTCCATCCAGATTTCAACAGAAGCATAGCGATAATTGATGAAATTCCCTCTAAAGCCTTCTTTTCCACCCAATTCAAAGTTGTCGTCAGCCCTTCAAAGCCCATTTACAGTCCCGCATAAGGCATTTTATTTCAAACAATAGTCAAATGCATTTAAACAATTGCAAACTACATTTAAAAAATAGTCAAGTACATTTAAAAAATTGCAAACTACATTTAAGAAATAGTCAAATACACTTAAGCAATTGCAAGATTCATTTAAGAAATAGTCAAGTGCATTTAAACAATTGCAAAAGAACTTAAATCAAAAGACAACTACATTAAAGAAATTGCAAAGAAAATTCCTTCAAAAAGATAGCACCATAATGTAATGATGAATGGATTAATATTTGTTCCAGGCTGGGGATTCGGTATTAACCAATTGAAGACAACAAGTTGCTTCAAAGACTCGTCAATAAAATCCGGAAACGATCAAAATATCTTGAATCTTTCATAGCAAGCTTTCTCCAACGCTTCCCTGTCATCAGGATGTGCGATATTGATGAGTGCTTTGGCTCTTTGCCGGAGGTTTTTTCCGAAAAGATATGCAATGCCGTATTCGGTAACGATGTAATGAGCATGGGCTCTTGTCGTAGTCACATCACCACCGGGTTTTAAGAAAGGAACTATGCGGGGTACTCCTTTTGCTGTTCTTGATGGCAGCGCAATGATCGGCTTTCCTCCTTCACTTAATGAAGCGCCGCGAATAAAATCCATCTGCCCGCCTACGCCGGAATATTGATACGTACCGATAGAGTCTGCGCAAATTTGCCCGGTGATATCCACTTCTATCGCACTGTTGATGGCCACCATTTTATTATTCCGGCGGATCACCCCCGGCTCGTTCACATAATCTATATCCAGAAATTGAAATGCGGGATTATCATCCACGTAGTCATATAATCTTTTTGTGCCCAGTGCAAATGCCGTTACTGCTTTGTTGGGATGGATCTGTTTGTATTTATTATTGATGATATCTTTTTCAAAAAGATCAATAATACCATCCGAGCACATTTCAGTATGCATACCAAGATCTTTGTGATTGGTCAATGAACGCAAGACGGCGTCCGGAATGGAGCCAATGCCCATTTGCAAACAACTGCGGTCCTCGATCAATGATGCGATATACTCTCCTATTTTCATTTCTATTGGCCCTACTTTATCGCCATACCGTACTTCGTACAGCGGATCGTCACATTGAACAACACTGTGAAAACGGCTACTATGGATCAATCCATCACCATGAGTGCGGGGGACATTCGGATTCAGCACAGCGATCACATGCTTTGCCGTGTTCACAGCAGAACGGGCAATATCTACCGACACGCCCAACGAACAATAACCATGTCTATCAGGCGGAGAAACCTGCACCATCGCTACATCAATGCCTAAAATATTTCTTTTAAATAATTCAGGGATCTCACTGAGAAAGACCGGAACATAATCCGCATAACCTTCATTCACCGCAGAGCGAACGCTGGTGGAAACAAATAATGAGTTGACATGAAAACTTCCGGCGTATTCCGGCTTTGCCACTTCTATATCTCCGTACACGCTGATGAAAACCAGTTCCACATCTTTTAACCGATGGGATTGTTTTGCCAGTTCTTTCAATAAACAAACGGGTGTTTGTGCACTGCCATGAACATATACACGATTGCCGGATTGAATGATGGAGATCGCTTCTTCTGCTGTCTTATAAACAATAGGGATTTTCATGCTGCAAAAATAGTTGTGCGCTCCTGACAGGAGATTGATTATTGTTTTATGCCCGGTTGATAAGAATCAACAGTTATTTTGAGATAAACCACTCCACTGCTAATTCATATCCTTTCAATCCCAAACCGAAGATGCTGCCTATGGCTTTGCCGGAGATATGTGATAATTTTCTAAAATCCTCTCTTGCACGCACATTTGAAATATGTACTTCAATGACCGAAGTTTTTATAGCTGCTACTGCATCGCCCAATGCAACAGAAGTATGGGTATATCCGCCGGGATTGAAAATAATGCCATCATGATCAAAACCTACCCGTTGGATTTCATTGATGAGTTCGCCTTCCACATTGCTTTGAAAATACGTGAAGCTGACCTGTGGAAATTTTTTTTGTAACTGTTCTAAGAATTGTTCAAAAGGCATGTTGCCATAAATATCAGTCTCTCTTTTTCCAAGAAGATTGAGATTGGGGCCGTTGATGATTGCGATTTTCATTACACTAAGATAAGCCACGAATTGCACGAATGCTACCAATTACATGAATCAATACAATAGAAAACAAATTGGTGTAATTCGATCTAATTCGCATTAATGAGTTTGATGAAGTCATCAAACAAATACCTCGAATCATGCGGGCCGGGAGTGCTTTCCGGGTGATACTGTACAGAAAAAGCAGGTTTATTTTTCAAACGTATGCCTTCAATGGATTGGTCATTGAGGTTAAGGTGCGTCACTTCTACATTCTTTGCTTTTTTCACAGCTTCGGGATCCACGCCGAATCCGTGATTCTGAGTGGTGATCTCACATTTGCCGGTGACCAGGTTTTTTACGGGATGGTTCAATCCCCGATGGCCATGATGCATTTTGAAAGTAGGAATATCATTAGCCAATGCCAACAATTGATGACCGAGGCAAATCCCAAATACAGGTTTGTCTTCTTTCAAAATATCTTTTACTGTTTCAATAGCGTAATCCATCGACGCCGGATCGCCGGGGCCGTTGGAAAGAAAATATCCCGACGGATTGAATTGCTTCAGTTCATTCACTTTGGTCTTGGCAGGGAATACTTTTACAAAAGCGCCACGCTCCACCATGCACTGAAGAATATGTCGTTTGACCCCATAATCCAATACTGCGATGCGTGTCTTTGATTTCGCATCACCCATTTCATAAGGCTTTTCTGTACTTACCTTCGAAGCCAACTCCAGTCCCGCCATATCCGGAACCTCAGCCAGTTTCTTTTTTAAAATGTCAAGGTCCGTAATTTCAGAAGAGATAATACAATTCATAGCTCCCCTGGTGCGGATATGAGATACCAAGGCACGGGTATCCACTTCTTCTATCGAAACAATATTGTTTGCTTTCAGATAATCATTCAATGATCCTTTAGCTTGTAATCTGGAATATAATTCTTCCAGGTTGCGTCCGATCAATCCGCGGATCTTCACATTGTCAGATTCTACATCTGCATCCTTTACTCCGTAATTACCGATATGAACACTGTTCATGATCAGTATTTGACCGAAGTAACTGGGGTCTGTAAATACTTCCTGGTAACCGGTCATACCGGTATTGAAACAAATTTCCCCGGCAGTGGTGCCCACAGCGCCGAAAGATTTTCCGTAACAAACTGTTCCGTCTTGTAATAGAAGAATTGCAGGTCTTTGTGCTGTCATGTAGGAATAACTGGGTTAAATAAATCGGGCAAAAGTAAGCAGGAAATAACTTTTTGCCACAAGAATTTATTTACATTGTTTGGAGTGCACTCTGTAAGAAAGGTCACTCAAAACATGATTGAAAAATATCCTCCGAAATTTCCCGCCAGATTTTTTTGATTCAAAACAATGCTTCAAGGTAATGATACCTTTCAATTACAAACATTCATTAGGTTAAGCTTTTTTGTGGAAAATTTCTAATAACTATTACAGTTGCATTGACAATTGTTTCGTAATTTCCGTCACTTGCTTGCTATTGTTCAGCACACGCTGAACATTTTTATATATTTTCTAAAAAGTGTACAAATAATGGCAAGCAACCAGGGTTTATATCGATCTTCGTTTGAGCATGATGCATGCGGTATCGGTTTCGTAGCAAATATCAAAGGCAACAAATCTCATCAAACAATTTTAGATGCGCTGACAGTGCTCGAAAACATGGAACACCGCGGCGCCTGCGGTTGCGAAAACAACACCGGTGACGGAGCCGGCATCATGATCCAAACACCTCATGAGTTTTTCTTTGAAGAATGCCTGAAACTCGGTGTTCATCTTCCTTCATTTTGCAAATACGGAGTGGGTGTTATCTTTTTCCCTTCAGAAATAAAATTGCGGGAAGAATGTCGTGATATATTCAATCGTGCTGCAGAGAAACTCGGATTGGAAATTCTTGCTTATCGCAAAGTACCGGTAAATCCCGAAGGTATTGGCATCACCGCATTAAGTGTAGAGCCGGAAATGGAGCAGGTTTTCATCGCCTGCCCGGACTATATACACGACCGGGATGATTTTGAACGAAAATTATTTGTACTGCGCAATCATGCTACACATCTTATTAATAGTACAGTAAAAAAAGATGCGATCGGTTTTTATGTTGCCTCACTCTCTTATAAAACAGTTGTGTATAAAGGTCAGCTCACCAGTTTGCAACTGAGAAATTATTTTCCCGACCTCAGCAACAAAAGAGTGGTGAGTGCATTCGGGCTGGTACATTCCCGCTTTGCCACCAACACTTTTCCTTCATGGAAACTGGCGCAACCATTCCGATTCATTGCACACAATGGCGAGATCAATACGTTGCAGGGAAACCTTAACTGGCTTCGATCCAGTGAGAAAGGATTTACCTCTCCTTATTTCACGAGGGAAGAAATGGAAATGTTGTTGCCGATAGTGGAAGGCGAACAATCTGACTCCGCTTGTCTCGATAATATGATCGAATTGTTGTTACTCACCGGCCGCTCTCTTCCGCATGTGATGATGATGCTGATCCCGGAAGCATGGGATGGCAATGAGCAAATGGATCCGGTGAAAAAATCTTTTTATGAATTTCATTCTTCGTTCATGGAGCCCTGGGATGGGCCGGCATCCATTTCATTTACGGATGGAAAAATCATTGGAGCTACATTAGACAGAAATGGCCTGCGTCCTTCCCGATATTGCGTCACTACAGATGACCGTGTGATCATGGCTTCTGAAACAGGAGTGCTTCCTGTTGATCCGTCAATGATCAAAGAAAAAGGAAGATTGCAACCGGGCAAAATGTTTGTAGTGGATATGGAACAAGGAAGGATCATAAGCGATGAAGAGCTGAAACAAAATATTTGTTCGCACAAACCATACGCTGAATGGTTAAATAAATATAAGATCCGCCTGGAAGAATTACCCGATCCCAGAGTGATGTTCACTCATTTGGAACATGACCAGGTATTCAAATATCAAAAAGCATTTGGTTATACTACGGAGGATCTGGATCATCTCATTGCGCCCATGGCATTAGATGGAAAGGAACCCATTGGTTCCATGGGAAGCGATGTGCCTCTGGCTGTACTGAGTGATCAACCGCAACATCTCAGTTCCTATTTCAAACAATTATTTGCGCAAGTAACGAATCCGCCGATCGATCCGATACGGGAGCGATTGGTGATGTCGCTCGCTACTTTTGTTGGAAACAATGGAAATCTTCTGATGGAAGATCCGTTAGCTTGTCACAGTGTGGCATTGAAACAACCGGTGCTCACCAATTTCGAATTAGAAAAAATCCGGAGTATTGACACCGGAAAATTCCAGGCGAAAACATTGCAATGTTATTTCAGGGCTGATGGAAAACCGGGTTCGCTGAAGGCAGGCATTGAACGCCTGTGCCGCTATGCAGTAGATGCCGTGGAAGATGGATTTGAAGTTTTGATTTTGACAGACCGTGCCATTGACTCTGATCATGCAGCTATACCTTCATTGCTTTCCGCTTCTGCAGTGCATCATCATTTGATCCGGAAAGGAATGCGTGGACAGGTCGGCATCGTTGTGGAAGCCGGTGATGTATGGGAAGTGCATCACTTTGCCTGCCTCATTGGATTCGGCGCTACGGCCATCAATCCTTATCTCGCTTTGTCTTCTATCCGTGATATGAAAGAGAGCGGCAAACTGATAACCGAACTTCCGGAAGATGAACTGAAAAAGAATTACATCAAAGCAGTAAATGACGGATTGCTGAAAGTGTTTTCCAAAATGGGCATCTCTACGTTGCAATCGTACCAGGGCGCCCAGATATTTGAGATCATCGGTTTGAATAAAGATGTAGTTGAAAAATATTTCACCGGAGCTATCTCCCGGATTGAAGGCATGGGACTGGATGAAATTGCAAAGGAAACTTTAGCGAAACATTTCTCTTCCTTCAGTCAAAACAATTATGAATCCGGGCTTCTTCCTACAGGTGGCATTTATCAATGGAAACGAAAAGGAGAATTTCATTTATTCAATCCCCAAACCATTCATTTATTACAGTATGCTGCCCGGATGAATGATTATGCTACTTATAAAAAATATGCAAAGCTGATCAATGATCCGGGCGAAAACACTTCGACATTAAGAAGCTTGCTGCAACTGAAAAAAAATCGTCCATCCATTCCGATTGAAGAAGTGGAACCGGCAGAAAATATTTACAAGCGATTTGCCACCGGCGCCATGAGCTTTGGTTCGATTTCCTGGGAAGCTCACACTACATTGGCTATTGCCATGAATCGCATCGGCGCTAAAAGTAATACCGGTGAAGGCGGCGAAGATGAAAAAAGATATGAGCAATTGCCCAATGGCGATTCCATGCGCAGCGCTATCAAGCAAGTAGCGAGTGCAAGATTCGGCGTTACCAGTTTGTATCTCACCGAAGCTGATGAATTGCAAATAAAAATGGCGCAAGGAGCAAAACCTGGTGAAGGTGGTCAAT
>DASZXQ010000041.1:0-3517 GCA_035545755.1 Chitinophagaceae bacterium | reverse complement strand
AATCGTTATGTAGCAAGACATCATCCATTTACTTCTCCGAAACCTGATCAGATCCATTTATTAAATGATCCTTCTCAATACGGGACTATCAAAGCCAATGCATATGACATGGTATTGAATGGAAATGAAATTGGCGGTGGCTCAATTCGGATATTCCAAAGAGACGTCCAGGAAAAAATGTTTTCAGCATTGGGCATGAGCAAAGAAGAAGCATTGCATAAGTTCGGATTCCTCCTTGGCGCTTTTGAATACGGCGCTCCTCCACATGGTGGTATTGCATTTGGCTTTGACCGCCTTTGTGCTATTCTTGGTGGCAGTGAAAGCATTCGTGACTTCATCGCCTTTCCGAAAAACAATGCAGGAAGAGATGTGATGCTGGATGCTCCTTCCACTATTGATGATAAACAGTTGGAGGAGTTGCAGATAAAATTGAACTTGAAATAGTCTTATAGATTTCTGAATTTTTGTTATAACGCCATTTTATTAAATAGCCCCTCCTTTATTGTTTACAGAAGGTGTGATTATTTTTAAATTTGCCTATTATTTCCATCCTTCAAATTTTTCCCAATGAAAAAACTCATTCTATACCTGCTTCTGTTCCCATTGACGTTAAGCGTAACGGCGCAAGTGGCTTCAGAAAATCTTTTTTATTTGGTGGATACTCCGGAGTCATTTGCAAGTTTCAAAACGAATCTCAACCAGATCTCTATCGTTTGTCCCCAGACTTTCCGGATCAGTAAAGAAGGAGTGATCTCCGGCTCGGTAGATCACCGGATATTGGAGTTGGCAAGAGCAAATAAAATAAAAGTGATGCCACTTATTGTGAACAGTGGTTTCACCGCACAGTTGTTACATGCTATTCTCAGCAATCCGCTTGCAAGAAAGCGTTCGAACAAAATGATGCTGGAGTATGCCAAAAAATATAACCTGGAGGGCTGGCAATTTGATTTGGAAGGTTTGAATATCGCCGACAGAAACAATTACACCTCATATTTTAAAGAAACTGCCGATGCATTACATAAAGCAGAGCTTCAATTATCCGCAGCGGTGGTGCATTCAGTTGAAGATGCGCCTGGTCCTACGCCCTATCATCGTTATCTCTATGAAAATTGGATCGCAGGTTATGACTTTAAAGAAATTTCAGATGCAGGAGATTTTATTTCTATCATGTCGTATGATCAGCACACCCGCCGAACGCCACCGGGACCTGTTGCCGGCGCCGATTGGGTGGAACGGGTCGTTCAATATCTCATCAAAAAAGGAGTGGCTCCGGAAAAAATGTCGTTGGGAATTCCCGACTATTCCATGCATTGGTTTCCGGATTATACAGAAGAAAAAGGTGGTTTTTCCAATGGGCAGCAGATCGGCTATAAAGTAGTAGCAAATCTTTTGGCAACAAACAAAGCAGAACTCATGTGGAATGAAAAAGCCGGTTGTCATTATACTTTCTGGGATAACGACGGCGTGTATGAATATATGTACATTGAAGATGGAGCATCATTGAAACGAAAACTGGATATCTTAGAAAAATACAAACTACGTGGGATCTCAGTGTGGGTGTTGGGAAAAGAAGCTCCGGATTTCTGGACCACATTACAACAGCAAACAATTGCAAAAAAATAGTAACAAAATAATTTACAAAGCCATCATCCTCCATTGACTGCCTTTGAAATGAGCCAAACGTTCAAGCCAATGTAGACTAACAAGATCACCTGTGCCATTACCAGGTCAAACCGGCGTGCTTTCGCTACTTTATTACTTTTTACGAGTTTCAAAGAATATGCGTTAGCAGCGATCACACAAAAGATAAAGAATAAAGTAAGTCCGTGTAATAGATCCACTAATGTAAAAGAAGTTGATTCGGGCAGCGATGAGTCAATAATGTATTTATTGCCGATCACTGCAAATAATGCTCCCACACTCAGGCCAAAACGGGAATCAATACCATCAATGTGGATGTAAAAGCAAACATAAGCGATCAGGAAAGCAATGAACATACCTAAAAACATTTTCCAGAAAAGCCCACTTGCATTTCGTTTTATATCCAATCGCACCCGGAAATTACTGTATTCAGTATGAGGTTTGGAAAGCGATTCGTCGCCGAATGCAGTTTCGTAAGCTTTTGTACCGGTCAGTATGATGCAACTGTCAATATTCCACCCACTAAGTGTAAAGCGGGGATCGAAATGCGCCCCCACGGTATCAGGAGCAAAAACCAGGTAACGGGAGTCGTATTGAGAATTTTCTATCGAAAGACGCAGCTTCTGTTCATCGAAAGGAAAATTCCGGATCCTCCAGGTATCTTTCATTACACACTGAAGTTTCATAGTCATAAATATTCTCCCATCCGAACTGTCCACGGTGAAAAATGCTTTGTTGACGGTCTTTGCCATCGGTACCTCGAGGTTATTGGAAAAATCAAAATCCTTGTTTTTGTATTTTAACCATAACCAGAAAGTAATCGCATATTCTTTTTGTTTAAAATCAATGTCATGAATGCTGGTAATATAGATGCCAACTTTTACCGTATCAGGTTTTGAATCCTGTGCATGAGAATTACTACTGAAAAGAACGATTGAAAAAACAAAAATGATTGCAGAACGCAAATATCTTTTCACAAAATTACCATTTTGATCAGGAAAGATAGAGAACCGCAAATGAAAAACCAAACACCGGGAGATCTTTAACCGCTGATTTATCCTGTTATTTCATTACTTCATATTCCTGCTTTCAATATCCCTGATCTTATCTAATCGCCGTTGGTGCCTCGGCTCATGACTGAATGTTGCCGCCAGAAAAGTCAAAACAATTTCTCTCGCCAGTTCAATGCCAATGACCCGTTGCCCGATACATAACACATTCACATCATCATGCTCCAGACATTGATGTGCTGAATAAGTATCATGGCAAACCCCGGCACGAATGCCTTTGAATTTATTCGCCGCAACTGATACCCCTACTCCGCTACCGCAAATAAGGATCCCTTTTTCGGCTTCGCCCTTTAAAATCGTTTTTGCAATATCTTCTGCATGATCCGGGTAATCATCTTCCGTTTGTTCTGAATAGGCACCCAGGTCGATAGGCTCATATCCCTTGTCCCGGATTTCCTGCAACAAGATATTCTTGTATTGAAAACCGGCATGATCACTGGCAATTGCTATTTTCATAAATTTTTTTATCCGTTTTTGCTAAATACTTTTTCTTTCGCTTCCGCAGAACTGATAACAGGGATGACCTCAAAATCTACTATATCACTCCAGTTGGAGATCCACTGCTGCAAGCCTTCAATCGAATCACTTTCCATTAGCTGGTAACAAACTGTCACCTCTTCGTTGATCCAGCTATTAATGTATTGAACACCTTTCGGCATCATTCTTCCTTTTTCAGAAAATCGCTGGTACAACATTTTTGCTTTCCCTTCGTGATATCTCTCAATGACCATGTACAGCATAGATAATTTAATTTTTATATTGGTTTATTTATTTTAACCATCGTTCATTTGCACCAGGCCTTTTTT
>DASZXQ010000040.1:0-59096 GCA_035545755.1 Chitinophagaceae bacterium | reverse complement strand
AATCTTGCCAGGACGATCCAGCTTCCTGATGCGATCAGGAATTGAAACGTAGCCGGCCATGCTATTTCGACCAGCGGCTTCATCACGGAAAAATCAATTTTGAAATGTTCTTTTTTTAAACTCACACTGCTTTTACCACCGAATAGGTTCCAGAATTGATAGAGCACACCAATTCCTCTTCCGATGGTTGTAGCAATAGCGGCACCTTTTAATCCGAATCCACTCCATGATCCTGCTCCGTAAATGAACAAAGGGCATAAAATAATATTCATCAGGCTTGCCAGCCACAGGCTTCGCATGGCCATGGCAGCATCTCCTGCCCCACGGAAAATTCCATTGATCAAAAAAAGTAAAATGATAACCAGGCTTCCACCCATCATGATGCGGGTGAAATCAGTGCCTTCGTTTACCACATCCTGGTGTGCACCCATGAGCTGTAAAATATCCGGCGCAAAAATGATTCCTGCGATACTGATAACGGCTGATATCGTCAGCGCCATGATCAGTGATTGCATTCCTGCATGTGCGGCTGCATCTTTATTTTTTTCACCCGTTCTTCTTGCTACCATTGCAGTGGCGGCTGTACTTAACCCGATAGCAATGGAATAAACAATGGTGATCACCGATTCGGTAAGACCAACTGTCTGAATTGCTGAACTGCTGTTCGGAAGATGTCCTACGAAAAAAATATCTACTACGGCGAATACAGATTCAAGGCTCAACTCCAGGATCATGGGAATAGCCAATAAAATGATAGCAGTGCGAATGCTTCCCTGGGTATAGTCATGCTCCTCTCCGCGGAGCGATTGTTTTATCAATGAAATAAAACGGGATAGTTTATTGTTATGTATGTTGATTTCTGGCATACAGTGAATTTGAAATTAAATAAATGGGAAAAGAAAGCAATGAATGATTGCTTTGTCTGATCGTAAAGATCAGGTTTCATTTTGTTGGGCTGAGCCCGCCTGCGGTTGGCAGGCCTTAGCAGATGTTCATAGTCGAAAATTGTGAAGGAGCAAATGTATGTAAACTTTCTTTAGCCAATTTGAAGTGCGGATAAATATTGATGAATGAAGTTTTCTTTCTGTTTGCGGCGATATTGAAGGATGAAGCGGGGATGCGGCAGCGGAATGATCGTTTTGAAAAAATGATATTCTTCATTCAAAGCAGAAAAGAATTCGAAATTCTTTGCTCCACCTATGCATATACAGCGATCGGTTTTGAAACCAAAAGAAAGTTGTTCCCTGATACTGGAAACAATAAATGGCTTAACAGCCGCTAACAATTTTTTATCATCATAATAATTCAGGTTGACGCCATCTCTGACATATCCCAGCGGGCTGATGGCAGAGATAAAATAATCCAGGTAAAATTTATTCACTCCGCCATATCGTTCGATCGTTTCATAAATGAATTCAGCTGATAATTCAGACTGTTGTTTGAAGGAATGATCAATGCCACAAAATTCTTTAAGCTGCTTGGGAGCGGTAAAATTGATGCCTGTCGTTCCGGCGCCAAAGCGTCCCGGGTTGATGCCGAAGATCAGGCGACGGGGATGATTGTCATTGTAAAATTTTTTGAAAAAAGTAGTTACGATCTTTATCACTTCTTTGTCTTGCTGTGGAAATAATACGTTGATTCCTTTAGGCAAAGGTTTTGGCGGCTGAAGCGATTTATAAAAACGGATAAGTTGGTCAGCAAGAGTGGAAGCCATGATCAATAAACAAAGCTGTTCAGTTTAAAATTTAAAATACACAAATAACCTTCCGAAATTTTTACTGTCGTTTTCAATTCGATGATATAAAGGTTTGATATGTGGTTGCTGTAAAAAACGCTCCACTTTTTTTCTTAATTGGCCGCTGCCTTTGCCGGGGATGATCTCGATCTCTTTTATTTTTTTATCGATTGCTTCTTCAAAAGCATCATGTAATGCCTGGTCGATCGCTTTGCTATTATTGTAAATATCATGTAGGTCCACTTTGATACGGCCCATAGTATAAATTTTCGGGGCCTAAGATAATGAATGAAATTTCGCAACGATCATTGTCGCCGGCTGCAACTATTTATTGTTTAAAATTCCCTTTGAATTCTTTCCTGAATCTCAGGTAATCAGGAATAGAAACATTGGCGACATACGGATTATCCGGATGATGCAGAATATATTCCTGGTGATAAGCTTCTGCGGGATAGAATTTTGAAAAAGCTTTTACTTCGGTCACGATCCTGCCGCGATATTTTGAATCATTCAGTTTTTTGATCTCATCTTCAATGATCTTTTTTTCTTTGTCATTGCTGAAAAATGCAATAGAACGGTACTGCGTGCCGACATCATTACCCTGGCGATTCAATGTGGTAGGGTCATGGCTTGCGAAAAACGCCTGCACTAATGTTGGAAAAGATATTTTGGAAGAATCATAAAACACCTGGACAGTTTCTGCATGGCCTGTTTCTCCAGAACTTACTTTTTCATAATCAGGATTGGGATCTGTGCCGCCGCAATAACCGGACACAGCATCCCGCACTCCTACCAAACTTTGAAAAACGATTTCTGTATGCCAGAAACATCCCTCGGAAAAATATGCTACTGATTCATGACCCGAAGGTTTTTTGCTTATGCCGGCAGGAATTTTTACATCGCTGTTTTGTGACATGGCACAACCAATGAAAACTATACAAGCAAAAGCTGCAAAAAAGACTGATCTCATATTATAAATATTATTGTTTGGAACTTACGGGAGGTTTGCCGCCTTCGGGTACAAAAATGAGGGCAGCGGAATTCATGCAATACCTTTTCCCGGTGGGCGCCGGGCCATCATCGAATACATGGCCTAGGTGCGAACCACTTTTACTATCCACCACCTCCCAGCGCACCATTCCATAACTGGTATCTTTTACTAACCGAACTGCATCGGGATTGATCGGAGCATAAAAGCTGGGCCAACCGGTTCCGGAATTGAATTTGGTATCAGAACTAAAGAGCGGTTGCAGGGAAGCCGCCGAATAATAAGTTCCTTTTTCATAAAAATGATCATACTTGCCGGTACCTGCCGGTTCGGTGCCTGCCTGCCGCAATATATAATACTGATCGGGTGTGAGCCGCTGCTTCCATTGTGCATCGGTAAGCTGCATCGGATATACCGTTTTGCTGTTGGCAACCGGAGGATCAGGGTATTTGTTCTTGCTTTTCTGGCTCATACCGCAACTGGCACTGAGCAAGCCGCAGGCTGTAATGATGAAAAAACTACTGTACCGCATACGAAATGATTTTATGATACTAACGGAATTGCGTACTCAAAGGTTTGCATTACGAAGATACTATCATCACTAACTGTGTTTTGTCAGCATAGCGACATTAACCTGATGCAGGGATATTTTAACAGTTTGATTCCTGTGGCTAAAAAATCAAAAAGTGGCCTATTAATTTTCAAAACAGAGTTTTAGAAAAAGCTGAATATCCCTATTTTTGCAGCCCCATTCCTGCTTAGCTCAGCTGGTTAGAGCATCTGACTGTTAATCAGAGGGTCGCTGGTTCAAGTCCAGCAGCAGGAGCTATATTACGACAAGAGATCAGCTTTGATCTCTTTTTATTTTTGACCTCTTGCTAAATCCTCACTGGCATTGAGTAACACCTTGATAGGGCCACTAACTTGATAGGTACATCTCCATTTTTGTCAAATGTGATTTTTGGGGCTAAAATGCAGCTAAGGATTTTGTTATTAATCTTGCCATCCATTGTTGGTAGAAGGATAGCAAGTTTGCCAAAGAAATTTTCATGGGTTTAATAAGTTTTTAGTCAAAAAATGAACTGACTGTCTATTGCTCTGTACATCCTTTCGCGGCGAACGATAAAATACTTTACTGATTCAAGTAATTAACCATCCGGTATTAATTGCACGCAAAGTTTTACAAACTTTATCCAATGTTTTACAAACTTTATCCAGAAATAGGTCTTCCTTTCAGTTAAAGAGGAGGCAATTTTTTTAGAACCGGTATAAAAATTGAAATCACCAAACTAGAATATTACGCAGTTCATTTTTCTTTTTTGCTACCCTTCCCAGCACTATTGTCATTGAATACGATATTGATAGTGGACCACAAATCCTAGAGCTGTGCCTTTATTTTTGTCAAATATGATTTTTTCAGCTAAGATGTAGCTGGGATTTTGTTCTTAGTCCTACCATCCAATTGTTGGTAGAAAGCAAGTTTGCCAATATGGGAACGTGTTTAAGTTTCTTTATATTTATCCTATGATGGTCAGTAAAGTATTTGTCATAAGCAGTGTAATTACCGGGACTGTATTTGTGATGCTTTCTTGTATGCATAAGGCTAATAACAGTAATACTGACACGCTTCCTAAAATAATCAGTTACAACTTTGATGTCAGGCCAATTTTGTCCGATAAATGCTATAAATGCCATGGGCCTGATGCTTCACATAGAGAAGCACATTTACGATTAGATATTCCAGACAGTGCTTTTGCCCCTCTTGTTGAAACGAAAGGCGCTTTTGCCATTGTGAAAGGGGATCCTGATAAGTCTGAGTTGCTGAAAAGGATCACTTCTTCTGATCCGACATTCCTCATGCCACCTCCGGATGCGCATCTTGGAATGCTCACTGAATATGAAAAAAAGGTAATCAGAAAATGGATCGAACAAGGCGCACCTTTTGAAAAGCATTGGGCTTTTACGCCGCCGGTCAAAGCATCCCTTCCATCCGTCAGCAACACCACATGGCCTAAGAATGAAATTGATTATTTTATCCTGCACAAAATGGAGCAACAGGGACTTTCTCCAAATGAAGAAGCAGATAAAGAACGTTTGTTGAAAAGAGTTTGTCTTGATATCACAGGTTTGCCGCCGAGTATTGAAATGATGGATAACTTTCTGGCTGACCACAGTGAAAAAGCATACGGAAAAATAGTTGATCAATTGCTGGCTTCTCCTGAATATGGCGAAAAGATGGCTGTTCATTGGCTTGATGTTGCCCGCTATGCGGATAGTTACGGTTATCAGGATGATAATATCAGAACACAATGGCCCTGGCGTGATTGGGTTATTCATGCTTTCAACGAGAATTTACCCTATGATCAATTTTTGACCTGGCAAATTGCCGGTGATATGTTACCAAATGCTACAAAAGAACAAATTCTTGCAACAGGATTTTTAAGGAATCATAAATATACTGAGGAAGGTGGTGTAGTGCCGGAAGAATATCGTATAGAATATCTTATTGATGAAACAAAGACTTTTGGAAAAGGTATTCTTGGGGTCACTATAGAATGTGCTCAATGCCACGATCACAAATACGATCCCTTTTCACAAAAAGACTATTACAGCTTGATGGCTTTTTTCAATAACACTAAAGAAGTAGGGTTTGAAGGAGATGTAAGTGTATCAAAACCAGCGAAGAATCCAATCCTATACATTGACAGCAATGACAGAAAAAATATTTTATCCTTTATTCAAAAGAAAGATACTGCTACCGTGATGGTGTCAGTGATGGGTGAAAGAGATACTGCACGGAAGACTTTTGTATTGAGCAGGGGAAGATATGATGCTCCCACAATAGAAGTTCAGCCCAATGCATTACCTGCGGTGATGGAATTCGATACTACAAAATTTCATCGAAACAGATTAGGGCTTGCAGAATGGACGATCAGTAAAAATAATCCACTCACTGCAAGAGTTTTTGTAAACCAGCTCTGGCAGGAAATTTTTGGTAAAGGGATCGTAAAGACTTCTGGCGATTTTGGTATGCAGGGAGAATTGCCTTCTCATCCTGAATTACTCGATTGGCTAGCTGTGGATTTTATGGAACATGGATGGGATATCAAAAGATTGGTGAAGCAAATAGTAATGTCTGCGACTTATAGACAGTCTGCAAAAACTACCCCTGAGAAGCAACAAAAAGATCCGGATAATATTTATTTGTCAAGAGGTCCAAGAAATCGCTTGCAAGCTGAATTTATCAGGGACTTGGTTTTGTGCAGCAGTGGCTTATTGAACAAAACCATTGGTGGGCCGAGTGTCAAACCTTATCAGCCCTCAGGCATTTGGGAAAGCGCAACGTCTGGTCGCGGAGTGCTGGCAACATATAAGCAAGATCATGGGGATTCGTTATATAGGCGTGGATTGTACACTTTTATAAAACTTACTGTTCCGCCTCCATCGATGATCATGTTCGATGCAAGTAATCGTGATCAATGTGAAGTACGAAGATTGAAAACGAACACACCCCTTCAGGCACTCATCATGATGAATGATCCGACTGTATTGGAAGCAGCGAGAGTATTGGCCCAGAGATTAAGTACAGAGCAGGGTACCTCTACTGAAAAAATAGCGAAAGCATTTCGGTTAATTGTATGCCGCAAACTGTCAGCAAAAGAAGCACAAACACTAGAAAATTATTATAATGAACAATTACAGGATTTTCAACATAAGCAATTAGATGCTTATAACACATTGCATGAAGGCGAATACCAGACTGTAAAAAGTGCAGATATCAACAGCACTGCTGCACTCATGAAAGTGATAACTGTCATTTATAATCTGGAAGAAACCATTACAAAAACCTGAAATTCTTTCTGGTAAATTAAATTGAAAGAAAATGGGAAATGAAATCATAGAGCACAGGCTACAAATTAACCGGCGCCGCTTTTTATCAAGACTCAGTCTTGGTATTGGAAGTATTGCTTTAGGGTCGTTACTGGTACCAGATCTGTTTAGTAGTAATTCCGAGGAATCTTCAATAGTTGGGTTGCCACATTTTGCACCCAAAGCAAAAAGGATCATCTATCTTTTTCAAAATGGTGCACCTTCTCAGTTAGACTTATTCGATTATAAGCCTTTGTTACAAAAAATGCAGGGTGAAGATCTGCCGGCTTCCGTACGCATGGGTCAGCGTCTTACCGGAATGACCGCCGGTCAGGCTAAATTTCCTTTGGCAGGGACAGTGTTTCAATTCAATCAATATGGACAAACACGGGCATGGTTAAGTGAACTTTTGCCTTATACATCACGTGTGGTGGATGATATATGTTTTATTAAGACGATGTACACTGAAGCTATTAATCATGATCCGGCATTAACTTTTTTTCAGACCGGAGCGCAACAAGGAAATCGCCCCAGCATGGGAGCTTGGTTGAGTTATGGATTAGGAAGTGAAAACAAAAACCTTCCTGCTTTCTGTGTATTGCTTTCAAAGGGAAAAGGAAATGGACAAGGGGTTTATTCTAAATTATGGTCTAATGGCTTTTTAGATTCTATTCACCAAGGAGTACAGTTCAGTAGTGGAGAAAATCCGGTTCTTTATCTGAATGATCCGGAATCAATGAACCGGCAAGACAGAAGAAAAATGCTTGATAAAATTGCAGAATTAAATGAGGAGTCCTTTAAAGAATTTGGTGATCCGGAGATCACTACTAAAATTCAGCAATACGAAATGGCTTACCGGATGCAGACCATCGTTCCAGAAATTATGGATGTTTCAAAAGAACCGGAGGATACCGTAAAATTGTATGGTCCGGAATGTTTGGTGCCGGGCACATTCGCTGCAAATTGTTTATTGGCAAGAAAACTTTCAGAAAGCGGTGTGCGGTTTGTACAATTATATCACCAGGGATGGGATGGGCACGGCAACCTTCCTTATGAGATAAAACTACAATGCAAAGACGTGGACCAGGCATCAGCAGCTCTGATCATAGATTTGAAACAACGTGGATTGCTGGATGAAACACTTGTGATCTGGGGAGGTGAATTTGGCAGAACCAATTATTGCCAGGGAGTACTTACCAAAGACAATTATGGAAGAGATCACCATCCCCGTTGTTTTACAATATGGATGGCGGGTGGCGGCGTAAAACCTGGTGTATACGGCGAAACGGATGATTTTGGGTATAATATTGTCAAAGATCCTGTGCACGTCCACGATTTTCATGCAACAGTTCTTTACTTGATGGGACTTGATCATGAAAAACTCACTTTTAAACATCTTGGTAGAAGATACAGGTTAACCGATGTTGCAGGAAAGGTAGTAAATGGCTTAATTACATAACAAACAGATACCTCAAAAATATGGATCGCAGAAAATTCATACAACAGACTTCAGTAGCAACTTCTGGAATTCTTTTTTTACCATCCTTGTTACAGGATTCAAAAAAAGATGATATCATCCTGGGGCAAAATAATAAACGTTATCGCCTTAACAAGGAATGGAGCCAGGTGGATGCTGCGAAGTATCCGGTAAAAGATTGCCATGAAATGGTTCAAGATAGTAAAGGACGAATCATTTTATTGACTAATGAAGTAAAAAATAATGTAATCATTTATGATAAAAAGGGCCAACTGATCGATACATGGGGTCATGAGTATCCGGGTGCTCATGGGTTGACTTTGTTTAATGAAAATGGTCAAGAGGTTTTATTCATTTGCGACAATAACCGGCACCAGATGATTAAAACAGATCTGAATGGAAAAGTGCTGATGGTGTTGGATTATCCTAAAGAAACTGGCCAATATACAAAGGCAGAAGAATATATTCCTACTGAAACAGCAATTGCTGACAATGGTGATATTTATGTTGTTGATGGCTATGGAAAAGATTTTGTTATCCAATATGATTATAAAGGGAACTATATTCGTCATTTTGGAGGAAGAGGTAATAAAGAAGAAAATTTGTTAAATGCACATGGTATTTGTATAGATCACAGGTACAAGGATAATCCGACACTGATTGTTACTTCTCGTCAGCAAAATGCCTTCAAGAGATTTACCATGGATGGAAGATTCATCAATACTATTGCTCTTCCCGGCGCATGGGTGTGCCGGCCCGTCATAAATGGAGATTATTTATACAGTGCGGTTCTACAAAGTAGTTCGCATGTGAATGAGCAATCGGGTTTTGTGACCATTCTTGATAAGAATTTCAAAGTGGTTTCAAATCTTGGCGGCAATAACCCTACTTACACTGGCGATATTCCGGATGAAATGCATCAGACGATAAAAGCCTTTCAATATCCACACGATGTTTTAATAGATGATGAACAGAATATGTACGTCGCACAATGGAATTCAGGTCATGTTTATCCCTATAAACTGGATCCTGTTGTATAATGCTGGTTTCATTACCCATATTTATTTTACAAAATAAAATATTCTTTATAAATGATTTATAAACCGGAGATGATTTATACTTAATATTTTTTTGAATAGATGATAAGGCTGAAAAATATTTTATTTAATGCTACGCTTGCGGTCAACTGCCTGCTTTGTTTTTCATTTATCTTTTATGATAAACTGGTAGTGCCGGAAATATTGCAGGTCGCAGGCAGAGCACATCCGCTTTTCCTTCATTTCCCTATAGTATTCTTTATTTTATTCATCGGCTGGCTGTGGTTGGCTCCCAAAAAAAATTTTCAATCACCAGATAGTTCCGAAAATATTAGCAGATGGTTATTGTTGATTACTGCATTCACTGCATCCATTACAGCATTAATGGGAATTTTTCTTTCCAGGGAATCTGCCTACAACCAGGACGCATTGGAATGGCATAGATGGAGCGGAACATTGGTTTCTATAATTACTTTTTTGTGGTATATATTTTTTGATCAGTTAAAGAGAAAGATATTTTCTTTAGTGATAACAAGTGTAATAAGTTTTGTAATACTCCTTGTCGCAGGCGATCAGGGAGCCAGCATTACTCACGGAGATAATTTTTTACTGGCACCTATAGAAAAAGATAAAAACCGGCCAAAGCCATCGATAGACCAGGCGTTTGTTTTTGCTGATATGGTAAAACCAATCCTAGACACCAAATGTCTAAATTGCCATAATAGTAAAAAAGCAAAGGGGGAATTGATCATGGAAACCGCACAGGCGTTGATGAAAGGTGGCAAAGACGGCGCTTTATGGGATACTACCAATGTAAATATGAGTTTGATATTACAAAGAATCCATCTCCCCGAGTCAGAAAAAAAACATATGCCGCCAATTGGGAAACCTCAACTAACAGAAGAAGAAGAAGCGATTCTGTATAATTGGATAAGACATGGTGCTAATTTCAAATTAAAGGTCATTGATCTCGAACCAACTGATACCCTCCGCACTCTTGCAGAAACTATTTTTAAATCTGCTGCTGATGAGGATAATTACGATTTTACTGCTGTCAGTGAAAAAACGATTCAGAAATTGAATTCAAATTTCCGGTCTGTTCATCCCATCGCTGTAAATTCCCCTGCAATTGCTGTTGATTTTTTTGGAGCTGCATTTTTTAATAGCGATCAATTAAAAGATTTGCAAGAGATCAGAAAGCAGTTGGTCTCGCTTAATCTGGATAAAATGCCGGTTACTGATAATGATTTACAGATCATCGGTCAATTTGAAAATTTAAGAGACCTCAATCTTTCATTCACTAAAATTACCGGAACAGGGTTAAGCTATTTGGAAAAATTGCATCATTTAAGAAACCTTTCTGTAACGAATACATCTGTGAAAAAAGAGGATATCGAAAAGCTTAAGACATTAAAAGAAATTCGAAACATATTTGTTTGGAATACCGGAATAAACATTGCAGATGCGGAGTGGTTGAATATGAAATATCCTTCACTTGGGATAAGAATGGGAATGCGTACTGACACGATGTTCATTAAATTAAATGCTCCGATTATTCAAAACGATTATCCGATTATAACCGACACTCCCATTCATTTGTTACTCAAACATTATATACCCGGAATTACTATACGATATACATTGGATGGAACAGATCCTGACAGCACCCATTCAACGATTTATAATAACAATACTTATGTTAGCAAACAATCTTTGATGAAAGCCAGAGCATTCAAACCGGGCTGGCAAGAAAGTGATGTGGTGGAATATCGGTTTTACCAGTCCACTTATAAACCGGATACTGTTATAATGTTGAAGCCCGCTGATTCAAATTACATGGGTAAAGGAGGACAAACATTAAATGACCTTATAAAAGGCAGCTTAAATTTTCGTGATGGCAAATGGATCGCTTTTAGAAAAAACGGGATGGAATCTTTATTGAAGTTTACGAAGTCTGTGGAAGTGCAAAATGTTACTATAAGTTCCTTGGTGAATGTAGGAGCTTTGATATTTCCTCCTAAAACTATCCGTATAATGGGAGGCAGTAATCCCAAACATCTGAAATTATTGGCTCAAATACATCCTAAGGAAGATACATTGATGCAATCCCGTTATTTGGTTCCTTATGAGTGTAAGTTTACCCCGACAAAACTTAAATACATTAAGGTGGAAGTTGAAACGATCGGACATCTACCTAAACAATTCATTCAGCCCAGTGATCCGAAAGATAAAAAGCCTAAAAAGAAAGAACAGGATATGGGTTGGTTTTTTACTGATGAAATATTTGTGAATTAGAAAGCAACTTATCACTTTGTGGATAAGAATTTCTTTAAAGTAGAATCATTGTAAATTAAAATCTAATGAAATTTTACCCTTTTTTATAGCCTTCCCGAATACGTGGCAATTTAAGAAACGATATATCGTTAATTTTAAATTGTCAGAAGTACGAAGAAAAAATTTTACCGGAATACAGATTATAACTGCATCTTTCTTGAATAAGGGAACTGGAATTAAGCCCCGGTAACGCTCCTTTTTTTATTTAAACCATCCAAACAGTCCGTCTTCTTTATCCATCCCTATATACACGCCATCATCTCTGAGCTCAACCGGCCAATGTTTAAGATAATATCCTTCGCCGCTTACGTTGTGACCGTTGCGCAAATTATATTTATAGCGATGAGTGGGGCAAACAACATTGCCAAGAGCATCCACATATCCATCTGCTAAAAAACCTCCTGCATGAGGACATTTGAAAGCAAAAGCAAATACATCATTGTTGAAAAGCGCCAGGCAGATCTTTTTGCCGTCGACCTCTACCACAGCAATATTATTTTTCATCCAATCAATTTCGTTGATATGATCGGCAACCTTGTGCCAGGTATAATTTTTTTTGCTCATGAAGAATTTTGGCTGATCGTAGTTTTGAATGGTCAATGCAAGAATTCAGATTTGTAAGGATAGCGGATCCGATAAAGTTCTTTTACTTTATGCAACAAAGCATGCCGTAACTCTTTGATATTTCTTTTTTCAATAGCTGAAACGAAAACAACATTGCCCTGTGTTTCCCGCTCCCATCTTTCCTGCAGATCTTTTAGCAATTGTAGCTTAGTGCTTTCTTCCAGCCACTCATCAAATACGGTTGTCTCGTACTGATCCATTTTGTTAAAAATAGTGATCATCGGTTTTTCAGCTGTGCCGATCTCACGAAGCGTTTGATTCACTACGCCCATTTGTTCTTCATAATTAGGATGAGAAATATCCACCACATGCAACAAGATATCAGCCTCACGAACTTCGTCAAGCGTACTCTTGAAACTTTCTACCAAATGATGCGGTAGTTTACGAATGAAACCTACTGTATCACTTAAAAGAAACGGAGTGTTTTCAAAAACAACTTTTCTTGTAGTGGTATCCAGGGTTGCAAATAATTTATTTTCTGCAAAAACATCACTCTTGCTTAGCAAATTCATGATGGTAGATTTGCCTACATTGGTATATCCTACTAATGCAACACGGATGAATTCGCCCCGCTCTTTTCTTTGAGTGAGCGACTGCTTGTCGATCTCCAATAGTTTTTTGCGCAGTAATGATATTTTATCACGAACAATACGACGGTCCGTTTCAATTTCTGTTTCGCCGGGACCGCGGGTTCCGATTCCGCCACCCAAACGTTCCAAGTGTTTCCACATGCCTCGTAATCTTGGAAGCAGGTATTGATATTGTGCCAGCTCAACTTGTGTTTTCGCTTGTGCTGTTTTAGCCCGGCGGGCAAAAATGTCAAGGATCAGGTCGGAGCGGTCAATGGTTTTTACATCGAGAGCTTTTTCAATATTGGTAATCTGTGAACCGCTGAGTTCATCATCAAAGATGGCGATGCGGATATTTTTTCCTTCTACATATTTCCGGATCTCTTCCAGCTTTCCTTTGCCAATAAATGTTTTACTATCAGGATGAGGAAGTTTTTGTGTAAATCGTTTTACTGCAACTGCGCCGGCAGTTTCTGCAAGGAAAGCCAGTTCATCTAAATATTCCTGAACCTGTTGCTCTGTCTGGTCTTTATGCACCAACCCAACCAACACTGCCCGTTCCTGTTCTTTAAAAATATTTTTTTTGTTCAGCATTGAAATAAAAATTCCTCCACCGGAGGAAAGGCAAAAATAGAAAATACTCTTTCGCCAGAATATATTGGGGGAAAATAAAAAAGCGGCGCATTTAAAATGTGCCGCTTTCTAAGAAAAATAGTTTATAGCCCACTTAACGTTACTCCGAACGAATATGGATTGACATTAGGCCCTCGGTTCTCTTTGAACAAAGTGCTGACCTGGTAGGTATAGAAAAGACTGAAATGTCCGTATCCTGCTCTTGCGGTTACTACGATCCGGTTTCCGTTAAAAAATTTCTTGCTTGCGTCTTTTTCGACGTATTGGTAAATGATCCCGCCGTTGCTGTTTACAAAATCTTTGTTTCGGGTATGCGCATTCAGCAAAGCGCCAATTTTAACACCGAGCGCCAATTTGAGGCTTTTGGCATTGTTGGCAGGATCAAAAGCATAACGTAATTCCACAGGTGCCTCCACCCAGGCCATACCTAGTTTTGTTTTTTTGAAATGTGTTGTGTCGGACTGATCAATAAATGCGATAGAAGAAGTGTTATCTTTTATGCCTACATAAGTTTTATTAAAATACATCATATCCGTTCCAATGCCCGGTCCCACTGCTACACTAAAATGCGGGTTGGTTTTAAAGGGGAAATCAAACAGGAAATAAAAATTGATGCTTTTGGAAAAACCTCTTGTTTTGATAGTGTCGGGACGGCCAAACCAACCATAACTGCCTAACTGGATCATAAAATGATCATTAGCTCTGCCACTCAGGTCAATGGTTGTTTGTTTCTTCTCGGGGGCCGGATTGTTTTGTGCAAATACCGAAACTGTAAATAACAGCAATAAAGCAAACAGTAAGATTTTCTTCATAACATGATATGTAATGGGCAAAAGTATTTTCCTCACGGTTAAGAAAAGGTTAAAGAACCTTTCTGTGATTCATATAATAAAAAACGGAATCATGTTCCGCAAATGCAACAACGTATTTGTGGACCCTGTTGGGATCGAACCAACGACCCCCTGATTATGAGTCAGGTGCTCTAACCGTCTGAGCTAAGGGTCCTGAGCATTTTTGCCCAAGAAGCCGCAAAAGTAAAAAAATAAAATAGAAGCTGGCTATTTGATCTCTTCAAAATCAATGTAATCATCTGAGTTGGCCTTTGGAGTGGCCCTTCCTTTAGAAGTTGCAGAGGAATACTGCTTAGCTGTATTCATTTGCTCCGACATGCGTTGATGAGCTTCCCGGAATCCCTTTTTTAACTGTTGCGAGGTTTTGTAAACAGGTATGATGAAGTCAAAGACTATTTTATACAAAAGATAGATCAGGAAAGCGTATAAGAGTATTTGAAAAATCATTCATCGAAGTTAAGATTGTCTTTTTGTTTGATGTTCTAAAAAACGGTGAATGCCTGTTAAAATCCGGCAAAAACGAATTCTGGATAAGTTTTGGAACCAATAGCGCTATTTCCTTACCTTTGCTACGGCAATAGATGATAGAAGGGAACGTGGTCCGTTCCCTTCTTCTTTTGGGCTCCATGAACGAAACAGTACAAATAAAGGCTCTGGAACAAAAAATAGAAGCCCTGATCAGTGAAAAACCCGGATTTTTTCTTGTGGATATAAAGATCAGTCCTTCTAACAATGTACGGGTATTCCTGGATGCAGACCAGGGCATTAGTATTGATGAACTGGTGCAGATAAACCGAAGCCTGTATAAACAGATCGTTGAAAGCAACATATTTCCGGGCAATGATTTTTCTCTGGAAGTATCTTCACCCGGATTGGACGAGCCGCTTAAAATATTGAGACAATATTTCAAAAATATAGGGAAAGATGTGGAAGTGCTGAGAAAGGACGGAATTAAAACAGAAGGAAAACTGATAGCGGTAACTGAAAACGCTGTTATTGTAGAAGAAGAAAAAGGAAAAAATAAGAAAAAAGAGTATGTAGAGCACAACATACCTTTTGAAAATATTAAATCAACAAAAATTCAAATAAAGTTTTAAACGGGATCTTTAAATATAAAATCCCCTTTCAAAATCTCGAGCTATGGCAAGTATCAATCTGATCGAAGCATTCCAGGAATTCAAAGAGGCGGAAAATATTGACCGCCCAACCATGATGAAAGTGGTGGAAGATGTTTTTAAAACATTGCTTCGTAAAAAATTTGGCAGTGATGAGAACTTTGATGTTATCGTAAACGCTGAAAAAGGCGACCTTGAGATCATTCGGCATCGAATGATTGTGGAAGATGGGCAAGTGGAAGATCCGCTGGCTCAGGTAGCTTATACCGATGCCGTAAAAATTGAACCGGATTTTGAAGTGGGCGAAGAATTGTTTGAAGAGATCGATTTGTATGATTTCGGCCGCAGAGCCATTTTAGCAGCCAAACAAACACTTGCCAGCCGCATCAACGATCTGAAGAAAAACGTATTGGCCAAAAAATATGGCGATAGAATTGGCGAGATCGTAAGTGCTGAAGTGTACCAGGTCTGGAAAAAAGAAATCCTGTTGTTAGATGAAGAAGGAAATGAACTGATATTACCAAAGAGCGAACAGATCCCGCAGGATTATTTCAAAAAAGGGGAATCTATCAGAGCTGTAGTGAAAAAGGTGGATATGAAAAATAATACACCGGTCATTATTCTTTCACGTACTTCGCCGGACTTTCTTGCTAAATTGTTGGAGATTGAAGTACCGGAAATTTTTGATGGATTGATCGTTATTAAAAAAATTGTTCGTGATCCCGGAGAAAGAGCCAAAGTGGCGGTGGAATCTTATGATGACCGCATTGACCCGGTTGGGGCCTGCGTAGGAATGAAAGGAAGCCGTATTCACGGCATCGTTCGTGAATTGAAAAATGAAAACATTGATGTGATCAACTGGACGAATAATATTCAGTTGCTGATCCAGCGGTCACTCACTCCTGCCAAGATCACCAGCATGGAACTGGACCAGGAAAACAAACATGCCAATGTTTATTTGAAACCAGACCAGGTTTCACTGGCCATTGGGCGCCGTGGAGTCAATATCAAATTAGCTTGTGAATTGACAGGATATGAACTGGATGTTTATCGCGATAATGAAGGAGAAGTAGAGGAATTTGATATCGACCTGGATGAATTCAGTGATGAGATTGAAACATGGGTCATTGATGAACTGAAGCGCATCGGATGCGATACAGCCAGAAGTGTTCTGGATCTTACTCCGGAAGAACTGGAACGCAGAACGGATCTTGAAAAAGAGACGATCGATGAAGTGAGGAAAGTATTAAAAGAAGAATTTGAAAAAGAATAAAACAAAGTGAAGGGTTGAAAGTGAATTGTACTACAAAATAGCACAGGCAGGTTTTTACATTCACGGATCAGCATTCACGATTAAACAAACTGAATGGCAGAATTAAAACTTCCCAGATTATTAGCTGCGGCCAAAGAATTCAACATTGGTCAGGATACCCTTATTGACTTTTTGATCGACAAAGGTTTTCCAAAAGATGAACTGAAACCTACATCTAAGCTCACCGAAGAAATGTACCGGGCTTTGCAAATGGAGTTTCAGGGTGATAAAGTGGCGAAGATGAAGAGTGATCAGGTGGATTTACCCAAAGGAAGTCAGGCCGAAGCAAAAAAGAAAAAAGAAGAAGAAGAGATCGTTTTTAAAAAAGAAGAGAAAAAAACTACAAAGAAAGAAGAGCCCGCAGAAGAAGAAAAACAGGCAAAAGCAAAACCCAAAAAAGAAGAGCCTCCCAAAGAAGAGATTATAAAGGTAGAAGCGCCAGAACTTGAAAAGCCGAAAGTTGTTGACAAAATTGATCTCTCTGCTATTGATTCCTCCACCAGGCCTAAAAAAACCAGCAAGAAACAAAAAGAAGAAGCTGCAGCGGCCGAGCCGGTGAAAAAAACTGCTAAGAAAAAAACTAAAACAGAAGAAGAACCGGTACAGGAAGAAATAGCATCAGTAAAAGAAGAGCCGGTCCAGGAAGAGCTACCTCCGGTTATTGAAAATATTGAAGTAGAAAAATTAACCGGCCCTAAAATTCTCGGCAAGATCGATCTGCCTGTGGATAGTGATACCAGGCCGAAGAAAGAGGAGAAGAGAAAAAGAAAAAGAATACCGATCGAGAAAAAAGAAGTCAAGAAAGAAGATTTCTTTAAAGACAGGGAGAAAAAGCAGGGTGGTGGTTTCAACAGGGATGATAGAAGAGACCGGCGTGGCACTGGCGGACGCAGAGATAACAGGCAGCGGGAAGAAAAGCAAATCGACGAAAAAGAAATTCAGGAAAAAATCCGGGAAACGCAGGCTAAACTGGCCGGCGGCGGAGGTCGCGGCAAAAGCCTCAAAGCAAAATTGCGCCGTGAAAAAAGACAGGAAATGGCCGAAGCAATGGGCGAAGCCGAAACAGATAATAAACTACAGGTCACTGAATTTATCAGTGTGAGTGAATTAGCCAACCTGATGGATGTCAATTTTGCTGATGTGATCAGCAAGTGTATGAGTCTCGGAATAATGGTATCTATCAATCAGCGATTGGACGCAGAAGTGATTGAATTGGTGGCAAGCGAATTTGGTTTTGATGTTGAGTTTATTGATATGGAAAAACAATTGGAAATGGAGGAGGAGGAAGAAGAAGACAGCGAAGAAGATTTGCAACCTCGCTCTCCCATCGTTACCATCATGGGTCATGTGGATCATGGTAAAACTTCATTGCTGGATTATATCAGGAGCGCCAATGTAGTAGCAGGTGAAGCCGGAGGAATTACACAACACATTGGAGCTTATAGAGTGACGTTAAATAATGGAAAAGAAATTACTTTCCTAGATACGCCTGGTCACGAAGCATTTACTGCGATGCGTGCAAGAGGTGCCAAGGTTACAGATATTGCTGTCATCGTTATTGCTGCCGATGATGCGGTGATGCCGCAAACCCGTGAAGCAATAAGCCACGCACAGGCAGCTGGTGTTCCCATGATCTTTGCCATCAATAAAATTGATAAAGACGGAGCTAATCCTCAAAAGATTTATGAGCAACTTTCTCAAATGAATTTGTTGGTAGAAGAATGGGGCGGTAAATATCAAAGCCAGGAAATTTCTGCCAAAAAAGGATTGAACGTAGATCAATTGTTGGAGAAAATTTTGCTTGAAGCAGAGTTACTTGACCTGAAAGCTAATCCGGACAGGGAAGCAACAGGAACGATAATAGAGGCATCTTTGGATAAAGGACGTGGTTATGTTGCCACTTTATTGGTTGAAAACGGAACATTAAGAGTGGGAGACATTTTAGTAAGTGGTCAGCATTACGGAAGAGTGAAAGCAATGTTCAATGAAAGAAACAAAAAGGAAGACGAAGTTGGTCCTTCTTCTCCTGCTTTGATATTGGGATTGAATGGTGCGCCGCAAGCAGGTGAAAAATTCAAAGTTTACATCGATGAAGGAGAGGCAAAAGAAATTGCCAACCGCCGGGCACAGATTCTTAGGGAACAGGGAATGCGGGCAAGAAAACATATTACGCTGGATGAGATCGGCCGTCGTTTGGCATTGGGCAATTTCAAAGAACTTAAGATCATCATCAAAGGTGATGTGGATGGTTCGGTAGAAGCGTTGAGTGATTCATTGCAGAAATTATCAACCCAGGAGATTTTGGTCAGTGTGATCCACAAAGGAGTAGGACAGATCAATGAAAGTGACGTGGTACTTGCCGAAGCATCCGATGCGATTATCATTGGATTTAATGTGCGACCATCATTACAGGCTTCCAGGCTTGCAGAAAATGCAGGCATTCAGATCAGAACATATTCCATCATCTACAATGCTATCGAAGAAGTGAAAAGCGCTATGGAAGGAATGCTGGAACCAACAATCCAGGAAAAAATTGTTGCAAACGTTGAAGTAAGAGAAGTATTCAAATTTGATAAAGCTATCGTAGCCGGATGTTATGTTCGTGACGGAAAGATCAAGAGGGATTCCAAGGTTCGCCTTATCCGGGACGGTATAGTGATCTATCCGACTGGTGAAGGGGCAAGTGCTGAACTCGGTTCGCTCAAACGCTTTAAAGATGATGCAAAAGAAGTTCAGGCAGGTATGGAATGTGGTCTTACCATTAAAAATTATTCTGATATCAAAGCGGGTGATGTAGTGGAAGCATATGAGGAAGAAGAGGTAAAGAGAACATTGTAATTGCCCGAAACTTTCTTTGCCCGGCAATTTCATTTGTCAAGGGCCCGGAGCTCCACCCGAAATTTTTGTTAAATACCTGCCAGAATAGTTTATTTTTTACGATGAAAAGTATTTTTGAATTCATGTTGTTCCGAAAGAAATTTATAACTGTTTATTTGCTGCTTTTTGGTTGTGTTCTCATTGCTCAAGCTCAGCCAAAAAAAGTAGTGGCAGACAAGATTCTCGGTATTGTTGGCGATAAAATCATTCTTCAGTCGGATATAAAAAACTCCATTTCTGATATTATTCGGCAGGGCGGAACTGTCCCTGACAATGCCGACTGCATTTTAACAGAACAGGCTATTGTGTCAAAAATATTGATGTTGCAGGCACAAAAAGATTCATTACCTGTTTCCGACGAAGATGTGGAAGCAGAATTGGATCAACGAATCCGGTATTATATCAACCAGATGGGTGGTAACCAGCAGGCACTGGAAGAAGTGGCTGGCAAAACCATTTACCAGATTAAAGATGATGCAAGGGAAACTGTGCGAGAAAGGAAATTGGCAGATGCAATGCAGCAAAAAATTGTCGGCGATGTTAAGATAACTCCAAACGAAGTAAAAGAGTTTTTCGATAAAATTCCCAAAGACAGTTTGCCTTTTTTTGAATCGGAGTTAGAGGTTGGGCAGATCGTTATTTATCCCAAGGCTTCCCGAGACCTTGAAAAATATATTATTGATGAACTCAACAATTATAAAAAGCAGGTAGAAACAAAGATGATCTCTTTTGCTGATCTTGCAAAAAGAGTATCGCAGGATCCGGGCACCAAAGATCAGGGAGGACAACTTCAATTGAACCGGAATGATAAAATCTGGGATCCGAATTTCCTTGCTGCTGCATTTCGATTGAAAGAAGGAGAGATTTCTTCCCCTATCAAATCAAAATTCGGCTACCATATCATTCAAATGGTGGAGCGTAATGGAGATGATGCGGTGATTCGGCACATCTTAAAAATTCCTCCGGTCACTGATGCCGAGATTAATGAAGTAATTGCAAAATTAGACACTATTCGTTCAAAAATAATTGCTGGTACCATCGGATTCAACGAAGCAGCCGGTAAATACAGTGAAGATGAACAAGCCAAATTCAGTGGACCTTTTATTTTGAACAGAGATGGTGCACCTTATGTGACCATTGATCAACTGGATAAAGACATGGTGACAACGATAAGCAAAATGAAAGTGGGTGAATATTCTCAGCCTACTGTTTTTGATGCTGATGAAACAAAAAAAGGCGTCCGCATCGTTTACCTGAAATCCCGTTCTGAACCGCATCGTATGAACCTGCACGATGATTACAGCAAGATATCCCAGATGGCATTGGAACAGAAAAAGAACCAAGCACTTCAAAAGTGGCTGGAAGCTAAAGCACCTACCTATTACATTATGATAGATGAGCAGGCAAAAAGCGAATGCCCTAATCTGCAAAAGCTTGCATCCGGCGACAGTAAAGCTTTTTAACAACAAAATCTTAAGCGGTTCATTTGCTCTTCAACCCGTAACTTTGCCGCTCCTTCAGTCTTCATGAGCGACCCGATCAAACACGAATGTGGATTAGCATTCATCCGGCTCAGAAAGCCGTTTTCCTATTACCAAAAAAGGTATAGTACGGTAATGTGGGGTTTAAACAAACTCTACCTGCTGATGGAAAAACAACATAACCGTGGTCAAGACGGTGCAGGAGTGGCGGTTGTAAAAACAGATGTAGAACCAGGCTATCCCTTTTTGCATCGCATCCGCAGTAATGCGCCACAATCCATTGCTGACATTTTCAAACAAATCGGTGACGAGGTCAATGAATTGGAAAAATTCAATCCGGATATAAAAAAACATCCGGGATTGATGAAAGGCCATGTTTCATTTATGGGTGAATTGATGTTAGGGCATCTGCGTTATGGGACACAGGGAAAAAATAATATTGAGTTCTGCCACCCGTTTGTGAAGCGCCATACCATACCCGCACGAAATCTGGCATTGGCAGGCAATTTTAACCTAGTAAATACGGAAGAACTTTTTTCATTGGTAAATATTGATCCGGGTGAGTTTCAGCGGCAGAGCGACCTGGCTGCAATGATGGAAGTGATCTATCATTTTTTAGTAAAAGCAGATGAAGCCTCTCCCCATCAAATGGATATTTCTTCAGTGTTAAAAAAAGCGCTGGCATTATTTGATGGTGGTTTTCATGTTGGAGGATTGACCGGCAATGGAATTGGTTTTGTTTTTAGAGATGCACATGGTATTCGCCCGTCTTATTATTACATTGATGATGAGGTGATAGTGGCTGCTTCGGAAAGAGCTGCTATCCGCACGGCATTTAATCTTGGCGAAAATGAAGTAAAAGAACTGATGCCGGGGCAAGCGTTGATCGTAAATGAAAAAGCGGAACCGGAGATCGTCCAGGTGCTGGAACCAAAAGAACGGAAAGCCTGCAGTTTCGAACGCATTTATTTTTCCCGCGGCAGCGATGAAAAAATTTACCGGGAACGAATTGCTTTAGGCTACAATCTTAGTGAACAAGTGCTCAATGCCATTGATCATGATCTGAAGAACACTATTTTTTCTTTTATTCCCAATACAGCAGAAGTAGCATTTTATGGTTTATTGAAAGGAATGGAAGATTATCTCAATAAGATCAAGATCGAAAGAATATTAAGCTGGAAAAAAGAATACGACTCCGAAAAACTTAGCGAGATGATCAACCGCCGCATCCGGATCGAAAAGATCGCCATCAAGGATGTGAAAATGCGGACTTTCATTACAGAAGATGCGGGAAGAAATGAAATGGTGCAGCATGTTTATGATATTACGTATGGAACTGTGCGTCCGGGGAAAGATACTTTGGTTGTGATTGATGATTCTATTGTAAGAGGCACAACATTGAAAGAGAGTATCGTCCGCATGCTGGCCCGGTTGAAACCAAAACGGATTGTAGTAGTTTCTTCTTCACCGCAGATTCGTTATCCTGACTGCTATGGTATTGATATGAGCAAAATGGGCGACTTTATTGCCTTTAATGCAGCGGTTGAGCTGATGAAAGAAAGGGGTAAAGCAACATGTCTGAAGGATCTGCTGGAACGTTGCAAAGAGTTACAACGAAATAATAAACTTCATTCTGAAAATATAGTGAAGCAGCTATACAAACAATTCACTAACGACGAGATCTCTGCTAAGATCGCTCAACTCATCACTCCATCCGGAATTGACATTCCGGTGCAGGTGATCTTTCAAAGTATCGAAACGTTACATCAGTCCTGCCCTAACAATCTTGGCGATTGGTATTTCACCGGTAATTATCCTACTCCCGGAGGAAATCGTGTCGTGAATAAAGCCTTTATGAATTATATGGAAGGAAAAAATGTAAGGGGCTACTAAAGTACGCTGAATAAAAATCACTGAACTGTTATCGGGTATTTGTAATTTTAAGGAAAACAATTTCTGTTTTGAAATCGCTCCTTCTTATACGTCACGCAAAAAGCAGTTGGGATGACGCATCAATGAATGATTTTGACCGGCCACTTAATGACCGGGGCAAGAGAGATGCGCCGATGATGGCAGAACGACTTTTAGAAAAAAAAATAGATATTGACGCTTTTGTTTCCAGTCCCGCCAAAAGAGCTGCAAGAACAGCAAAAATTTTTGCCGAAGAATTTAAGATCAAAAAAGACGATATTATTTTCAAAACAGAGTTGTATATGGCTCCTGCTGATGTTTTTTTTGAGATCATTAAAAAAGTGGACGATCACCTGAATTGTGTCAGCATCTTTTCTCATAACCCCGGCCTTACAGACTTTGCCAATGAGCTAACTGAAGTACGGATTGACAATATTCCAACCTGCGGCATTTTTGCTGTAAAAGCAGACATCAAACACTGGGCTGATTTTAAAGAGGCAAAAAAGAAATTCTGGTTCTTCGATTATCCAAAGGCCTGATCAAAAAAATTTATTGCTGCCTGATACGAAGCAGGCTGCTATTTCCGGAGTGCGCTGCTTCCTCAAACTGTAACGTGGTAGATGCTTTGCCAGTCAGCTTCCATTGCTGATTGAATTTACTAAGGCTGATGTCGGAAGTATTGAAGTTTATAGTAAGTATCTCATTGTTATCTGAATCAATGGAAATATTCCATGTTCCCTGGATGGTTTCATTTTGTTTTTGAGCCGCAACGGCACCGGAGCCGCTGAATAAAAGATGATATCCTCCGTAATCAGCAGTGAGATCCTGTACGTCATAAAAATAATCTACTTCCCAATTACTATGTGTGAGCATTTCATTGGTTGATGGAACCAAAGCTTGGTTGGGCGTACAACGGGTAAATGCAAATACAACGAATAGTAATACGGATACGAACAGCAGCTTTGTGTTTTTCATAATTATGGATTTGTGTCACTAAAATATCTCTTCTTCAAGAACAGAAGAAGAGCAATTATACTAAGCATCTCCTTTCTGAAAATTTTAGTAATTGTACTTCGAAGAACAACTAATTTCGAATGGTTTCAATGGATCTTATCAGCTTTGAGATGGCGCCGGGTAGTTTATCTTCTTTTTCAATGTTGAAAACCTGGTATGAAAAACTTTTAGCCTTTTCCAAAATATCATTTAATGAAAACCCTTTTTGAGAACAGGTGACTGCAAAATTTTTTCTTGAAAGATGATCAGCAAGATATTCCTGTTCGGTTTGTCCCGGTGTGGGGATCAAAATACTTTTTTTCTGAAGTTTGGCAAGATCCATTATGCTACTGTACCCGCTGCGTGCAATTATGAATTCGGCTTTTTCCATTTCTTTTCCCAGTTCATCAGCAGGTAAATGGTTATAAAATTTAAGTGAGTTGGTAGAAGGTATTAGTGTAGAAATGTTGGGCAACCCTCTTACAATAGTAGCAGTTCCATTATAATGAGCAACCTGCTGCACAATGATATTTTCAAATATCGTTCGCTGAGGCTCCGGCCCGGATAATACGATCAGTAAATGATCTTTTTCAATTGCTATATTTTTTTTCTCTATTCTTGACAACAACCCGATATACTGAATTGGAATTTTGGGTTTCTGATCCGGATGCGATAGAATACCCGCGAGGTTATTTTCATTCTCATTGTCCGGGACCCAGCATTCAGAAAAATGATTGATGTATCGAAAGTTTTTTTTCTGAAGCATTTTTTCGGTCCAACCGCCCCAATATGTTTTGATCAGTAATTGGTGCGTAATAAAAACAGAAAAAACGGTTTTGTGGTATAAGCCATACCTGTTGTCGCTGATAACTGCATCTAGTTGATGCTCTTTCACCACATCTTTTAACCATCGGTTTTCATACCGGATGGTTTTTTTTATTTGAGGTATCTGACTCATCATTCTCCATAATAAACCAGCATCCGATCTTGAATAATGAATGCGATAACCTTTTAAAGGCAGAAATTGAAGCTGCGGAAATTCTTCCTTCAGAAGGCTTTCCTGTGCTCCTTCACAGGCTAGTAAAACCTCACAATCCTGTTTCAGCAATTCCCGAACGATAGGGATACAGCGGGTGGCATGGCCCAGCCCCCAGTCCAGCGGAGCTACCAAGATGCGGGGTTTACGCCGTTTTTTTTCAAAAAAATGCTGATCCATGACAATTTTTTCCTTTTACTGAACGCTTTACATACTATTTTGTTAGTAAAATAGTTTTAATTTAGAACTACCAACGGATGAAAAGATGGAATAAAATAGCGCTTTTTCTGTTATTGACGGGTATAGTTTTTGCGACCAGTTGTAATCGCAATTATTATTCCGGCACTGGCAAGGGAGGCGGCAATTGTGGTTGCCCAAGTCATAAAGGAATGACGGGCTTCTAAAAAACGAAAACCTATGTACAACCCGCAACGGGATCTACTTGTGTTGGTCAGGCACGAGTTCATGAGCCAGCAGGCTATTGAACAGGAATTGGAGTGTCTCAATAATATTTTACATCACGCCGAACTTCCTAATAACTTTTGTATCGCTCACGAATTGGTGCACCGCAACAGGATCACTTCTGATTCAAGAAAAATTCTCAAGGCTAGTGCGCAAACTAATCTTAAAGCTTTTTATTTCCTGATCAATAAGAACTGATCCAGCCTTTCATTTTCTCCAAACTCCACTTATCAGATTTTGACATCGTTGTCTGCACTGAAACCAGTACTTTTAAATAAATCTTTTGTATGCGGAAACTGCTTATTCTTTTGCTGCTCTTCACTTTTTTTCAGAGCCAATCACAACAACCAACTTACGGCGGTAAAATAAAACCCGAACAGGCGAATATGGACATTCGCCATTACACTATTACATTGAATGTGGATATACCGCAAAAAAGCATCAGCGGTTACACGGTGATAGACCTGATCCTTGCGCAAGAAACTCATACCTTGTTATTCGACCTGATGAACGACCTGCAGGTAGAAAAAATTTGGGTAAATGGAAAAGCTACTCCTTTCACTCATGAGAATAATCTTATTACTGTAAATTCTGCAGATAATTTACCCGCAGGCAAAACATCAGTAAAAGTTCAATACTCGGGAAAGCCGCATATCGCAAAACGTCCGCCATGGGAAGATGGTTTTACATGGACCACCGACTCTACCGGTCATCCATGGGTAGCGATCACTGCAGAAGGCACCGGCGGTAAAATTTATTTTCCCTGCAAAGACCATCCTTCTGATGAACCGAATGAAGGAGTGGATATGATCATCACTGTTCCCAAAGACCTTGTTGTTGCCGGACCCGGACTTTTGCAAAAAGTAACCAAACAAAAAAATACTGCCACCTATTATTGGAAGACAAATTACACGATCAATAATTACAGCATCATTTTCAATATCGGCGATTATGATGTGGTGAGCAGAACTTATACTACTGTGGACGGCAACAAAGTGCCGATGCAGTTTTATGTTTTAAAATATCATGCAGATAAAGCACAACATCATTTGGAGCTATTAGAAAAAATGGCGCAGGTAAAAGAAAAATATTTTGGTGAATATCCCTGGGCAAAGGAGAAGATCGGTCTTGTTGAAACACCCCACCTGGGAATGGAACATCAAAGCATGAACGCCTACGGAAATAATTTTAAATACAGCAAAGTGGGTGGCCAGGATTTTGACTGGCTGATGAATCATGAATTCGGCCATGAATGGTGGGGCAATAAAGTGACCGCAAAAGATTGGGCAGACTACTGGATACATGAAGGCATCGGAAGTTTTGGCGATGCGTTGTATATTCTCGATGCGGAAGGAGAACAGGCATATATTGATCATTTCAAACAAACAGCATTCGGCATTGCCAATGAAAAACCGGTGGTGCAGGGAAAAGACATTGAGGAAGAGACTGCTTATATAGGAGATATTTATTCCAAAGGTTCATTTTTCATGCACACCTTGCGGTATGTGATCGGTGACAGTATCTTTTTTCCAACATTGAAAAAACTGGCTACTGCTCCGCAATACACCTATGATAATTTGGTGAATACGGATGATGTGGAACAACTTTTCAGTAATGCTTCCGGAAAAAACCTGAAACCATTGTTTGATTTTTACCTGCGCACCACGCAAAAACTGGAAGTGCATGTAACAGCAATGCGTGGAAATAAATACAAGATCCAGTTAGATAATTTTGATATGCCGCTGCCACTGGATATTACTACTGACCAGGGAAAGCAAAAAATAATGGCAGACAAAAAAGGAACAGTTGTTACCAGCGCTACAATACCCATGATAGATCCTGATATGTATTATCTGAAAAAAGTGATCTATGAATAAATAAACATCAGGAAAGTTTCATCAACGCTTCTCTCAATTTGGAGATCATTTCATCTATCTGATCTTTCTTGCAGGTGCCAACGCTCAGGCGGTACCAGGCGCTGCTGCGGGGAGAACCGAATGCATAGAAAGGAACTATCGCCAGTTTTGCTTCGTTGAGGATATATGCCGTGACATCACTTTGAGTTTCTAATGTTTTTCCATCGGCAGTTTTTTTACCAACAAGATCAATTTTTATCGGGAGATAAATTGCAGCTTCGGGCGCAAATGCATCCACAGGCAATCCCTGTTCTTTCAGCGACATGAATCCTTTATAAATACGGGTGAGCCGTTCTTCCAGTTCATTTTTAAAATGGCCCAGGAATTTTTTTATATCATCCTTACGGCCCAGGTAATAAGCCACAGCTTTTTGCTCCGCCATCGGCGCCCAGGCACCGATATGCGTCAGTATGGCTTTCATTTTATTGATCACGGCGGCCGGGCCCATGCTCCAACCCACTCTTACACCGGTAGCGGCAAATATTTTACTGATAGCATCAATGAAGATGGTATAGTCACGCATGGCGGGACGCAGCGATACCGGGTTATAATGTTCGATCTTCCCGAAAGTGAGATGCCAGTACATCTGGTCAAACATCAGGTACAATTTTTTTTCCTGCTCGCCACGCCGTGCATTTTCTTCCAGCACGAGGTCGCAGATATCTTCCAGTTGTTTTTTTCTGAAGGTGGTGCCGGTAGGATTTTGCGGAGAGCAAAGCGATATCAGTGTAGCGCCTTTCACATGCGGCCTCATTTCATCCGCAGTGGGCATGAAGTTATTTTCTGCTGTTGCTTCAATCACCACATGCTCGCCATCTACAAAATGCGTATAGTGATTATTATTCCAGGAAGGCACAGCGTAAATGACCTTTTCTCCTTTATCACAAATGGCACGATAGCAGGCATAAATGAGCGGACGTCCGCCGGAGGCTACCAGTATCTCGGAGATCCCGTAATCCAAACCTTCTTCGTTTTTTACAAAAGAATGAATGGCTTCACGCAGATCGAGATTGCCTTCTGCAGCGGGATAATTGGTAAAATGTTTCCGGTAGGCTTCCACTATCGCATCTTCCAGTTCTTTGGGAATAGGAAAGATGGAAGGATCAAAATCACCCACGGTAAAATTATAGATGCGTTCACCCTGGCGGATCTTTTCCCGGATCTCGCCGCCCAGTTTTACGATCTCTGAGCCGATCAGCGTTTCAGAAAGATGAGATAATTTCATCAGCAACCAGTTTAGTTATTCATGCTTGCCACGGGTGCCGGACCAATGCCGCAAATGTAAGAGGATTGAAGGAGATGACATAGGAGATGAATCAGAATATTGAATAGCCGTGACATAATAAACTAAAAAAGGCCCGCATCACTGCGAGCCTTTCTGATTTTAATAAAAACTGGTTTACTGTATCGGTGAATAATCTTTGAACAAATTGATCCTGGTTCCTTCGGCCTGCTGGCGATAGCCTTTCCATTTGTTTTCAAAGAATGCATTGATGCGTTCTACTGCAAGATTGATCATAAGTTCTGCATTCTGCACCAGCTTTTCTTCCTGCGGGCCCGGCGCCGCCATTTTGCCACCGATGTTTTGATTGGCGATCTGTATCACACTCATTACATTTTCTCCCGGCTCTCTGCCCAGCCCTTGCCGCTGCGATGCTTTACCGCTGATGAATTCACGAATTACTTTTATAGAATCCAGCATCGTGCCGGTAGATTTTCTTAATGAATCAATATCTCTTCCCGGCACATCTTTTATTTCAGCATTGATCTTATTGCAAACTTCTTCGGCATCTGTGAGCCGGTCCATTCCTTCAGTCAATTTATCCGTGCTCTGGCGCAGGCGGGCATACATTTTTTGTTGCGCCAGTTTTATATCATTATGATTGCCTATTCTCGGATCGTCTTTTACGGTTATGAAAGTGGAATCCATATCTCTGCCCAATGAAATGACCACCTTGTATGTTCCCGGCAATACCTGGAATCCTCCGGGCTCCGGTGCTCCCGGTCTTGGTTTGGGTGATCCGGGCTGGCGATATCCTTTTTCTTCCATTCCCCAATAGTCACGATTGAAGCCGCTATCAACGCCCCAGCGCAATGAGCGGATGAGTTCATTCTTATCATTATAAATTCTTACGAAAGCAGTATCGCCGCTTCCGCCTCTTCTGAAACCTCCACCGCCGAATTGTCCACGGCCACCGCCGCCACCGCCTCTTCTACCTTGCCCCTCTGCTTCGGTTGGTTGATTGCCCCCATTTGCATTCTGATCCATCCGGTTCATATTTCTCTTTGGAAGTTTGTTTATGAAAAATGAAATAGCTGCTCCTCTCGGACGATTGGGTGCATCCCATAGTCCATACACACTCCATTCATAGCCCGGAGCAGGGCGATATTGTGCTTCGTAGGCATCGGGAGCAGGAAATACTGTTATATTATTTGCAAACTCTTTTCCTGAATTAGCAGCAGCGTTTCTTAGTGCACGAATATCATCGAATATCCAAATAGCACGACCGAATGTAGCCACTACGAGGTCTGCTTCCCGTTCCTGTATAGCAAGATCATAAGTGGAAACAGATGGATAACCATTTTTCCATTGCTGGAATGTTTCCCCGTTATCAAAGCTTATCCATAATCCCTGCTCTGTTCCTACAAAAATTAAATTGGGCTCCACCGGATCCTGTATCATGCACAATGCATAGCCAACAACTTTTTTCTCATCTATCATTCTTGTCCATGTCTTTCCATAATCAGTTGTTCTGAAAATATAAGGTTTGAAATCTCCGCGGCGATAATCATTGCAAACTACAAATGCTTCGCCGGCATTATAACGGGAAGCTCTTATCTGGGGTATCCAGCAACCTACCGGCATTCCGGGAATTTTTCCACGGAAATTGGTCCATGTTTTTCCGCCATCTCTTGTCAGTTGCACATTGCCATCATCGGTGCCGGCCCATATCACACCTTTTTCTTTTGTAGAAGGCTCAATGCAAATGACCGTACAATAATTTTCTGCACCGGTGATATCAATGGTCAGTCCACCGTTATTCCGTTGATCAATTTTTGCTGAGTCATTAGTGGTAAGGTCGGGAGAGATCGTTTCCCAGCTATTACCTTTATTGGTGCTTTTGAAAACAAATTGCCCACCGAAATAAATGGTGTTTTTATCAAACGGATCCTGTGCAATGGCCGTATTCCAGTTAAAACGAAGATCATTTTTATCACCCAACAACATTTTCGGCGGACGAATACCTGAGCGTTCGCCGGTCAGATAATTGTAGTGTTCAACAAATCCTTCCTGGCTCATGCTATACACCCATCCACCGCCGTCGGGATCAGCCATGGCATCAAAACCATCGCCGCTTCCGATATTCAACCAATAATAATTACGAATGCCGCCATTGGTCCATGTATAAGAAGGGCCGACCCAGCTCCCGTTATCCTGTAATCCGCCCATGACATTGTAGGGAACTTCATTGTCTACATTGATATGATAGTATTGACCAACCGGAATTTTTTCATCGAAGGTCCAGTTCTTGCCACGGTCATGTGTGATGCCAATACCACCATCATTTCCATCGATCATAAAATCCGGGTTCAACGGATCGATCCACCAGGCGTGGTGATCCGGGTGAATGCCGGAATAAGGAATCAACGTTCTGAAAGTTTTTCCACCATCTTCACTTACTTCCACCTGGTCATGTATATCATAAATACGATTTTCATTTTTAGGATCTACGCGGATGTCCTGGAAATAAAAAGGGCGATTGGTGACCCATCTCGGATCGCTGTTCACCAATTCCCATTTGAAGCCACCGTCTTCGCTTTTATATAAACCATTTTTTGTGGCTTCTACCATAGCATAAACTATGGAAGGTTCATTGGTAGAAAATGCCAATCCAATTTTTCCCAGGTTTCCATCCGGCAAACCATCTTCCTTTCCTAATTTTTTCCAGTTCTTTCCCCCGTCAATAGTAATATATAAACCACTGCCGGGCCCGCCACTTTTGAAACTCCAGGGTGTGCGGATATGTTGCCATAAGCTTGCGATCAATTTATTGGGATTAGTGGGATCCATCACCAGGTCACTACAACCCGTAGTATCATTGGTAGATAATATTTTTTTCCATGTTTCTCCACCGTCAGTTGTTTTATAAACGCCTCTTTCAGGATGAGGGGCAAAAGGATTTCCAATGGCTGCTACATAAACTGTATTAGGATCGGTGGGGTCGATGATGATGCGATGAATGTTTCTTGTTTTTTCCAGTCCCATTAGCTTCCAGGTTCTGCCCGCATCCATGCTTTTATAAATTCCTGCCCCGATATTCAGGGAATTTCTTGGATTGCCTTCGCCCGTTCCCACCCAAACGATATTCGGATTGCTTTGTTGAATGGCAACAGTTCCGATATTCTGTATTGGCTGTTCATCAAAAACAGGGGTCCATGAATTGCCGCTGTTCTCGGTTTTCCAGACACCGCCGGATGCAGCGCCGAGGTAAATGATGTTTGGATTGTTGACCACTACATCAATGGTAGTGATCCTTCCGCTCATACCGGCAGGGCCGATATTACGCGGCTTTAAATTTTTGAACTGATCAAGGGAGATCTTTTGTGCCGAAAGAAAAAAATAAACAGTACAAAGAGATGACAGCAAAATAAGTTTTTTCATTGCATGAAGTTTTGGTGCACTAAACTTACGCAATAATCCCGATAGCTATCGGGCAACAATAAAAAAAATGAACATATAAAAATCGCCGGATATTTGATTGCAACTCTCCGACAGTACGGAGATTGTATTTGCAATACCTGGATAAAAATCAAAGCTTCCTATACCGATTCAATCGGGGCAACCTGCTATTTACGAAATTCCGAAAGCCGTCATGATGAGCCACCCAAGAGATTCGAACTCTCGACCTGCTATTTACGAAACAGCTGCTCTAACCAACTGAGCTAGGGTGGCAAAAAAAATCACAGGAAGTTGTCCTGTGATTTCAAAATTAAATATTTCTATTTTTTATTTTTTAAAAACCTTTTTTCGGGCTTTCGGGAATGGTGAAATTTTCCGGGTATAAAACAGTTTTTACATAATTACTCATGTTGAAAAATTTCTGCGCTGCTTTTTGCAGGTCCTGCACGGTCAACGCATCCACTTTCTGTTCGTAATCGAGGATGTTTTCAGGATTAGTCTGGTCGATGAATGCATTGGACAAATTAGCAAGCCATGCATCATTGCTCTGTATGCTCACTTTGTATTGTTTTTTCAACGTCTCTTTTACTTTATCAAGATCTGTCTGGCTTACTCCGTTTTGCTGTGCATTTTTTATGATATCAAATAAAGTGTCGCTCAGCTTGTTTACATTCTCAGGCCCGCACGGAATATTGGCTGCAATGGTATAATGCACATACGGACGTTTTTGAACAGAACCGCTCAATCCACCGGAATACATGCCACTCATATCTTCCCGCAGTTTTTGAATGACCTCAATGTTCAAGGCATCGATCAGTGCACGGAATGCCAGGTTTTGTTCCCGGTTATAATCAGTTTCACCGGTCCAGTATATCGATATGACGCTTTGCGATTCTTTTCCTTTTTTAATATTTGCTTCTACCACTCCTTTCACCGGCCTGGCACCGTTATCTTTAAATTGATGATCTTCTTTTTTTGCCGGTAATGATGCCAGGTATTTTTCAAACAAGGGCTTTGCTTTTTCCGGATCAATGTTTCCTACAAAAGTAAAATGCATGCCGTCTGCATTACCGAATACCTCCTTGTAAATGGACATTGTTTTATCCAAATTCAAATTTTCAAATTCAGATGTAGTTGGCAATGGATTGGTCCATGGACTGTTGTTATAAAGGATCTTCATCAATGTATCCTGGTAATAGTATTGCGGATTTCCTTTCAGGAATTGCATCATGCTTTTTTGTTTGGTAACAAAAGAATTGAAAAGGCCCTGGTCTTGTCTTGGCTGGGTAAAATATAAATTCACCAACTGGAGAAATGTCTCAAAATCTTTTACACTGCTGCTTCCCTGAATGCCTTCTTCAAAATCATTCAGGTAAGGATTGACCTCAACTGTTTTCCCGGAAAGAAATTTTTCCAGGTCGGTTGGCGACATATCTTTTACTCCCATGGCGCTTACCAGTTCGGCTGCATGTTTTGCATTGTCTTTATCTGCTAAAGGAAATTTTTGCCAGCCGCCCCAGCGCCACGCATCCATTTGTATCTCGTCATTCTTAAATGTGGTGGGTTTAAGTGTTATAGTAACGCCATTGCTCAATGTAAGATCAGTGGTACCTAATTTTTCATCTTTTGTTTCCGACACAACTTTACCACCGGCTCCGGTTTCATCCATCAGGTTTTTAGCGATGGCTTTTTCTTCATAAGGTTTTACGGTTTGTTTGCTGGCAGCAACGATCTCGTTTTCCAGCGCTGCATCTGTAGGTAGTTTGCTTTTCACTCCTGTTGGTGCAGTTACCAATGCAAAAGCATTGGTAGGCGCCGGCATTTTAGCCGCCACATCATTGATCTCTTTCAAGGTGATGCCGGGCAAAATCTGTTTTAAAAACTTATAACGGTTCTCTGCACCGGGAATTGGTTCTCCTTCAAGGAAATTATTGATATAAGAAGAAACAAGAGTGGAAGAAAGTGTTTTGTTTTTTTCTTCGGCAGCTTGTTCCGCAGCATTCAACATGCTGGCTTTTGCCCGATCCAGTTCATCTGCGAGGAAACCGAATTTTCTTGCTCTTTCTGTTTCTGCCATCAGTGCATTGATGGCTTCTTCAGTTGTATTATCACCCAAAACAGCAGCAGAAATAAATGCATCATATCCGCGGATGAATTGCTCAATGCCGGTATATCCAAATGCAAACGGCGGTTTTTCTTTTTGTGTCAATTCTTCAAGGCGTACATTGATCAGGTCGTTCATCAGCTCTTTTTTTACAGACTCCCGGTAATCGGCCCATGTTTTTATTTTTTTGGAAGGAGTGATATAATCAAATACCTGGAGAATGGTGTTGGTGGCTTCATCATCGGTAAGCACCATTGCTTCCGGTTTTGTTCTTGCTTTGATGGGAGTAATAGCAGGCCTTGGTTTTTCGCCAGCAGGGTTTTTAAAACTGCTGAAATGCTTTTTGATTTCGTTTTCTGCTAATGCAGGATCAATATCACCTACAACGATTACAGCCATCAGGTCAGGACGATACCATTGTTTATAAAAACGCTCCAATGTTTCAGGCTTGAATGTTTTTAAAATAGAATCTTTTCCTATGGGCAATCGTGTAGCATATTTGGACCCATTGAACAATTTTGGAAAATACTGGCGCAGCATTCTCTGCTGTGCTCCTTTGCTGAGGCGTGATTCTTCCAATACTACGCCTCTCTCTTTATCAATTTCAGTTTTATCCAGCAAATTATTCCCTGCCCAATCTTCCAATACGGTAAATCCTTTTTCCACTATATCCGGATCATCAGTAGAAATAGGTAGAATGTAAACCGTTTCATCAAAGCTGGTGTAAGCATTCAGGTCGGCGCCGAATTTCACTCCTACTTTTTGCAAATAATCCACCAATTCATTTTTGGGGAAATGTTTGGAACCATTAAAACTCATATGCTCCATAAAATGTGCAAGTCCTTGTTGATCGGGATCTTCAAGAATAGAACCGGCATTCACTACGAGTCGCAGTTCCATTTTTTTCTCCGGCTTTACATTTTTTTCGATGTAATAGGTGAGGCCATTGGACAGCTTACCAATTTTTACATTGGGATCGGTCGGCAATGGTTTCTGCAGATCAAACTGTGCAAATAATGTTGTGCTGATAAATGCCAGCAGGATAAGGCTGAATAAAGGTTTAAAAGTAAATTTCATATCAGGAGTTTTAAGGGATGGTAAATTTATTTATGATGCAGCATATGGTAAAATAAAAAACTCCCTTTTCTGTAAAGGGAGTTAATTTCATAAGAGCGGTAACATTTTTTATTGACCCGGTTTTTCTTTTTCATGATAATTTCTTTCTGCTTCTTTAGCTTTATCAAAATCCAATACCACGCCGTTGATGCAATAACGCAAGCCTGTAGGAGGAGGCCCATCGTCAAATACATGACCGAGATGCGCTTTGCAGCGTCCGCATTGCACCTCAGTTCGTTTCATGCCATATGAATTATCCGGAGTGTAAATGATACTTTCTTTACTGATCGGCTCATAGAAACTCGGCCAGCCGCAACCACTTTCAAATTTGGTATCGCTTTTAAACAACGGATTGCCGCAGGCGGCGCAGTAATAAGTTCCTGTTTCATAAAAATCTTCAAACTTACTGCTCCACGGCCTTTCAGTTCCCTTCATGCGGGCAATGTAATACACGTCTTTCGGCAATATTTTTTTCCATTCTTCTTCGCTCAGCACTACCGGCTTTGTATCGGTCTTGGAATATACAGGGTTACTGACGTTGCGATCAGCGGCTTTTTTTTCTTCATTATCCATCGTAATAGTTTTATTTTTTTTTCTTACACAAATTTACGGCTTTGATAGCGGGATGGTTTGTCCTTATGCTGACATCCGTTAGGTATTAACATTTTTGTGCAGTGGTAAACGAATTTTGATCAAATTTTTCAGAGTCACCGGTTTTTTACCCTCTGTATATTATATTTACCGTTCAGACAAGAAGCCTATGTTTAATTTGATATTGTTTGGCCCTCCCGGCAGTGGAAAAGGGACACAATCAGAAAAACTGGTAGAGAAATATGGACTGGTCCATCTTTCTACCGGCAACCTGCTTCGGGAAGAAATTGCCAATAAAACACCATTAGGAGTCGAAGCAAAAAAATTCATGGACAAAGGCCAGCTGGTGCCGGATGAAGTGGTGATCGGCATGATCGACAGTAGCCTGGAACATCACAAGAATGCCAACGGATTTTTATTTGATGGTTTTCCGAGAACCGTCGCACAGGCAAAAGCGTTAGACAAACTGCTAGACTTGAAAAAAACAGCGATCTCTTCCGTATTAGCATTAGAGGTAAACGATGAAGAGCTTATAAAACGGTTGCTGAACCGTGGAAAAACTTCCGGCCGAAGTGATGATACTGACGAAGCCGTGATCCGTAAACGGCTTACGGTTTATAATAATGAAACTGCACCTGTGGCAGAACATTATAAAAAAGCAAAAAAATTTCAGGCTGTAAAAGGAGAGGGTACGATCGATGAGATCTTTTCCTGGTTGAGCGAAGCGATCGACAAGAAACTGAAATAATTTACAGCCCTTAGCAATGCTATATGAATTTCGAAAAAGAGAATTTTCTTCGAACCCGCTTCATTTCCCTGTTGCAGCAACTCGATCCTGCCACAGCACCCCGCTGGGGTAAGATGAATTTGCAGCAAATGATCGAACATTTTGCTGACATGGTTTGCTGGGCAAATGGAAAAGTGACACATGAAAAAATTCACACTCCCCCCGAAAGATTGCCGGCGTACCGGGAATTCCTGATGAGTGATAAACCATTTAAAGAAAATACAAAGAATCCTTTTATGAATGAAGAACCGGCGCCGGTTCGTCATAAAACAGTTCAGGCCGCCATCGGCGAATTGCATGAAGAACTGATCCACTTTTTTGAAGTATTCGAAAAAGATCCTCAACTCATTATCCGCAATCCTTTTTTTGGAGACCTGAACTTTGAGCAGAGCATTCAGCTATTGCACAAGCATGCATTGCATCATCTCCGCCAGTTTGGTGTGGAGCCACTTACTCCCTGATCGCTTTTTTCAATAACGAATCTGCAGTACTAAGACCGTTGTTGATATTATCAAGCACCTTGTTGACTTTTAGTTTTTCTGACTCAAGGTATTTTATCCGTTCAGTCATATTATTTTCCAACGAATCCATATTGAATTGATCCATCCATTGGTTCATTGCTTCTTCTGCAGTATTTAATTTTTCCTTCGTGGAATCAAGCGCTGCTTTGAATACTCCGGATGCTTTCTTTGCTTTTTCGGGTAATGCCTCAATGGAATCAATAGCATGCTGAACCTTGGCTTTGAAAACGGAGAGTTTATTCATTCTTGCCATGCTCACATTATGCCCTGCCATGATATCGTCCATTAAACTATCGGCTTTGGTCTTCGGTTTGTTGTCATTTTTGCCGGATTCATTCGATGAATTTTTACAGGATATACTTAGCGTTACAACGATCACAGATAAAACAAAAAATATTTTTTTCATAATTAATTTTTAATAATTACATATTTTTTTCTTTTTCGCATTTTTCCGTTATTTCATGGAAGATATCATGCAGCGATGAAAGTTTCTCTTTCAATACTTCATCGGCGGCATTGTTTTTCACCAATTGATGTAGTTCCTTCGATGCTGTCACCAGTTTTTTCAGAGAAGCTTTTGCGGCATTTTTGTTATAGCCCTCCGGTGCATTTGATTTTTGCCAGCTGACAGCTTTTTTAACTAAATCGCCACTTTGATTTTTTATCGGCTCCAGCTTTCCCTCTTCTGATGGATGGAACGTAGCCGCCATGACTTTGTGAAATTCATCCATCTCTTTCCAGCCGGCTTTTTGCTGGGCATGAATTTGAGTGAAAAAAGATAACGAAACGATCAACAGTAAGAGTGAAAATATTTTTTTCATAATCTTTTTTTGTCCGACAAAGTTAAGATTGCAGACCCGAAAATGAATCTGCAATCCTGGTTTTTAAAGGTCGAATGTTACATGTAACATTCCTTTTACTTTTGTTTTAGTTTGTCCTTCGGCAAAATTTTGCGCCACCGGCAATTGAGTGTTCATTCCGATGGTCATTTTGTTAAAACTCATTTCAAATCCTGGTGCTGCCATCAATAGATTTCCGCCGGTAAGATCTACTTTAGCATTCTGCAATTTATTGGCAGCAGAATTTTGAAACAGCAATCCAAAATTGGGAGTGATCACCGTTTTTAATGATGAAACAGGAATGGAATAAAAAATGAAACTGTTTGCCGACAAACGATTTCCGAAGCGGTATGCATCGGTGTTGTCAGTGTTGATCTTATAATTCACATTGGCACTGATGCCCAGTTTGTCAATATGAATATCATACATAGCATTCAGCATCACATCGGTGCTACCGGAACCGATCTGTGTATTGGCAGCGGCTGCAATATCCGCATCATTGGGATCGATATGGAATTTTCCTGTCGGTAATTTTACTCCGGCGCCCAGCCATAGTTGTTGCGACAGCATTTTGTTGTTGCCAGTCTTGGAAATTTTATTAAACACTTTATAATTCCCGATCAAAGCAATATCTCCAAAGCCATTTGAACTGCTGATGCCATCATCAGAATTTTGGTGATTGAAATTATAAGGCAAAAATGCCAGCACCTGCCAGCGCTTCCCGATGTTCCATCCGCTCCATAATTCTACGGTTTGATAAAAATCTTTGCTGAATTGTGTCGGGTCGTTCGCCATATGGGTACTGTAACTGCTGAATTGATACCGCAGGCCAAAAAAGCGATGACTGAATTGCGGCATCAAACCGATATAATAATTACCCATGCCGCATCCGCAGATCTCGCAGGCATTAGAGGAAAATGAATATAGTACGATTGAAAGTACAAGTATGATCTTTTTCATAATTCGTTTGATTAGTGTTAATAGATATAAAAGCATTCAGGAGCTTACTCCCGAATAATTATTAAAACAAGAATAGAATTCAGAAACTTCAGGCAGGAGGATGGAAAATGGATGGGCTGCTATCAAACGTTCTGTTATCGGAAAAAACGCAATAATCTTTGTTATGCATCGACTCTGCTGCAAAAGGATGTAAAAAAAATGATTTTGAAGAAAGCACTTCGTTCTTACTGCTCAGCTTGAGTTCCGGGTTTTGCTGATCCCGGTGTTCCTCCTGTTTCAATCTTTTTGCCAGCACACATTTACCATCGCAGTGCAGCATGGGGCGGTACCTGTTTTCGCATTGTGTGGCTGCGATATATGATTGATGAATATAGAAATTCAGAATTATGATCCCCTGGCTGAACGTTTGCCCGGCAAAACCTATTAATAATATTAAAGCAGCTATTTTTTTCAACGATGGCTTTTTTCCTGGACTGCAAAGTTAATAAATGAACGACTGCGATGTATGATTTCAATCATATTTGAAAAAAATTATTATAACCATTTCATTTAATTTCGTTGGTGAATAGAGTGTCAGCTATATGAAAAAGCTTGAAAATTATATTGCCGGAAAATGGATCACCGGTGATGGAGAAGGGCAACCTTTATACGATGCGGTAACTGGTGAAACGATTGCTGCGGCTTCTACGAAGGGGCTGGATTTTGGAGCCATGCTCGATCATGGAAGAAAAGTTGGCAATCCTGCGTTGCGAAAAATGACTTTTCATGAACGGGGAAGAATGCTGCGGGCATTGGCAACTTATTTATTGGAGCGAAAGGAAAAATTTTACCAGGTCAGTTATCATACCGGTGCTACCAAGGCAGACAGCTGGATCGACATCGAAGGGGGAATTGGAAATTTATTCAGTAATGCATCTTTGAGAAGAAAATTTCCCGACCTGTCTTATTGCACCGATGGCGAATCGATCTCATTGAGCAAAACCGGGAGTTTTATTGGCCATCATATCCTGGTACCAAAAGAAGGAGTAGCGATTCATATCAATGCTTTTAATTTTCCCGTTTGGGGCATGCTGGAAAAATGTGCGGTGAACTGGTTGGCTGGAATGCCCGCTGTTGTAAAACCTGCAACGATCACTTCTTATCTGACAGAAGCAGTAGTAAAAGAAATTATCGCTTCACAAATTTTACCTGAAGGTGCATTGCAATTGATCTGCGGCAGTGCAGGAGATCTGTTGAACCATGTTTCATCGCAGGATGTAGTTACATTCACCGGTTCTGCGTCTACGGGATTGATGTTGAAATCTCATCCAAGAATTTTGAGTGAATCAGTTCCTTTCAATATGGAAGCAGATTCTTTGAATTGCATTGTGCTTGGTTCTGACGTGCAGCCCGGTTCTGCTGAGTGGGATATTTTTATTAAAGAAGTAAGAAAAGAAATGACGGTGAAAGCCGGGCAAAAATGTACGGCGATCAGAAGAATTTTTGTTCCGGAAAATAAAATGGAAGAAGTGTGGAAGGCGATAGCCACTTCATTGTCGCAAACAACTATAGGAAATCCTTTGAATGAAAAAGTAAGAATGGGCTCGTTGGCAGGAGAAAGTCAACGATCGGAAGTGAAAGCCCAGATTCAAAAATTGCTGGCTTCATCACAAATCGTTTATGGTTCATTAGATAGTGTGGAAGTGGTAGATGCTGATTCGAAAAAAGGAGCATTTCTTTCTCCGATATTATTAAAAAACGAAAAACCTTTTTCTTCCAATGAAGTGCATGAGGTAGAAGCATTCGGTCCGGTAAGTACGGTGATGCCTTATAAAAACATGGAAGAAGCAATTGAACTGAGCAAAAAAGGTAAAGGATCGTTGTGCAGTTCTATTGTGTCAGCGGATAATAACATCGCAACCAACTATGTTATCGGCGCAGCACCGTATCACGGCCGCATTTTAATATTAAATGCAGAATGTGCTAAAGAAAGTACAGGCCATGGTTCGCCATTACCATTGCTGGTGCATGGAGGGCCCGGGCGTGCCGGCGGCGGTGAAGAAATGGGAGGTGTACGTGGCATTAAACATTATATGCAGCGGGTTGCCATACAGGGATCGCCAACTACTATCACAGCCATAACTAATATTTATCAGCAAAACGCAAAAGGAAACCCAAGCACTATTCATCCGTTTAAAAAATATTTTGAAGAACTGAATGTCGGTGACCAGATCATTACTGAAAAACGAACGATCACTTCGGAAGATATTGACCGGTTTGCTGATCTGAGCGGCGATCATTTTTATGCGCATTTAAAAAATACAGATTTCACCGGCACTATGTTCGAAAAGCAAGTGGCGCATGGATATTTTATCATGAGCGCAGCAGCAGGATTATTTGTGGATAGTTATGAAAAAAATCCTGTATTACTGAATTATGGAATTGACGAATTGCGATTCACTAAACCAGTATATCCCGGCGCAGAAATGTATGTTCGGTTTACCTGCAAGGAAAAAATCCCACAGGATAAAAAAGAGGAAACCGATATTCATAGAGGAATTGTCAAATGGTTGGTCGAAATGTTTGATGAAACCGATGAAACGATTGGTGTGGCAACAATATTGACGATGGTGAAAAGAAAAAATTAATAGTATGCAAGAGCAAACCACTAATGGCTATGTAAGATCGGAGCGAAATAATGGAATCGCAACAATTGAATTTTTTCATCCGCAGAGTAATTCATTGCCTGGAAAGATTTTACAGGAATTAGCAAATGCTATAAAAAATGCAAGTGAGGATCCTGCTACTGTGGTGATCATTCTCCGTTCTGCTGGTGAAAAAGTATTTTGTGCAGGCGCTTCATTTGATGAATTGATCGCCATACGAAATGAAACGGAAGGACTGAATTTTTTCAGCTGCTTTGCCAATGTCATCAACGCAATGCGAAACTGCCCGAAATTTATCATTGGGCGGATCCAGGGCAAATGTGTGGGTGGGGGTGTTGGCCTTGCTGCATCTGTTGATTATGCTATTGCAACTGAAAATGCGGATATCAAACTTAGCGAACTGGCGATGGGCATCGGCCCTTTTGTTGTGGGACCAGCGGTAGAAAGAAAGATCGGGTTATCTGCATTTTCCCAATTATCCATTGATGCTTCGTCGTGGCGCAATGCCCAATGGGCAGGAAGAAAAGGATTGTTTTCGGAAGTATATCCTTCCATTGCAGAAATGGACAAAGCGGTGTTGCAATTAGCGGAACAATTATCTCATTCCAATCCCGAAGCAATGGCGGAAATGAAAAAAATTTATTGGAAAGGAACAGAACATTGGGATTCATTATTGATCGAAAGAGCAGCAATAAGTGGACGATTAGTGCTCAGCGATTTTTCAAAAAATGCTATTGAACAGTTTAAAGCAAAAAGTAAAAAATAAAAAAAATAATTAATGACCATTGCAGTTATCGGCGCTAACGGACAATTAGGATCAGACCTTGTTCAGGAGTTTTCTTCCGAACACAAAGTTATAAGTCTTACTCATGCAGATATTGAGATCATTGATATTGACAATGTAAAAAAAGTATTATCATCATTAAGGCCGGATATACTGCTCAACACTGCTGCATATAATAAAGTCCCTGAAGCAGAAAAATTACCGGATGAAGCTTTCCGCATCAATGCATTGGGTACATTAAATCTTGCCAAAATTTGCCAGGATGAAAAAATCCGTTTCCTCCATTACAGTACTGACTATGTTTTTGATGGGAAAAAATCGAAGCCTTACATTGAGGATGATCTTCCCAATCCATTAAATGTTTATGGTAACAGCAAATTATCAGGAGAATATTTTGCTTTGAATTATTGTGAACATTCTTTTGTTGTGAGAGTATCGGGGATATATGGGAAAGTTCCCAGTCGTAGTAAAGGAACTAATTTCATAAGTTCAATTCTAAAATTAGCTGCTGAAAAACCGGAAGTAAAAGTAGTGAATGATGAAGTGCTTACTCCAACATCAACTTTATCGATAGCAAAAAATACTAAAGACCTGGTTCAAACAGAGGCCTATGGTTTATATCATATGAGTTGTGAAGGAGAAGTTTCCTGGTATGAATTTGCCAAAACGATATGGGCAGAACTAAATATCAAAACTCCCTTGTATCCTGTGAGTGTAAGAGATTTTCCGCAGGTTGTGAAAAGGCCTTTTTATTCTGTTCTCGAAAATCATAAACTGAAAATTTTAGGCATCAATAAAATGCCGGATTGGAAAGAAGCACTATTGAATTTTTTAAAATAGAAGTATTCATTCAGCAGTGATTTGCTAAGTGAGTTGTGAACGGACAACAAGATTTTAAATATTCAATCCTCCACATACACTGATCACCTGACCGGTGATGTAATTACCCCAATCGGACGCAAGAAATAATGCAGTGTTTGCAATCTCTTCAGCCGAAGCAAAACGCCCCAATGGGATTCCGGCTTTGTACTTGTCTGCCGTTTCTCCTTCTTTTAAATAACTGGTCATATCCGTTTCTACAAAACCCGGCGCAATGGCATTGCAACGAACATTGCGGCTTCCCAATTCTTTTGCTACACTTTTTGTAAAACCAATGATTCCGGCTTTGCTGGCAGCGTAACTTGTTTGGCCCGCATTTCCCATTTCACCGATCACTGAACTCATATTGATAATGACACCGTTTCTTGATTTCATCATTGGTTTGATAACCTGTTTGGTCATGTAAAAAACGCCGTTCAGGTTTACTTTGATCACCTCATCCCATTGCTCCGGCGTTAAGCGAAGCATTAAATTATCTTTTGAGATACCGGCATTGTTTACACAGATATCTACAGTTCCAAATTCTTTCAGTACATCATTCACCATAGATTCGCATTGTGTATAATCACCAGCATTGCTTTTATATGATTTGCATTTTACGCCTTGCGTTTTTATTTTTTCTTCCAACGCTTTTGCTTTCTCAGCGCTGCTATCACTCACATAAGTGAAAGCAATATGAGCGCCATGTTCTGCAAATTTCAAGGCAATGGCTTCGCCGATCCCTCTTGCGGCTCCGGTGATGATCGCAACTTTGTTCTCCAGTAATTTCATTGATTGTTTTATTTGGTTACAAATGTATCATTATTCATCGTTAGAATCTCTTCTACAAATTTCCTTTCATTACTTAGTCTTGGAACTTTATGCTGTCCGCCCAATTTTCCTTTTTTGCGCAGCCATTCGGTAAAAGTCCCTTTTTTCAATGAATGAATAATTGGCATTCTCAATGCAATATCCTTATGCCGCTTTGCTTCGTAATCGCTGTTAATGCTTTTCAATGCTGTGTCCAGTTCGTTTCTGAAATGATAAAGATCATCAGGTTCTTTTTCAAATTCGATCAGCCATTCATGAGCGCCGTTAGAAGTTTCCGAAAAATACACCGGTGCAGCGGTATAATCATTTACGATAGCTCCTGTTTTTTCTGAAGCGATTGCAATGGCTTTGTCTGAATTATCTATGATCAGTTCTTCACCAAATGCATTGATAAAATGTTTTAGCCTGCCCGAAACTTTTATCCGGAATGGTTTCAAAGAAGTAAATTGAACAGTGTCACCTAACAGGTAGCGCCATAATCCTCCGTTGGTGCTGATGACAAGAGCATAATTTTTTCCCAGTTCTACATCCTGGAGTCCTATAGTTTTCGGGAATTTTTTTCCGTATTCACTTGCCGGCATGAACTCCATAAAAATGCCGTGATCAACGAAGAGCAGCATGCCTTCCTGTCCAGGAATATCCTGTGCCGAAAAAAAGCCTTCGCTGGCATTGTACATTTCCAGATAATGAATATTTTTCCCGATCAGTTTTTGAAATTGTTCTTTGTATGGAACAAAAGAAACGCCACCGTGCATGAATAATTCAAAGGATGGCCACACTTCGGCGATTGATTTTTTACCTGTTATTTCTAAAATTCTTTTAAATAAAACCAAAGTCCAGGGAGGAACGCCGGAAACAGACGTCACATTTTCTTTGATAGTACTTTTGGCAAGCTTTTCAATTTTACTTTCCCATTCATCCATCAATGCAATGCTGAGATCGGGAGTGCGGACCCAATGACCCCAGAAAGGAGAATTTTGTAAAAGCACAGCGCTCAGGTCTCCAAATTGGGCTTCTTTATTCATGGGATTGATACGATGACTGCCGCCGATCACCAAACCTTTTCCGGTCAGCAATTCAGAATTGGGATTGAAATTATAATATAACGTCAATACATCTTTCGCCGCTTTGTAATGACAATCATTGAGGCTCTCTTCACTTACCGGAATGAATTTGCTTTTATCGCTGGTGGTGCCGCTGCTTTTGGCAAACCAATAAATGGGAGTGTTCCATAAAATATTCTGTTCCCCATTCATGATCCTTTCGATATACGGTTTCATGTCATCATATTCATGAATCGGAATGGCTTCTTTGAATGCACGAATAGTGAATAAACTGGAAAAATTGTATTTGCGTCCGAATTCTGTGTATTGCGCTGCCGTGACGATGTCCTGCAATACATCCCGCTGCGCATCGATGGGATTATTTTTCCAGGCCTCGATGCGCCAGAGCCTCATGCGTGCCAATGATGATATGGCTGGTGATAACAGCTTCATGCGATAGCACCAAAATAAAATAATTTAAGGGAAACTGTGCGATTAAAGGGCTCTTTCTTCCCCGGTGGCTTTAATGGCTTCTTCGTGCAGGTAATCTTTACGTTTCAATTCAAAATTTCTTCCCAGATAAAGCTTTCTTACCTCTTCATCCGCAGCTAATTCTTCAGCCGTGCCATGCTTGTATATTTTTCCTTCTATCAGTAGATAAGCCCTGTCGCAAATGGAAAGGGTTTCTGTGACATTATGATCGGTGATAAGGATGCCAATATTTTTATATTTCAGGCGAGCGACGATGGATTGAATATCTTCTACAGCAATCGGGTCGATGCCTGCAAAAGGTTCATCCAATAAAATGAATTTTGGATCAACCGCCAATGCTCTGGCGATCTCAGTTCTTCTTCTTTCGCCGCCACTCACCACATCGCCATTACTTTTTCGCACCCTATGCAGCCTAAACTCATCAAGCAATGCTTCCAATTTTTCTTTTTGTTCTGCTTTGGGAAGCCTGGTCATTTCTAACACGGCGGCAATATTATCTTCTACCGTGAGTTTGCGAAACACCGATGCTTCCTGTGGTAAATAGCCGATACCCATTCGGGCTCTTTTGTACATCGGTAATTTGGTGATATTCTCATCGCCAAGAAAAACCTCGCCTTCATCGGGCTTTATCAATCCTACCACCTGGTAAAAAGTGGTGGTTTTGCCGGCTCCGTTAGGCCCAAGCAATCCCACAATTTCTCCCTGGTTTACTTGAATGCTCACATGGTTGACAACAGTTCTTCCACCGTAAACTTTTACCAGATCTTTTGTATGAATACTGAGCGGCATGATGGGCAAAAATAAGGTTTGGCTTATAAATGCTGCTATTTGTAAAAGCATTTAACTGTGTTTTGACTAATGGCATCACATCATTAGCTTTGCACGGCCCGATGACTATCGGGAACTATTAATGACCGTTATTGAGCATATTCAGCAGGCAAAAGGCACATTGATTTCTTTTGAGATACTGCCGCCATTAAAAGGAAAAGGCATCCAGGCTATTTATAACCATTTGGATCCTTTAATGGAATTTAAACCGGCATACATCAATGTAACCTATCATCGCAGCGAGCATATTTTCCGAAAAAGAAAAGACGGAAGCTTTGAAAAAGTGGTGATCCGCAAACGACCGGGAACAGAAGCAATTTGTGCTTCCATTATGAACAAGTATAATGTAGATACAGTTCCTCATCTTATTTGCGGCGGATTCAGTATCCAGGAAACAGAAGATGCTTTGCTTACTCTTAGTTATCTCGGTATCGATAATGTGTTGGTGCTCCGGGGTGATGCAGCTAAAAATGAAACATCATTCGAACCCGAACAAGATGGCCATAAATATGCGATCGATCTATTGAAGCAGGTAGTGAACCTGAACAACGGGATTTACCTCGAGGAAGAATTAAAAGGAACCGACGGCACCAAATTCTGTGCTGGTGTTGCCGGTTACCCGGAAAAACATTTTGAAGCTCCGAATATGGAAACAGATCTGCATTACCTGAAAGCTAAAGTGGATGCCGGAGCTGAATACATCGTCACTCAAATGTTTTTTGACAATCAAAAATTCTTTGATTTTGAAAAACGGTGCCGTGAAATGGGTATTAATATTCCTATCATTCCGGGCTTGAAACCCATTACTTCTAAAAAACAATTGACGATCCTGCCCCGCACTTTTCATGTGGATCTGCCATCAGATTTAGCCAATGAGATCCTAAAAGCTTCCACGGATGCTGATGTTGAAAAGATCGGTACTGAATGGCTGATCGCCCAGTCCAAAGAATTGAAAAAATCGGGAGTACCTGTTTTGCATTATTATACCCTGGGCAAACCACATGTGATCACAAATGTGGTGAAAGAATTATAAGCTAAGAGGCAAAGAGAAAACGAGAAAAAAGTATAAATAAGCTGACCGATAAATTTGTTCTGCTTATTGTCCAATGCCTGTTTTTTTTATTTTTTTTCAATCTTTATCTCTTAGCCTTACTTAGAAATCTCTGCCAGCACTTTTTGATTAATAACTACCGGGTATTTCTTTTTCAATTCCACTACCCATTTGTCTTCCAACTGTGTTTGGTAATCGCTGATCAAAAGACCTTTTGCTTCGTTAAAGCTCCGTTGCATCGGTTGCGGATACACTTTAAGTATGTATGCAAACGAAGCTGTATTGTCATTTTTATTGATCAGGGGGTCTGTCAGCATTCCGGGAGTAAAATCAGTTTTAACCGCAGTGGGAATTTGTGACCACTCGTAACGACCGGAGTCAGCAACCACTTTTTCAGCAAATGGCTCAACATCTTTTTGCCAATGAAGGGGATCTTTTTTCACAGCATCATATACTAAGTTGGAAATGCTTTGATCAGAACAGAAAAAGATCACCGCTTCGGCGCTTTGCTTCCACATATATTTTTTTGGATTCTTTTCATAAAGCCCTACAAGACCCATAGAATCTGCTTGCGATTTATTCCACACTTCCCGCTGCATGATCTCGAAGAACAGGTTGCCATCACGAAACTCGTCCATTTGATAGCGGAACTCGTCATTGAACTGCTCCAGGTGTTTGCGATAATAATCCATCGCCACAGCGTGGATACATTCATCCATGATCTGGTCATGCGATTTTAGCCCGCTGCCATCTGGTTTAAACCGGTATGTCCGGACATAATTGATCCACTGCGGCATTGTAAAAACGCTATCGCCAATCTGGAATAAAGAAGCATTTTTATCAATATTTTTTCCAACGCCCAGCGGTCTGCGATCGATGATGCTGTCTGTATATGCCCACAGTGCAGCATCATCGTAAGAAGATTTTTTGAAACCGGCTGCTTTGATCACATGATTATAAACAACGTCTTTCGGAATTTGCCAGCGGCTATCATTCATGGCACGCTGACGAATTTCTTCGAGGTTGTTTTTGTCTTTGGGGTCGGTGACAACTGGAATAATTGAAATACGTTTTACTATATGATAACCGTGTGAAGTAACAAAAGGTTTGCTCACGGCGCCATCTTTTGGCAAAGCCCACACCGTATTTTCAAACACGGGATCGTACTTGCCTACAGGGAAATCGGGAATAGTGCCACCATTCACCGCAGTGAGATAATCGTTGCTGTAGGTATTAGCAAGCTTTGCAAAATCATCTCCGGCCATTATGCGTTGATATAATGAATCAGCAAGATGAGCGATTTGTGTTTTCTTATTTTCATCGGCATCGGGAGGAAAAGCCAGCAAAATTTGCTGAGCTCTCATTTTCCCCAACGCTTTTCTTTCGTCCAGGTTCTTGAAAATGTGATAACCGGCCTTGGAACGATATGGCTCCGAATATTTACCAACCGGAGTGGAGTAAGCCAATGTCTCCAATTCATAAGGCAAAGTGAACACCGTGATATATCCAATATCTCCTTTGTTTGTTTTAACAGAAGGATCATCTGAAAATTGTTCCGCTACCGAAGAAAAATTTTCTCCCTGTTTTAATTTGCCCAGCACTTCATTGAGCTTCTTTTGTGCAGCGACACTATCAACTGATCCTTTTGAATCTTTAAATGAAATAAAAATATGAGCGATGTGAATATCCTTTTGACTGCGCTGAAAAGCTTCATTCACTAATTTATCAGCGGTGGCAGGATCGATCATGTAATTCTCAACGATCTGTGAACGGAGATTATCTACTTCGCTTTTGATCTGCGGTAATGTATCATAGCCACGGTCATACGCTTCCTGTATCTTAAGTTTTGATTTGATATACAGATCAAGATAATCTTTGATGGCTTTTGCTTTGTTAGTAACCGGCTGGGTGTTGTTTTTGTTATACGCCCTGAGAAATTCTTTGGCATCCACTGCATGTTTTCCATAGGTGAAAAGAGTTTGGGAAAAAGACATGGTTGCCATGCAGCAGGCAATGATCATCACCAACCATCTTTTATTCATAGTCTTGAATTTTAATTTTATCGGATCACTGGCCTTTTATTTTCAATTGAAGGATCTCATCAATCTGGTCAAAGGTCAGTTTTTTTGCAATGATTTTTTTATCCTTATCCAACAAGTATAAGGTTGGAAAAGATTGTACATCGTACAACTGCGAATAACCGGGAACACCACTATCCACTCTCGCTTTTTCATCTGATTTGGAATAATACACATTGGTCCAATCCTGCAGCGAATGATCATGAATGAATTTCATCCAATCGTCTTTGCTGCCATCTGTTTCTTTTGCTACAGCGAATATCTTCAATCCTTCTGCTTTCCATTTATTTTCATACATCGAATCCAGCTTCGGAACTATTTCTTTGCAATGCCCGCAGGTAGGATCCCAGAAACAAACGACAACATACGGAGCTTTCATTGTATAAAGCGTTCGGGATGTTCCTGACGTATCCGGCAATTCAATATCAGCAGCGGCAGTGCCGGTGATATTGGCCATTAAGCTATAAGCCCGGTCTGTAATGATCTTGCGTCCTTTGTCTGTGAGCCATGGATATGTTTTATCGGAAAAATATTTTTCAAACAAATGAACAAAGACAGCATCTTCCCACATATACTTTTGATTCAGGTAGCGATTCACAAATTTCAACAGCAGGAATTTGGTCATTTCGTCGCTGATACTTGCATAACCAAGTATCCAGTCCATTTCTTTGATCACCGAATCCGGATGTGGGGTGACGAGTTGATCAAAATATTTATCCAGTTTCGCTTCAAACAAACCGGAAGGAGTTCGTGCCAGGCGATCATCCCAAAAATTTACTCCATCCCAAAAATGTTCTTTGAAAAAATGATAGGCTTTGATTGAATCATCCTTGGTTTTTGGATCTTTCAAAGCAGGAGGTAATACCGGCTCCTGCATTGCGATCAACAAAGTGCTGAGGATCGTGCCGGGATTTTTTTTGATCAGGTCTTCCCGGTATTGTTGTATCTCATCATCCAGTTTTTGAATTTCTGCGGTCCAGTGAGCAGAGTCTGCTGCATTTTTTGCAGCAGCTAATTTTGTTTTATCAGCTTCGATCATTCCTCCTTTGGAAGACATGGTTTGCTGATAATTCTTGAATAAAACATTATCCGGTGAATTGATAAACTGTACTCCCTGGGTTCGGATTGTAGCAGTATCGGCAACAAGTGAAAATTTCTGTTGCTTATCGATCAAAATTTCGAAGTAACCATTTTTACCGGGATATCCCACCAGGTAAATGCCTCCGCCTAATTTTTCGGAGCCTTTGAAAACGCCTTCACACTTATCATTCAGTTTTGCAGAATCAATGACCGGAAGTTGTTTGCCAAAATAATATCCGAGATAAACGTATTGATTCTTGAAAGGTTTGACGGTGACATTAATCTCGTAGCCGCTCGTTTGTGCGGATGCAACGCTACTGATGAACAAAAGGATAATTAATGGGAATCGTTTCATGGAGTTCTGAATATACGCCTGCGGGCAGACGAGATGCACAAAGATATTTATTAAGGCTTAAAATAGGTAGTGTTCCGGGGTTTTATAGTTGTTAATGGACGAATGCAGAAGGCAAATGGGTTGCAACGAGTTAGTTGCTTCTTTTATTGTATTCACCCAAACAATCCGGGCATTCAATTGCTAAACCTATATTTTTGCGCCGTGCGAAGAAAAAATAGAAATATTGTTTTGGAAAAAGTGTTAGTAGAAGATTATGCAGCCGAGGGCCGCTCTTTGGCCAGGGTGGATGGAAAAGTGATCTTCATCGAACGGGTGGTGCCGGGTGATGTAGTGGATGTAAAGATTTTTAAAAATAAAAGAGATTGGGCAGAAGGTTGGCCCTTGAAATTTCATTCCTTCTCCAAAGACCGGGTGCAACCATTCTGTTCTCATTTTGGTGTATGTGGGGGATGCCAGTGGCAAATGCTGCCTTACGAAAAACAACTACTATATAAACAACGGCAGGTGATGGATAATTTACAGCGCATCGGTAAAATTCCATTGCCGGAATCAATGCCCATTATCGGCGCTGATGAAACAATTCATTACCGGAATAAGCTGGAATATACTTTTGGCAACAGAAGATTTTTATTGCCAAATGAACTGAGCGATACTACTATTTCTCCCGAAGAAAATGTTGCGGGTTTTCATGCCCCCGGAATTTTTGATAAGGTGGTGGATATTGACACTTGCTACCTGCAAGCAGAACCCAGTAATGCCTTGCGAATTGCTGTAAAAAATTTTGCAGAAGAAAACAATTTTGAATTTTATGATATCCGGGGTCATCATGGATTTTTAAGAACCATGCAACTGCGTATCTGCACTACCGGAGAAGTGATGGTAAATATTGTTTTCGGAAGAAAAGATGAAGCAAATCAAAAAAAATTACTGGATCATTTATTGCAACAGGTTCCTTCTATCACTACATTGTTGTACACGATCAATACAAAAATGAACGATAGCATCAACGACCTGGAACCGATAATTTATCATGGCAACGGATATATAACAGAGAGGTTGGAAAATTTTTATTTCCGTATCAGCCCAAAATCTTTTTTTCAAACCAATACCCGGCAGGCGGAAAAATTATACCGTGTCGCAAGAGATTTTGCAGAATTGTCAGGCAAAGAAACGATCTATGATCTGTATTGCGGAACGGGCAGCATTGGCATTTTTTTGAGTCCCGGCGCCAAAAAAATTATTGGTGTGGATCTCATCGCTGCTGCTATTGAAGATGCCAAACAGAATGCGGCATTGAATCATTTATCCAATGCAGAATTTTACGCCGGTGATGTGATCGATATATGCAACGATGAATTTTTCAAAGCACATGGTTTTCCTGACGTCATTGTCACCGATCCGCCCCGAGCCGGCATGCATGAAAAACTCTTGAGGAAAATATTAGATGTTGCTGCTCCTATAGTGGTTTATGTGAGTTGTAACCCTGCTACGCAGGGGCGTGACCTGAATTTGCTGGGAGAAAAATACGAGGTCACAAAAATTCAGCCTCTTGATATGTTCCCTCATACGCATCACATCGAAAATGTAGTGCAGCTAAAACTGAAAGATTTGTAAATAAGCGGCTTTAAACTTTATTCTCTGGCGATAACTGCTAATTTTGCCGCATGAGTGCATTTCGTTATACAAGACCTGATAATTTTCCGCCCGTTGTAAAAAACATTATTATCATCAATGTGCTGGTGTTTCTTGCCCAGTCTATTTTTGATAGCCAGTTTCAGTTAACTGATAAGTTGATACTCCGGCCTATTCTTTCACCGGAATTAAAAGAGGCATTGCACCAGGTCGATCCGACTGAAACGTTTCCTTCATTTCAGCCCTACCAGATCTTCACACACATGTTTGCACATGCACCGTTGCCAATGGTGTTTCATATTTTGTTTAACATGTTTACGTTATGGATGTTTGGCAGAATACTGGAAAATGTTTGGGGCGGAAAGCGATTTTTAATTTTTTACCTGGCTTCGGGTGTTGGTGCAGCTGCTTTTCACCTGTTGATTCAATATCTCCGTTGCGAACAATTGCTTCATGCTATCCAGGCCAATGACCTAGCTGGAATAGAAAAATATAAAGGTGCACTGGCAGGAGCGCTTGGAGCATCCGGCGCTATCATGGGTGTCATGGCCGCATTTGCATATACATTTCCCAATACAGAACTCTACATCATGTTCATTCCTATTCCTATAAAAGCCAAATGGGCAGTACTTGGGTTTGTGGCTATTGATTTGTTCGGAGGCTTAAGTACTGTGTCGGGTGATAATATTGCCCATTTTGCGCACCTGGGCGGAGCCATTACCGGATTTATAATTGTATATATCTGGAACAAAACGAATCGTCGAACGTTATACTAGTAAGATAAAATTTTCCTGAATTTTGCATTTGATCCGTGAGTCATGAATTATTCTGAAAAAAAATACCGGCAGCGAATATCGTTGGGCCAAAGTGGTAACAGCCTCGTCATTCTCATTGCTGCCAATCTTGTAGTATTTGTTGCCTTTGCATTTATTAAAGCACTCTATTATTTCAATCACGGCAATCCCGAAGGACTTGTGTTATATCGTCAGAATGTAATTCCCTGGATCGCTTTGCCATCTGATACCTCCAAAATTTTGGCTCACCCATGGACCATACTTACCCACATGTTTGTACACGATAATGTTTGGGATGTTTTTGCAAATATGCTTTGGCTTTGGGCATTCGGTTACATCATGCAGGACCTGACCGGCAACAGGAAAATAGTTCCCGTATTTTTTTACAGTGCGTTGGCCGGAGCACTGGCATTTGTGCTGTCATATAATTTTTTACCTGCACTGCAGCCAGGTGTTCATGTAAGCTTTATGTTTGGCGCTTCGGCCGGCATCATGGGTGTGTCTGTTGCTACTACATTGGTGGCACCAGGTTACCGGATCTTTCCTATGCTGAACGGAGGCATCCCTTTGTGGATACTTACAAGCTTGTATGTTTTGATAGATCTGGCAACGATTCCTGTTGGAGATACCGGTCTTTATATATCTCATATTGCCGGTGGGTTGATGGGCTTTCTTTTTATTTTCCTGCTTCGAAAAGGGTACGATTGGAGTGATTGGATGAATAATTTCTTTGATTGGGTAAATAACCTGTTTAATCCTGACAAACCCAAAAAAGGAAAAACAACAAAGGAAGAGTTGTTTTACAAATCTTCTTCGGAACCCTATAAAAAGACTCCGCATATCACTCAGCAGCGTATTGATGAAATATTGGATAAGATCAATCAAAAAGGCTATAACTTTCTTACCGATGAGGAAAAAGAGCTGTTGAAGAGAGCCAGCAAAGAAGATCTGTAACTGCATTTGGCTTTCCAAGCTTTATTTACAGTTTGTTATTTTATCTGAGCAATTAAATAGCGACCAAGTCGTTCCTATTGCTGAAATTCGTGTACTATGGCCGGCACATTTCGGGTATTAGTAAGACGGTTTTTTATTTATGCCAATATCTTCATTGGACTCTTATTTGTATTGGCATGCTTTGCTACGCCGCATCTCGATCCATCCCGATGGTGGTTCATTTCATTCCTGGCCCTTGCATTCCCGTTCCTGTTATTTTTTATGATACTTTTTTTAATAGGATGGTTGTTTATAAAACCGCTGCGTTCACTTATTTCGGCAGTGCCCTTGTTGATCGGGTATAAAAGTATCGGTGTTTTCTTTGCCTTTCATGTATCTCATTCGTTTCATTCTGAAAAAAACCCTCATTTCATTCGTATCGCTACCTGGAATGTGGCCCGGTTTGTTGAACTCAAAAAAAATAATAATAAAGGCAGTCAGGTGCGTTTGAAAATGATGAACCAGATAAAAGAACAGGATGCCGATATTCTTTGCCTGCAGGAATTTCAAACCTCTACCAATCCTGAGTATTATAACAATATTGATTTTATCCGTCAGCAGCTAAACTATCCATACTTCTATTTTTCTTATGATGAGGATGGATCGATGCAGTATTACAGTTCCATTATTTTTTCAAAATTCCCGATCGTTGATACAGGATTAATACGTTATCCGCATCCGACGCTACCGGAAGTGCTTATGCATGCAGATATTAAAATAAATGAAGACACGATCCGGGTCTATACCACACATCTTCAATCTCTGCAATTCAGAAAAAGCGATTATGATAAGATCGGCAGTATTGAAAGAGTGGAGCAGGACAGTCTTATTGCTAATTCACGAACCATTTTTTCCAAGCTGAAAAAAGGGATTGTATATCGTGGCATACAGGCACGGATGGTAAGGGATGAAACAAAAAAAAGTGTTCATCCCTTCCTGCTTTGCGGTGATATGAATGATGTCCCCAACTCTTATACCTATTCTATTGTAAAAGGAAATTTGCAGGACGCATTTTTGAAAAAAGGATGGGGCATCGGCAGAACATTTACGTCGCTTTCCCCTACGCTACGTATCGATTATATTTTTGCTGATGACAATTTCCGGGTTGAGCAGATCGACCGGCTGGTGAAAAGCTTGTCGGATCATTATATGCTCGTGGCAGATCTTGAGTTGAAGAAATAAAATTGGCTGCAGAAGCATTACTTTTGCTGCATTTCCTGATATAATATGAGCGAACTGAAAGTTTATAATTCTTATTCCAGGCAAAAAGAAATATTTACGCCATTGACGCCGGGCCATGTCGGTATTTATGTGTGTGGCCCTACGGTAAGTGGCGAAAGTCATTTAGGACATGCAAGGCCTTATATCACTTTTGATGTGGTTTATCGTTACCTGATGCATTTGGGATATAAAGTGCGTTATGTACGTAACATCACCGACGCCGGGCACTTTGAAGAAGAAGGGAGAGAAGCGGAAGATAAAATTTCCAAAAAAGCAGTGCTGGAAAAACTAGAGCCTATGGAACTGGTGCAGAAATATACCAATCTTTACCATTGGGCGATGGCACAGTTCAATACACTGTCTCCTTCCATTGAACCAACAGCAACAGGACATATTGTAGAACAGATCAACATGATCGAAGAGATCATTAAAGCAGGATATGCGTATGAAGTGAACGGTTCTGTTTATTTCGATGTAAAAAAATATGCAGCATCACATGATTATGGAAAATTAAGCGGAAGGGTGATAGATGATCTTTTAGAAACTACCAGAGAACTGGAAGGACAAGAAGAAAAAAGAGATAAAGCTGATTTTGCATTATGGAAAGCAGCAGCACCGGAACATATCATGCGCTGGAAAAGTCCGTGGGGAGTTGGTTTCCCAGGTTGGCATATTGAATGTTCAGCAATGGCAACAAAATATCTCGGCAAACAATTCGATATTCATGGCGGCGGAATGGATCTGCTGTTCCCGCATCATGAAAGTGAGATTGCACAAAGCACTATCTGCAATCATGTAGCGCCGGTTCGTTATTGGATCCACAATAATATGATCACCATTGATGGCAAGAAAATGGGGAAGAGTTATAACAATGTGATCAAACTTACTGAATTGTTCAGCGGTAATCATCCATTGCTCGCCAAGGCCTATCATCCGATGGTGATCCGGTTTTTTATTTTGCAAACGCATTACAGAAGTACTCTCGATTTTAGCAATGAAGCGCTACAGGCGGCGGAGAAGGGATTGAAGAGATTGTGGGAAGCATATGAGAATTTGGGAAAGTTAGGAGTCGGGAGCAAGGACCCGATAGCTATCGGGTCAGGAGTGGATGAAGAACTCGACAAGAAAGTGGAAGCATTGGTAAATGAATTTGACGAATTCATCAATGACGATTTCAATACTGCCAAAGTGCTGGCAAATATGTTTGAATTGGTTCCTGTGATCAATTCTATGAAAGATAAAACTATTCCTGTTGCAGCATTGTCAAAAGAAACGTTTTCGCTTTTGCAACAACAAATGAAGGTCTATATAGAAGATATTTTAGGATTGAAAAATATTTCCGAAGCCGACAATGCAAAATTCAAAGGTGTAATGGACCTGCTGGTCGAGATCAGGAAAGAAGCCAGGAGCAGAAAGGATTTTGCCACTTCCGATAAAATAAGGAATCAACTGCAGGGATTGGGAATTCTCCTGAAGGATGAGAAAGATGGAAGCATTAGCTGGACGATAGAATAAGATTAAGAATGTAAAGACCTTTTCATTTATTTTTTTGCCCTGATCATTTCTCTCTTCCCTATTGGGCCTGGAATTTTTTCAACGGTAAATCCCGCTGATTGCAGTGCTCTTCTTACATCACCTTTGCTGCTGTAGGTAACTAAAACTCCATTTGGTTCAAGAATAAAATAAAGTTGTTCAAAAATTTCTTTTGTCCACAGTTCAGGCTGAACTTTTGGATCAAAAGCATCAAAGTAAATAAGATGAAAAAGTTTAAGAGGGTTAAAGTTTAAAAGGTCGGTTTTTGTTTTTTTGAAAGTAAACAAAGATGATAGTTCAATTTTTGTTTCCCATTCGCATACATGAAGTTGTTCAAATATTGATTGCAGATCAGGTCGATTCAGTTGCGTACAATAATTCAATAATTTTACTACTTCTATATCTAAGGGAAAAGGTTCAATAGCTTCGTAATAAATATTCAATTGTTCCTTCTGTGATTCAATGTAGGTGAGTAAAGCATTCAATCCAGTGCCCAGGCCTGATTCAAAAATGTTAATAGGTTGATTTGGTTTTTGGTCAATTAGATATTTGAGGCCTGCTTCAATAAATACATGCTGTGATTCCTGGATAGCACCATGAACTGAATGATAAGTCACTCCCATCTCTGGAATCGAAATTGTATGCGAGCTGTCTTCCGTTATGATGATCTTTCTTTCCATTTATCCGTTTCATGGATTTAAACCGTGGCACGGCTGACCGCAGCACGTTTATATCCATTTATCAAATTTCCGCTCTTTTTTGATTTTTACTTTTTAATTTTAGCTACTATGCATTATGTAAAACATTTATCGAAAGATAAAAAGCTGAAGAAGATCATAGCAAAACAAAAGCCACACAAATTGATCAAAAGAAAAAATATCAATGCCTGGCTTTGTGCTTCTATAATGAGCCAGCAACTTTCCACTAAAGTGGCAGATGTAATTTACCAGCGTTATCTCAATTTATATGAGGGAAAAGAACCAACACCACAGCAAATTCTCGAAACACCATTTGAAAAATTGAGAGGAATTGGACTGTCTAATGCTAAAGTAAGTTATGTACAAAATGTAGCACGGTTTGAAATTGAATCAGGACTCGATCACAAAAAATTAAGAAAGATGAACAATGAAGAAGTGATCGCATACCTGACACAAATAAAAGGTGTGGGCCAATGGACATCGGAAATGCTATTGATGTTTGCACTGGGAAGAGAAGATGTGTTTGCGGTAGATGACCTGGGAATTCAGAATGCCATGATCAAATTATATGGGCTGAACAATAAGAACAAGAAAAAATTCAGGCAGGAATTATTGCAGATCTCAGAGCAATGGAGTCCTTATCGCACTTATGCCTGTGTACACCTGTGGCGATGGAAAGACAATGCTCCAACGATCAAAAAGAAAAGACCGAAAGAAAAGATCAAATAATTTTTTTAAGGCCGTGTTCAGCAATCTTCTTCACAATTTTCATCAATGATCTCAGGTTCTAAAGTGGTATGTTGAATATTCTGATGTTCCAGTTCGTGCTTCAGGTGATCTTTTATTTTCTGAATTTGCTCCATGGTAGTTTTTTTATCCACTACTATGTGAGCTGTCAATGCATTTTGAGTAGTGCTGATGGCCCATACATGAAGGTGATGAATATCCAAAACGCCTTCTGTTTTTAATGCTGTGTCTTTTATTTTCTGCATATCAATATCCGGCGGCACGCCGTCTAATGATAAACGAAGGCTGTGGCGCAGCAAACTCCAGGTGCCTAATACGATTACTATGGCAATAATGATACTGAAAACGGGATCGAGCCAGTACCAACTGGTGTAATGAATAACAATGCCCGCTACTACCAATCCCAGTGACACTAATGCATCGCTGACCAGGTGCAGGTAAGCACTTTTGATATTGATATCTTTTTCTTTGTCTTTCAAAAAAAGAAATGCAGTAAATGCGTTGATGCCGATACCGATACCCGCCACAATGGCGATGGTATTTCCCGGCAGCGGCTCGGGTTTCAGAAAACGATGGATGGCTTCATACGCAATGGCGCCAATGGAAACCAACA
>DASZXQ010000039.1:0-16348 GCA_035545755.1 Chitinophagaceae bacterium | reverse complement strand
GATGATAGTACATACAGTAAGTTAATACTTAAAGACCTTGAAAAAGTGAAATTTGTCCCGGTATTAATTTGGTCACAACATATTGATGATTACAATGCAACAAAGGAAAATGGAGAAATCTCTTATCCTCTAAATCTTATTTATGAACTTTCCAAGCTTGATGAAGGCAAAAAGAAAGTAAGTCAAATTTTAAAAGAATGGGTAGAAAATAATCTTGCTGCCAAAATAAGTGAGATATATAGGAGGTCTATACATGGTAATTTGGAAAGAGCTTTTTTTGAACTAAATGCTATTCCCAATTCTCATCTTGCGATAGTTTTAAAAACAGTAGTAGGAAATGAGCAAAATATTGACTGGACTAGCGATTTGATTTTAAACTTGATTCATAGATTTCTGTTGGTAGATACGCAATTTGTTGATGATTTGGGAAACCTTCTGCGAGGGATTGCGACTCCAAATGCGAATCAAATAGGTGAAGTGGATAAACGGTCCTTAATCAATAAAATCCTTTACTTCCAGTCAAAATCAGATTTTATAAGAAACGGAGATATCATCAGAATAAAAAGTGTAGATAACAAAATAAATATTTTGGCTACAATAGTGACTCCTGATTGTGATTTAGTGCAAGGTACAACCAGATTTTTGGAAATGGTGGAACTTCGATCTATTAATGATGAGGACATAAAATTAAAAGATCAGCATAAAGAGAATATCCGGAAATATAACCATCCTTCTTTTCATTATTTTCCTTCAGTCAAAATTGATGGCGATTTTTTTGATTTGATTGCAGTTTTAAAATCAAAAATTATTGTAGAGGAAACCGCTGACTTTACAGAAATAAAATATCCTGCAGCTTCCAAAAGACTTTTATACTCTCATCGCTTTTTATTTCATCATATAGAAGTGCAATTAGAATTGATTTGTGGCAAATCAAATCCTTACAAATCAGATTTTCTTCAAAAGCTATTAGCGAACAATAGCCGAGTTGGAATTCCAGATATAAAAAATTTATTTAATTGAGCCCAAAACGTAACTGGTCCAGAGAAGAATTAATATTGGCATTCAATCTTTATTGTAAAATCCCGTTTACGAAGATTAATGCGAGATACAAACCCGTTATTGAATTGTCCAAGATAATTGAAAGAACACCAGATGCAGTTGCTTTCAAGCTTGCCAATTTTGCGAGACTAGACCCTTCATTACAAAAAAGAAATGTTGGGGGTTTGAAACATGGAAGTAAAGGAGAAGAATTGGTCTGGAATGAATTTCATGGGAATTGGGAAGAACTTTCTTATCAAAGCGAAAAATTACTGGCTGAATGCAAGGGGGAGAGTGTTGAAAGAACGGCTGAGATTGAAACTTACGATCTGCCGAAGGAAGGAAAAGAAAGGGATGCAATCGTGAAAGTAAGAGTAAATCAGAATTTTTTCCGGTCTATGATCTTGTCTTCTTATCAAACTACTTGTTGCATTACCGGCCTCAAAATAAAAGAGCTTTTAGTTGGCAGTCACATAATTCCTTGGTCGAAAGATAAAGAAAACAGAATGAACCCTGAGAATGGATTGTGTCTGAATGCACTTCATGACAAAGCATTTGATAAAGGGCTGATAACAATATCAACAGATTTAAAGGTGATCGTTTCAGATAGATTGCTAAAAGATGCTGAGAATAAAGTCCTTCAGAAATACTTTTTCCCTTACCATGAAAAGGAAATACTGAAACCGGACAGGTTTATGCCAAAAGAGGAGTTTCTGCAATATCACAGGGATAAAATATTTAAGAATTAGTATTGTGTCAGCTTATGGATTGGAAAATCGATAAACCCGTTATTGTTGAGGCTTACTATAACTGTATTAATGCAAATAATCGGGAGCTCTTTTTGAGATTAAACAACAATATTTCAAAGGCAAAAAAAATTTATCCTTTTGTCAGCTTTATTGAAGAAAGGCTTTCAGCAGTTTGGCTTTTAGCTCTCAATGATAAACTTTGGGATGCCGAAATAATTGACAGATCTGTTCTGGAAGTACTAATGAAGTTCATGTTTATCGTAAATGCACCTGATGAAAGTGAGCAGGAGGTGAGATTTCGGGAATATTGGGACGATCTATTCGAAATAAGCTGTATCAAGCATTCGGAACAATCAAAGAAGCAACTGCAACATTATACAGATGAAGTTTCGCAATTGGCGCATTCGCCTATAGTCTTAAATGAAGAACATGAAAATCTGCTTAAGCAAAAATGGAAGAGAAAAGATCGTAAGAACCTTGAACAAAAGTGGTCTTTTTCTGAAATATTATTTTCTCTAGCGAAAAACTATAAAGGTCAGCCCTTCGAAATGATGATTGGCCTTGCCCATGAATACCGGATGTGTAGTCATATAGCTCACGGCGATGAAACAGGAATAGGTATAATCGAAGAAAGAAAATCTCGAAGCGAAAAACAGCGAAAAGATGTTCACATAGGCCATTTTATAAAGCTTCTGAGCAACTGTTTGTCTTACGCAACTGCTACTTCTTATGCGGCGATGGACTTTTTAAACTTAGACATAAATTATTTCATGGATAACCTAAAGAAAATTCAAAATATTAAGGATGTGGAGAATAAATATCAGTTAGAAGTTTTTAACGACCCGCTTTATGAGAAATTTATAAATAAAATGTAAGCGCAATTGAATTAATCAAGTAACCCTTTATTGTACTTTTTAATTTCATCTTCGGACAAAGGCACTTTTTTTATTAATTCATATAACTGTTCACCTCTTTTTACATCAGCTCTACTCTTTTTTTTGTATGTGGCTCTTACCAAGTCATTTTTTAAAGGTTTGGCTGGTAATAATTCCTCCCAGCTAACTTTCAGAATTTTCGGCAGAAGGTTTAAATGCCTAATACTATACTTTGCCCTTTCTTTTGGGTTTTCAACTTTACTGATAAACCCGTCGGCTAGTTCCATATATTGTGAAAGGGCAGTCTGAGAAATTTCCCTAAGGTTTCGAAGTTCTCGAACCTTATCTATAATATATAAATCCAATTCGGATATTATTATTTCTATTATTTCCCCTTTCCTCATTGATAAGCAAGAAAGAGAAATAAAAAAATTTATACACATCCACTTGTGGATGTAATATAAAGTATTATATTGCACAATAAGCTAATGGCGATTCTTCAGAGCATATTGAAGTCTCGTTAAAATCTCTCGTCGCAGAAACCTAGCAATTTCATCGAACACGAGAGTAAGTGGCAAGCCCGCCTTATATTGCATTATAGGGTTGGGCTCACTTATTACTTTGTGTTCGGTCTTTTCGAAAGAAAAGATGGGCTTGCTAGGTCCCATGCGGCAAAGGAACGGTGGGCTTCCAACCCTTTTGTATTTTGTATAAGAGTACTAAAATAGAATTCTACTTAAAGCGCAATTGCACCTGCTATTTGCGTGTATTCTTATTCCCGTTTCTGCATTCGTACAAAATACTTTTTGCCTGCAAGCCGAAAAATCCTGTATAGCGGCTAAATAATCAAGACTCTTATTTTTTCTCAACCATTTTTTCTGACTTAAACTAAACTGCAATGAAACTTTCTGCTTTCTTATTGGCAGTCCTATGTACCGCTATTGGCAAAGCTCAACCCTTTGCTGTAAACGACAATATCCCTGCTGTTACCCTAAACAATGTACTCAATTATAACTCACCTTCATTCAGCATAGCTGAGTACAAAGACAAACTGCTCATTCTTGATTTTATGAGTACAGGTTGCATCAGTTGTATTCGTGCATTGCCTCGGTTCGATTCGTTGCAGTTGCAATTCAAACCGGCTTTGCAGATTGTTCTGGTTACTTCCGATACAAAGCAAAGAGTGATTTCTTTTTTAAAGAACAATAGGCTGGGGCGGGAGCTTCGCTTTCCCATTATTGCAGAAGACAGTTTGCTGGAGAAATGGTTTCCCCACCAATTCATTTCTCATGAAGCATGGATATACAAAGGCAAAGTGATAGCGATCACAGGAGCGGAATATGTAAACGAAAAAAACGTACAGGTTGCGTTAAGTGGTAAGCCGTTGCATTTACCTGTCAAGAACGACATCACAACCTATGATTATTCGCAACCTTTATTTGTTTTCAATCAGGCCTTGTCGCAATATTCAGAGGCAGCCCTTCAGTACACCGCTGGGTTTCGTTCTTCGCTCCCCGGTGTCACTCGCCGGTTTGTTCATACGGTAGATAGTGCCTCAGCTACGCAAAGGATTTTATTTATTAATTATCCATTGCTTGATATATACCTGCGCTCTTATGGCCTTCCGCTCTATTATCCCAGGAAATATATAAAACTGGATGGGGTAAACAGGGATAAATTCATCTATGCTCAGGGTTACCGGGAGCAATGGAATTTAGATAATACATTTTGTTACGAAGCTATATTGCCTATGTCATTACCGCCGCCACAGTGCTGGGAAAAAGTGAGAACGGATATAAATACCTATTTCAATCTTCAAACCCGGATCGAAAAAAGAGATACTACATATCTCATCATTACACAAACCAATTATTCAAATCACTAACATCTTCTTTTCCTTGCCTCCCTCTCCTTCAGGAGAGGGTTGGGGTGAGGTGAAGGGGGCAAAACTAAACTCCAATGAAAAAATTATTCTACTGCTTTTCTCTATGCTGTTGCACACTACTCAGCATGTGTCAGAAGATTTCCGTAAATGCCAGGGTGATTAATGAAGAAAATGAGCCCCTTGCCGCTGCAACGGTTATAATTAAAAATACAGGCCGCTCTTTTGCAACTGATGCAAATGGGAACTTTACAATTAAAGAAATAAAATTTACAGACACATTGATAGTATCGGCAGTCGGTTACCTGCCTGAAACAGTAATTGTTTCTCGTATCCCCAGGCCGGAATCTGTTTTCAACATTATTTTAAAACATGCTTCTAAACTATTAAATGAAGTAATAGTAAATACCGGGTATCAGCAAATGGCAAAAGAAAGAGCCACCGGTTCTTTTGAAAAAATAGATAACGGTTTATTGAATAGAAGTGTCAGTACAGACATCATCAGTCGTTTGGATGGTGTCACAAATGGCTTGTTCTTTTCAAAAGTTGATGCAGCGCCTTCGCTTTTTTTACGGGGCTTGAGCACATTGCGTTCCGGCACCCAGCCACTTATCGTGGTAGATAACTTTCCTTACGAGGGCGATATCTCAAACATCAACCCCAACGATGTTGAAAGCATAACGGTCTTGCGGGATGCAGCCGCATCTTCTATCTGGGGCGCAAGGTCGGGCAACGGCGTTATTGTAATTACTACTAAAAAAAGTCGTTACAATCAGCCGGCCCGTTTGTCGGTCAATGATAACATTACGGTCAGCCAGAAACCGCCTTTGTTTCATGACCCTGGTTTTATGAGTGCAGCTTCTTTTATTGAAGTGGAAAAATATTTGTTTGATAAAGGCTATTATGATAATCAGTTGCCTTATCCTATGTACTATGTATTGTCTCCCGTTGTGGAAATACTGCTGAAACAGAGAAGCGGTCAGTTATCACCGGCACAGGCGGATGATATGATTACTTCATTGAGCAAACATGATGTACGAAATGATTACCTGGAATACTTATATCGCAGCGCAGCGTTAAAACAAACTTCGCTAAGTCTTTCAGGCGGTAATGCAACCATAAATTATATATTGAATATCGGGTACGACAAAAATCTTAATAGTATTATAGGTAATGCCGGCGACAGGTTTACCGTATATTCTTTATCGTCTTTCAAACCATTACCCGGTCTCGAAGTGCAGGCTGCTGTTAACTACGCATGGAGCAAATCGGTGAATGATGGAATTGGAAGTATAATACCCGGTGGCGGTAAAAGTGCAATTTATCCTTATGCCCGTTTAGCGGATGATAATGGAAATGCCCTGGCAGTAGAAAAAGATTATCGCTTGTCCTATATAGATACTACCGGCGGCAGTTTATTACTCGATTGGAAATACAAACCCTTGGATGAAATTAACCTGGCCGATAATCACACCGTCGGGCAGGATATTACCGCAAGGCTTTCCTTGAAATACAGGATCAATGATTTTCTTACAGCAGAAGCGCAGGCGCAATATGAAAGAGCCGATCAGTCTGCACACAATTATTTTAGCCAGCAGACTTACGCAGCAAGATCCCTGATTAATTTGTATTCACAGGTTACAGGTAACACAATAACAAGAAACATTCCATTGGGAGGCATCCTGGATCAAACCAATGGTTTGCTGTCTGCCTATTCGCTGCGGGCTCAGGTATCGGCAGATAAAAAATGGAATAATAAAAATGCGATCAATGCAGTGGCAGGGTTTGAAACAAGACAACTGCAAAATAATTTTCAACTCATACAGCTATACGGGTACGATGATAATTTACTCACTTTTGCCAATGTTGATTATATAAGCTCATTTCCGCTGTATGGCAATAGGGGATCGGCATCTGTTCCCGATCAAACAGACCTTTCTCAATCATTGGATCGCTATGTGTCGGCTTACGTAAATGCAGCATATAGTTATAAAGAAACATATACCATATCGGCCAGCGCAAGAAAAGATGCCTCGAATATTTTTGGTGTAAACACAAATCAGAAATGGGTGCCGCTTTGGTCGGCAGGTGCTGCTTGGAAGCTCAGCAACGAAAGTTTCTACCATATTAGCTGGTTGCCTTTTTTAAAATTGAGGCTTTCGTATGGTTATAATGGCAACATCAACTCTTCGCTTTCCGCACTCTCCACCATTCAGTATTATCCGGCCGGTAGTCCTACCAATCTTCCGTATGCGGCATTACGAAATGCTCCCAATCCTGATTTGCGTTGGGAAAAAATAGCAATGAAAAATATCGGGATTGATTTCGCAACTGCAAACAACAGGATAAATGGCAGCTTAGAGTTTTATTTTAAAAAAGCAACCGATCTCTTAAGCCCGGCCCCGCTTGATCCTACTACAGGGGTAACACAGCTTGTGATGAATGCCGCAAACCTGGCCGGCAGGGGAGCGGATATTAAATTGAATGCACTGGTAATTGATAACACAATAAAATGGAATGCAACCTTATTGTTTAGCTATGTTACAAACAAAGTCACTCGTTATTTACTGCAAACGGGCAACAAGGGAAATTATCCGGGTACCGGCTATTCTATTTCGCCAATTGAAGGAAAAGACCCCTACGCACTCATTAGCTATAAATGGGCTGGTTTGGATCCCCAAACAGGAGACCCGATCGGTTTTGTTTCCGGGGTTCAGTCAAAAAATTATTCCGGTATTGTCGCTACTGACTCATGGGATGATTTGGTAGTAAAAGGAACTACAAGGCCGCCACTCTTTGGAAATTTGCTGAATACTTTTTCATGGAAACGGTTCAGTATATCCGCAAACATTTCATACAGGTTCCATTACTATTTCCGGCGTAACACAATCATGTATTCATCGCTTTTCAGTTCCTGGATCGGCAATAGTGACTATGATAAACGCTGGCAGGCTCCCGGTGATGAAAAAAACACATCGGTTCCTTCAATGGTTTATCCGGCTAATTCTAATAGGGATAGATTTTATGCTTTCTCTGAAGCTACCGTCGAAAAAGGAGATTTGGTCAGGTTGCAGGATATTAATATTAGCTGGACGATAGAGAAATTGAAAATAAAAAATGTTACCGTTAAAAATCTTCAGCTCTATTCTTACATCAGCAACCTCGGTATTATCTGGAAAGCAAACAAAGCAGGCATTGACCCCGATTATGGGGGCAGCATTCCGCCGCCGAAAAGTTTTTCTTTCGGAATAAAAGCGGAGTTATAAATCATTAAACACTTAAAACTATTGCTATGAATAAGTTAATAACAATGATAATCGCAACTGTTTTATTACTGGCATCTTGCAAAAAATATTTGGATGAAAAATCAGATAAGTCTCTGGTCGTTCCTGCCACCTTACAGGATGTGCAGGCCCTGTTGGATAATTATAGTACCATGAATGCAACATACCCTTATATTGGTTCACAGGGCGATGATGACTTTTATGTAACGGATACCTATTTTAATACATTGAGCGTAACAAATCAGGATAATTATATATGGAGTAAAGATGCAGAGAATAAAAATGAATGGACATATATGTATCGGGCGGTAATGGCCGCTAATCTGGCTTTGGAAACCTTGGATAAAATCACCCCAACTTCAGCAACGATATCGGATTGGAATAGATTAAAAGGTTCCGCATTATTTTTTCGGGCTTATGCGTTTTATCAGTTGGCGCAGTATTATGCCTTGCCTTACAATAAAGCAACAGCAGCTCAGAAATTAGGAATACCGCTCAGGTTAAGTACAGATGTGAATGAACTGAGTGTTCGCTCTTCATTAGAAAATACCTGGCAACAAATAGTGTCTGATTTAAGAATGGCTGTTCAGTTATTGCCTGCACAGAATACAGAAGTGTATCATCCTTCAAAAGCGGCTGCATTCGGGGCGCTGGCAAGAACTTATCTTGCTATGGAGGATTATGTACAGGCAGGGAACTATGCTGATTCTTGCTTGCAATTAAATAGCTCCTTGATGGATTATAATAGTTTAAATGCAGCGGCTTCTAATCCTTTTACTCGTTGGAACACCGAAGTTATTTTTTCATCTGTTTGTTTGGGAGCATCTATGCTCAGCGTCAATAACTGGAAATGTGATTCACTGTTATATCAATCTTATGATCAGAATGACTTAAGAAAGACCTGTTTCTTTAAAGCTAATTCCGGAGGTGTTTATGGGTTTAAAGGCAACTACGACGGTACTACTTCATCCTCGTTCTTTAATGGTATTGCAACGGATGAAATGTATTTGATAAAGGCGGAATGCCAGGCAAGAAACAATAACGTTACCGAAGCCATGAATGCATTGAATGATTTGTTGACTACAAGATGGAGGGCAACAACTTTTGTTCGTCTCACAGCTTCAGATGCAGATCAGGCATTGCGTATTATTTTAACGGAAAGAAGAAAAGAATTGGTGTTGAGAAGTACTAGATGGTTCGATTTAAGAAGGCTCAACAAAGATGTTCGTTTCGCAAAAACATTAACGAGAAAAATAAGTGGGCAACTCTATACTTTACCGCCTGATGATAATCGCTACACGCATTACATACCATTTAATGTAATTGCAATTACAGGAATGCAACAAAATGAAAGATAAAAAAAGAAGGCTGCTTATGCAGCCTTCTTTACATTACATCAGATTAATTATCTTCTAACTTCACATCTGCAGTTTGACTGGTGAAATCATCACTGGCATCGCCCAATTGTTCAAGGCTGTTTTCAGATGTTCCTGTCGTATTTTGAACAGGTAGCCACATAGCAGTTGGATCATTTGGATTCGCTACATCTGCATATACAGAACATACCTGGTCGCTGCCATTACAGCTGGGTGACTGCCCTGACAGGTAATCATAACTGACATCATCTGCCGGATGAGACGGGTCAATACATTCAAACCATGCCTTAATAGGCGTCGGTTTTTGTTTTTTAAATGCGCTTAATCCGAGTACAAGTGCGGCAATTACCAGTAATCCTGGTAAGAACATGAACTTTTTCATAAAAAAAAATTTTAGTTAACGATTCGCCTACTCTTTTATACAGGTTTTCGGCTTCGCCTGTCCCTCTCCGGTGAGGGCGTTTTCATGCATGAATATTTTATTTCAATTGCTTTCATTCGTGTAATTCGTTTAATTCGTGCCATTCGTGGCATTCCTGCAGATAGTGCTGTAAATAAAAAAGCAGGACACCTTTACCCCCCGATCGGATGGTGCCTGCTTTAATACAGGGAAATTCTTGATACAGGTTTTTCTGAACATAGCTTTCGCTTTGTTTTGAATCCCTGTATGTATTGATAAAAATTAAAGAACTATGAAGTTCCGGCGCCAAAAAAGCAAAAACAAATATTTGTTGTTTGAAATCAGCATTCTTTTTTGTGAAATCAGCAGCCTTTATTTTTTCTGAAAGAACCGGGTGTAGTGCCAAACTGTTTTTTAAAAATCGTGCAAAAATTGCCCGGGTCCGGATAACCGCTTAGCCGGGCTATCTCTTTAATGGATTTGTCAGTAGCAGACAACAGTTGTTTTGCATATTGCATTCTTGCCCCGATAAGAAACCGGTGAATCGAAGTTCCGCTTACTTCCCTGAATCCATAAAAGAGTTTGTATCGGTTGATCCCTGTCGCTTTTGATAAAGCCGCAATATGGTAATCACCGCCCGGCTTTTCGAGCATCTGTCGTTCCAGTGTAAGCAATTGCTCTTTTTCATTCTCACTTAGCTGTATTTTCTTTGGCATAAAGACAGGTATGTGCCGTTGCTTTTATTGATGATTTGATATTTTATTTCTTCTAAGCGCTTGCTTGGGCTGCGCAGTATTTTAATTCAACACTGTCGCCTCCTCAAAATTTCCTTTTTAATTCTTATGAAACAATCCGGTTTCTACACCTGTTCATATCGTGTTTCCACACCTTTTCGTCCACGTTGGAGTATGGATGGAGCATAGATACTCCCTATCTACTCCCTATATAGTAGCACCTGAGTAGCACTTTTTAGTAATTGTACTTGTTTTTCGAAGTTTTACGATAACTCCATCATCGCTGCTATTGTTCCAAATCATAGTAGCGTTAATCCCGGAGCATGAAATCTTCTTATAAGGCATCGGATACCCTGCTATGCTTGATATCTTCAACAATCGCCATCAGAAAAATCTATGTCTATCTATGTGCCTTTGTGTCTATGTGGTAAAAAGATTACTTTTTCGCCGTGGTTGCTGTTACTCAGTTCCCTTGCCAATTTTTCCTTTCTTAAATTTACAGTCAAACAAATAATGAAATGGAAACACAAACCAACGAACTGGACCTTCTGGTAAAAATGTCGCTCACTGCATGGGATGCTCAGAATAATGAGCTCAATAAATTATTGAATGAATTGTCCGATGAGCAACTACAGAAAGAAATTGCACCCGGCCGCAACAGGGGAATTTATCTGCTCGGTCATTTGGTGGCAGTAAGTGATCGCATGATCCCGCTGTTAGATTTCGGTGAAAGATTATTTCCTGAACTCTATCCGCTGTTTGTAGCAAATCCTGACAGTTCAACCAATGATCTGCCGTCAGTGGCAGAGTTAAAACGAGATCTTGAAGCTGTGAATGCAAAGCTGAATGAAGGCATAAAAGCCACTACTACTGCACAATGGTTTGAAAAGCATACAGCAGTTTCACCCGAGGATTTTGCAAAAGAACCGCACCGGAACAAACTGAATATTATTATCAATCGCACCAGTCATATGGCTTATCATATAGGGCAAATGGTGTTGTTGAAATAATTTTTTCCGTCTTGCTTGGTATTCTCACTAACTACTTTCGGAAATAACTATGTGCTCCTATGAATCTATGTTCCTATGTGGTAAAAAGGTTTTCAACTTTTGCCTTGGTTCGTGTCTTCACGAACCATTTTTAGAATAAACTACTTTAATAGAAGATTAAGATGCCATGAAACCGGAACCACGAACTGAGCGTAGCAACAGACGATGCCAGGAAGTACAAACGCTGGCCACAAAATAATTCCCCACAATATTCCTATATCATTTATAGAATTCATTCCGGCGGAAATATTTATTATTTTTTACAGTACCATTAACTGGATCTTCAGGTAATTGATAACTTGCAGGTTCTTTAGTCAACATGAGTGCTGGTAAAAAAAATAAGTTCCGTTCATTTTCAGTGTTATCATCCTGGAGAGAGATACTGGCATTGCTGATGCTGCTGCTCGCCATTGTATTTTTCAGGAGCGAAAGAAAAGAATTGAATGCCATCGTTCCCCAGATCCGGCAGGCAAATCCTTTTTGGGTGATCACCGGTTTTATTGTCACGGTACTTTATATTTTCCTGCAGGCGGGAATGTATAAAAAATGTTTTGCCGCCATTGACCTGGTATTGCAATGGGGCAAAGCCGTGGTGCTCTTCCTGAAAAGGAATTTCATCAGTGTTTTTTTGCCTGCGGGCGGAGTCAGTGCCCTCGCTTATTCACCTTCGCAGATCCGTAAAGCCGGTTTCAATAAAATTCATGTGCACCAGGCCAGCGGCCTTTATGGTTTTGCAGGATTGCTAACGGTATTCCTGGCGGGCCTGCCCGTCATCATCATCACCATACTTGCCACCGATCATTTTAAAAATTCATGGATCGGCCTCATCGCTGTATTGCTCATCATCTCTTTGCTGGTACTGATCGTAAGAGCCATCAGGAAAAAAGGAAAATTATTTAATTGGATCGATAAGCGCTTCCCTTCCTTCACCCCAACATTGAATGAATTATTCGCCGCCAACGTCAATCAAAAAAAATTTTATGGGGCAGTGGGCTATTCTATCGGCGTAGAACTTTCCGGCATGATCCATATTTATATTGCCATGCTGGCGCTGGGCGTACCGGGTTCCTTCGGCGCTGCAGCCGGCGCTTATATCATTTCCATCCTGATGATGGTGATCTCGCCTTTCCTGCGTGGCCTGGGTGCGGTGGAGCTTTCCATGGTCTATGTGCTGCAGCAATATGGCTATAGTTCTGTGGATGCTTTATCCATTACTATTCTCTACAGGATCTTTGAATTCTGGTTGCCCTTGCTGGCTGGGTTGGTTTCCTTTGCTTGGGTAGGCAGAAAATTATTTTTCCGTGCGGCGCCTGTATTGCTCACTTTTGCTTTAGGCATCATCAATATCATTTCGGCTGTAACTCCTCCATTGAATAACCGCCTGCATTTACTCCGTGAATATCTTCCTCTGGCAACCATTCATGCTTCTAACTTATCAGTGTTGTTTATTGGTCTTGCCCTGCTGGTCACCTCTGCATTTCTTTTCCGCGGATTGCGCAATGCATGGATACTGGCATTGACCTTTTCTGTACTGTCACTGATCGGGCATTTGACAAAAGCCCTCGATTACGAAGAAGCTATCGTAGCTGCTGTCACGGTCATCGTATTACTGACCACCGCTTCGCAATACCGCATACATAGCAGCAAAAAATGGATCCGGTCAGGAATGAAAACGGCCCTCATCAGTATAGTGGCAGTAGCCCTGTTCGGATTCATCAGCTTTTATTTCATTGATAAAAAACATTTCGGCGTTGACTTTAGCTGGAAGGAGTCATTGCTCCATACATTCAAAAGTTTTTTGCTGGCCAATGATGATACCTTGCATCCACTCACCAGGTTTGGCCATGAGTTTGTATGGCTCATAAGAGTTCTTGGGTTTATGACCTGGGGTTTTTTCCTCTTCATGCTCATACGCCCCAATCTTGGTAAACATGTTTTGGAAAATAATTACAAGGAAAAAGCCGCATTCCTGCTGAGTGAATTCGGAACTTCTGCTGTTGATTATTTTAAATTATACAAAGACAAACTTTTTTTCTTTTCTGACCTGCATGATGCGTTCATTGCCTACCGCATCTCCGGTGGTTTTGCAATTGTGCTGGAAGAACCGGTTTGTGCACCGGAACATAAAATTGCAGTATTAAAGGAATTTGACCTGCAATGCCGGAAAATGGGACTCAAGCCGGCTTTTTACCGCGTGGATGAAAACAGTATACCCTGGTTCAACCAGTTAAAGAAGCAACAACTGATGATCGGGCAGGAAGCCATCCTGGAGATCGGTAAATTCAACCTGGAAGGAAGAGATAAAAAATCGTTGCGTAATGGATTGAACAGCCTTCAGAAAAAAGGATTTACTACCACCGTTCATAACGCCCCGCATGAAGCCGGCTTCCTTTCAGAATTAAAAAAAGTGTCCGATGAATGGCTGGAAAGCAGGGGGAAAAGAGAATTTATTTTTTCGCAGGGCATGTTTGATCAGAATGAATTAAAGAGCCAGGATATCATCACACTCAGTGATGAAAACGGGAATGTCAAAGCTTTTTTGAATATAATCCCTGATTATACCGAAGATGAATGCACCTATGATCTGATCCGCAAAACAAACGATGCACCCGGCGCCGCCATGGATGCACTTATTATACAGCTGATCAGCTATGCTAAAGAAAAGAACAAGTTATACCTGAACCTCGGAATGGTTCCCCTGACCGGGATCACCGAGCCGGATAACACCGCTGAACAGATCATCAAGATCGCTGCCGATAAAATAAAACGCTTTCAGCATTACAAAGGCCTGCGGGAATTCAAAGAAAAATATGCCACCATCTGGGAAAATAAATATTTGGTGTACGACAATGATTTTGATCTGCTGCAATTGCCCATTGCAATAAACCAGGTAATGAAACCATGAAGAAATATTTTTTTATTTATCTGTTATCCTTTCTTTTCCCTCTTGTGCTCTCCGCTCAATCCAATGCATTGCCGGTAAAAGAATGGAATGCTGATGCGGGCAATCCCTTTGTGCTTTATATCAGTGGCGATGGAGGGTTTAACCGGTTCTCAACGGATCTCTGCATGGCATTGAACAAGGGCGGTTACGGGGTTACAGCTATCAATGCAAGAAGTTATTTCTGGGATAAAAAGACTCCGGAAGAAACTGCATCAGCTATTTTATCTTACCTGGGAAAAATATTTAAGAACAGGCAAAATCAGCGGCTGGTGCTGGTGGGATATTCATTCGGTGCAGATGTAATGCCCTTTATTGTAAACAAATTGCCTGATTCAATACAAAAAAAACTGCTAAGTGTGATTTTATTAGCGCCTTCAGGTTCTACTGATTTTGAAATTCATTGGACCGATATTTTCGGGGGCCATACAAAAAGAAGCATGGATGTAGTGGCAGCGATCAATAAGATGAATGTTCCCCGCACTGTTGTCATAATGGGAGAAGATGATATGGCCTATTTCCCGGCAAAAACGGTACAGGTAAAAAATTTTGTATTGGAAATTCTTCCCGGCAGCCATCACTTTTCGGGTGATACGGACAAAGTGGCTGGTAATATGATGAAGTATTTTAAATAATTCATCAGGTTAAATACTTTTTGTTCTTTCTTTATTTTATGCTCCCGAAACAAAAGGTCTCAAGGGCAACAGAATTTCTTAATGCTGAATAGTGTCCCACACTATTCCTATATTACATATCATTTTATCAAAGCGTTTACTCTTTACTCATCATGAGATCATTTTCAGGAATACTGTTCTTAATTTATTTCTTTGCTGCTACAGTCAATGCGCAGCCTCCTGCAAATAAAAGAACAGCATTGATCGCAACGATTGACAGCATTCTCAATGGCGCTGTGACTCATGAACTGATCCCCGGCGCTGTGATAGAGATCAAACAAATTGGGAATATCATTTGCAAAAAGGCCTATGGCTATTCACAGAAATATGATTTCCGGCACCACCTGCTATTGCATACGCCAAAGATGAATACGGAAACATTGTTCGATATGGCATCACTTACCAAGGTTATCGGCACCACTACCTCTATCATGCTGCTCGTGGATCGGGGACTGATCCATATAGACGATCCTGTCAGTAAGTATATTCCCGGTTTCGATACCTTACCGAAAAGCGCTATCACCATCCGACACCTGCTCACACACACTGCCGGATTGATCGAATGGTATCCTTTGTTTTATCGCTCTTCAAAAAGACAAACTACTTATGATCTCATTCATGCCTTGCCGCTGAAATACCCGGTGGGCCAGCGCCGCAGTTACAGCGATCTTGGTTTTATGTTGCTCGGTGAGATCGTTGAAAAAGTCTCCGGACTTACATTAGATGAATTTGTAAAAAAAAATATTTTCATTCCGCTCGGCATGACGCATACGATGTATAAGCCATTGCAGCATGGAAGAACCGCCAACATTGCCGCCACTTCATTGGGCAATCCTTATGAAAAAAGGATGGTCTATGATTCTTCTTTGGGTTTTACGGTGAAAGAAATTGATCCTGCATCATGGAACGGATGGAGGAACTATGTATTGAAAGGAGAGGTGAATGATGGCAATGCCTGGTATGCCCTCGAAGGCATTTCAGGTCATGCAGGTTTATTTTCCACTGCAGATGATGTACAGAAGCTGGTGGATATGCTGATGCACAAAGGGAACCTGGGCAATAAACAATTCATTACTTCGTCTGTTATTGATTCTTTTTTTGTGGAAGATCGTTTTCATAATGGTCTTGGCTGGATGATGGACAGCACCAATTCATTTATGAAAGATGGTCCTGCCGGGACTTTTGGTCATACCGGTTTCACCGGAACGAGTATCGTTGTAGTGCCGCAATATCATCTTTCCATTATTCTTTTCATAAATCGTCAGAATATGGGATTATTGAAATCGGGACAATATTACAATCCCAATCCTTTGAGGCTGGCAGTTTTTAAAGCGGTGATGCAATAT
>DASZXQ010000038.1:0-39597 GCA_035545755.1 Chitinophagaceae bacterium | reverse complement strand
ATTCGACGTTTACCCTATCAATGACGTAACTATTGTAAAAGCAAAAGGCTCTTATGTGTGGGATGACAAGGGCGACCAGTATCTTGACCTCTATGGCGGGCATGCGGTGATCAGCATCGGTCATACGCATCCGCATTGGGTAAAACGTATTGAAGAACAACTGGAAAAAATTGCTTTTTATTCCAACTCAGTAAAAATCCCATTGCAAATTGAGTTGGCAAAAAAGCTTGGGAAAGTTTCCGGTAAGGAAGATTACAGTTTGTTCCTTTGTAATTCAGGCGCAGAAGCCAATGAGAATGCATTGAAACTCGCTTCTTTTCATAATGGAAGGAAAAAAATAATTGCTTTCAGTAAATCATTCCACGGAAGAACTTCATTAGCAGTTGCTGCGACAGATAATAAAAATTACATTGCTCCCGTAAATGAAACTGATAATGTGATCTTTCTTCCGTTAAATGACGAGCAGGCATTGGAAGATTGTTTTGAAAAAAATGGCAAACAGATTTCTTCTGTTATCATTGAAGGCATACAAGGCGTAGGTGGTATTAATGTTGCCGAAGAATCTTTTTTACAAAAAATCCGCAGCCTTTGTGATGAACATGGTGCTGTATATATTGCCGATAGTGTGCAATGCGGATACGGAAGAAGCGGAAAATTCTTTAGTCACGACTTCGCCGGCGTGAATGCAGATATTTATACAATGGCAAAAGGAATGGGCAATGGGTTCCCTGTTGCGGGAATTATCGTTTCTCCCATTTTCAAACCCAAACATTTTATATTGGGAACCACTTTCGGTGGAAATCATTTGGCTTGTGCAGCAGCATTAGCCGTATTGGAAGTGATAGAAGAAGAAAAGCTGATGGGCAATGCCGTGATGGTAGGAAAATATTTAAAAGATGAGTTGGAAAACATTCCCCAATTGAAAAATGTAAGAGGCCGCGGATTAATGATCGGGTTTGATGTTCCCGGGGAATTAAAAGATCTGCGAAAAAACCTATTGTGGAATCAGAAAATATTTACAGGAGAATCAAAGCCGAATGTAATTCGTTTGCTACCCTCTTTAGCATTAAAGAAAAGAGATGCAGAGCAGTTCATTGATTCGATAAAAGAAGAAGTCCAAAATCTTGTTTCCACTGAAAATGCGGTAAATCAATAATGAGAAATTTTGTTTCAGTTAATGATGTAAAAGACATCAATACTTTGGTACTAAAAGCACTGGCTTACAAAAGTGATCCTTTAAAAGACAAAGCGTTTGGTGCCAATAAACGCATTGGCTGTTTGTTCTTAAATCCAAGTATGCGTACAAGACTAAGTACGCAGATCGCTGCGCAAAACCTGGGAATGGAAGCTATAGTTTTTAATGTGGGCCAGGAAGGCTGGGCATTGGAATTTGAAGATGAGGCCATCATGAGCGGCAGTACTGTGGAACATGTAAAAGATGCAGCGCCGATATTGGGAAAATATTTTGACATACTCGCTATCCGCACATTCCCTTCGCTGAAGAATCGTGAGGATGATTACAGCGAGCTGTTCATAAAACAATTCATCAAATACGCTGGAATTCCGATTGTGAGTTTGGAAAGTGCAACACTTCATCCGTTGCAAAGTTTAACTGATGTAGTTACAATTACAGAAGAAATTCAAAAGTCAAAATTAAAAAAGCCAAAGATCGTTTTGACCTGGGCTCCGCATGTGAAGCCGTTGCCTCAATGTGTAGCCAACAGTTTTTCCCAATGGATCAATGCATGGGGAAACGCCAATTTTGTGATAACTCATCCGGAAGATTACGAACTGGGTGAACAATTCACCAAAGGAGCAACTATTACCCATAACCAGCAGGAAGCATTACAGGATGCAGATTTTATTTACGTGAAGAACTGGAGCACTTATACAGACTACGGGAAAATCTATTGTAACGATCCTGAATGGATGCTGACAAAAGAAAAATTATCACAAACCAATAATGCGAAAGTGATGCACTGCCTGCCGGTTCGAAGAAATGTCGAACTCAGCGATGAGATACTCGATAGTCCGATAAGCATTGTGACACAACAAGCCGGCAACAGGGTTTGGGCTGCACAGGCTGTGCTTAGTGAAATACTAAAATCAAATTGATAGTTTGATTGCTATATGGCTGAATTGTTAATTATAAAGATCGGCGGAAATATAATAGATGATGAAGCAAAGCTTTCATCTTTCCTGCAATCCTTTGCTGCAATTGAAAGACCTAAAATATTAGTACACGGAGGAGGAAAACTGGCAACGCAATTGGCGGAGCGGCTCAATATTCCCCAGCAAATGGTGGAAGGGAGACGGATCACTGATGCAGAAACATTGAAGATCGTTACAATGGTGTATGCAGGCTATATCAATAAAAATATTATTGCCCGGCTGCAGGCTTTTAATTGCAACAGCATCGGGCTTTGTGGTGCAGACGGGAACATTATTTTAGCACATAAAAGACAACATCCCACTTTGGATTACGGATTTGTAGGTGATATTGATACAATAAACATCTCATTATTGAAAGATTGCCTTGATAATGAATTGACACCAGTCGTTGCTCCTATCACCGCCGACAACAAAGGACAATTGCTAAATACCAACGCTGACACGATTGCACAAGAAATTGCAAAAGCGATGAGCGGTTTGTATGAAACAGAGTTGATCTATACTTTTGAAAAGAAAGGTGTGATGCTGGATCTAAATGATGATTCATCTGCCATTCAAAATATCAACCCGGAAAAATACCGGCAATTGAAAGAGGAGAAGAAAATATTTGCCGGGATGATCCCTAAACTAGACAATGCATTTGCTGCATTAAACAGTGGAGTAAAAAAAGTAAGAATAGGGAAAGCAGAGGAATTAAATCAGTTAATTGAAGGTAAAACAGGAACTGTGATCAGCAATGAATCCTGAGACTATAAATACATTATACAAAGGAGCGGTCAGTTTGTTAAAAAAACTGATCGCCACTCCGTCTTTCAGCAGGGAAGAAGATAAAACATCGGAAATACTGGAGCATTTCTTTAAAGAAAAAAACATTCCTGCTCAAAAGCACTTATATAATGTGTGGGCAAAAAATAAATTCTTTGATGACAGCAAGCCAACATTATTATTGAATTCACATCACGATACGGTAAAACCAAATTCGCAATACAGCAAAGATCCATTTAACCCTGTTATTGAAGACGGCAAATTGTATGGACTTGGCAGCAATGATGCAGGAGGTTCTTTGGTTTCACTGATCGCTACTTTCCTTTATTTCTACGATAAGGAAAACCTTAAGTACAATCTTATCATGGCTGCGTCTGCAGAAGAAGAGATCTCCGGTATTAATGGAATTGAAGTTTTGCTGAAACAAATAGGTCCGATCGATTGCGCCATTGTCGGAGAGCCGACTCAAATGCAGATGGCAGTTGCCGAAAGAGGATTGATGGTGTTGGATTGCATAGCAAGAGGAAAAGCTGGACATGCAGCAAGAAAAGAAGGAGAAAATGCTATTTACAAAGCCATAAAAGATATTAACTGGTTCACGTCTTATAACTTTCCAAAAGTTTCTGAGTTACTTGGCCCTGTAAATATGGATGTAACAGTTATCGAAACAGATAACAAGGCACACAATGTAGTCCCGGCACAATGCAAATTTGTTGTGGATGTCAGGGTAAATGAATTTTATACATTCGAAGAAATATTAGGAGTGATCAAGGAAAATATACAAAGCGAAGTGAAAGCAAGAAGTTTTCGTTTACGTTCTACTTCTATTCCGATGGATCATCCGTTGGTAAAAGCAGGACTAAGTTTAGGAAGAAGCTATTATGGTTCTCCTACTACATCGGACAAAGCTTTGATGTTTTTCCCTTCATTAAAAATAGGTCCCGGAGATTCCGGCCGCAGTCATTCGGCAGATGAGTATATTTATGTGGATGAAATCAAAGAAGGGATCGAAGTATATATAAAACTACTGGAGCAGATACTATGAAATTGTGGCAAAAAAATATTGATTCTTTAAAAGAAGTAGAACAATTCACTGTTGGCAACGATCGTGAATTTGATTTGCAATTAGCGCCATTTGATGTGTTAGGCTCTATCGCTCATGCAAAAATGCTGACTGAAGTGGGATTGATTACTAAAGATGAATCTGCAACGCTAATAAAAGAGCTAAAAAATATTTATAGTTCCATTCAAAATTCAACATTCAACATTCAAAATGATATTGAGGACGTCCACTCACAAATAGAATTGCTGCTAACCGAAAAATTAGGCGCCATTGGAAAAAAAATTCATACTGCGAGAAGCAGGAATGACCAGGTTCTTGTTGATGTAAAGCTTTTTCTGCGGAATGAAAACGAACAATTGGTAAAATCGGTGCAACCACTTTTTGAATTATTGCAATCGCAAAGTGAAAAATACAAAGATCATCTGCTTCCGGGTTATACTCATCTTCAATTAGCCATGCCTTCTTCCTTCGGTTTATGGTTTGGCGCTTATGCAGAAAGTTTGGTGGATGATATGATCACTTTGAAAGCTGCTTATGATGTGGTAAATAAAAACCCTTTAGGTTCTGCGGCTGGATATGGCTCTTCATTTCCAATCAACAGGACACTGACCACAGAATTATTAGGTTTTGAAGATCTCAATTATAATGTTGTTTATGCACAGATGGGAAGAGGAAAAACTGAGCGGATTGTAGCAATGGCTTTGGCAAATATAGCTGACACGCTTTCGAAATTAAGCATGGACGCCTGCTTGTATCTGAATCAAAATTTCGGATTTATCAGTTTTCCTCCTGAGTTGACAACCGGCAGCAGCATCATGCCACACAAAAAAAATCCGGATGTATTTGAATTGATCCGTTCTCATTGTAATCAGGTAAAATCATTACCAAATGAGATCATGCTGATGACCACCAATCTCCCCTCCGGTTATCACCGTGACCTGCAATTATTGAAAGAACATTTATTTCCTGCATTTAAAACATTGAAAAATTGTATTGAAATGACAGGATTGATGTTGAGCAATATCGAGATCAAAAAAGATATTCTTACTGACGAAAAATACAAATATCTATTTAGCGTAGAAGAAGTAAACAAATTGGTGAATCAAGGAATGCCTTTCCGTGATGCCTATAAAAAAGTCGGTCTTGATATTGAAGCCGGGAAATTCAAATACGATACCTCAATTCATCACACACACGAAGGAAGTATCGGTAATCTTTGTACGGAGGAAATAAAAAAACAGATGGAAAAAGAGCTAAGCGCCTTTCCTTTCGCATCTGTTCATGCAGCAATTGAAAAATTGCTCCTATAATTTATAATCCATACTTATCCACCAGATAAATAAACGCCGCCATATTGATAGCGCCTAATTCCAATTCCCTTTTATTCACATTCTCAAATACATCATTGCGGGCATGATGATAATCAAAATAACGTTGTGAATCGGGAGACAATTCTCCAGCCGGCGTACCTAATACTCTTGTTAACGGACTTACATCGGCACCGCCACCGCCTTTATTGATCTCATACACACCGTACGGTAAAAAAAGCGGTATCCAACTTCTAACTTTTTCCATTTGCTCCGGCGATCCGCCGAAACTGAATCCTCTTGGTGTAAAGCCACCTGCATCACTTTCCAATGCAAAAATGTGTTTTTCATTATTTGCTTTTGCTTCTTCGGCATATTTTGTTCCGCCACGCAAACCGTTCTCTTCATTCATGAATAAAACAAACCTAATGGAATGTTTTGGCTTATATCCAAGCGCTTTGAAAGTCCGGAGAATTTCCATGGTTTGCGTTACACCGGTTCCATCATCATGTGCTCCTTCTGCCAGGTCCCATGAATCTAGATGTCCACCTACAGTTATATATTGATCCGGAAATTCAGAACCTGTTAATTCGCCGATCACATTATCGCCGATAGTATCCGGTAAAAAATGTCCATTGGTAGTGAGCGAAACTTTCACCGATGATTTTTGTAATTGCGCATCGAGCCAGTCTGCGTCCTGCAAACCGATCGCTACTGCAGGTATTTTTGGATATGTAGTATCATATCTTGTAGCACCTGTATGAGGATTATTGTCTGTACTATGACTCATGCTTCTGACAATAACTGCAACAGCACCGTATTTGGCAGCCCGGCTTGGGCCTGCACCACGATACCGCACCGCATCACCATATGATTCAAATGTGTGAATGAATGTTGGATTGAAATGATAATTATAAAAAACAATTTTTCCTTTTACCTCTTCCTTTTTTGCTTCCAGTTCATCGAAATTTTTTACTTCTAACACATCTGCACTCACACCTTTCGGGCCGCTACCATACGAATCTCCCAATGCAGTTACATCTAAGACTTTTTTTACCGAGCCATTATATGTTGCCAGTGCTTTATCTTGTCCGCCTCTTACCCAATGTGGCACCATGCATTCCTGCAGCCATGCTTTATCAGCGCCGCTTTCCTGCATAGTTTTTAACCCCCATTGCTCTGCTTTTACCATTTGAGGCGAACCGGATAATCTTCCTCCGATCTTTTTTGTTAGGTAATGAAGATTGTCATATGCTTTTCCATTGACAAGTATTTCATCGGCAATGCGACGGATAAACAGGGAGTCTTCATTCTGTGCAAAGAGATGTGCTGAAATAAAAAAAAGTACTGCTGCAGAAATAAGTTTTGTCATTTGGTTGATTTTAGATAAAAATAAACCAATCTGCGATTCGGAAAACAAATATTTAAGACAAACGGTAAACTTCTATTGGTTTTAAGTGTTTACCTTAGAGTTTGCCTTATTGAAAAATTAATTTATGAGAATTGGAATTGTTTGTTATCCCACTTTCGGTGGAAGTGGTGTGTTGGCTACCGAACTTGGAAAAGCATTGGCGCAAAAAGGCCACCAGGTACATTTCATCACTTACCGTGAACCGGTGCGGTTGGATGTATATGTGCCGAATATTTTTTATCATGAAGTGCATGTGCCTACTTATCCACTATTCGATTACCCCCCATACGAAACAGCATTAGCCAGTACGATGGTGGATGTGATCAAGAATAATAACCTGGATCTTTTACATGTGCATTATGCCATTCCGCATGCATCGGCAGCATATATGGCAAAAAAAATCCTGGAAAAGGAAAACAAACACATTCCCGTCATCACCACTTTGCATGGCACCGATATTACACTGGTAGGCCGGGATAAAACGTATGCCCCGGTAGTTACCTTTTCTATAAATGAAAGCGATGCGATCACTGCTGTGTCCGAAGATCTTCGGGATGAAACTTATCGTTCTTTCAAAATTGAAAAAGATATTGAGGTCATTTACAATTTTGTGGATGTAACCCGCTTCAATAGAAAACCTATCGATGCTTTCAAAAAAGCTATTGCACCAAATGGAGAGAAAATATTGTTGCATGCATCCAACTTCAGAAGATTGAAAAGGGTGTCTGATGTTGTAAAAGTTTTTTATGAAGTGAATAAAGTGATCCCTTCAAAATTGTTATTCGTCGGTGATGGGCCTGATCGTCCCACTGCTGAAGAACTTAGCCGCCAGCTGGATCTTTGTGACGAAATAAAATTTGTGGGCAGGCAGGAACAGATGGAAGATATCCTCGCAATCGGTGATCTTTTCTTATTGCCCTCGGAATATGAAAGTTTTGGTCTTGCTGCTTTGGAAGCAATGGCAGCCGGAGTACCTGTTGTTTCCACCAATGTTGGCGGATTAAAGGAGATCAATGTACCGGGCGAAACAGGCTATATGGCTGAAGTTGGAGATGTGGATGCAATGACCCGTTATGTTTTGGCTATTCTTAAAGATGACGAGACATTAAAAACATTCAAGAAAAAAGCTGCGGCACATGCCCGGATATTTGACATTCACAATATCGTTCCGCTGTATGAAAAACTATATGAACGCTTTTTGTAAAAATGAAAATTAGTGACGGGTCAGCCACAATTCCGGATTTACTTCTTTTGTTTCTATCATCAGCAAGAAATCAAGTTTACCACCGCTGCCGCCTTCATCATCTGCGCCAAGCCGGCCCAGCGTTTGACCGGTGCTCACTGCATCTCCTTTTTTCACACTTACCGATGACAGATTGCTGTAAGTGGTAAAATATTTTCCGTGTCGCAAAGTGACATTCATTTCACCGCCTGAGCTGAACACTCCTACTACTTCTCCGTTAAAAATAGATTTTACAGGAACCCCCGCCTGCGGTGCACAGATCGTGATGCCATGATTGTATCCTTTTAATGTAGTACCCTCAATAGTGTAAGGGCCGAAGTGAATACACACATATCCATTATCGACCGGCCAGGGCAATTTGCCTTTGTTAAAAGCAAATTCACTATTCAACCGTACGTCTGTAGCATTTAAATCAAGATAACTTCCCGATGAAGTTGTTTTGATAGTTGTGGCATTAGTAATAGAGCCGGATGGATTGGTTGCTGCTACATTAGCATTTGTAGCAGCGTTTGCTTTTGCTTCATCATCGGCTTTTTTCTTTGCCAGATCCACTTCCCTTCTTACAATAGCTGCAAGAGAACTTTTAAGATCGTTATCCCTTTTTCGTTTTGCCGCCAATTGTTTTTCCAGGTCTTTTTCCTGGGATTTCAGCTTTGATACTACGGCATCTTTTTCTTTTTTCTGTTCTGATAGCACTTCCATTTGTTTGGTCTGGTTTCCGAGAGCACTGTTCTTTTGTTCCTTCCTTCCCAATTGCTGTTCTTTTCTTTTTGCGATCAGTTGTTGTGTTTCAAGAATGGTGCTGACTTGTTTTTCCCTGTAGGTGCGGTAACTTTTGAGATACCCGATCCTTTTTAATGCATCATTAAAACTGCCTGCTGAAAAAATAAAATTCAGGTAATCATAAGAGCTCCTGTTTTTATATGAATAAACAACGCTGCGGGCATACTCCGCTTTCAAAGTGTCAAGTTGCTTTTGCAAACGAAATATTTCAAGATTGCTTTTGTAAATATCATCATCTATCATTCTCAGCTCCCGATTGATATTGTTGATATATCTTTCCTGCAGGGCGATCTTCCGGTTAAGTATATTCAATTGCGCCACACTTTGTTTGGTCTTACCTTTTACCTGGTCATATTGACTTTGAATTTCCTGAATATCTTTTTGGAGTTGTTGCCTTTCTTTTTCCAATTCAGCTTTATCCTGCTGAGCATATGCGGAAAGAGAACTCAGAAAACCGAAAATTGCGAGTACGTAAATAATAATTCTTTTGATCATAGCTATCAGAAATTAAATTCAGGATTAGGGTCTGTTACCGTATAACGGCAGTATGCAAAATAAATTTTATTGGTTAATTTCTTTTATATTTTTCCGGGACAGGGAACGGGAAGCTTAACGTTTCATTAAAATCATATTGCTTGAAATCGAGTCGCACATCCAGCTTTGATTTCTCTGCTACGGTGATCTTACGATTTGTTGAAAAGTTTGGACCTCTTTTATTTTCATAATCTGAATAGGTCAGGTCGCAGGTGCGATTACGATTCACATCTACATCATCCAGTTTACAATGTTGCAGGTTCTTATCATTTTCATTAACAGTGATCAAATTCTTAAACCAGTTTCCAATGCTTAATAACGAGATCATATTGCTGCTCCTACTATAAGAAACGATATTACTATCAAGAAAAACAGGGTTGCCGATGATTAGTTGTTGTAATGAAGTAAGATCCAGTGGCAAGGCAGTTACGTCCTGCAAATAGGCCACACTGCGTGCTGTAAATTTTTTATTTTGCTTGTCCAGTAATTTTACAGAGTCTTTTGTAATGAGTACCCGCATGGCTTCCATTCCAAAAAAAGAATTCACTGATATCCAGATCACACTGTCTTTATACATGCGTACAAAAGCATTGACATTATAATTTTTATCATCTCCGCCAACATAATCTACATTCACCTTAGCGGAAAAAGTTTTGAAATTGATCTTTTGCTTTTCAATTTCATTATAGGTCTCTTTGATATAATTGAGAGAATCGGTATGAGCATCGTGATCCGGCACTATCACTACAGCAGTGGTATCTTTTTTAACGCCGGTGATAGCTGTTTGAATTTTTTTCGTCGACCGGCAGGCTACAAAAAATGAAACAGATAACAGAACACTTATCAAGGTTTTATTCATGACTTGCATTTTAACGGCTGCCTGTATGACCAAAGCCTCCATGATTTCTTGTAGTTTCAGTTACAAAATCGACAGGTTGCCATTTTATTTTTTCAACGTGCTGGATCACCATTTGTGCGATCCGGTCGCCCGGCTGAATGACCTGTTCTTCCTGAGAAAGGTTGATCAATATTATCTTAATTTCTCCCCGATAGTCAGCATCAATGGTACCGGGTGTATTCAGGCAGGTAATGCCTTGCTTGATCGCCAAACCGCTTCGGGGACGTATCTGAATTTCATAACCGTCTGGAATTTCGACAAACAAACCGGTAGGGATCAACGCTCTTTCAAACGGTTTTAATATCTTGGATACCTCCAAATAAGCTCTTATATCCACTCCCGAAGAACCTGCTGTAGCATATTCAGGCAAAGGATTAGTGGAAGTATTTACTACTTTGACTTCGATAGTTGACATTCCGGCAAAGATAATGCGGTAGTTTAAGGTGAAAAAGTTTACAAATTGCCAACTTTTTGAAGCAACACAGTTGCATAAGCGATCAATCCTTCTTCTCTTCCCGCAAATCCCATTTTTTCCGTAGTCGTGGCCTTTACTGACACTTCATCCTCTTTTATTCCGGCTATAGCAGCAATCACTTTGCGCATAGAATCAATGTAAGGCCTGATCTTTGGCAACTCAAGACAAACAGTGCTGTCAATATTTACAAGAGAATAATGTTGTTGCCTGACCAGGTCAATTGTTTTTTGTAAAAGAATCTTGCTATCAATGTTTTTGTATTCGGGATCAGTATCAGGAAAATGAACGCCGATATCGCCGAGACCGGCAGCCCCCAGCATGGCATCACAGATGGCATGAAGCAACACATCAGCATCGCTGTGACCTACTGCTCCTTTATAATGCGGAATTTTCACACCTCCGAGCCAGAAAGATCTGCCTTCGGTCAATTGGTGAAAATCAATTCCAAAACCTATGCGGTAAGAGTTCATAACTTTTTTTGAAATACAAATATCTTAAAATAAAAAAGCGTTCCGCATTATTTGGAACGCTGTATCATAAAACCATCTGGTTATTAATTATTATCGCTGCCAGAATTATTACTACCATCCAAATCAAACACTACTGAAAAACGCAATGTGTTAGATAAAGGATTGCGGTTAACGCCGCTGCCGGTTGGCACCAGGTAAGAGAAATTCAAACCAAAAACATTATACTTCAGGCCAACGCCTGTCGTAAGGTAACGGCGGTCACCTTTTGTTTTGTCTTCATAAAAATATCCGAGACGAAGAGCAAATTGGTTATTGTACCAATATTCCCCTCCGACAGAAACCTGAAATTCTCTGAGTTCTTCGCTAAAACCACCCGGCGCATCACCAAATGAACTGAACCAGCTACTGATAACGCTTTTGCTTCTATAGTTTGCTAAAGCAGTTGCATCACCTTCGGCGGGAGGAGTAGGAACCATTAGCTTATTAATGTCAAGTCCTATTTGAATTTTATTTTGTTCGTTGAAGTTTTTCGTATAAGAAGTCCCCAATCCAAGGTTTGCTGGAATAAAATCCTTTTGAGAGGCATTAGTGGTGTAATCGATCTTAGAGCCAAGATTGGTCATGGCAGCGCCAAAAGCCCAGCCATCACCTTGCTGATCTTTACCATCATAATAAAATGCTATATCACCTGCTACGGCACTACCGGTTTTGTAAGTTGTGCTTCCTACTGTAACACCGCCGGCAAGATTGGAATTAATGTATTTTAATCCCACACCTATACCCGCTTTTTCAGAAAGTTTGCGGGAATAACCAAAATCAACTGAAAATTCACGGGGACGATAACTTCCGAAATCATTCCCGAGATTGTCTGTAAACTGAATATTACCTAAACTGAAATAACGAAGAGAGCCTGAGATTGCCTGGTTTTCATCAAATTTATAATAGCCCGCCAGGGAAGCGAGATAAACATCGTTTACCAGATCTTTTAGCCATGGAGTATACGTTGCAACTAAACCACTTTTTGATTCATTAAATGATACTTTGCCAAGATTCCAGAAAACAGAGCTTGCATCAGGTGAGGTGGCTAAGCCAACATCTCCCATGCCACCGGACCGGGCATCAGGCGAAATGCGAAGAAAAGGGACTGCAGTTGTAACAACATTGATTGGTTGAACCTGGGCATTTGTAACTGAAAAAATACCGCAACAAATCATCGTTGCGGCAGCTAGCTTTAAAGCAGCTTGTCTCATTAGCATAAAATTTTATGTGGTTGTAAAAATAAATGCACTTTCATAAAATACCGATCTTGAGTATGGGATTGGACGGAACTCAAAAAATAACCAGTTTCTCTATTTTTTCTTTGGTTTTCAGGCCAGATGCGGTAACCGATAACCTGTAGAGATATACGCCTCTGCCCACTCTATTACCAAATTCATCTTTTCCATCCCATTGCACTTCACTTGAACGGTCACCTTGTGTATTTATTGTCTTTTGTAAAACATTTATTATCCGACCGGTAAGCGTAAAAATCTCAACCCGAACCCTGAGATCCTGGCCAGGTTTATTATGCTCGAACCAGAAATTTGTGTTGGTGGTAAATGGATTTGGATAATTGAGTACATGACTTATTTCAAGTTCCTCATCTTTGGCTACATTAAAATTGATAAAGTATTCGCTGGAATTGTTGAGAACATCCCATGCTTTTATTTGCAACGAATGCGGACCCGGATCCAATGCCGGAAGTTGAAACTGGATGCTTCCCTGCTGATAACTGTTCAGATCACTTTGGTAAAAATCATTTAGTACAAAAAAATTCTTACTGTCATTATCCAATGTAGCCACAATATCATGACCAATTCCAGTTCCGGCAGTATTAATGCCCGATGAATCCGACAATTTTACGATCAATATCGGGGATTGGTTCACAATTCCACCATCTACAAATTTTTCATCGTTTAGCCAGGCTTTTATTTGCGGGCCTTGTGTATCATTATCCGGATTATTAGATGATCCGCCTACTACAAATCCGGTATAAAAACCATTACCGTCTTTAATACTATCATCCGCATATAAACTGAGCTTTCCGAACCCATATTTATAGTTGATGTCTTTGGGCATTTTAAAACTGAAAGAGAATTTTCCATTTGTAGCTGAAGCTTTCCCTTGAAACAAGATATTTGCCTGATCCAGAAAAGTTGTCACCTGGCTTGTAGGATCATTGCCTAATGTAGTTACCTGTTGTGGCTTATCAAAAACAGTCGGATAAACAGTTCCATTAAAATCGGTCAATATATTTCCCTGCTGATCTCTGATTTCTCCTTCCATGGTTACTTTATCAGTAGAACGGATTGTGTCAATTTGTGCTACAGGAACTCCGTTGATTTTAGTAGCTGCTACTTTCAATTTCGGAAAAGCAAGCGTCAATGCAGGATCACCCAATAAAGTAAACTTTCTGTTATTAGCAACATCACCTGATGTTTGATATGTAAAATTTTTTGCCTCTTTAACAGCATCGCCGAGTGTTTTATAATTGCCATTCACATCTGGTTGTAAAGCGATCTGCAGGTAATTGTTATTCATGATGCGGTTGCTGGATGCATACACCGGCCTTGTGGTCGTCATCAAAGCAATTCCGCCGGTTTTTGGACGTACCAGTAAATTTTCTCCTATTGAATTCACAGTTGGATTATCATAGGGAGCAAAATCACAAGTGGCAGTAATGAACAACGGCAATTTGTTCGGATTATTCCAGCTATTGATGATACTTTGATCAAGAATAGTTTCCTCTGCCAGTCGTTGAGCACCGCCATGTCCATTATAATTCCAGATAAGTGTTCCATTGTACACCTGGCTATTGATCGCTTCATTCGCCTGGGGATAACTGCTTCCTCCGGCGCCATTTTCCTGCTGAAAAGCATCGAGGTAAATTTTTTTGAGATCAAAAACCGGAGCTGTAGCCGATACAGTGCCCGTGATCACTTCTGCATCCTGCAAATGCAGATTATAATCTTCATCATCGGCAATGAACAGCATATTATTTCTCCAGGAACCAAAACCTTGCGAACTTGTGTATGCAAAAACCTTATCTACAAAATCCTTTGCTTCTTCAATGTTTTTTGCAGGCACCCGGCCAATTCCGATGTCAAGATAGTTGGTAATAAGCCCGGAATTGATATCTTCATTATCATCCAGGAATCCATAAAAATCATCAGACGTGTAAGTAGCTAATGGATCTAACGAAATATCATTTTCATATGCAGGTATGTAGTTGGTATTATTCTTCAACCGGTCTTTATAATCGTAAGAAGCATCGCCAAAAAGCAAAAGATATTTTGGTTTATCAGCAGCATTGTTTCTGTATTTATCGTAATACATTTTTACAAAATCCCGGATAGCGGATGGGTCAGGACTTCCGCTGCCAAATTCATTATAGATCTGATCAGTCGTTACTACAAGCACCCGCAGGTTATTTTGTTGCTGATGAAACTGGGCCAACCGTTGCGCCTGAGTCAAAAAAGCCGGATAAGTAACTATAAGAAAATCTTCAGGTGAAGTATTGTGCAGGTTTTGGTTTTGTATTCTTCCCAACGGTGTTGGTGTCAAAAAATTATTTGAATTAAAAGCGACATATTCCCTGAGTCGTGAACAATCATTTATGAAATGCAGGTCAGTGTTAACAAGATTAGTTTGCATCCGAACCGGCATCAATGGATCAGTGATATCCCAAACCTGTGTCGTTGGACTGGCATTACCAATGACAAATTCGCCAACATTATTACCAACACTTTGCCAATCCCGAAATAAAAGCTGATCCACGCCTGATAATGAGAGATTCCTGCGACTGAATAATTCAAACCAGTTTAACCAACCCTGTGCATCAAAACTGCCCGGATTATAAGTATACCCGATATTCACAGTAGGTTGTGTTGCTGTCGCTGCCATCACAGCAGAGGATTGCTGGGCAAATAAATCGAATGTTCCCCCCGTTACCGGCAGTACAGTTATTTGGCCGGCAGATTGACCATTGATCTTTGTATCAAAGCTGCTACCTCCGCCGACAGACCTTGCAATACAATTACTGATCAATATCAATGAAGAATTGTTTTGAATATTGGGAATGTTAACTGCAAAATTCCTGATTAATGATTTTCCGGGAGCATTTTCAAATTCTTCTCCATACCATTCTTTTCCGCTGAACAAAAAATTTACTGTATCCAATTCATGAAAATATCTTTCCGAAAAACTGGTAATGGTAAGATTGGGCGAAAGATTATTATTTGAATTTTGGATGCGCTTTCCGGCTCCTCCAATTGTTAAAAAGTAAAAAGCACTATCAGAGTAGAGATTTTTTTTGTGAGAGAACCTGTTGTTGGCAGAATCCTTGATCCATTGATCCGGCCCGTTGGCATAAAACAGAATATAATCAGCGCCATTCAGAATGCCATCTCCACCATCTACCACCATAATGGCATTTTCCTGCAAGTCATCAATCCTTGGTGTTGCGTTTGCTTCCGGAAGCATTTCACCGCCATTGCCGTAAAGACGAATCGAATTGGAAGCAAGGTTAGACGTGTTAATACCGAGCCTATTTAAAAAGCCAAGATCAATTTTATAAACACCAGGATCCTTTATTGCGATCTTATACCAGTTACCGCCACCCAATACAGAATTTGCCTGGTAGATTCGCTGCGCTGAAGCATTTACCGAAAGGGCAAAAAATATCCCCAAATAGAAAAACCGGCTACTGCATTTCATAACAGTCAAATATCTGATTAATAGGGATTTTACATACTGAAAAAAGTATTTCTGCGTATTTAGTATTATTGAAAGTATCTATATTCGCAACAATGGCGGACAAAACCTGATTTCAGGTACAATATTTTCTTCCATCCGGCGTTAAAATTATTCCAATTCACAGGTTTATGCAAAAAACAATGAAAGTGAAAAATCTTACGATCCTATTATCCGCAATTGTACTGCTGACTTCCTGCAAAGGCAAGGGCCTTTTTGGAAAAAAGAAATATGATAAATCCGAAGTCACCGGTTGGAACTACAACGACAAAAATATGGGAGGCTACCAGGTAGCCAAATCCAAAGAGCAGGGTACTGGCCCCGGCCTCGTTCTGGTTCAGGGCGGAACCTTTGTAATGGGGCAAACTGATGATGATGTAATGGGCAACTGGGATAATATTCCCCGTCGGGTTTCAGTTCCTTCCTTCTACATGGACCGTACTGAAGTAGCCAATGTTCACTATCGTGAATATATTCACTGGCTGGAAAGAATTTTTGACCCTTCTGATCCGGCTAATAAAAAAATCATTAATGCTGCTTTACCTGACACTTTAGTTTGGAGAAGCGAGTTGAGCTACAATGAGCCGATGGTTGAATACTATTTTCGTCATCCCAGTTTCAACGATTATCCTGTAGTTGGCGTTAGCTGGAGGCAAGCTCATGATTTCTGCCTTTGGAGAGGCGACCGTGTGAATGAAGGAATTCTATTAGAAAAAGGTTATATTAATAAACAAACACTCCAGAGTCAGCAACAAGAAAATAATTTTACGACAGAATCCTATTTATTAGGGTTATATACAGTTGCTCCCGGAAAAACGGCTACCTCCAAAAAGAATCCGCTGAAAACAGCACAAGGCCAGCCAAGAACTCAGGTAACCATGGAAGATGGCATTTTGCTTCCTGCTTATCGTTTACCCAGAGAAGATGAATGGGAATATGCAGCTTACGGATATGTTGCTCAAAATCCAAGGCCAAGCGCCAAAGAAGGAAAACGAGGCGAAGAGTTGGTCATGAACAAACAAGTATATCCATGGGCTCAAAATATAAATGGACTTCGTGAAACAAAACATGGAAGTTGGCAAGGTGAATTTCTGGCAAACTTCAAACGTGGAAACGGTGACGTAGCTGGTGTTGCTGGTGGTTTGAACGACCGTGCTTTTTATACCGCCCCGGTTAAATCCTACTTCCCGAACGCATACGGCCTTTATAACATGGCAGGCAATGTGAGCGAATGGGTAGCCGATGTATATCGTCCGCTTACGTCACTTGATGAAGATGATGTAGCAGCATATCGTGGTAATAAGTTCCAGAAACTTTATATTGATTCAACAACCGGTGAAGCCAAGATAGATAGTTTAGGTCGTGTAGTAAAAGTAGACGTTACTGATAAAGAAAGCGCAAGCCGCCGCAATTATCAGCGTGGTAATGTGATCAACTACCTTGATGGTGACAGCTTATCTCAGTCTTCGTATGGATATGGAGTTACTACTTTGATCAGCGATAAATCCAGAGTCTATAAAGGAGGCAGCTGGGCAGATATGCCTTACTGGTTAAGCCCCGGCACCCGCCGTTTCTTAGAAGAAGATCAGTCTTTGAGCACATTAGGATTCCGTTGTGCCATGGACCGTATGGGAAGTCCCGAAGGCAATACCCGTAAGACAGGAAATTATTGGAAGAAACAAAGACAAAAACGTTAATAAAATTAGCTTTTATAAACTCCAGGAACCCCGGCACCTTTGTCGGGGTTTTTTCTTGATCATGCCGCTTAAATTTGCATATGCAGATCGAAAAGCTTTATAAAATTTACCGGCAATATCCTTCTGTTCAAACGGATACCAGGAAACTAAAAGCCGATGATATTTTCTTTGCATTGAAAGGCGCCAGCTTTAATGGCAACAGTTTTGCAAAACAAGCAATAGATTCAGGAGCATCTTTTGCCGTTATTGATGAAAAAGAATTTGAGATATCCGGAAAAACAATTTTAGTTGATGATGTTCTCACCACTCTTCAAATGTTAGCCAAACATCATCGCCAACAATTTAAGGTCCCATTTTTAGCCATCACCGGAAGCAATGGAAAAACAACTACCAAAGAACTCATTCATGCCGTTCTTTCCACAACTTACAAAACTTATACAACGGAAGGAAATCTGAATAATCATATCGGAATACCGCTGACCTTATTGAAAATAAAACCAGATGCTGAACTTGCCGTAATAGAAATGGGCGCCAACCATATCGGAGAAATAGCATCGTATTCCAAAATCGCATTACCCACTCATGGGATCATCACCAACTGTGGCAAAGATCACCTGGAAGGATACGGCAGTGAAGAAGGGGTGCGAATAGGAAACAAAGAATTATATGATCATTTGAGAGCAAACAATGGAACGGTATTCATTATGTGGGATTATGAATATCTCCGGGAGATGAGTAAAGGGATTCCCAAAATCATTACTTATGGAACAACTAATGCGAATATAGAGGGAACGGTAGCGGAAAGCGGCCCGTTTCTCAAAGTAGCCTTTCACAAAGGCACTACATTAAGCAATCTGCAAACACAGTTAGTTGGTGATTATAATTTGCCGAATGTGCTGGCAGCTGCTACTGTCGGCAACTATTTCAAAGTGCCGGACGAAAAGATCCGAACAGCGATTGAGAATTATATTCCTTCGAATAACCGGTCACAATGGATCGAAAAAGGAACAAATAAAATTATTCTTGATGCATACAACGCCAACCCATCCAGCATGATGCTGGCAATAGAGAGTTTTGCAAAATTGCATGCTCCAAATAAAATTTTGATGTTGGGGGCTATGGCGGAGTTGGGAAAAGACAGTGTGAGGGAGCATCAGATAATCATAGATCAAATCCGAAAATATGAATGGTTGGCTGTAATTCTCGTAGGACATGATTTTGAAAAATTAAGTACCCCTTACCATTGGTTCAACAATTCTACCGAAGCAGGCAAGTGGTTTCAGGAACAGCATTTTCAAAACTGTACAATCCTGATCAAAGGATCCAGAAGCATGCAAATGGAGAAAGCAATCGAATTTTAATTTTCAACAGTTAAATATCATAAAATATTTCAGATTTTAATCGGACATTTGCCGCCTTTAAGAAAAAGTAAGTCAAATGAGTGAACATGAAAAGAAACGTGGTTACCTGTCATCTGTTTTCGGCTGCCATTGTCCACGTTGCAGGAAAGGAAAATTATTTGAATATCCGATCAGTTTAAGGCTGAAAAGAAATATGCGGATGAACAAAACTTGTCCTGTTTGTGGCCAACCCACAGAGATAGAAGTCGGGTTTTACTATGGTACCAGCTTTGTAAGTTATACACTGGGAGTTATTTTGAGTGTCTTCAGTTTTATTCTATGGTGGCTGACCATTGGTATGTCATTACATGATAACCGATTTTTTATCTGGATCGGCTTCAATGCAGTTTTACTGATCGTGATGCAACCCTGGCTCATGCGATTTTCCAGAAGTCTCTGGATATCATGGTTTGTAAAATATGATCCGGATTGGAAAGATCACAATTTGGGCAATTTTGAAAGAATTGTGCCGGAAGAAATGAATAACTGGTAATGAAAAAGTATGCTAATAGCAGACTTTGCGGAGAGGAAGGGATTCGAACCCTTGATACCCTTTCAGGTATACACACTTTCCAGGCGTGCCTCTTCAACCACTCGAGCACCTCTCCTTTAAAAAACTATTTTGTCACATTTCCCAACCTTTTTTGTCCTTTCAACCGCCCGATAGCTTTCAGGACAAACACTTGTCCCGATTCGGGCTGCAAAAATACTGGTTGAAATTTTAGAGACCGAATAATTTTTTAGCATTACCAGTTGTGATCATTGCTATTTCTTCAGAGGACATTTGCTTTACCTCTGCTAATTTTTGCGCAACATATTTCAGGTAACTGCACTCATTTCTTTTTCCACGAAAAGGAACCGGAGCTAAATACGGAGCATCTGTTTCCAAAACCACATGATCCAATCCGATCTTTTCCATAATTACATCAAGTCCCGATTTTTTAAAAGTCAATACGCCACCGATCCCAAGATAAAACCCGAGATCAATTATTTGATGAGCCTGTTCCACTGTACCAGAAAAACAATGGAAAACTCCTTTCAATTTTCCATTCTGATTCTTTTTTATCATTTCAATACATTCATCAGTCGAATTCCGGGAATGAATAACAATGGAAAGATCATACTGCAAAGCCCATTGGATCTGCTGTTGAAAAGCTTCAAATTGTTGTTGCTTAAAAGCAAGATCCCAGTAGAAATCGAGGCCGGTTTCTCCGATAGCAATAAATTTACGCTGTTGTAAAAATTCATGAACAATCTGCAGTTGCTTTTCATAATTTTCTCTGACTGAACAAGGATGCAGTCCCATCATACTTATGCATAGGTTAGGAAAATTACGTTCAGTTTCCAACATCTGAGCATGAGTTTCGATATCAATGGCCGGCATCAGTATCTTTGCAATGGCCTCTTTTTCAGCTCTTTCAATCATAGCTTTCCGATCATTGTCAAATTCGCTGAGGTAGATATGAGAATGGGTGTCGATCAGTGCCATTTTATTGGTTTAATTTCAGGCAAAACTGAGCAAAATTCTTAACAAACCCTTAAACCTAAACCAATAAAAACCATCTTATTACCGTTTAGTCGGTTAATTACCCAAAACAATTTGTTATGAAACTGAGTTTCACCCTGCCCCAATTCATTACCACCGCTTTCATTTTTTCATTAATCAGTATTGGATCATGTTCCAAAGAAAAAAGTAGTGGTACTGATCAGCAACAACAGGATGCTTCATTTACTTCCGCCGAGTCAGACTCGCAAGGTGAGATGGCCTTCAATGAAGTTTTTGATGATGCTATGGGAGTAAATAATGATGTTGGAATGGCAGGCACTGGTATCTTCGGAAGAGGAGAATCATCAGACGGTCTTAATCGTTTGGATTCACTTCCTCCCTGCGCTATAGTAACAATTGTTCATGCAAGCACTTCAAATTTTTTCCCGGTTCAAATAACGATAGACTTTGGATCTTCCGGTTGTATACGGCCTGCCGATGGCCATTCCCGCAAAGGAAAAATAATTATTAATTACAACAACCGTTTAACTATTCCCGGTGCAGTCGCAAGTGTTACCTTCGATAATTTTTATATTGATGATACAAAAATTGAAGGTGGTGCGTCAATCACCAATACAAGTGCCTCCAACAATACCCAGGCTTCTCGTCAATTTACAGTTGATGTTACTAATGGCAAGCTTAGTACCGCAGATGGAAATTATGTGGAATGGACCAGTCATAAAACGATTACTCAAACTGAAGGGTTAAGTACTCCATTGTACCCAAGGGATGATGCCTTTCAGATCGAAGGTTCTGCAAATGGTCGTGCCCAAAAAGGAAATTTGCTGGTAGCTTGGCAATCAACAATCACCAGCCCGCTTATAAAAAACTTTGAGTGCCGTTGGATTGTGCAGGGCACGGTAAAAGTAATTCGTGCTTCTTCCAATGCAAATACTTCCTGGACCGGGTATCTTGATTATGGAAATGGCAATTGCGACAACCAAGCTACGGCTACAGTAAATGGAGTAACGTACCAAATAAGTTTGCATTAATTAAAAAATATTATACCTTTAAACCAGTTTTCATAGGGTACGGATTAAAAACGGGCCAGGGTTTCTACCCAGGCCCTAACTTTTTAAGCTGGTATCCAACTTGTTAAGTACTTCTCTGAGACACAGAATATTCTAAAAAGATAGATTTGAATCATCCGCCAAAAGCAGGCAATGACAGAAAACGGTACCCTTTTTCCCCAAAAAATTGCAACGTTTTAGGCAAAGCATATTTAATTCTTGGAAAAGCTTTGCTGCTATCATGAAAAACGATAATAGAGCCCGGCTTTGAATACTCTAAAACATTCTCTGCACAATGTTCTGGTGAGATGCTAAGATCAAAATCCCCGCTCAACACATCCCACATGACGACTTTTGCGTATGGCTTTTTCATAAATAAGGAAAGCCGCTTCGATTGCAAAAACCCGATCCTGCCATAAGGTGGACGAAACAGCGAAGAATCAATATAACCAGAGGCTTTACTGATATCCTCAAGATAGACATGATTGTTTGTCTTCCAACCATTGAGATGATTATGCGTATGATTCCCCACTATGTGCCCTTCTTCTAAAATTCTTTTATAAACATCAGGAAAAGCAGCAACATTTTTCCCGATACAAAAAAAAGTAGCCGTTGCTCTATGCTTCTTCAATTCGTCCAAAACAAATGAAGTAACCGTGGGGTGCGGGCCATCATCAAACGTGAGATACAATATTTTTTCCGAAGTATCTATGCGCCAGCAATACGATGAAAATATTTTCTTAAGCAGCCAGGGTGTTTTTACAAAATATCTCATACTAATACTATAAGCAATATACAAGATTCACAAGTCAGGTTTGAATAAAGAAATCCAAGATACAGGAATTTTTGCCTGCCTGAATTGAATCTTGTGTCTTGCTTCTTACACCTTGTGCCTTCTCCCTTCCATCTTATCTTTGTCATCTATGGAAAAAAGAGTTCGGGTACGTTTTGCTCCCTCACCTACAGGTGGCCTTCATTTGGGCGGCATGAGAACTGTTTTATACAATTATCTTTTTGCAAAACAACACAAGGGGGATTTTATTCTCCGCATCGAGGATACTGATCAAAACCGTTACGTTCCCGGTGCCGAGCAATATATTTTTGATTGTCTGAAATGGAGCGGTCTTGAACCGGATGAAAGTCCTGTGCATGGCGGCAATTATGGGCCATATCGTCAAAGCGAACGAAAAGATATCTACCGAAAATATACTGAACAATTGGTGCAGCAAGGTTATGCGTATTATGCGTTTGATACGCCGGAAGAATTGGAAAAAATGCGGCATGATTTCAAAACAGAATCCAATCCTTCGCCTCAATACGATCATTCAATCCGAATGAAAATGCGGAACTCGCTAACTCTTTCCGCCGATGAAACTCAAAAACTGCTTGGAGTAAACACCCGCCACGTGGTCCGCATTAAAATGCCGGAACAGGAAACAGTTTCTCTAAAAGATATGATCCGTGGCGAAATTCATTTTGATACATCTGTGGTGGATGATAAAGTTTTATTGAAAGCAGATGGAATGCCTACCTATCATTTGGCTGTGGTAGTGGATGATTACCTCATGAAGATCTCCCATGCCTTTCGAGGAGAAGAATGGCTACCTTCGGCGCCGGTGCATATTTTGTTATGGAAGTATTTAGGCTGGGAAAAAGAAATGCCCCAATGGGCACATTTGCCTTTGATACTTGGACCGAATGGCAAGTTGAGTAAACGAGATGGCGCTAAATATGGTTTTCCTGTTTTTGCAATGAATTGGACCGATCCGAAAACAGGGGAATTAACCGAAGGTTTTAAAGAAAAAGGATTTTTACCGGAAGCATTTATCAATTTTCTTGCTTTACTGGGATGGAATGATGGAACAGAACAGGAGATTTTCACAAAAGAAGAATTGATCCGAAAGTTTTCCATTGAACGGGTGCATAGCGGTGGAGCCAAATTTGATTACGAAAAAGCAAAATGGTTCAATCATGAATGGATCAAACGATTGCCAACTGAAGATTTTAAATTGAAAATTGAAAATTTCACATCCGATGCCATTTACACTACTAACCTTATTGACAAAGTAATTCGATTGGTAAAAGACAGATGCACATTACTTACAGATTTCGAAGATCAATCCTATTTCTTTTTCAAAACTCCGCAAGAATACGACCTAAATGTTGTAAAGCCCAAATGGAATGATGCAAAGAAATTATTTTTCGCAGAAGTAATTCGAAATTATGAGTTGGATAACGATTGGAATGCAGCAACACTTGAAAAGAATTTTAAAGAAATCGCTGCAGTAAATGAAATAAAACCTGGTGAAGTATTACTTCTATTCCGGATCATGTTGGTTGGAGGGAAATTCGGCCCCGGAGTTTTTGATATAGCAGAAGTGTTAGGAAAAGAAGAAACCATTCATCGTATCAAAAAGGCATTAGCTGCTTTTTAGCCCTGTTTCTGTATCATTTCCATTATAGAAATAAAATCGGTGGAACCCAACTGTTCAATCATTCTTATATCTGCTTTATCAAGTTTTTTTAACCCTGTTGTATTAGCTTCCGCATGTGCTGCAGTTCGGATACCGGCAATTAGTGTTGAAACCTGAGGATAGCTTAATACAAAACTCAAGGCCAATTGTGTTTTATTCATCTGGTATTTCCCGCAGAGATTCCAAACGGGTTGCAACGCTTTATTGGCAACACTGATCACTTCCGGAGTAAGCCTGTTCTTACGATGGTCATTAGGAGCAAAGGAAACTTGCTTATCAAACTTGCCGGTCAATAATCCAAACTGCAATGCCATTCTCACAATAATTCCATATCCTTTTTCTCCTGCAGTTTTTAATAGCCGAAGCGATTTTTGATTCAGCAGGTTTAATACCAACTGAAATCCGCTTCCGAGATTGTTTTGTAATAGGTATTCTGCTTCCGGCAAAGGGTCAAATGTATTCAACGATAATCCCCAATAGCGGATCTTTCCTTGCTGTTGCAATTGCTGCATTGCCTCAATACACTCTCCATTTTGCAGATGTTGCATCCTTGCGGTGTGTAATTGGTAATAATCAATAACGCCACGCCGCAATCTTTTCAGACTGGCTTCACAGGCTTTCAAAATATGATCCCTGGAATAATCGACTGTAAACTGGTTATTCCGGGAAACATTTCCTGCTTTGGTCGCAATGATGATGTCTTTTTTGTTTCCAACAAGTGATCCGAGTATTTCTTCCGAATGCCCCAACCCGTAAATATCTGCCGTATCAAAAAAATTGATTCCTAAATCCAATGAACGATAAATTGCTTTTTTAGATTCTTCATCATCCACATCGCCCCAACCGATAGCAGTAGTGCCGATCATGGCACCGCCTCCAATAGCCCATGCACCAAAACCAATTTCGCTGACTAACAGATCTGTGTTACCGAATTTTCTATATTCCATACCCGAATTTATTGATTACACCGAAATGAATTATCTTGAAACGTTATGAAGGCGGATAAATCTTTACGTAATCTACTATACATTCTTGCACTTATTAAGATCATTTTGCCTTTCTTTCTGCAAAATAGTTTTTACCAGCCACATCGTGATGAATATTTGTATTTAGCAGAAGCCCATCATATGGCCTGGGGTTTTATGGAAGTGCCTCCGTTGCTGAGTGTCTTTGCATGGATCACTAATTTCTTTGGTGATGGAATGTTCTGGATAAGGATCTGGCCGGCATTATTCGGCGGCTTTACTTTTTTATTGGTTGGAAGAATCATTCTTTCACTAGGTGGGAGAACATTCGCTCTATTTCTTGGCTGGCTTCCGTTTGTTTTAGATGGATACATGCGGTTATTCTTTTTATTCATGCCTAATTTTCTTGACGTCTTTTTTTGGACACTTATTGCGTTTACTCTCATCCGTTTTATTCAAACCCAACAAAATAAATGGTTGTATTGGTTTGGTATCGCAGTAGGGCTGGGAATGATGAGCAAATACTCCGTAGCATTTTATACGGTCGCCATTTTGGCCGGAGTCCTTTTGACCAAACACCGGAAGATTTTCATCAATAAACATTTTTATTACGCTTGTATCATTGCACTACTGATCTTTTTACCCAATATCTTCTGGCAATACAACCACCGTTTCCCTGTAATAACTCATATGAATGAGTTGCAGCAGGAACAACTAAAATATAATAGTGCTGCCGGTTTTATCATCAGTCAACTTGTAATGAACCTGCCATGTGTATTTATCTGGATAAGTGGTTTGATTTATATATCATTTTTTTCATCCGGTAAAACATACCGCTTTATCGGCTGGGCTTACCTTTTTGTCATAATTCTATTAATTGTATTAAGAGGAAAAGATTACTATGCGCTGGGAGCTTACCCGGTATTATTTGCTTTCGGGGCTTATCACCTGGAAAAAGCAACATCCGTTCGATTACGGTGGACAAGATATGTGATGCTTGTTTTTTCAATTGCGTTGGGAATATTCTCTATGCCTTTAATTATGCCTTTGGCAAAGCCTGAAACACTCGTAAAATATTATGAGAAAACCGGGTTGAATAAAACAGGAAGCTTTAAATGGGAAGATCAGCAAATGCATCCGTTGCCACAGGATTTTGCTGACATGATGGGATGGAAAGAAATGGCGCTGAAAGCAGGTACCGTTTACAACAGCATACCGCCGGATGAAAGAGCAAAAACGTTTGTGTATTGTAGAGGATATTTCTCAGCAGGTGCTTTGAATTATTACAGAAAAGAAGCCGGCCTTCCTGAAGTGTATAGTGATAATGCCTCATTTCTTTTCTGGATGCCGGATAAATATGATATCAAAAACCTGATCTTAGTAGGTCATACCATGCCGGATTCAAACGATATAGTCTTTCAGCAATTTGAAAAAGTCAGTATTAAAGATTCTATCGATATGCCCTTATTCAGGGAAAACGGAATGAAAATTATTTTATTCGAAAATGGAAATGATTCATTGAACAATATAATTACAAGAGGCGTTGCCCAACTGAAAAGTAAATTCATGCGTTGATAGATTGATTATTTTTGAAGCAGAAATTAGTTTATGAAAAGACCCATTCGTGTTTTAGTTGCTAAAGTTGGTTTAGACGGTCATGACCGAGGAGCTAAAGTTATTGCCACTGCTTTGCGTGATGCCGGAATGGAAGTGATCTATACCGGCCTGAGACAAACTCCTGAAATGGTTGTCACGGCAGCTTTGCAGGAAGATGTGGATGCAATTGGCATCAGCATTCTCAGTGGTGCACATATGACCGTTTTTCCGAAAGTGCTGCAATTGTTAAAAGAAAAAGGAATGACTGATGTGTTACTCACTGGTGGTGGTATCATCCCTGAAGATGATATGCAACAACTCAATAAAATGGGCGTTGGAAAACTATTTGCTCCTGGCACCCCTACTTCTGAAATAGCGGAATATATTAAGGGTTGGGTAAAAAACAACCGTAGTTTTTAAATTAATTAATTTATGTACCAGACTTTACTGACCAATTTGGAAAACGGCATACTTACCATTACCATCAATCGTCCTGATAAATTGAATGCTTTGAATAAGGCGGTGATGGTTGAATTAAACGAAGTGGTAGAAGAAATCTATAAGAATACTCTTATCAAATCTGCGATCATCACCGGTGCAGGAAATAAAGCATTTGTGGCGGGTGCAGATATCAGCGAATTTTCCGGAATAAATGATGATGCAGGTATGTTGTTGTCCGAAAAAGGACAGATCATTTTCTTTAAAATAGAAGATTGTCCCAAGCCAATTATTGCAGCCGTAAATGGTTTTGCATTAGGCGGGGGTTGTGAACTGGCAATGAGTTGCCATTTTCGTATTGCTAGTGAAAATGCCAAATTCGGGCAGCCGGAAGTAAATCTGGGTTTGATCCCCGGTTACGGAGGAACGCAACGATTAACTCAATTGATCGGGAAAGGAAGAGCAATTGAATTGCTTATTACAGCCAATATGATCGATGCGAACACAGCCCTGCAATATGGATTGGTAAACTATGTGGTGCCGCAGGAAGAACTGTTGAATAAAGCCAGATCCATCCTGGAATTGATCAATAGCAAAGCCCCAAGAGCCGTCGCAGGATGCATAAAAGCGGCCAATGCAGTATTTGATGAATCAGTTAATGGCTTCGAAACTGAAGTAAAAGAATTTGGAAAATGTTTTAATACCAACGATGTAAAGGAAGGAATCGCAGCATTCCTGGAAAAAAGAAAAGCGAATTTTACCGGAAGCTAAGTTTACAATAGAAAATATTTTTCATTAAAAATTTTTACAAGTGAAAAAACGCCAGGATTATATTTCGTGGGATGAATATTTTATGGGAGTGGCTCTTTTGTCTGCTAAACGAAGCAAAGATCCGAATACGCAGGTAGGCGCCTGCATTGTCAATGAAAAAAATAAAATTGTCGGCGCAGGATACAATGGTTTACCGATCGGATGCAGTGATGATGAATTTCCCTGGCATAAGGAAGGAGAATTTTTAGATACAAAATATCCTTATATCTGCCATGCGGAATTAAACGCCATTTTGAATAATATCGGAATGGACCTGAAAGGCTGTAAAATCTATACAGTATTATTTCCCTGCAACGAATGTTCAAAAGCCATTATTCAATCCGGCATTACAGAAGTAATTTATTTATCCGATAAATACCAGGATAGTGATATTTTCAAAGCTTCCCGCATTATGCTGGATAAAGCCGGTGTGACATACAGAAAAGTAAATACTAATATCCAACACATTGAGCTGTCATTTGATGTAACGAAAGTATAATCGTAAGTAGTAAATAGTTTCAATATCAGATAAGAAATGTTAAACCTAAAAAATTAATGAAGTTCCAATGAATCAATTAACTTTAGTTGTTATTAGATTATATTAATCATTAAAATCAAATCTATGTTTGATGAAATTTTAAATGCAGTTAAAAATGAACTTGGTAATCATCCCGAGATCACTTCACTTCCGCAGGAGCAACAGGAAGCTATTCACAACGAGATCGCCAACCACATCAACAATACAGTTCAGAATCAATCAGCATCTTCTCAATCAGGTGGTGGCGGATTGCTATCAAGCTTAGAAGGGATGCTCACTTCAAACAGTCCGCTTACCGGCGCTATTGAAGGTGGATTAGTAAGTAGCCTGGCCAGTAAATTCGGTTTGTCCCCCGGACTATCCGGAGCTATTTCAGGTGCTTTGCCCGGGTTGATCCAAAAATTTACTCAAAAAAAATCTTAAGCAATTAGTATAAGGAAAAAATAATTGATCAATCCCGCATGGTTGCGGGATTTTTTATTTTAATTTGTGCACGATATTTTTTCTGTAACTCTTATTGTACTAATATCTTTTCAGTGGTTGCTCCCGCTTTCAGAAGATAAATCCCCGTTGTATAGTGACTTAGGTTGATATTTTGTATACCTGGTGATGCTTGCTTTTTCCAAATTAATCTTCCGAAGGCATCATAAAGACTAAGCAGGGTTGCTTTATTTACCTGTACTTTCAACTCACCATTAACAATAGGATTTGTTATCAAAGCAATTACTTGCCTGTCATTAATAAATTTTACTACTCTTACTTCGCTGTAATTTGATTTTCCATCTATATCCATCTGCAATAGTCTATAATAATTCATTCCTACTGCAGGATGGGTAGCTGCATAGCTGTAATTTATCACCGAATTGCTATTGCCTGATGCCGGGACGTTTCCAATATTTTGCCACTGAATTCCATCCAAACTGTGCTCAACAACAAAATTCTTTGTATTCTGTTCGCTTGCCGTACTCCATTGCAACAATACCTGCTCATTTTCCTTTTGTGCAGTGAATGAAATAAGTTGTACAGGCAGAGCTGTATTCGATATTGCTTTAAATGCTAAATCTGTTGCTTCACTGAAATCATCATAGCTGCTCCAGGAATGGCCATCGGAATAGACGTCGTAATCAGCTCCAAGGCCTGCGTAAAAACCACTATGAGGAATTAATTTAAAACCATAATAATTCCCAGCAGTAACAGAAACATTTAAACCGGAAACGTCTACCGAAAACCATCCTGTAGTTGATAACGAAATATTCGTTTTAGTATTTAATAAAGTACCCCATGATGTGGGCGACGAACATGAATAGAGCTCTATATCAAAACTACCCGCAGAATATACTGTATAAATATAAAACTGTATCTCTGAAATAGTAGTGTTTACATAAGACTTAAAAGTTTGGCCGTAACTTCTGTCTATTGTCATTTCCATGTCGGGATCATAATAATTTCCCCAATCATAAGAACCGAAGCTGGTTGTTGATTGAGCAATAACGGTCTGGGCATTGAGTTTAGCAGAAAAAAATAAAGAAACAATAATACCTAACAGGCAAAGACGGCTTTTCATTAGTTCCGGTTTTAAATAGATACAATTAGAGTATCTGCAATTTTTAAATATGCTAAGTTACAGCAGAAAATAATTCATTCTATGAACTAACGCATTATTTCTCCACCAACTTCTCATCAATCAAATACGCTGCCACACCACTTACATTATCATTGCCTTTTTTATCATCGAGGTATACATGAAAAGAAGTAATAAGCCTAGATGGGAAGGTCAGGATTCTTTTTCTGCCGATAGTTGTTCCCTCTATTTCTCCCACATTTTTATTAAAATGCATGAGTTCAATTCTAAAACTCCGGACGGTTTGACCAAGATGAATTGCTTCCCGCAGTACTATACAATTGATAGTGGTAGGTTGAAAAAATTCCACAATAAAATTCTGAATGTTGGCGCCGTAAGCCCCGGAACCGAAATTTCTCACTTTTACATCCTTTGAAGTAAGATCATTTTCGGAAAACTCATAATAAGCTCTTGCTTCTCTCAATAAGTTATCGGCGAAATTTTCATCTCTCAATTTTTTAAATCCTATCAACGCTGCTGAATCTTCTGATGAGAGGAGTCCATTTCTATTCGGCGGAACGTTCAATAGTAAATTAGCTCCCCGGCCAACTGATTTAAGATACAACGCAAACAACTGATCAGGCGTTTTGACTTTTGGATTTTCATTTTCATGCCAGAACCATCCGGGCCTGATGCTCACATCACATTCTGCAGGTATCCAATTTTTCCCATTTACATTTCCCTGGTTCAATGTATCGACAGGTGGTGCACCGGCACCTCTTGTGAATCCGGCTGTGTCGAGATAATTCCAATTTGTTTTTCCTGCAATGCCACTTTCATTGCCGCACCATCTGATATCCGGACCAATATCACTGAAGATAACTGTCTTTGGAGAAATTTCTCTTACTGTATTTTCAAATCTTCTCCAGTCATATACTTGCTTTTTCCCATTTGGTCCTTCACCATTAGCACCGTCCCACCAGAGTTCCCATATCGGTCCGTAATTCTGAAAAATTTCTTTGATCATGTTCACAAAAACATCATTGTATTCAGGAGTACCATATTTTGGATGATTCCGATCCCAGGGAGAAATATAGACGCCGAACTTCAATCCATATTCTTTGCAGGCATCGGATAATTCTCTCAACACATCACCCTTCCCATTTTTCCATTTGCTTTCTCTTACTGTGTGTGTAGAATATTTGCTGGGCCATAAACAAAATCCATCATGATGTTTGGCGGTAATGATAATTCCTTTTGCTCCCGCTGCTTTGGCAATGCGGCACCATTGACGGCAATCGAGGTTAGTTGGGTTGAAAGAATCTTCTGCTTCTTTTCCTGTTCCCCATTCTTTATCGGTGAATGTATTGGGGCCAAAATGCATGAAGAGATAAAACTCCATATCCTGCCAGGCGAGTTGCTGACGGGTAGGTAAAGGACCTCTTCCCTGCCCTCTCCCAAGAAGCGGGAATATGAAAAATGCAATAAGAAAAAGTTTCAAATGAGTACGCATTATTTATCGATTACTGATTTTATTTCTTCTCCTATCGGGTGATCAGCTTTGAATGTATATCCAAGTAGTTTGGCCATCGTTTGTGCAAATTGTTTTTGATACAATTGCATCGGTTCTTTTACTTCACCCGTTGCTTTTATGCCGGGGCCCATCACGGAAAACCATATCTGGTGTGAATCTTCTATCTTTTCTCCATGTCCCGTCCATTTTTCTTTATCTATATCCCCTCTTCCATGATCCACGGTAATAAAAATGGCGGTTTTGTTTTTGTATTGCGGAGTGCTTTGCACAAACTCCCAAATTCTTTTTATGTATTCATCCACCTGGTGAGCTGCGTCGAGATAAGAACGGTAACGGGCTTTATGTGCCCATTCATCTGTTTCACCAAACGATACATACAACACTTTTGGTTTTTTATTCTTCAAATACTCCATCGCTTCATAATAAGTGAATACATCGAGACACTCGGAACCCAAAAAGGGGCGAAACGCATCTCGGTTCATCGCATTGATCAGTTTTTCATTGGCGGTTGGGTTCTTTCCTCCTGCTGAATCAAATCCGCAGACAACAGGTATGCAGCTTCTTTCCTGGTTTAGAATTCTTGTGAAAGCATTCCATGCAGCAAATGCCGCTACTTTTCCTTTGAATACAGGCAGATGATTTAAAAACTCCAGCACGTTTACATTGGGATTTGCTTTGTAATCATTACTATTTACTGCTGTATCAGGATACCCTGTAAAAATTTCATTGTAGCCCGGGTAAGAAAACCAATACGGGTTTGCATTATCTACATTATTATTATATACCCGGTTGCCATAAAGCTGCCCTTTCGATTCGATCGTACTCCAGATGAAAGGCAATAACTTTTGCCTTCTTTCATTCACATCTTCGCTCCAATATGTTTTATAAATGTAGTTGCTGTCCCGTTCGTTATATCTTTTGTCATTGGCAAGAACAGTATCCATTCCTTTAAAAACTTCTTGCCAGCGAAAACCATCGGTAGTAATGATAATCAGGTTTTCTATTTTGTTTTGAGCAAGGGTATTGTTAAACTGAGCGGCTGCAAGGAAGCAAACAACTGCAACAAGAATTTTTTTCATGATTGATTTTTTGAAATAGAGTATGGAAAATAAAAACAAAATAAGCTGAAGAAGAGAGTACAAAAAATTTTATTTCATTATCAGAATATTTAATTCGTATTACAGTTTCCGGATCTTGATATTTTTAAACCACATCTCGCTGCCGTGATCCTGCAGGCAGATATAACCTGTCTTTGCCATACCATAACCGGGTGCATCTTTCCATTTACCGGCTGCTTTTCTTTTGTACCAATCATCGGTCCATGCTTCAAACTCCACAACTTTCACACCGTTCAGCCAATATTCACGGTGTGCACCTTTCACCACAATTTTTGTGAGGTTGTATTGGCCAACCGGTTTGGTGGGCCTTGATGAAGTGGTGTACATGGCATAATCAGCACCGGTCTTTTGCCAGTCTTCTAGTTTTTCAGGATACCCATCATCATCTATCAACTGGTATTCGGGGCCGCTGAGATAAGACGCATCATACTCTTCTGTAACATGATATAAAATACCGCTATTACCCTGCGGGGAAATTTTCCATTCGATGGATAATTCAAAATCACCGTACTGATCCGTGGTGATGATATCTGCCTGCTTATCGCTTTTATCTGTTGTACTTCCCTTGCAATACAGGTTGCCGTCTTTTGCCAGCCAGGAATCCGCAGGTTTGTTTTGATACATACGCCAGCCATTCAATGTTTTTCCGTCGAACAACAATTTCCAGCCGGCTTTCTTTTCTGCTGCTGAAAGCGTATTGTCTTTTTGCTGCGCAAAAGACGCAACAGAAAAACCGAGGAGGGTAAAAATGAAAAGAACAATTTTCTTTCTCATATATAACAATTGAAGATTAAAAAAATTCATTGGTTCATCACAGCATTTTCAGGTTGACAGGATCCCAGCGAATTGGTTTTTCGCTAAAATAACTATCGTTACAAAGCAATGCCGGCGCAGCAGCCCGGTATCCAAACAAAGCATTTTCTGCTACGGTTCCTTTTTCCCGCATTGCAGTAAAGAAATTATAGAAATGATCGAAGTGAGCTCCTTTGTATCCGTCTTCTGCTTTGAAAACGGTAGCATCAGGCTGTATCATTGTTTTTCTTTCATAATTACTGCTGTTTTCCTTTTTTAATTTTGTTGCCATCAACGGATCATCTACGGGAGCATAAGATTGATTATGAAAAACGGTGACCTTATCCCATTCCACATTCATGCTTCCTTCATTACCCACTAATCTCAGGTAAGTGTTATCACCGGTGCCATCCACAAAATTCACACGAAGCGATAAATTAAACGGAGGATGTTCTGCGGTTTCAGGATAATCAAACATACCGATCAAAATATCCGGGACTTCCCTTCCATCTTTCCAATAACGCAGGCCGCCCATTGCCATTATTTTTTGTGGCCCTTTAGAATTGGTAATAAAATGAAGGCTGGAAAAAAGATGAACGAACAGATCACCGGACACACCGGTACCATAATCCCGGTAACAACGCCAGCGGAAAAAACGTTTTGCATCAAAAGGTCGATCGGGATATTTATGCAAAAACATTTTCCAGTCCACCGTTTTTTCTGAAGCATCTGCAGGAATTGCATATTGCCATGCCCCATTCGGAGAATTGCGTGCCCAAAAACCTTCCGCATAATTTAATTTACCGATAGCGCCGGCTGCCAGTAGTTCTTTTGCTTTTTCATTTCCCAACGAACTCATGCCTTGGCTGCCCACCTGGAAGACAACCCCGTTTTTGTTTTGTGCACTTACCACTTCCGATCCTTCTGTGATATCATGCACCATTGGTTTCTCGCAATACACAGATTTTTTATTATTCATTGCTTCTACTGAAATGTCCTTATGCCAATGGTCAGGAGTAGCTACAATTACTGCATCAATATCTTTTCGCTGCAACAGCTCCCGGTAATCTTTTGTTGTATAAATATCATTCCCATAATTTTTTTTTGCATCGGCTAAACGTCCGTCATATAGATCACATGCAGCAACCAGTTTGACACCCGGAACAGTTGAAGCTGTGTTGGCATCAGCCGTTCCCATACCACCAGCGCCGATTAATCCTACCTGGATGGTATCATTAGGACTGATGTATTTTTTGAGTTGCATCGGTTGCATATTCTTTTCAGAATAATTAGCGGCAGAAGCTTTAAGCACTCCAGGAGCTAACGTAGCACCGGCGATACCCGCCGTGATCTTTTGCAAAAATTTTTTTCGGGAAGAATATTCAGACATAAGCCATGGTTTATTAAAAGATGATAGATTACTATGATATAGATTGATCATTGATCCTTTGTTGATCTGAAAATAACAGTACTTCCTTTGGGCAAGTTAAGCGATGCAATATCATTTTTCACCTGAACCTGCCCTGGTTTTACTCCCGTCACCGACCAGTTCTTAAAAGGTAATTTAAGCATTAATTTACCACCTGCCGTACTATTAATAATTATTTCGCTCACATTCCCATTTTCTTTTTTTGCTGAAACTAAAAATGCTCCTTCTGTCCTGAATGTTTTGAACGATACATCGAGCCAACTATCGGGTACTGCCGGAAAAACTTCTATATAGCCATGATCACTTTGTATCAACATTTCCTGTATTCCCCGCGCAAATGCAAAATTTCCTTCGAGGGTGAATGGACGGTAAGTAAATGAAGAGTATTGTCCTCCTTTCTGATCGCCATTCAAATGAAAACTATTGACCGAACAAAAATTCGTGGCAAAATCACGAAGCATTTCCGCCGCTTTGTTTCCGTTTTTGGCCTGCGCATAAATACAACCCATCCAGCTAAATGAATAACCACACCAGTTGCGGGTTCCTTTTTCTTCGATCCAATGTATGGACTTATTAATAATATCCCTTTCTTTAGCATTATCAGTATTTAAAATTCCCAAAGGATAAATCGCCATGTAAGGTGACATATGCCGGTGTGATACTTCAAGATCTTGCCCGGGTGCAACGGTCAGCCCGGTCTCATCAATATTCAGATCCGGGTATAATTTTTCGTACGATAAAATTCTTTTACTTTTATTACTATTCTCTTGTTTTAAAATTTCCTCGTATTTCTGATAGAAATAGTGCATCAATGCCAGATCATAATTGGTGAAATTAGAGTACCACGCTTTAATACTGTTGTCATGGTATTCAGGAGAAGAACTTAATGGTAATTTATATTTTCCCGTTTTATTATCCAACAAACGGATGCCTGATAAAAATTTTTCGGCTTCATCAAAATATGGAAGACATTTTCCCTTTAAGAATTGATCATCCATGGAATATTTCCATTGCCAATAAAAATTTTGTGATAACCATGCCACCGTGGTTGGGCTCATTGAATATTGTATCCAACCACCCATAGGTTTGCCACTGATGGTTGTGACACCCGGTACATTCAATCCGTCCACTTTAAAATAATGCTTTGTCCACTTTTCATTTTCATTTTTTACTTTCCAGAGCCAATTGGTAAACCCTGATGTGAGGTCCAAATGATTGGAAATATATCCCGGCCAATAACTGAGTTCTGTATTCAGATCATGATGAAGGTCTCCCTTCCATGGCGGAAGATTCCCATTGTCTGCCGTCCATATCGCTTGTAGAGAAATCGGCGGCAAGTTGCTTCTTGCTACACAACCGAATTTGTACATCTCGAGATAATATTGCCGTTCCAATATTGAATCGGGCAATGAAATTGAGGAACGATTCCAATAATCCTTCCACCATTTGATATGATTTGCTTTTGTTGTATCAGTTAATTCAGCTTTCTCTAATGCAGTGCCTGAATCAGTTTTTGATATTTGCCAATCACCCCTGATCTCATTGTTGGAATAGAGCCAATGCACAGTTACAGTGTAAGACATTCCGTCATAGCAAGGTTGATGATATTGTGTGAAATTTTTCTCTCTGAATATTTTTCCTTTTTGATAGCCGAGTCGTTCCAGGCCCTGGCCTTCCACAGAATTGCCCTGCATCCCTTCTTTTACTGAATTATATGGCGGAGGGATCAGATCAATATTTATTGATTCTTTTATATTCCGAAACACAAAAACTCCATTATTAGATTCAGCACAGATATAAGTTTCTAATTCTGCTCCACTATCCCAACGAATTTTGCAGATCGCTTTTTCAATATCGAGTTCATTGGAAACAACTTTCCCAAGTGAACTCATATCAAATTCCAATGCTGCTCCCGGAATCTTGGTTGGCGCCGGATATTTTTCATACGGCTCATCACCAATTTTTTGAACGGAATCGTATTGATTCAATTTCACTTTTTCTGCAACCCACTTGAATGTTAACTGATCGATCTCCGGCATAGGACGATCGTCCCAAAGATCGACCCTGTCCAATGACATGCGCAGTTTATCATCTTTTTGCCAGATCAATGCACCGATCAATCCATTGCCTAAAGGGATTGCTTCATCCCATCGCTTTGCAAGAGAATCAAAATGCAAATTATATCTTGAAAGTGATTGCGCATACAATGATGCTGACAAAATGAAAAAACAAGTGTATAAAAATATTCGTCTCATTGAATGATGATCCAGGTATATGATTCCGCTTTGATGGTTACAGTGATCTCAGTTTCATAGTTCCGGTTCAACCGCTGAATGACGGTGCTACCATTTTCAAAGATAATTTTTATAATATCATTCAATCCTGTGTAATACAAAGGCACTTTAATAGTTCGGGTAATATCTTTTTTTAACGGATTAAATAGCATAAGCAATCCTTTTTCTTTGAGTTGCGGATTTACATGAAGCCAGCCATCCCAATCTCTTCCATCAGCTCTCCTGAGATGAATGATATCTGAATTCAGAATATCCCGATGCAATTTGTACCAGTTGATCACTTTGATCACTGCTTGTTTCGTTTCTTCTGTGTCATATAATCTTGGACCACGGTAACAAGCCTGCACCCCGGCACCATAATATTGTATCATCAGTTGTTCGTAATCTTTCAGATGATCGTGCAATGGTTCGAGAATCGCTTCTGGTCCGCCGCCCTGGTATTTGGTAAGCGGAACAAATCCCCAACCCATCGAAGGAGTTTTCTCCCAGGTACCATCATAAATATTTTGTCGATTCAGGATTTGCTGATCTTCCCTCGGCAAAGAAAAATTCACTTCACGATAACCAATGCCTGTTTTATTAGTGCCATCAAGAAAATACCAATCGGGAGCATTGATATAAATACTTCTTTCGTTGAGCCAGTGATATAATTCTTTCTGAATTTCCATCTGCCGCCATTGTGAATCATCTAAACCTTTATGTCCCGGATGCGAAGTAGATGCACAAAGATCACCGGGGTAAGGTCCGTCGTTCTCCCAAAGATTAAAACCGGTCTGAGAAAAAAAGTATTTGATCTTATCCCGGTAGGCTAATCCCCATTTACTTCCGAAGCAGGGAGCATTACCAAAAAATGCCCCACCGGGCTTTCCTGTCTTCGGATCGATCACATCATCTTCATCACTTATTCTCCTTGAACTGAACAATGAATAGCCGCCGATCATGATTCCTTTGGAGTGGGCATAGTCTGCTAATTTTTTCCATCGCTGAATATTGGAAAAAGAAGTGTCTTCCATATTCAAATGGCTGCCAAAACTGAGAATCAGAGCTTCATAACCTGTAGCTGCACATTGATCAATCGCATTCGTTACATCCGAATCATTCTTACTCACCAAATGCATGAAGATGGGATTCGTAGTAACCCACGGTGCGATGGCACGATACATTTTCCGGATAGCTAATCCTCTTCTTTCACGGTCGTAACTATCCATCAGCAATTCATATGTTCTGATTGAGACAAATTCTTCACCCGGTTGCATGTCAATCCCCGGCGCTTTATCCGGATAAACTTCCAGTAAGCAGGGAGTCTCATAATTATAATTAACCTGCGATGTGTATGTAGTATCTGTCTTCCAATGTGTGGTTTGATCGCTGATGTTATACCGCATAGCATTATTGAATGCATAATTAGTCTCTACATATATGCCTTGTTGAGTTTTCATTTGAGCAGGCTTGCCCACTACTGCACTTTCTTCTTCTACTGCGGCGATTATCTCATTGACCACCCGGTTTAATTTAATAACAGTATTGCTGTTGTTTTTTAATTCAACCCACTTGCAGATCAGTGGTATGCCGTCATAAATTTCATAGATCACCTTTACCCGGATATCTTTTACTGCGATCTGTTTGCATTTATAGAAAAAAGTTATTCGTTTGCCATGACAGAATTCTTTATTCGCCGCCCACCAATTACCTTCATTCCATCTGAGAGAAGGAATAGCATCGCTGATTTCGTATTTTTCAAATTGAAAATCGTTTTCATTCTTCGGAAATCCATCCACCCATCCTGGAAGCAGGTAAGCTTTTTCCTTTTGACCATACAATCCACCCACGTTATACTCTTTTCCATCAATCGTCAATCTTGCCTCGGCTGAAACAGCCCGTAATAATTGCTGGCCCGTGATCATATTTTTATACTCAATGCAAGTGGTATTGGGTAACAAACGAAATGTTCTTTTTAGTAACCCATTGTAAAGGATAATATTTTTCCCATCGGGGCTTTTGAATATATCAGCTTTCTGTTTCAGCGGAGTAACCAACCAATCGGTATCATTAAGTTTTTCAGATGCATCGTTATAAACCGGGATGTTGTTCTGTGCAATGATTGTGTTCGTTGCGACAAAAAGAAAAAAAGAAATGAAAACTGGTTTCATCAAACTAATTAATATTAAGACGCATTCATTATATTAATGATAAGGCTAACGGTAAATTGGTCCTGCTGATAGTGTCAGGCTCTCGTTAAATCAATGAAATAAAACCGTCGAAGAAATTTCTTCTTTTTTCCCACCTTCCGGCTGTAGTAATGCTTTCAGGCTGTTACCTCCGCCGCTATCAAAGTAAACGACTTTGATCTTATGAAATCCCTTTTTCAAAGCTGCTCTTCCGCTTTTCTCCTCCGTTCCATGTTCTTTATCGTTATTGACCACTTCTACATCATCTATAAATAATTTACTGCCATCGTCCGATTGAGTATAAAAAGTGTAAAT
>DASZXQ010000037.1:0-1876 GCA_035545755.1 Chitinophagaceae bacterium | reverse complement strand
AAATAATATCAACAGCTCTTTTAATCGGTTTGACTTTTCAAAACAGAATGATCAAATTGTTTTGACTTCTTCCTATTCTGAAGATCCGTTCTACATTTCATCTGCGAATTTTTATAAACTTGCTTCTGTCAATTACCCGGCAGTAGGACATGCCTTGTCTTTTAAAGTAGATTCCATTTCAGTGAGATTAACTATGCAGAACGACCAGGATTTTGAATTAAATGTCAATGGAACGATTTTCAAAACTCAAAAGGAAATTAAAAAGGGAGCGGCAGGCTGGAATCTTTTCAGAGACCTTGACAATTTTATCAATTCTGTCTATTACAGCAATCAATCGCTGACAGATTGTTTAAAAAATATTTATTTGCTGCGTGACAGCGTTTCAAGATCGCAGTATGGCAGTATGAAGTATTTTCTTTCGGGAAATTTATTCAATACGACTTCATCAGTTAGTTATGATGGGAAAAAACTTCAGTCATCAGATCTCTCTTTTAGAACAGTCATACCCGACAGCGGTCGCTTTGCATGGGGAATAGGATTTTTGGATAATAACAAAAATCAATTTCAGTTAAAGAATGAAGCCGGAAGTGATTTTACAATCCTGAATCGCTTCCCGGTCTCTTATCCTTTATCAGAAGAACAAAAAGATAACTGGACCACTCATACTGTCAATAAGTTTCTTGTATCTAATTCTCATGATCTGGAGCATATGCCTTCTGTTTTCAGTGAAGGATTTATGTTTACTTCACCCGACAGAGATAGTATGGATTATTTCTCACCGGTTTTGCTGAGCTATCAAAAGGGTGCCGGCAATACAGCGCTGGATATCAAAGCAAGTTTTTTAAATAAGCCAAAGTTGCCACTGGATTGGAATGACAATAAATTATTGTTACCTGCCGCTTCCAGGAATTTTCAATGGATATTTTCATTGCGAAATACTTATAACTGGGAATTTGGTAACCGTGTACTGACAAGTGATCAATGGCAATTCCGGATTTTCGGAATGTTGGGATTCTTTTTCCTGCTGGTCTTTGTTACAGCTTTGTTGAAGCCGGCAGAACAAAGCAGTTGGGTATGGCAATTGCTTTCCTGCATCACCATTGTCTTTCTTTCTACAAGATTATTTCTCTATTGGCGCTATAAAAGTTTCCCACCTTACGAAGGAATGGACCTGCCATCACAGCAACAATTGCAAAGCATATGGAATTTCAGGATCATTATTTATACAGGAATTATATTAGCTCTTTTCTTCGGGTTTGATCTGTTGAAACAGGTATATTCCTTGGTTGGCAAAAAAATTAATTTTAAGAAATCCATTGACAATAAGATACAAAGTTTTTCAACGATCAATCAATTTACCCGGCGCTATCCAAAATATGTTTTTTTCGTTGCATGGCTATTATCACTTGCGGCTTGCTTTGGTTGGGCATACCTGAAACATTTCGATGTCAACAATTGCAGACATATCTCGCTGGTGTTGATGGCGATTTATTTTATTTTCCTTTATATCTCTTACCGGCATTCGCCATTGGTGGCTTCAGCAGAAAAAAGCTGGTGGAAGATCGATACCTTCAAGCCGTTTCATGTATTGGTAAGCAATCCTGTAAAAATCTTACTTTCTATCAGCCTGCTGGGTTTGTTTATTTTTATTGACATTGGATTTGCCATCGTCTTTCTGAATTTTCTTTTATTCAATGAAGCATTCTTAAATATCAATTACAGCATTTCCGGTCTTTCAGCAGGTAATTCGGCAAACAGGAAAGTATTTGTGCTATCAGCGATTCTTTACACTGCTTTATTTGTATTGAATCTGTTGTTTGCTCCGTATTTTCTTGGATATGTTTTGCAATTGCCACAGATCGTCTTCACGGTCATC
>DASZXQ010000036.1:0-2369 GCA_035545755.1 Chitinophagaceae bacterium | reverse complement strand
TAATTCATTTACGGTATTGGATACCTTGCATGTGATAGGCGCCATGACTGTTGGAGAAAACACGGCAGATGTCAGCGGTGCCGCTGTTGCCTTTGATGCATTTAAAATGACGAAGGAAGGACAGGATTCAACAAAGATCGGCGGCTTTACACCCGATCAGCGTTTCTTTCTGAATATTGCACGGATATGGAGAGTGAAAATGAAAGATGAATTTCTGCGTCTTTGGATCAACAATAATCCGCATTCTCCTCCTATGTGGCGGGTAAATGGTCCGTTGATGAACAACCCATATTTTTATAAAGCGTTTAATGTGCAGCCGGGAGATAAAATGTATTTGCCTGAGGATAAACGAATACATATCTGGTAGCATATTGTTCTTGTGCCGTTGCAAATAAATCTGTAGTGCGGCTATATCTTTTCCGGCAAAGTCGTTGCACGAAAATGTTTACTGCCGGGCTACGTTGTTCACTTGCCATATATTTAGGTTGATACCATTGCGTCAGCATAAATAAAGTTATGATCCTATTTATCCAATTTCATTGGTTGATCTATTGCTGTGACATTAATAGCTAGAAAATCTTACCGCTTATCCACTTAATTCTCATTTTGAATAAGCAAAGAAAATATTCTCCGTTTAATTGATATATTGTACATAAAGAAATTCCGGCATGAAAAAACTGTTATTCGTGTTCTTTGCTCTTATGTTCATTAACTATAGTAATGGACAGATCATAAAACAAAGAGTTGATTCACTGCTCAGCCAGTTCATCAAAGTGGCCCGTATACCCGGATTATCAGTAGCTGTTTCTATGGGTAATAAAATAATTTACAGCAACGCATTCGGAGTAGAAGATATAAATACAGGCAGGTCTGCTACCATTAAAACAAAATACAGGATCGGCAGCATATCAAAATTGCTCACCGCTACCCTCTTCGTTAAACTGCTCGATAAAAATATTATTAGCGAAAATTCAAAAGCAAACGAATATGTACACTCACTGCCGCCAGCATATAAAGACATCACACTTTACCAATTAGCCGCTCATACTTCCGGGATAAGACATTATACAAGAAGTGAGATACTGTCTAAAAATACAATTGAATATAAAAAACTGGAAGATGGATTGTCCCGTTTCACCAACGACACTTTATTATTTTCCCCCGGTGAAAAATATTATTATTCAAGTTATGGCTACATGCTTCTTGGCGCCGTGATGGAAAATGCCACCGGCCAGTCATTTAATTCTTTACTGAAAAAAGAAATTCTTGAACCCGCCGACATGACAGCTACCATACCGGAAACTGCAAAGGCAATTGCTCATGAAATTGCTTTTTATTATCCAATGAAACCGGATTCCTTGGTAGCGGTAAGTCCCGATAATAACAGTTATAAATGGCCGGCTGGCGGTTATCTATCCACTCCTGCTGACATGGTTCGATTTGGAAGCCGGTTGCTGGATAAAAAAATTGTGGATGCCCGATCTCTTGACATTTTATTTACGCCAAAAAAAACAAACAACGGAAAAGAGACCGGCGTTGGGTTTGGTTTCAGGATTGGTACCGATAGCCGGGGAAGAAAAATAGTGCATCATGGCGGAGAGTCTGATGGTGCCCGGGCATTCTTCCTGATGTATCCTGATGAAAAGATCTGTATCGCTCTTTGTGCCAATGTTTATGGCGCTCCATTGTTTGAAGGCGAGGCAGAGACGATTGCGGGTTACTTCCTGGGTGATTATGAATTTAAACAAAACTTGTTTCCCGACGGAGCATATAATTTTACAACGACTGTAAATAAAAAAGAACTGAAAGGGAAGATAGAGATAAAAGGGAACAAAGGAATGATCTACAATTTCAATAATAACAATCTTCAAATAGTAAATATTGTAAAAGACAAAGACAAGACCAGGATAATTGCGTTATCAGCAAACGGTATTATGAATTTCTGGATCACCAAAGATGATTCCGGTTATAAAGGCTTTTGGGGTTATGATAAACCTTTAACTGCAATAACATTGGAGTAAAAAATTTATTCCGGGTATGCCCGCTTCTTTGTGGCTTGTAACTTCATAGACAAAAAAAGTAAGGTTGCGTAAAAAATGTTGGACGACTCCATTTTTCCACCAATACCATTCCACGAAAACGTTTCCGTCAATTATACCGGCTTTTAGAAATTTATTTCTTTACTTCAATCAACAGTAATCATGCTATCATGAAGCTATCTGGCGCAGGCAAATTCTTTTTTCTTTTACTATTATTTATTCCATTTGCATCCGGCGCTCAGAAAACGCAAAAACCAAATATCATCCTCATCATTGCCGACGATCTTGGCTGGGGAGATGTGGGTTATCATGGCAGTGAAATTAAAACGC
>DASZXQ010000035.1:0-5467 GCA_035545755.1 Chitinophagaceae bacterium | reverse complement strand
ATTTTTTTCGGCAGCACTCTGAACAAGAACATTTATATGCTGCCACTCAACAGTTAATTCGGTGTACGATCCATCGTAGGCATGAGGCCCTGGAACAACATGCTCTTTTGTACCATAATCTTCCCTGCCAATTAAGGCTTCTTTGAGTGTATCATTTTGCTGATGATTTAGCAATTGCAGATCGATCGCAAAACCTGCGGGCAATAATACATGTGAGAGAACGCTATTAGTATACCAGGTATTCCATCCAGTTGCAAGGCGGCTATTTAATTCCGGTAATTCTTTTCCAGCACAGACCCTTTGATTTGATCTTTCCTGGCCATACAAAAAAGTATGCAAACTGAAAAAAAAGAGTAAATGATAAATCAGTAATTTAATTTTCATTTTGTTCGCTTAAGTTTAGTTTTTAAATAATTTCTGATACCATATTGTTATTATTACATGTTCATAAGGCTTCAATCTTCAGATATCGATTGGTCTTACCGTGTGCGAATTCTTTTCTGGCTAATTCTGTTCATTGAACTCTAATTACCGATAGCCAATAAAATCAATGAAGGACTGTATGTAACAAATCTTACAGTACACTCCCGCTTAAAAATTGGTATCGCAAGTAATACTTAGAAAAATTAAAATCATATTATCACAACATTTAGATTCAATAAAAAGCCTATTTTTTCTATTTGGTGAGCTACATGCCCAATGCCAATAGCGCAATGGTGAGCAGGCCCCTGTTTCGACCAGGCATCAATAAATTCTTTTGCACTTACGTGAAACTTATACCGGCTATTCGTATTACCAATTTGAAGTATGGGTCCAGCTATTGATTCAGCTTCAGCAACCAGCAAAAAAATACCAGTTTTCCCTTCCACAACAGAAAGTAAAGTAACGGGGCCATGTTTTACTGACATCTGAATTGATAATCCTTTGCCTGGTTTTCCATGATATATTGGTAATGGCACCAGTTTCACCCTGCCCTCAGCAATGTTGAAGTGCCCAGGTCCATCATGTCCCAGATAAACCACATCATCCAAAAAGTCAATTAAATAAAATTCAGAAAAAGATCCGCCAGCACCCAATTCTGCCATTATTTTCATCGCATGAGCATTCTTTACTTCACATTCGCCAGCTACAGGAATATTTTTCCCCGTTAATAAAGTATTTCCCGCAATAACAGAAGTGACAATATTCTCGTACTCATTACCCGGTTGTCCTTCGTAATAATAAGCTAATGAGCCCAACTGGTGAGTATTCACTAATTTGTCGAGTGCGACAGATGTACGGGCAGCCCGTTCTATCTCTTGAGGCTCACAATCAGGAGCAATATCGAAAGCAAGTTGAAATTCTGAAATTTTTTCTTCAAGTTGTTTAGGGCTGACCTCATCACGGTATTTTTTCAGTTCACACATTTCCAGCATCTCAAAGTGGGTACCAAATGTGGCACTATGCCGGGTGAGGTCAGTATATACATCTAACATGCCACTATAGTAATGACCAAGAATTCCCATCCGGTTGCTCTGCAAAGCTTTTGCTACCCGGGCGGCATTTGTCCACTCTTCAATTTCATTCCATATAGTATCATCCTGGAAGTGACCAGTTATGATATTGTAAGTAATTCCAGAACGGTTAAATACTCCGACAATTTCAGGGAGCGAGCAGGCCTGACAATGTTCCAACCAAAGACCAGTCATTTTTCCCCTGTCATTCAGGGCATTAAATTTTTCATAATCGAGTTGGGCAACTGGTTGTAAATTTAAAAGAATGAACGGTACTTTTATTCTTTGAGCTACTGGTAAAACAGTTGATGACAATGCATAAGTGGAGATATATATAAATACAATATCAACGTCATGAGTCTTTAACAGATGGGCGGCCTCCATTGCTTTGCCCGGGCTATCTACCATACCTGCGTCGATAACTTCGACTCCAGAGTTTTCAATTTTTTTTCGAATGTACTCCTTGTGACGATTCAGGTTCGTAAGTAGCCCATCAAATTGATCCCAATAGGTCTCAAGTCCGACACCAAATAATCCTACTCGAGCTTTCATTTTCATTTTGAAATTTATATTTGACTTTTATTATTGAATAACCACTATTCCTTATAATTTTTTTGGGATTTATTCCATCCATAATCTAATTTTATTTTCGCCCGGCTTCAAATTGACAAATGGCCCCGCATAATTTGAGTCCTTCTTCCTTTTTTGGCTAAAGTAATCAGTGTCGAACGTGATCAAAGTGCCATCTGGATTTTCAAATGTTGCATCCGGTACAATAGCTTGACCCAGATCAATGCTGTTTACTATCTTGCTTTCCATACTCATTATATCATCACTTAACTTTAAATATAGGTATATACCATCCGCCTTTTCTTCAATACGAATACCTGCATCAGATGTTTTGCTAATGAGTTCATTCAAGCCGTTTTTATAAGGAAGAGCACCATTTATATACACATTATTTTCTGCCTTCACCGGCAACTTCACTTCCGACATTTCACTAACGAAATATTCTGTAGAAGGTAGTGCTGCCGGGTAATCGTCATATATGCCAAGGCCATAATCCATAGTCCCTTTTTCTCTTTTAGGCCTGTTGGCCTTTTCAAAAATATCATACGGCGGTGGAGGCGTTTTGATAAAAATATTATCCAGGTATCGGTCATCGCCTCCTTGTGTTGTCATTATCCCCGCTACTTTGGTGGAATGAGGATAATGATACGGCGTAAATCTTACGTTCTCTGTTCCCTTACAAATCTGGCCGGCAAATAAATTATTTATAAAAGCGCTTCCTGTTGACAGGTTCCACAAATTGAGATGGGATAAGAAACAATTGTTATCAATAATTTGTGGTCCGTGGCTCACTTCTATATGCAGATCCATCCAGCTGTTATCATACAATAAATTCCCCGTGATCCGTATCCCCTGTGCCTCCCAGTCGATCCATATTCCTTTAAAAGCATTATGAATACAATTATTTTTTATCAACACATCAATGGGTGCATGCAGTTTTATTCCTGCCATTTCAAAGCCTCCCCATTGGCGTTTTACATAAATGTTGTAAATCTCATTACCATAAATCTGGCTGAATATGGCCCCCAAATCTCCGCAAATACCCGTTTGTCCGCAATTGAAAATGCTGTTATTCCTTACTATGTGCGATCCCACTGTTTCCTTTGACCAACCCAATTTCAGTGCATTAAAAACTGTCTCTAACTGGCTGATATGACCACTTCTTATTTTATAAACAGAAGAATAGTTCTGACCCGTCATACGATCTGTTCCCAGGCTTATACCGGAACATTTTGAATCGCTGATGATATTATTTTCAATGATCCATCCTTTGCTCCAATGAGGGCCTATGAGTCCAATCTGTTCTGCAGTGGGTGGGGCCCAGTTAGTAGCAGCCTGCTTTAAAATAAATCCTCTTACAGTGATGTAATTGATAGCTGTTCTTTTTGGATAAAAAACCGCCGGCCTTACATTGATCTCAACTAATTCTTTGTTTGGATCAGATTCATGAAAATTTGCCCATATCGTAGTTGATTTGCTATCGCTTTTACAATACCATTGGTAAAGAGAACCTTCCTGGTCCAATGCTCCTTTTAATGGTTGAGGATTAAAAACTTTTTCCAATGAATCAATTTCATAAAAAGATTTTCCGTTGAGGTATACTTCCCCGGTATGATGAACCCTTCCATAATCAAGAAACCAATCACCACCAATGGTTTCTTGATATGGATTGTAATTACCAAACATGGCATTATTAAGTGTTATCTTCCAAACGCCTTTACCTGCCTTTTCCCATCCTTTAATAATTTCTGATCCGGTTATAATAACCTTCTCTCCATCTGCTGCACGATACAGGATCCTGGTCAGTTCACTTGCACCGCCATATTGAGGATCTACCCATTCACGATACGTTCCTTCATGAACTGTTATCGTATCCCCTGCCCTTGCTACCCTGCTTGCTTCCATAATTGTTTTGAATGGATGCAACAAAGTACCATCTACGTCATCACTGCCCTTTACTGAAACATGATACTCCCGGCTTACAACTGTTAAAGTTGACAACAAGGCAATGCATATAAATAAAAAAACAATTTTGAAATTTTTCATTAATGTTGTTTAATATATAGATAGATGATCATCATTTGCCTTCTCCTATAGAAGGTTGCTGTGAACCGATATATCCTTTCTCTATGATATCAATAAATCCCAACAATGCGCCCCAGTGATAGAAGGGATCACTCCATTTTTCTGCATCATCATCTCCCCTACCTGTGTCAGCACTGTAATTTTCATAAACACGCTTCCCTCCTGTCCATGATTTTAAGAGAAGATTTTTAGATTTCTCCACCATGTCCTTTCTTGCTTGAGGCAATTCATAATTTCGAATACCCAGATAAACCAGGAAGTTCAGTGGAGCCCAAATTCTCCCCCGCCAGTAGTGATTATCTTTAAATGCCGTATCATTCCGGGATATGGAAGGTATTATATAAGTTCCCCAAAACTCCCGTGGATTATAAAAATGTTCTTTGATCATTCTTTCTGCCTGCTTTTGAGTGGGCACTTTAGCCAGCAACGGATAAAACAAGGTGGGAGATAACCGGTAACTGAATTTACCTGTTACCAGATCTTTATTGAGATAAAGTCCAAATTTTTCATTCCATAGTGTTTCCAGTTTCTTTGAATACTTTTTTGCTCTTTCAATTAATTCCTGCTCTATTGCTGTTTTACCCAGAACTCTGGCAATCTTTGATAAACCTTTACAATCTGCAATATAAAGGCTCATCAATCCTACATCAGCCAGCATCATACGATGTGTGGAAGTGTCAAATACAGCATCATCCCACATCGGAGAATTATCCATACCTGATTCCCATTTGGCCGCTTTCATTTTTCCTGATTCAGTCGCAGAGCGGGATTTATTAGTACCATAATCATATGGATCCGTACCATAAACTAAATAGCCATCAATATCCCGGTTTGCTGATCGCCAACGGTTCCAACTTAATAGCTCGTTGAACACTTGTTTTAGAAACCATTTTTCACGGTATCTATTATAAATTGCCCAAACTGCAATACCGCCAACCTGCGGTTCAGTACGGTCCTCACTCTTATGCCCAGGCTGTGAGTTATTAGGAATAAAGCCCTTTTTAGTTATCTCCTTTGTGATTGCAATTGCATTGGCATATGCCAGATCTTTATCGTCCAGCGAAAGCATGTATGCTGCGAAATAGGTATCCCAATCAAACAACACCCAACCTCCATCCGGAGCTGCCCAGTTTCGGCTTACCGGTGTTATTACTCTATTATTAATAGGATCATAAATCGTATTCCAGGCTAATACAGTTTGCATCGCATTGTATTCTTCTGAAGTTTCTTTAAACCTGGATTTTTTTGTTATAAATTTTCTCCTTGCATCATTGATGATCCTTTCAATATCTCCTGCCGATTTAGATTTATCCGTACAA
>DASZXQ010000034.1:0-32655 GCA_035545755.1 Chitinophagaceae bacterium | reverse complement strand
TGATCAATCATCATCCTTATCATCTTTCTTCGTCACTTTCAAAAACGCTGCCCGTTTTGGCGCCGGCAATGGCACATTATCTCCTTTGATGCCATACCATAATACGGCATTGAACTGCATATCCGGTATCGCATCTTCTTTGGCAAAATTGAATTTTTCCGAACGACGTTGCCATTCGTTTTCCGCTACATTCTTATCCGCCAGGTTTACATTGGCGGGAACAAACTGGAATGAAGTAAGATCAGGAGTATTGGAAAAACAACGCCACATCGGTTCAGCTGATGCGTCGTATTGCGACATCGGATCCAAACCTAATATCAGTTCCATTGTTCGTAACATGGAAGAAGTGGAATACATGGTATGATCCACAAATCCTCTTTTTACAAATCCACCGGCCACATAGGCTGTGGTGCGATGAGCATCTACATGGTCAGGCCCGTTCTGCGCATCATCTTCAATGATGAATACTACGCTCTCTTTCCAGATCGGGCTTTTGCTTAAATAATCGAGAAACATACCACAAGCAAGATCATTATCTGCCACATGAGCAAATGGTGTGAGTCTTCCTTTTCTCAATCCTTCGGTATGATCATTGCCAAATCGCATGCTGTTGAACTGTGGCACAGCATTGCTCTGTACCAATGAATCAAATTCTTTTTTCCATTGAAAAAAACGGGTAGTGTCATATACAGAAAGATCCCATCCGGTGTAAGTAGTGGAGAAATGGCCTTTCAAAACATCAATGCCGGTGGTTTTCGCATCAGTGAATTCACCATAAGTACGATAGGAAATATTTTTTTGTTTGCACTGATCCCAGATATACACTTTATTGTTGGCGATCGGGCGAATACCCTCTCCGTCATAGTCACCGCCACGTCCTCCGTAACTGGTAGGCCATGTTTTTTCCAGGTAATCCGTTGCATAGGCTCCCATACTCCATTCATGTCCATCGGCGCTGACTTCGCCGTCACAATAAAAGTTATCGAGCAACACAAATTCCCTGGCGATCTTATGAAGGTTAGGAGTTATTTTTTCCCCGAATAATACCAATGAAGGATCGCCATTCCCTTCTTTCATATCACCCAGCACCTGGTCATACGTTCTGTTTTCTTTGATGATGTAAAAAACATGTTTGATCGGGGAAACTCCGCCCACTTTCATGGGAATGGGATTTCCTGCTTCTCCATTGCTCACCAGTTCCCGTTCTTTGTTAAAAGGAGAATTGTGGTACACGGCCTGAGAATAAACGCTCAACTGTTTTCCGGTTGGCTCATTGACAATGCACATGGTGCCTTTGAACAAACCGCCGATATATTGCACTTCGATAGGTTTGTTCTTGTCTCCTTCCTGATAAACAACTTCTTCATTTTTTCTTGCAGGATTGGGCCCGTAGGGATTGGCCATTGAGGTAAACCCTTTTCCATTCGTGATCCAGAGTTTTTTATTGATGACTTTCACATTGGTAGGATACCAGCCGGTAGGAATAAATCCTTTGCTTTTACTAAAGCCGGGACGACTGAAATCAAATACTGCCACGCAATTATTATCTGCGTTGGCAATGTATAAGGTTTTTTCATCGGCGCTCAATGCTAATCCGTTGGAAGTAGAACCTTCGGGGGAATGAGGATACAGCGCTGCATTCAGTGTCTCGATCACTTTCCTTGTTTGCGTATTGATAACCGAAACGGAATTGTCATTTCCGTTTGCCACAAACAAATAAGTTCCTCTTTTCGTCAGGCATAACTCATTAGGATTATCCCCGACAGGAATTTCCCCGACGAACTTTTTTTGCCTCGTGTCATACAACAACACTTTATCGCAGCCCCAGCAGCTGATATAAAGTGTTTTTGTATCAGGAGAAAGAAGGCAGCTGTATGCTTCTGCCGAAAGTTGTACCGGTTGGCTTACTTTTTTATTTTTAAGGTCAACCACATAAAGCGAATTATTTTCTTTGGTCACTACATACAATATTTTTTTAGCATCGTCAATATCCAATCCGGTCGGCGAAATTTTCACCGGCCATTTTTTCCCCAGCGCAATAGAATCTTTTAAGATCAGTTTATTATTCTGCACAGCATATTGAAGGATCCGGTTATCATTGCCGCCGGAAGCATAAAGGAATTTTTCATCGGCGCTGAACTTTAATCCATACCATGACTTCGGGATCACCACATTGTCCAGTATCCTTTCATTTTTTGCATCGATCAGTTGCAGCGATTGAACGCTTTGGCCGTTGTTGGTAACGGCAATATATTTTTTAGAAGCAGATACGGCCATATTCAACGGCAGGTCACCCAATTGCAAAGTATTTCCAACAGGTGTCAGGCTCCATCCGTTGGGAAGATGTACTCTTTGGGATTCGATTTCCTGCAATGTTTGCCCGAAAGAATAATAGCTGAGAAAAACGATCAGCAATAGAAAACTTTTTTTCATACAGAAGTTTGATAGACGAAGGTACACAGAAGCGAAATTCAATGTGATGGGTTACAAAAAATTATCTAAGTTTAATATACCCGCAAAGTAGTATTGAAAATTTTCATTATTCCATTTACCTTTCAATATGACTTTTTACACAACCCCTTTTTGGAAAAAGTCGCCTTTCCTACGATTACTCATCCCGGTAATGGCGGGAATCATTTTGCAATGGTACCGGCAGCTCCCTGTCCGGCTTTGGTGGTATGTTCTCGCTATGAGTTTCATGGCGTTTGCATTATTCTTTTTCATTCCGTTCTTTAAACGTTACAGGCTTTCATTACTAAGCGGGATTTTTGTGAGCATTTTGTTCCTCGCCCTGGGAGCTTTGTTGACCTGGCATAAGGATATTCGCCACAATGAAAATTGGTTTGGGAACAGTTACCGGTCAAAAGACGGGTTGATCGTGACCTTAGACGAACCACTTGTGGAAAAGAATAAATCTTTTAAAGCAAATGCTACTGTAAACTTCCTGCTGCAAAACGAAACAAAAATTCCTGTTGCGGGAACAATCATTCTTTACTTTAAAAAAGATGCAATTGATGGAAAAAATGATTCGCTGCTACAGCATTTGACCTATGGCTCGCAGATCATTTTCAGAAAACCACTCCAGGAAATAAAGAATTCCGGGAATCCCGGTGGGTTTGATTATAAACGGTATGCTTTATTCCAGGATATAACACACCAGGTTTTCTTAAAAGATGGAGAATTTGAAACGCTTGAGAACAAAAATGAACATTGGCTGAACAAGTTTCTTTTCACGGTCAGGGAAAAAGTGATCGCCATCATCCGAAAATTTATTCCTGGTGAAAGAGAACAGGGGCTTGCTGAAGCATTATTGATCGGATACAAAGACGATCTTGACCAGAATTTAGTACAATCATACACGAATACCGGAGTTGTTCATATCATCGCCATTTCAGGAATGCATTTAGCATTAGTATATTGGCTGCTGGCATTATTATTTAAGCCGCTCCGGCAAAAAAAGCAAACCCGTTGGTTGCGATCTATCCTGATCATCGCAGGTTTATGGTTTTTCAGCTTGCTTGCCGGTGCGCAAGCATCGGTCATCCGATCAGCAGTAATGTTTACCTGCATTGTAATAGGAGAAAGTTTTGCCAGGAAAACCTCTATCTATAACACGCTGGCAGTTTCAGCATTTATTTTATTGTGTTACGATCCTTACTGGTTGTGGGATGTCGGCTTTCAACTTTCTTACGCTGCCGTTTTGAGTATTGTGATCTTCATGCAGCCAATATATAATTGGTTTTATATCCGCAATAAACTACTCGACCTCATCTGGAAATTAAATGCCGTGAGTATTGCAGCACAGGTGCTCACTGTGCCATTAAGTATTTTTCATTTCCATCAATTTCCCAATTATTTTCTGTTGACCAATTTTATTGCAGTGCCTTTATCCAGCATTATTGTGTTGGGAGAAATTTCTCTTTGTGTGCTGTTCTTTATTCCATTTGCAGCAGGGTTAGTTGGAAAATTATTGTCATGGCTGATTGGGATCATGAACTCTTATATTGAAAGAATTGAATCGCTTCCCTATTCATTGTGGGACGGATTGCAGATAAACGTTGTTCAAACTATTTTTTTATATATGATCGCTGGCGGCGCAGGATATTGGTTGCTGGAAAAAAGTAAACCCGGATTAAAAATTGCTCTTATTGCTTTATTAGGGTTTGTGTGTGTACGTTCTTATTCATTTATAGAAACCAATCACCAGCAAAAGATCATTGTTTATAATGTACCACAACGGCAAGCGATCGACATCATACAAGGAAGAAAATATCTTTTCGAGGGAGACAGTGATCTGATACGAGATGCTTTTCTAAGAAATTTTCACTTAAAACCATCCAGAATTTTATATAGAGTTCCTGTTACATCGCAACTGTATAATACCATTGGAGAAAATAATTTTTTCGTTATCGGGTCCAAAAGGATCATGTTAATTAATAAGTCCGTTTATTTTTCCAAATCTGAAAAGAAGAAGCCCGTCGATCTGCTGGTGATCTCAAAAAACCCTAAAATTAATTTGACGGACCTTGCCAATTCTTTTGATATAAAACAAGTAGTTTTTGATGGCTCCGTACCCACCTGGAAGATCAATAGCTGGAAAAAAGATTGCGATTCGCTTGGCATTCCTGCTTTTGATGTAAATGAAATAGGAGCTTTTGTAATGAATCTTCGATAAACTTATCTTTGCGACTTCTTGTAACGATGCGTGCCACGGTTCAAACCTGGCAGCTTTATTCACCTCTTCAAATGAACAAAAAAATCAGCTCTGCACTCATTTCCGTTTTTTACAAAGACGGGCTGGAACCTATTGTGAAATTGTTATCTGAACTCAATGTAACTATTTACTCAACGGGAGGCACACAGCAATTCATTGAAAAACTCGGAGTGAAAGTGATCCCCGTTGAATCGCTGACCTCCTATCCTTCCATTTTAGGAGGAAGAGTGAAAACATTGCATCCTTCTGTTTTCGGCGGTATCCTTGGGAAAAGAGATGATGCCACACATGTGCAGGAAATGAAACAATATAATATTCCTGAAATAGATCTTGTCATTGTGGATCTCTATCCCTTTGAGGAAACTGTGGCTTCCACCACCGACGAAAAAGCTATCATTGAAAAAATTGATATCGGCGGGCCCTCTATGATCAGAGGCGCCGCCAAAAATCATAAGGATGTGCTGGTGGTTGCCAATAAAAAAGACTATGCATCGCTGGAAAATATTTTGAAAGAACAAAAAGGCGAGACTTCTTTAGAGCAAAGAAGAACCTTTGCGATCAAAGCATTTGATGTTTGCACTGCTTATGATAATGCTATCTCCAACTATTTTCATCAGGCCTCATTTCTCAGTCCTTTTAATAAAGAAGAACGGACGCTACGCTATGGAGAAAATCCGCATCAACAGGCAAAATTTTTTGGTGACCTCAAAGAATTATTTGATCAACTGAATGGAAAAGAATTATCCTACAATAATCTTGTGGACGTAGATGCAGCTGTTCAACTAATTAATGAATTCAGCGGCTTAACATTCGCCATCATCAAACACACAAATGTTTGCGGCATTTCCCAACGAGCTACCGTGAAAGAAAGCTGGGATGCTGCATTGGCAGGCGATTCGGAATCAGCATTCGGCGGCGTATTGATCTGCAATAAAACTATTGATAAAGCAACAGCAGATGCGATCAATGAAATTTTCTTTGAGGTGTTGATCGCACCGGAATTTGAAACGGATGCGCTGGCGATTTTGAGATCGAAGAAGAACAGGATTCTTTTGAAGTCAAAAATCAAAAATCAAAAATCAAAAGAAATACAGCGATCATTATTGAATGGGGTTTTGATACAATCGAATGATGAAGGCAATTATTCGGAATGGAAAGAAGTGGGCGGAAGAGAAACCACTGATGCAGAAAAAGAAGACCTGAAATTTGCCAATCTTGTCTGCAAGCATTTAAAATCTAATGCCATTGCTTTGGTAAAAAATAGACAGCTAATCGGGAAAGGCTGCGGACAAACCAGCCGTATTGATGCCTTGCGGCAATCCATTGAAAAAGCAAAACAATTTAATTTCGATCTGCATGGAGCTGTGATGGCGAGTGATGCGTTTTTCCCATTCAGCGATAGTGTGAGTTTAGCACATGAAGCAGGCATTACTGCAATCATACAACCGGGAGGTTCTGTTCGTGATAAAGATTCAATTGATTATTGCGTCAAGAATAATTTGGCAATGGTGATGACAGGAATGAGGCATTTTAAGCACTAGATAAGTGAAACGTCAAACGTCAGGTATGAAAGAGTTGCTTTATGATAACTCACGATTGACGACTCACAATAGCTGACTAGAATTCCTGCTAGTGAACGGTGTGCCGCAAGGAACAATGATAAGAATTATCCCGATAGCTATCTGGACTGGTACTATAAAAATTTCTGATGCCCCGCTTTGATATATTAAAGATTTTATCACAAACCGGTGATTCGATCAAACAATTATCGGCATTAAATCCAATGACCATTCACAAAAAAGGAGCTAAAACAAAAGCAGTGTTTGCATTGGTGATGGTTTGTTTTTTCTGGGGCACTACCTGGCTGGCTTCTGAAGAAGGAGTGAAACGAATGCCTGCATTACAGCTTGCCGGTATTCGTCAACTGATCGCCGGGATCATTTATGTATCCTATTTTTTATCAAAAGGCGCCCAACTTCCCAAAGGAAAAGAATGGCGGCCCGTCATTATACTCAGCATTCTGAATTTTGCATTGAGCAATGGCCTCAGCACCTGGGGTGTTCAATATATTTCAGCAGGACTGGGCGCTATCATCGGCGCTATATTTCCTCTCTGGTTGGTGGTGATCGGGATTTTTTCTGCTTCCAATATTCCTGCCAAAGCGATCATCGGGTTGATATTGGGCTTCGGTGGTGTTTGTATTATTTTCTATGAACACTTTCATGATTTCCTGAATTCAGATTTTCGTTTCGGGATCATTCTTTCCATTATCGCCACCTGGACATGGGCTTTCGGCACATTATATACCAAAAAACAAGCAGCGAGCTTTAATCCTTATTTCAGTCTCGGATTACAAATGCTGATATCAGGAATATCTTTGGTTACGCTGACCCAGATCACTGGTACCGCTATTCCGCTTACTGCGATTCCATGGCAATCATGGGGATGCCTGGCTTATCTTATCCTTTTCGGATCCATTTTTACATTCATTTGTTATATGTATGCGTTACAACATTTGCCAACCGAACAAATTTCTATTTACGCTTACATCAACCCAATTGTTGCAGTGATCCTGGGCTGGTTATTATTGAATGAAAAAATGAGTGTGTTTATCGGAATAGGCGGATTGGTTGCCTTACTCGGAGTTTACCTTGTGAACAAAGCATTCAAAGCTGTGCCTGCAAGCGAGCAGCCGGAAATGGAAGGTGTGTGATTATTTGAGAAACGAATTTTTATTTACGGGAATGTTTTTCTTTCCACATCTGGTTAAATGATTTTTTCGGAAACTCCATTTCGCTGCGGTGTTCTTTCCAACCTTTCACGAGAGTGTTCACTACCCAATTCTTCATTTTACTGGTTCCTGTGTTCATCAATTTGCGATGCAGCATGGCTTGCTTCCATGCTTTCCATGCCATGCGTTCAGCAAAAGAACTAAATCCTTCTTCTACCGATTCATGACGGTTTTCCAGCAACAACTCATGCAGGTTAATTTTTACCGCACATACTTCCGTACAATTGCCGCACAGTGAAGAAGCGTAGCTCAGGTGTTTCCATTCGTCCAGTTGTCTCAGATGCGGAGTAATGACGGAGCCAATTGGTCCGCTGTACGTAGCTTCATAAGTATGCCCTCCAATGTTTTTGTAAACCGGGCAGGCATTTAAACAAGCGCCGCATCGGATGCAGTATAAACTTTCTCTTGTTTTTTCATTGGCTAAAATGTTTGTTCTTCCGTTATCAAGCAAGATCACATACATTTCTTCGGGGCCATCCGGTTCATTTTCTTGTCGCGGACCGGTTATGATGGAATTGTACACCGTAACTCTTTGCCCAGTTCCATAAGTTGCTAATAAAGGAAGAAACAATGAAAGATCAGTGAGAGAAGGGATCATTTTTTCAATACCCACAATTGCAATATGAGTTTTTGGCCAGGCGCTGCTCAACCGGGCATTGCCTTCATTTTCTGTTACAGCAATGGCACCAATATCAGCGATAATAAAATTGGCTCCCGTCACTCCTATTTCTGCCTGCACATATTTTTCTCTCAGTATAGATCTTGCGATCAGCGTCAATTGCTCCGGTGTAGCTTTGGGATCAGTTCCTAATTTATCGGCAAACAGTTTTGCAACATCTTCTTTGCTCTTATGCATCGCCGGTGTTACAATGTGGTAAGGTGGCTCTCCATCCAGCTGCTGAATATATTCCCCGAGATCTGTTTCAACGCTTTCAATTCCTTTTTCTTTTAAAAAATTATTCAGATGAATTTCTTCAGTCACCATGCTTTTGCTTTTCACCAGTGTCTTGCAATTTTTGGCTGCGCATATCCTTCCTATTTCTTCTAATGCCTGTTCTGCATTTTCTGCCCAGATCACTTTGGCGCCACGACCGGAAATATTTTTTTCAAATGTTTCTAAATAATAATCCAGTTTTTCAATCACTCTCCATTTAAGGTTCTTGGCTTTTTCTCTTGCGGAATGCAGGTCTTCGAACTGCTGTTTTCCCTGAATTACTGCAGAATTGTATTTTCCAATATTAAAATTGATCTTTCGCCGGTGCTCCTTGTCGGCTGCTTTGACAGTGCTTTTGGCAATAAAATTGGCGATAGTTTCTTTCACAAATTATTTTTTTATCTCTTCGTTTTCTTTGGATGCCTGCTGCAATTTTGCCGCAACATCCAGTGCATGATAAAATTCTTCTCCGTATTTCCGGATCAATGCTTCTTTCAAAAATTCATATACCGGCACTTTTAATTTTTTACCTAATGTGCAGGCGGGATTGCACAATATTTCCCTTGGTTCATAATTCACCCGTTCATAATCGCCGTGCTTTCCTTTTTCTGCAATAATGGGGTACAGGTGACAACTAATTGGTTTTTTCCAGGAGATCACACCATCATTATAAGCTTGTTCAAAAGCACACTTGATGATACCCTTTTCATCCCTGACGCCATATACACATATTTCATTGTCTCTTGCCAACGTCGGAGTCACCCAACCAAATTCTTCATCATATACATATTTTCCTTTCTTTTCTATTTCCTTTATTGAAGCTTCAGGAAGGTAAGCCTTTATTTTTTCATACAGTTCCGTGACTGTTTTTAATTCTTCATCGTCTAACGGCGCTCCCGCATCTCCTTCTTCACAGCAACCGCCTTTGCATTTGCTAAGGTCGCATACAAATTTCTTCTCAATCACATCATCACTGATCAATATTTTATCAATTACTACCACGTTTGTTTTTTTGCAAAAATAATCTTTCTGAAATGACTGGTGTTTGTTTGAAAAAGAATTCTGATGGCATTATTTCCATTTTAATGTGTTGATCAGATGTTTGATGTCCTGCTTCAGAAAATCATTGACAATTCCTAAAGAATCTGCATTGGGCGTAGCATCAAAATATAATGCACCTCTCAGGAAATTTTTGGTAGAATCGGTAAGGAAAAACTGGTTGGCAGTGGCAGTATTTCCTGCAAGAGAAAAGTAAATGCCTTCAATTCCATGGGGGGTTTTCATCACACTGTCTGTGATACCCGTAGAAATAGTAACATGTTGTTTGTATGCCATTTTAAAAGCGTCACTAACCAAAGAGTCCAGTTTGTTTCGTGATGTTATTACTTTATAACTGATATAAATGCGGCCGGCAAATTGCGGAACATCAATATTGATCCACCAGGGATTTTCTGGTTTGTCTTCAAAAAAAGTGGTATCCTTTACGATCTCAGCATATACCGGGTATTCAAAACTGTATGGATAACCCGGTTGATCAAACAACTGATATTTTTTTTCAGGAAAATCAATTTTAAAATATCCTTTCTTTTTCCCGATAGTATAATTGCTGTTGCAGGAAAAAAAGAATGAAGCACAAAAGGACATAATGAAACTAAAAAAAAATGGGAAGAATGTATTTTTCAAATTAATAAAATTTATTCTTTATGCTGAATGGTTACTCTTACCTGCAATATCCGGTTATTTTCGGCCTGGAGTATCGTAAACTGAAAATCGCCGCAAGGTATTACTGAATTTATTTCAGGAAATTCACCTGCTAATTCCAATATCAATCCTGCCAGCGATTCGCTATTACCCCTTACCTGGTCAAAAGTATCAATTGGTATTTGCATCATTCTGCACATATCATGCAGCATGGTCTTTCCTTCAAAAATATAATTGTTGTCATCAACCTTCCGGTTTAAGTTTTCCTCTTCATCAAATTCATCTTTGATCTCACCGATGACTTCTTCTAATATATCTTCCATAGTGACAATGCCGCTCGTGCCGCCAAACTCATCCACGACCACTGCGAAATGGATCTGCTTTGACTGAAAATCCTTTAGCAGGTCTTCAATTGATTTCGACTCTGGAACAAAATATGGCTGACGCATCAACAAATGCCAATCAAAATTTTCAGCTTCACCTAAATGAGGGATCAGGTCTTTTGTGTTGATAATGCCTACCACTTCATCAAGGCTATTCTTGTAAACCGGCAAACGGGAATAATGAAACTCTTCAACTTTTTTGATCAGTTCACTGAATGTCCAGCTGAGATCCACACCATTTATATCCAGCCTGCTACGCATGATCTGCCGGACAGAAATGTTGGCAAACTTCACAATTCCTTTCATAATGTTTTTTTCTTCCTGCGTGGTCTCCTCATCCGTTTTGATATCAATAGCCTGGTCCAATTCCCTGATACTTACAACTTCTGATCTATCGGCACCCAATCTTTTTCCGATATTATTCGCCAGCTTCACCGTCCATACACTGATCCTACGCAAAAAAAGATGAACTGATTCCACAACGAAGGATGCTCCGTATGCAAACCTGAGATTGTTTTGTGTAGCCCATATTTTAGGAAATATTTCTCCGAAAAATATCAGCACAAATCCGATGGTGACTACTTTAAAAAGTATCTCAACAACATAATTTTCTTTTGGTAAAAAATCAAACTGGTCGATCAGGAAATTGGAAAGAATAATGACGCAAATATTGATAAAAGTGCTGCCGATCAGCAGTGACGCATATACTTCTTTAGGCTCTTCCAGCAAACGTACAATGCGCCGTGCCGCTTCATGCTGTTTGGTTTTAAGCATATTCACATCCTTGCTGTTCAACGAAAACAACGCAACTTCAGCTCCCGATATAGTGAAAGTAAGCAGCAGCAGGATCAGCAATAAAATAATCAGGAAAGCAGGCGTCTGCGGATCGACAGCCAATAAAATATAGGAAAGCTTGTGTGGCAGTAAGTTGATAACCGAATGACTTTCCAAAGTAGGATATTTTGGTGAATGATTAACCTTGCGAAATAAACAAATAATAAAGGCATCTTCAAGAACATGCCTTTATTATCATCACAAAATTATGATTTCAGAACGGAAGATTTTCTGATGGATCGCCCATAGAAGAAGTATCATGACCGCCGAGGCCCTCTATATTGCTGTCACCCGTCGATGCTGTATTGCCGCCATCAGTTCGTTTATCCAGCATGATCAGGTTATCGCCTACTACTTCTGTAGCAAACTTCCTGTTGCCATCTTTATCTTCCCAACTGCGGGTTCTTAAGCGGCCTTCAATATAAACCAGGCTGCTCTTGTGCAGGTATTTTTGTGCCAGCTCAGCCAATCCCCGCCAGAGCACCACGGTGTGCCATTCAGTTTGTGAAATTAATTTCCCTGACCTGTCCTTGAAGGTCTCAGTAGTAGCAAGGGGAAATTTTGCCACGGCAATATTTCCTTCCAGAGTTTGTACTTCCGGGTCCTTCCCCAGATTGCCAATAAGCATTACTCTATTTACGCCTCTCATATGCTGTCCTTTTTCGTTAATAATTCATCTCAGGCTAAGAATGCTCTCTAAAATTAGATTTTTTTAGGCGGACTGAGAAAATTTTTCAACCGAGTTTAACAGGTAATTAGAACAGGCTTTGCCTGCCTTCCTTTTGCTTCAGGTATTGATTGATAAATACCGGAAAAGCATAATGGCCAAATCGGCTATAATTAATCCATTTCCAATCCTTCATAGCTTCTGGCTTTTGCTCCAACTTAATTTTAAAAAATTGCCCTGTTATGAGTTGGTGTGATAACTTCTGCTTATATAGCGGCGAAATAGAGAGAAGTTCATAACTGTCCTTTTTAAGCATTTTATTTTTTATTGCAATTTGTAAAATTCTCTTTTGATCTTGTTCTGTTGAAACTTCAATTAAAGGAAATTCGTAAAGCTGTTGCCAGATGTCTTTACCGGTTCTCTTACAAATAGCTATTGTATTTCGATGTTCAAGGATCAAATAATAAAACCAACGATGCCTGATACTGATCTTTTTTTCTTTTACAGGAAGAAAAGCAATTTTATTATTGAGAAAAGCAAAACAGGATCTTTGAAAAGGACAGTTAGCACAAAGTGGTGCGGCCGGTTTACAAACAACTGCTCCAAAATCCATGATTGACTGGTTATAAACTCCGGGATGTTTTTTATAGAGCAGTTCATTAGCTAACCGGGAAAATATTTTTTTACCTTCAGAAGAATCAATCGGTTCTTTGATCCCGAAAATTCTTGCCAGCACTCTGAAAACATTTCCATCTACAACTGCATAAGGCAGATCAAATGCAAACGACGCTATTGCCGCAGCGGTGTAGGGTCCGATGCCTTTCAACGCTTTTATTTCTTCAAAAGTCTCGGGAAATTTTCCTCTTCGTTCTTTTGAAATGTACCTGGCAGTTGATAACAGATTTCTACATCTTGAATAATAGCCTAATCCTTCCCACATTTTGAAAACTTTTTCATCCGATGCCTTGGCCAACTGATGAATATCCGGAAAAGTTTTAATGAACCTGTTGTAATAAGCCAGTCCTTGATCCACCCGGGTTTGTTGAAGAATGATCTCGCTAAGCCATATTTTATACGGGTCTCTTTCTCCTTTCCAGGGCATTTGTCTTTTGTTTTTCTCCTTATTCCATTTCAATAATACTGATGCAAATTGCTGTTTTTTGATCTCTATTTCTTGCATTTCAATCTTACTTTTTCAATTTCAGAAGCTAAATATCCGGGTTTTTCAACAAGCATTAAAGCCCGGTGAAAAAATATTTATGCCTATCCCTTTGACAATCATATAATTTTGTACTAAATTGGCATTCATAAACCAACAAAAATTCTGCAACAATGAGAAAGGCCGACCTGGTTAACCAGATTTCCGAAAAAACAGGGATACCCAAGGTTGACGTATTGGTAACCCTGGAAACCATGTTTAAAGAAGTGAAAGATACTCTTGCCGGCGGCGAGAATATCTACATCCGCGGCTTTGGCAGTTTTATCACTAAAAAAAGAGCTGCCAAGATTGGCCGTAACATTAAAAAGAATATCGCTGTTCATATACCTGAACACTATATTCCTGCATTTAAACCTGCTAAAGAATTTGTAGCCGAAGTAAAGAAATTAAAAGAAACCAAGCCCGATACCGGCCCGGGAGAAGACGCCTGATGTGATATTTCAGCAAAGATTCGCTTTAATTCTCCATCATTTATATGTTGGTTTCAGGTAACTTCGCCCCGAAATTTTTTAATTCTTGAAGCGACCACAATGGATAACAATTGGTGCAGGAGTTAGCTTAGTGCTGATTATTTTTTTATGGGCAAGATTTACACCACTTCATAAAAAATTACCTGTTGTTACCAATAATGAAACTACAATTTCTACCTCAATAAATTCCGACAGCATTCTTGAAGAAGCTAAAAAAAGACTGACTCCGGAACAAGTAGTACGAATCAACACATTGGAGCATTCTATTTCAAGAGGTGATGTAAAAGACCAGCAAATAAAAGTTTACCAGCAATTAGCTCATTTTTGGGCAGATTCGGTGGCTGCTTTTGAGTCTTATGCCTGGTACGAAGCCGAAGCCGCCAGATTGGAAAATTCAGAAAAAAGCCTCACCTTTGCAGCCCATTTATTTTTAGACAACCTGGAAAGTGAGGGAGATCCTGAAAAAAGAAAATGGAAAGCCTTGCAAGCCAAGGATTTGTTTGAAAGATCTTTGAAGTTAAACCCTGAAAACGATTCCTCAATAGTAGGATTAGGAGCATGTTACTTGTTCGGTGGTATCTCCGCGATGCCAATGGAAGGCATTATGAAGATCAAATCCGTCTTGGATAAAGACAGTACTAATGTCTATGCCCTGATGACTATGGCCAAAGGATCGCTAATGTCCGGACAATATGATAAAGCCATTGACCGTTTAGAATCCGTCAATCGAATTCAACCTGATAATCTTGAAGCGATCATGATATTGGCTGATACATATGAAAGAATGAATGATAAGAAAAGTGCGATTGGTTGGTATCAGAAAAGCTTAAAGTATATCAACCGGCAGGATGTAAAAGCTGAAGTGGAGAAGCGAATTGTGGAATTAAAAAAATAATCCCGGTCGCATTTGAAAAGATGCTGACACTATAAAAAACTAATAATCTTATTTATTTAAAAACAGTAAAAAAATTATTTGAGTATGCCTTGTGGTAAAAAAAGGAAGCGTCATAAAATTGCGACGCACAAGCGTAAAAAAAGACTGAGAAAGAACCGTCATAAGAAAAGGAACAAATAGTTTCTATTTTCTAAACGATTGATCCGTACGCCTTCGGCGTACGGATTTCAGTTGGCTGGTTGTTTGCCGTACATATTTGCACTCTCCCCAATTTGCTGCATCTAACTCTACAGGTACCAATCCCGCAATAAGTACGAATCCTGTCAACCAGTATTTAGTGAAGAAAGGCAGACCATGTATGTTGTAAGCAGTAATGAACAAAGAACTTATTATTAATGCCGCTCCCCAGGGCGTTGAGATCGCCCTACTGGAAGATCGGAAACTGGTAGAACTGCATAGCGAGAAAAGTGATGCTCGCTTTGCGGTAGGAGATTTGTATCTCGGCAAAGTAAAAAAACTGATCCCGGGATTAAATGCTGCATTTGTTGATGTTGGTTTCGAAAAAGATGCATTTCTCCATTATACAGACCTGAGCCCATATGCAAGGTCTTTGCTGAAGTTTACTTCTATGTGCATGAATGATAAAAGTGAGCAGGGATTGGATTTTGGCAATTTCACCGTTGAGCCCGAAATAGTCAAAACAGGAAAAATAAATGAAGTGTTGGGTGGAAAACCCAATATTCTCGTACAAATCCTGAAAGAACCGATTGCAGCCAAAGGCCCGAGATTAAGCTGTGAAATTTCTTTGCCCGGGCGGTTTGTTGTTATCACTCCTTTCAACAATATTGTTGCGGTATCAAGAAAAATCCATTCGGCTGAAGAACGGAAAAGATTACAACGGATCATTGAAGCCATCAAGCCCAAAAATTTTGGTGTAATAGTTCGTACGGCTGCTGAAGGAAAAAATACGGCAGAATTACATGAAGATCTCTCCACTTTAGTTGAAATGTGGAAGGCAATTCAAAAAAATCTGAAAGGTGCCGTTGCTCCTTCTAAAATATTAAGCGAACAGACAAAGACCACAAGCATTTTAAGAGATCTACTGAATGAAGACTTTAATAAAATTGTTGTAAACGACCGTAGCATTTATAATGATACAAAGACTTATATCCAACGGATTGCTCCTGATAAAGCGGATATTGTTTCTTATTATAATAACGGTTCTCCCATTTTCGATGCATTCGGAATCACCAAACAAGTGAAATCGTCTTTTGGAAAAACTGTTAACCTGAATAGTGGCGCATATATTATCATTGAGCATACCGAGGCATTGCATGTGATTGATGTAAATAGTGGTTATAAAAGCGTAGGAAATAACCAGGAACAAAATGCTTTGGAAACAAATCTCGAAGCGGCCGACGAAATAGCCCGTCAATTACGGCTAAGAGACCTGGGCGGAATTATTGTTGTGGATTTCATTGACATGAAGCTTCCGGACAACAAAAGAAGGCTCATGGAAAAAATGGAAGAATTTATGGCACCCGATCGGGCCAAACACGCTGTTCTTCCAATATCCAAATTCGGGTTGATGCAAATAACCAGGCAGCGCATGAAACCTGAAGTCAATATCAATACTCAGGAAGTTTGCCCGAGCTGCAATGGAACAGGCAAGATCTCATCGACATTACTGCTCGAGGATGAAATTGAGAAAAACCTGAGTTATGTCATTACTCATAAACATAGCAACCTGAAATTAGTAGTGCATCCCATCATGTACGCTTATCTCACCAAAGGATGGCCCTGGACATCAAAAATTGCAAAATGGAGAAAAAAATTAAAACAAAAAATAAAACTGGAAGAAGACACCAGCTATCATTTAACCGAGTATAAATTTTTTGATCCGCATGATGAAGAAATAAAATTATAAAAGCCCCTTTTAGAAGAGGCTTTTTTATTACTATTGTTTCTAAGATCAGTTCCGGCTTCTCCCATTTGCATAGATCAATATATATTGAACTAAAGTTACCACTGTAGCAAGTGCAGCGACAACGTAAGTCGTAGCCGCCCATTTCAAAGCATCTTTTGCTTTTGGATATTCCTGCTGGTTCATCACGTTGGTAGTATTCAGCCAGGCTAATGCTCTTCTGCTTGCATCAAATTCAACCGGCAGCGTTATCAAAGTGAATAAAGCAGTAAGTGCAAAGAGAATGATGCCCGCTAAAAGCAGTTGCGGGAACCTATTCACCATAATCACTCCAATCAAAAGTATCCATTGCACAATCCCGGAACTAAACTGAACCATGGGCACTAACCTACTTCTCATCATAAGCCAATTATAGTCTGTAGCATGTTGCACGGCATGTCCGCATTCGTGTGCAGCTACGGCTGCTGATGCGATGCTATTTCCATTATAAACCTCCGGGCTAAGGTTTACTGTTTTATTTGCCGGATTATAATGATCGGACAGAAAGCCATCAACTGAAGTGACTTTGACATCATAAATACCGTTTTCTCGAAGCATTTTTTCCGCTACTTCCCGGCCTGTTAAGCCATTTGCAAGCGGAATTTTTCCATAGGACTGAAATTTGCTTTTCAGTATCATTGAAACCAGCATACTGATCCCTAAAAAAATCAATGAAACAATTAAAATTGAAGGTGTCATTTGAACTAATCATTTTTTGTATCCAACAGAAGTAACAAATCTGTTACCAGTTAAGTTTTGCAGTTTTTTTCGGTCGTTTTGTCATAACAATTATTTACAATTTTAAAATATTAAATCCCTTTCAGCAGAATTCGGGGTCGTAGGCAGAAAATCATATAAAATTATGTTATTCAATACTTTATGGTATTAAATTAATCTCTTTTTTTTTATTTTTTTAGGCGAAAAAGTTATTAACAGGGTCAAAAAATTATTTTGTAATGTGCCCCAGATTTGTAACTTAGTGCAAGAATTTAATGGGTTAGTAAGTAAGGGGGTCAGTCGAAAGATTGACCCTTTTTACTTTTAAAAATTCTCCCAGTTTAATAAGCAGTTCTAACATCTTGACTTTAAAAGTTTCTCCCTTCTAATACCAGGTTTTCTTTTTCATTTTCAAAGTTTTTAATCCTGATATAAATGTTATTCTATCTTTAATATATGAGTAAGATCAAGACAGCTTTCTTTTGTCAAAATTGCGGATACGAAAGTGTAAAATGGTTGGGTCAATGTCCATCCTGTGGACAATGGAATACGTTTGTGGAAGAGCTGGTCCAGAAAGAGTCTTTTAAAAACAATAATGGTTGGAAAGATTATGGTGAAGAAAAAAGAACAAATAAAACAGTATCGCTAAGTGAAATAAAAAGCAGCGAAGAAAAAAGAATAGTAACTGCAGATCCCGAATTAAACAGAGTACTTGGCGGTGGAATTGTGCCCGGAAGTATTGTTCTGGTAGCAGGAGAGCCCGGAATTGGAAAATCGACCTTATTTCTACAAAACGGATTATGGCTTAAGGATAATATCGTCTTGTATATAAGTGGTGAAGAAAGTGAGCAGCAGATAAAGATGAGAGCAGATCGTTTAAAACTTCAGAATGAAAATTTCTATTTGCTGACTGAAACCTCTGTTCAAACAATTTTCCAGGAGATTAAAAAACTAAAACCGCAACTGGTAATCATTGATTCCATTCAAACGCTTCAAACGCAATATATTGACTCCTCTCCCGGTAGCATTTCTCAGATACGGGAATGCGCTGCGGAATTTCAGCGCTTCGCCAAAGAAACCAACACTCCTGTTATCCTGATCGGCCATATTACAAAAGATGGAAGTATTGCAGGGCCGAAAATATTGGAGCATATGGTGGACACAGTACTGCAATTTGAAGGAGACCTTCATTATGCGTATCGTATTCTCCGAACCCTAAAAAACCGTTTTGGTAGTACTGCCGAATTAGGGATCTATGAAATGACTGATGAGGGGATGAGAGGAGTTGCCAATCCTAGTGAAATATTGATCACCCAAAAGGAAGAGCAATTAAGCGGTATCGCAATTGCGGCAACAATTGAAGGGCTCAGACCTTTGTTAATAGAAGTGCAGGCATTAGTGACGCAGTCCGTTTATGGAACCCCTCAACGTACTGTCAGCGGGTTTGACCTGAGGCGCCTGCAACTGCTTCTGGCGGTTTTAGAAAAAAGAGGCGGATTTCATTTTGGGGTAAAAGACGTTTTCTTAAATATCGCCGGCGGATTGAAAGTGGAAGATCCGTCTATTGACCTAGCAGTTCTTTGTGCACTGCTTTCTTCATATGAAGATGTGCCATTACCTCAAAATATTTGTTTTGCCGGTGAGATCGGTTTAAGTGGCGAAATTCGTGCTGTAAATAAAATCGACCAACGTATTGCCGAAGCGGAAAAACTGGGATTTGAAAAAATTTTCGTATCTAAATACAATCAAAAAGGGCTGTCCAAACAAAAATTCAATATTGAGGTGGTCGTAATGAGCCGGGTTGAAGAGTTGTATCGATATTTATTCTGAAAGGACTGTATTAGTGCTAAACTCAAAAAGCGTTTATGACCAGTTTTCAGGAAATAAAAGAATCATTTCTTCATTTTTTGTTTCCGCATATTTGCTCCGGGTGTGGCAGCGACCTGCTGAGCAATGAAAGCAATTTGTGCATGCATTGTATTGATGCCATGCCTGAAACCAATTTTGAAATTCACCCCAATAATCCCGTTGAAAAAAAATTCTGGGGAAGATTGCCAATAGAAAATGCAACAGCTCAATATTATTTTACCAAAGAATCATTGATACAAAACCTGATGCACCAGTTGAAGTATAAAAGAAATAAAGAACTGGGATTGCAATTGGGTAGATTTATGGGGAATAGTATTGAGAAATCTAATCGTTTCAAAGTGGATGCACTCATTCCACTTCCGCTTTTTCCTGCCAAAGAAAAAATAAGAGGATATAACCAATCATTGCTATTATGTCAGGGAATGGCAGCAATTATGAATATCCCTGTATTAGACGATGTCATCGTCCGGCCGCAGTTTACAGAAACACAAACAAAGAAAGGCAGAGTTGAACGTTGGATGAATATGGAAGGAAAATTCGTATTAGTAAAACCAGAAGCGATCCGGAACAAACACATTTTGCTGATAGATGATGTGATCACTACAGGCGCTACCCTGGAATCCTGTGGAACAGAATTGCTAAAAGCCGAAAATACACGGCTGAGCATTGCAACCTTCTGTTATGCTTCTCGCTAATGTGAAATAGTTCTATTATTTTTGAGTTTAATGAAGACCCTCGGAATACTGACAATATCCATTCTATTTGTTTTCTTTTCTTGCAAAAAAGAATCTTTCATCACTTCCCCCGATGCTGTAGTAACCATCACGGCAGATACATTAAAGTATGATACTGTCTTTGTGACTTCGGGTTCTATCACTCAGTTTTTTAAAATCGTAAATGAAAACAATCAGAAACTTCGGCTTTCTACAGTAAAACTGATGGGAGGAAACGGTTCCGCATTTAAAATAAATGTCGATGGCACTATCGGACCCGAAGTAGACAATCTTGAGATCAATGCCAATGATAGCATTTATGTTTTTGTACAGGTAAATGTGAACCAAAGTTCCGCTAATCTACCTTTTGTGATCCGAGATAGTATCCAGGTTAGTTATAATGGCAACAACAAATTCGTTCAATTAGAAGCCTGGGGCCAGAATGCTCATTTTCTTGTCAACAAAGAAGTAAATAGTGATGAAATATGGAACAACGACCTGCCGTATGTGATCCTGGGGTATTTGCATGTTCAATCAAATAAAATATTAACAATAAACAAAGGTTGTCGTATTTATGTAAATGCCGCTGCACCTATCGTCATTGATGGGACTTTGCAAGTCAACGGATCAAAAGATACAATAGACCGTGTATCTTTTCAGGGCGAGCGGTTGGATGACCCTTACAAATATTTTCCTGCAAGCTGGCCCGGTATTTTTTTCAATACAAATAGCAGCAATAATATTTTGAATTATGCAGTGATAAAAAACTCCTATCAATCCATTGCCGTACAAGATCCATCGGTGAATGCAAACCCGAAAGTTATGCTTAATGAATGTGTGATCGATAATTCTTACGACGCAGGTATCATTACCGTCAATTCCAGCCTTCAGGCAACAAATTGTCTGATCAGTAATTGTGGTAAAAATATTTATTTACTTAAAGGAGGTAATTATCAATTTATTCATTGTACAGTAGCAAGCTTTTCAAACAATTTTATCAACCATAGAGACCCCGTTCTTACAGTTACCAATTTTGTTACTTCAAACAATGTCGTTACTTCTTCTGATCTGAATGCGCTATTCCGCAATTGTATTTTTTGGGGAGATGGCGGAGGATTGACTGATGAAGTGGTTGTTTCCAAAAATGGCAGTACCGTTTTTAATGTAAACTTCGATTATAATTTATGGAAAGTGCAAAATGTTCCTTCCAATATCATCTCCAACCAGACCATAAACAATGTAGATCCTTTATTTGACAGCATTAACACATATAAAAATTATTACGACTTCAGGCTCAAAAGCAATTCTCCTGCAATAGACAAAGGCTCGACCACAGGCGTTACAATTGATCTGGACGGAAACAGCCGACCCGTCGGACTTCCGGACCTTGGTTGTTTTGAAAAGCATTGAAGCAACTTCGAATAAATTATGACCGATTTAGGAGCGGATTATCTTAACTTCGGAATCCTTTAAAAAAATTTATGAAATCTCTCATTGTTATGCTGGCATTATCAACCGCTTTGGGTGGTGGATCAATCTATGACTTTAAAGTTCCCGGGCTAACTGGCGGTCAAATTGATTTTTCACAGTTCAAAGGGAAAAAAATATTGATCGTGAATACGGCATCCAAATGCGGCAACACACCCCAGTATGATGATCTGGAAAAACTGTATGAAAAATATAAAGATAAATTAGTGATCGTTGGTTTTCCTGCTAATAACTTTGGTCAGCAAGAGCCGGGAACTAACGATGAGATAGCTGAATTCTGCAAAAAAAATTATGGCGTTTCTTTTCCTATGGCTGCTAAAGTATCTGTCAAGGGTGATGATATTGATCCTTTATTCAAATGGCTGGTTGATCAATCAAGAGAACTTGCCCAAAGTGTTCCTTCAGATAATTCCAAAGATCTCGCATGGAAAGATTATTTAAGAAACCCCATCACCTGGAATTTCACAAAATTCCTGTTGGATGAAAATGGTAAATTGATTGCAGTATTTCATAACAGGGTGAACCCGATGAGCGAGGAAGTGTTGAAATATTTGAATTAAGCTTAACATAAATTTGTCAGAAAAGCGGTTGAAAATTTTCAATCGCTTTTTTATTTGCAGAAAACTTATTTTCGCCGGAGATGCAGTTCAAAGAAATCATAAATCAGAATGAGGTAAAACAAAAACTTGTCGAGCTTGTACAACACAATAGACTTAGCCATGCTTTATTGTTTTTAGGACAAGAAGGAACCGGAGCTTTGCCCTTAGCTATTGCATTTGCGCAGTTTTTGGTTTGTGAGAAAGTAAGTCCACCTACAATAGTCGGCGGTCAACAGTCTGGCTCTTCCTTATTTGATGAACCTGCTCGGGACTCACGACTCACGACTCACGGCTTGCCGAATGATTCCTGCGGTGTTTGTTCGGGATGCATCAAAGCTCAGCAACTGATCCACCCTGATATTCATTTTTCTTATCCCGTTGTAACCAAAAAAACGGGAACGCCTCCGATAAGTACAGATTATATCGTTGAATGGAGAGATTTCATAAAAGAACATCCTTACGGAAATATTTACGATTGGCTGCAATTTATCGGCGCAGAAAATAAGCAGGGAAATATCACTGCCAATGAATGCAATGACATCATTCGCAAATTGAACCTTAAAAGTTTTGAAAGCGAATACAAAGTTTTAATTCTTTGGATGCCGGAATATCTGGGAACAGAAGGAAATAAACTTCTTAAGCTTATAGAAGAACCTCCTGCAAATACATTATTTATATTGGTGGCAGAAAATGAAAGCCTGATACTTCCTACGATCGTTAGTCGTTGCCAACTAATTAAGATCCCTTCATTGGAAACAAAGGATATTGAAGAAGCATTGATCAAAAAAAATAATATTGCACCGGCAACGGCAAGGCAGATCGCAGGCATCAGCGATGGTAATTACCGGGAAGCTCTGCAATTATTGGATAATAATGAAGAGAATTGGGAGACCTTACTGCGTGACTGGTTAAATTCAATTTTAAAAACCGGGCCGATTGCTCAAACCAAATGGGTGGAAGATGTCAGTCGTTTAGGCAGGGAAAAACAAAAACAATTTTTGCGCTATTTCAATCATTTGCTGGAGCAATCTATCCGACTCAGAGTTATAGGAGCAGATGGCGGCAATAGCAGCGAGCAGGATTTTGCTGAGCGGCTGAATAAGATCGCAGGCATTGAACAGCAACAGGCTATGATAGATGAACTGGATAAAGCCGCATATTATATTGAACGTAATGCTAATGCCAAAATCCTCTTTCATGCCCTTACTATCAAACTATACCACATCATTCAGGACAAAATTGTATTTTTGACGGATTGAGGGAAAGCTAAGAGATAAAGACTAAAAAGAGATAAAGAGGGTTTCCCGGCAGTTAATTTTATTATTGTGTCAATCACTACTTCTACATATACTCATGTTTGTTATAAGCTGGTCTTATTGCTGAATAGCGAACAGAACGTACAAGTGTGCGACGCAACAAAAGCTTAATAGAATTACTACAGCCAGGTTCATGATTATCTCTTCTTCTTTTTGAATTTTTAATTTTTAATTCATTGCATGAGTTGCGCTAATTGCGGTACGGGCACACCTAATGGATGTAAGAGTAACGGCGGATGCAGTTCCGGCGGATGTAACCGCATGAATACATACGACTGGCTGCGTAATCTTCCTGTTGCTGACATAGATAGCAGTTGCCATGTCGTCGAAATAAGTTTTAATAAAGGAAGCCGGAAAGATTTTTTCAGGAATACAACTTTGCAACATTTTGAAAAAGGAGATTTGGTGACGGTAGAAGGCGTGAGCGGATTTGATTTGGGCGAAGTTTCTTTGACGGGAGAAATAGTGCGGCTGCAAATGAAAAAAAGAGGCGTGAAGGAAGATAATCCTGAAATGAAAAAAATCTTGCGCCGCGCCAGCGATCGTGATATTGATATTTGGAAACAAAATAAAGCCCGTGAACCGGAAGCAGTGATTCGCAGTCGTGCGATCGCTAAGCAACTGAAACTGGACATGAAGATCAGCCAGGTGGAAATGCAGGCTGATGGACGTAAAGCCACTTTCTATTACATCGCCGATGGGCGAGTAGATTTTCGTGAACTGATAAAAATATATGCATCAGAATTCAGAGTAAAAGTGGAAATGCGGCAAATAGGCGCCCGCCAGGAATCAGCAAAAGTTGGTGGCATTGGTAGTTGTGGAAGGGAATTGTGTTGCTCTACATGGCTTACTGATTTCAAATCAGTGAATACAGCCGCAGCCCGTTATCAAAACTTATCAATCAATCAAACTAAACTCAGTGGCCAATGTGGAAGATTGAAATGCTGCTTGAATTATGAACTGGACACCTACTTAGATGCATTGCAACACTTCCCTGATTATTGTGACACAATACAAGTATCAAAAGGAACGGCTACTTTGATCAAGAAAGATATTTTCAAGGACTTGATGTGGTATGTGTTGCCTGACAGCAATAAACAATATCCATTGACCATAGAGCGGGTACGGAAAATAAAATCGCTGAACCAGCAAGGAGTAATACCGGAAGAACTGGAAGCAGTGGATCTCACTTCATCCAAGCCAACTGAAGTCGAACATGAATTTGTAGATGTTGTCGGCCATATCAGTTTGAGAAGCCTGGAAAAAGCAGATAAAAAAAGAAAACAAAAAGGACAGCAACAAAATCAACAACGACAGCAACAAAGGCAGCAACCTAATCAATCTCAGCAAAGAAAAGGGCAACAAAATCAACAACGTCCTCCAAAACAAAAAGGGAAATAGGCGCTGAAGTTTATTATTTATTAATTCCCGGAAAGCATTCATATCCCTAATGCCCGGTAGATCGCATCCTGAATTTTTCCCCTGATATTCATTTGTGAGAGCTTGCTATTATTTCTTGTAGGGTAAACTCTATTACAAAGAAATACATAAACAATATTGTATTTCGGGTCCACCCAAACACAAGTACCGGTAAAGCCGGTATGACCAAAAGTTTCAGGCGATGCCAGTGAAGAAGGATAAGGTTCCTTTCTTGTTGCATTATCCTTTTCGGGTTTATCAAATCCATAGCCACGGCGGCTGACATCACTATGATAAGATGAAAATAATTTTATTGTTTCCGGCTTGATAAATCTTTTATCATTCATCTCACCGCCGTTCAACAGCATTTGATACAACATTGCCAGGTCATATGCATCTGAAAATAATCCTGCATGGCCCGCTACTCCGCCAAACATGGAAGCTCCTTCATCATGAACATCTCCCTGCATGGTCTGGTGCCGGAAGTATTCATCTTTTTCCGTAGGTACCATACGGTTTACAGGAAATCTATTCCGCGGCTTGAATCCTGTAGTTTCCAATCCCATTTTATTATAAAAAGTTTTCTGTACATATTGATCCAGTGTCATTCCAGTAAGAGCTTCAACAATTTTTCCAAGGAAAATAAAATCATTGTCACTATACACATATTTTCCTTGTGGTCCCAGTTTACTTTTTAATATGCGCTGGAACATAGTATCTTCCCAATCATTTCGGAGATAAACATTTTCCGCCACCCGAACGGTAAAACCGGGCTTGGGTTTCTCAGAAAAAACAGCAGGATCAGGCAAACTTGTAACAGAATCGATCACTTCCCTATAAAAAGGTATAAAAGCGATCAACCCGGCCTGGTGCAATAAAATATCATGGATCTTTAAATGTGCTTTATCGGTTCCTCTTGTCCATGGCAGATAATCGCCCAATGTTTTATTCAGATCGATCTTTCCTTCATCATACAATCGCATGATGGAAATATTGGTAGCAGACACTTTGGTAACAGAGGCAAGGTCAAAAATACTTCCGAAGTTCATAGCTGGTGATGGCCCATATTCATAATTACCAAATGCTTTGTGATAAACGATCTCTCCATTATGTGCAGCTAGGACCACACAACCAGGGAAAGCTTTTTTGGCAATAGCATCTTCCACTATAGAATCGACAGCTTCGAATTTATTTTGTTCCATTGTGAGTTGTGCCGGCTCTGCTTTTTGCATAATTCCTGCTCCATATTTGTACTCACAAACAGAAACCGGCAAGGTCCCTTCTGTTGAAATAGTCCCTTCCAAAAGATCGGCCGCTACCTGCTGCGTAATATCATCATCCTGGTAACAGGCCACGAGATTTTTTGCAGCACAGAAATTTTTTGTAGCTAATACATTCCCAAAAACAAGAGTGATGGGATTCATTGATTGCAATTGATTCCACAGTTGCATTACAGTATCAGTAATCCCGTAATTATTCGATGGTCTTAAAGTAAACCCATAAATCCCGATTACGACGGCATCATAGTTTCTGCTGGTTATTGAGTCTAAAATTCTTGTCGCTTTTGAAGTACTATCTGTATAAGAAATAAAATAATTATCTGCATTCCTATCTTCCTTCAATCGTTCACTGAGAAGATTAGGCTGTAAAGCGCCAATACCTACATAAGCGATCTTTTTCGCAGATCCCGGTATGATAGATGAGCCGTTTACAACTGTGATCGTTTTCTTGGCCACTTCATAACAGATCGCATTGGTTTTTTGATTCAGGTCATTGACCAGGTTCGTAGTATCAACCGGTTTCCATTGATTTAACCCGAGATCGTATTTTGAAAGCAATATTTTTTTCACTTTGTTATTGATATCATCCCAGTTCAATCTTTTTTGATCGATCGCTTTCTTAATAGCATCAATGGCATCAGGTACACTTTCCGGCAGGCAAAGCATATCATTACCGGCGATCAACGCTTGTACAGCAGCTTCACCACCCGGCCAATATTTAGCCACGCCTTTCATTTCAAGTGCATCGGTAAATGTGAGCCCCTGGTAGCCCAATTGATTTCTCAACAAATTGGTTACGTTATTTTTTGAAAGTGAAGTCGCTGTGTTTGCAGTATTGTCAATGGCAGGAATATACAAATGTGCGATCATCACACTTCCAACACCAGCATTAAACAACGCTTTGAAAGGAACTAATTCCAAAGAATCCAATTGTTCCATTGATTTATTGATTACCGGGAGATCCAAATGAGAATCCACATCCACATCCCCATGCCCGGGAAAATGTTTGGCGCAAGCCATGATACCAGCATCCTGCATTCCTTTCATATAGGCTAATCCAAACTTTGTGACTTTATTTTTATCCTCACCAAATGAACGATACCCGATCACAGGATTGTTCGGATTGTTATTGATATCAACCACCGGGGCAAAATTCACCTGCACTCCTATTCGTTTACATTGCTCACCAACAGCAATACCCATTTGATAAATAAGGCTGGGATCAGATAAAGCTCCTAACGTTAGCTGATACGGGTATTTTGTTACACTATCGAGCCGCATACCTAATCCCCATTCTCCATCTATGGTTACGAGCAGTGGTGTTTTAGCAATACTTTGATAATAATTAGTAGCTGTAGCTTGTCGTATCGGTCCGCCCTGGAAAAAACATAATGCACCAACATTGTAGGTTTTGATGAGGTCAGCTATTTTGGCTATATCATCTGGTTTCGTTGAAAAAGCACGGACCACCATTAACTGAGCAATCTTCTCTTCATCGCTGAGACTTTTAAATACACTATCGGTCCACTGTTGCGCATTGAGATGAATTTTATATTGAGCTGCAGTTACCAATTGAGTAAAAAGGAAAAAAAAGGGCAGAAAAAATTTTTTCATACTAATTCATTGATGCAACTGCAATTTAACCCAAATTCAGATTGAGGGAAATAAATAAAGAAATACTGTATGAATGATGATCGTTTGTGAATCTTAATGAATAGAAGCCATCGTTCTTAACAACTTCGCTGCCCAGAAATAAATATTATTGCCAACAATAGTTTGGCGCATTTGTTTCATGCGGAACTGTTGTTCTTCCATCGGCATTTCAAGAGCAGTCTTTATTGCATCTGCCGTTTTTTCAATATCATAGGGATTTACAATGATCGCCCCCTGCATTTCCTGAGATGCTCCGGCGAAACGGCTGAGAATAAGAGCGCCATCCGATTGTGTTCTTGCTGCTACAAATTCTTTTGCTACAAGGTTCATCCCATCGTGAAGGGAAGTGACCATACATAAATTAGCGGAAGAATAAAACGGAGCGATCTCTTCATGGCTATGATGTTGCTTCAACAGCAAAATCGGTTTCCAGTTTTTTGATTTAAATTTCCAGTTGATCCGTTCCGCTTCTTTTTCAACAGCACTCACCATATCGGAATACGTTTTGATCAACGTCCGACTCGGAGCGCCGATCTGCACAAAAGTAAATCGTCCCTGATAGGAAGGATTTTTTTCTAAAAATCTTTCTACAGCCAAAAATTTTTCGATAATGCCTTTTGTATAATCAATACGGTCGACACCAACACCAATGTATTCAGTATTGACATTGTAGCGGCTGAGCAAAAGGTTAAGGTCTTTTTTGTCTTCCGTGTTATCATAATCTTTTAGCGTAAACGCAATGCTGATCGGAAATGGTTTTACCAGAGTGGTATGTCCGCCTCTGTTCACAGAAAAATTTTCCCATAACACTCTTGATTCAAGAGAATTACTCACTGTTTCTAAAAAATGATTACAATGATATTGCGTGTGAAAACCGATGAGGTCTGCACCTAACATCCCTGTTAAAATATCTCTTTGCCAGGGACAGATCCCGAACGATTCCGGGTTGGGCCAGGGAATATGCCAGAAGAGCGCCACTTTAGCTCTGGGTTTTTCTTTTTTTATCATCGCCGGAAGCAAGGCAAAATGATAATCCTGTATCAAAACAAAAGGTTGTTCTTCGCCCGCTGTTTCTTCAATCACAGCACGTGCAAAATCTTCATTCACTTTTTTATAATAGTCCCAATCAATTTTTCTGAAAGTGGGGCGAGTATGAGCGATGTGACACAATGGCCAGAGTCCTTCATTGGAAAATCCGTAATAAAAATGATCCTCCTCTTCTTTGGTAAGCCACATTCTTCTTAATGTATAGGATGGTTCTTCCGGCGGAACTTTCAATTTGTCATTTTTATCTACGGTTTCTTTATCCGCATCTCCCGTTCCCGATGCGATCCACAAGCCCCCGCAGGCCTTAAGCACAGGCTCCATTGCCGTGATCATTCCGCTGGCGGGCATGATGCATTTAATCTCTTTTCCGGAATGAATATGCATGTAAGGTTCTCTGTTGGATACCACTACTAATTTTTTATCTTCTAATAGATTCTCCATTTCTATTTTCAGTCGCTCCGGGGTCCATACAGATTCAGCCTGTGATCTTAATCGTGCTTCTTCCTCGGCCACTGCTTTTGCTTCGTGCATGGCTTTGGTGATATTGACAATTTCCTTATGCAGCGGCGCCAGAAAACCAGCTGGAGGTTTTCTTTTCAATAATTCAATATTACCGGATCTTGCAGCCTGTACCCAATTCACTATTTTATTGATCGGGTTAAAAATTCCCCAACGAATGATCATAATGATAACAAACGAAACCACCAATGCCTGGATGAACCAACGCACAAAATTTCTCATCCAGATTCTGCTGATCATATTTCTAATGTACTGGGCATCGGTATAAAAAACAACCACACTGCTGGAAATATCCTGCTTCCTGACGGGTTTGATGAATTGATATATTTGTTTTCCTTTTACTTTAAAAAAATTGCCAACTGTTGTATCAGCATTGATCGATCGGGAAATATAATCGGAAGAATAATCCAGGTAAGAACGAATGGAAGGATCAGAAACTACAATGCTGTCATTGTTGTAATAAACCGCAATTCCGAGTAAACTATACTGGTTGCTGATACTATCAGTAAAATGACGCACTTTTTCGGCATCGTTCGATTCTACATAAATCAACCCGTTTGAATAAAAATCTTTTGCGATTTGTTCTGTTCTTGCTTCCAGTTCATTGCTAAGATTGTCTTTTTCACTTGAACTTTGAAAAATAGTAAACACTAATGCCACCAGGCCTACCGCAACTATTATTGAAACAATAAGAGCAAAATTCAATTTCATAAGACTATTTTTTTCATGTCAAAACTTTTCCTGACTGAAGTAGAAGACGTATTATCACAAAAGTACCTTAATAAGAAAGTTTTTCATTAAAAAAGTCATTAGGTTTTCGTTAGAATTCAAAACAAAATTTTTATTTTTTATAGATAAATATTTATATAATCAATTGGCTGATAGTGTTAATTACAAAAACAAAATCTATGTTAATATCAGCAACTATATTTGGTTCAAATAATGAGCCATTTTTATTATGAACCTTCCTTCCTAAGCCTCCTGCAAATCCCTTATTTTTGATTCAGGAGAAATGAATTGTGACCGATAAAATATTATTACTTCCTGATCATATTGCCAACCAGATCGCAGCAGGTGAAGTGATCCAACGACCTGCCAGCGCTGTAAAAGAACTTTTGGAAAATGCTGTAGATGCGGGCGGCACCAGCATCCAACTTATCATCCAGGATGCAGGTAAAACATTGATCCAGATCATCGATAATGGCGCCGGGATGAGCGAAACAGATGCAAGAATGAGTTTTGAACGCCATGCCACTTCCAAAATTCAAACGATCGAAGACCTCTTTCATATCCGGACAATGGGTTTTCGTGGAGAAGCGCTTGCATCCATCGCAGCTGTGGCACAGGTAGAATTAAAAACTAAAAGAGCTGAAGACGATGCCGGCACTTATATTGAAATAGAAAATAGTGTTGTCAAAAAGCAGGAGCCGGTAGCTATGCCCAATGGAACGAATATCTCCATGAAAAATCTTTTCTTTAATGTACCGGCCAGAAGAAGTTTTTTAAAAAGCAATGCTGCAGAAATGCGGCATATTGTAGATGAATTTACAAGAGTAGCATTATCATTCCCACATATTTTCTTTTCCCTTACTGCTAATGGACAACAGCTATTTCATCTTGATGCAGGTAATTTGAAACAACGGATACTTCAGTTACTGGGAAATAATTATAATGCCAAACTGGTTTCGGTAAAAGAAGAAACCGACTACATGAACATTTATGGTTTTGTGGGCAAACCTGAAACAGCAAAGAAGACGAGAGGAGATCAGTATTTTTTTGTTAACAATCGGTTTATCAAAAGCCCTTACCTGAATCATGCGGTGATGAATGCTTACCAGGAAATGATCCCCGGTGACAGCTTTCCGATGTATGTGTTATTCATAGACCTGGATCCGACACAGGTGGATGTGAATGTGCATCCAACCAAACAGGAAATAAAATTTGAAGATGAAAAAATCATCTATGCTTTTTTGCAAGCTGCGGTGAAACATGCATTAGCGCAATTCAGTGTCACTCCTACCTTAGATTTTGATCTGGATGCATCCATTCAGCAATTGCCTTCCATACAACAACCTTTTACCAAACAAAAAGAAGAAGCAACTGCTTCCACTTCTATTTTCAAAGGATTCACACAAAAAAACCAGGCACATTTTATTGAAAAAAGTGAGTTGAAAAATTGGAAAGATTTTTTTGAAAATCCGGAGAAGCCGGAAGTCGGAAGTAAGAGGTCAGAAAGCGAGTTTCAATCTGAAAATTCCTCTCATACTTCAGGCTTCATACTTCCGACTTCAATGGATTTTTCATTAACTCAATTATTAAACACTTACATCATACTTCCATCAACTAGCGGTTTTCTACTCATTCATCAGCAAGCGGCACATGAAAGAATCATTTATGAACGATTGTTGGAAGCAAGCAAAGGAAAAGCGGTTGCTTCACAAAGAAGTATGTTTCCTGTCACGGTTGAATTATCTCCGGCAGATGCTGCTTTGCTGGAAGAACTGATGCCCGACCTGCAACAACTCGGTTACATGATCGAGCCGTTTGGAAAAAATACTTTTGTTATACAAGGAACTCCAGCTGATGTAGAACAGGGAAATGAAAAAAAGATCATGGAATCCTTGCTGGAGCAATTCAAGCATTTCAGCAGCGATATGAAATTTTCCAAAAGAGAAAAACTGGTTCGATCATTGGCATGGCAACAGGCAATAAAGCCCGGCGCACCACTAACGGAAAAAGAAATGAAAAGTATTACAGAAGATCTGTTCAAATGCAACACTCCTAATATCACTCCAAACGGCAATCCCACTTATATGGAGTTCAAAAAAGATTATTTAGAGAAATTGTTTAAGGGCTAAGAGAAAAAGAGTCGGAATATTTTGCAACATCTCTTTACCTCTTTTATATCTTCTCTTTTTCTCTTAGCCTAATATTTATTCCTGATGTTTTCTATGAATTTCTCCACCGCTCTCCTAACTGCCACAGCTGAAGAATTATGATTGTTCACCAATACGGAAAAGATAAGCAACTTGTTTTTCCTTGTAAATAAATAACCGCTGATCGAAACCACGCCGGATAGAGTTCCGGTCTTTGCAAAAATGTAATTGCTATCTGCTTTATAATAATTAGTCAATGTTCCGGCATTACCGGTTGCTAAAATGATTTTGATCCTATCCATTCCAAAGTCATTTTTTATTTTATTGAGAATGGAAACAAAATCCTGCGGAGTAAAAAGATCATAACGACTCAGCCCGGAGCCGTCCACCCATCTTGGTTTTTGCGGCAGGTCTTTATAATCTGTTTTCAATAAAGTGTCAATGATCTTTTCATCACTCATCACACCAAGTCGCTGATTACTGACCATCAACAATGTTTGCTCCGCAAAAAAATTATCGCTGCGATGCATGGTGATCTTAAGAAGAGAATCTGTTGATTGAGTTTTTATAGGATCTATTTTAAAATTC
>DASZXQ010000033.1:0-4617 GCA_035545755.1 Chitinophagaceae bacterium | reverse complement strand
ACAATTACAAAGTGAAATGGACGAAAAGACATGGCTTACAGCAAAAGCCACACGCAAAATCATTTTTCATCCCGACCATAATCAAATCTGGAAAGATTCACTAAAGCAATTAGGCGGCGATTACGAGATCATGATCAATTTCCCGATTGATCCGCAGTTGAATTAAATGGGAATCCTTAATCATACTTCCATGAAAAGAATTTTATTAAGTTCCCTTCTTGGCTCAACCATAGTTTTTTCTTCCTGCGAAACGCTGAAAAAAGTTACATCTCTTATTACGCCATCAGAATTTGAAATGGTAACAGGACTGAAAGATGCATTGACACAGGGTTTGTTTAAAAGCTTTGATGCCTTTGCAGATCCTAACGGCAATCCATTAGTTCGTTTTGTTTTTCCAGGCGATGCAGCAAAAATTGAAAAAACATTGCGGGATCTGGGCCTGGATAAGATGATCGACAATGTCACTGCAAAATATACTCATGCCATGTCATCAGCTGTTACTGCAGCCAGGCCAAGTTTTTTAAACTCCGTAAAAAACATGAGCATAAAAGATGCTGCAAAAATTTTAATTACAGATAATCCACATGCCGCCACCGAATATTTCAAGACAAGTATGAGTCCTGAGCTAATGGTGGCTTTTCGGCCCATTGTTGACAGTACTGTAAAAACCGAAGGGGCAGCTGCCGAATGGACAAGCTTGGTTACAGTTTACAACAAAATTCCTTTTATCAATAAACCGCTTGAAAGTAATTTAACCGATTTTATTTCAGCAAGGGTAATTGATGGCATGTTCGTGATGGTAGGCAATGAAGAAGAAAATATCCGGACCAAATATGAATTCCGGAAAACAGATATGATGAAAAAAGTATTTGGGTATGCGGAAGAAGAATTGAAGAGAAGATCATTGCAACAGTCGAAATAAAAAATTCCTTCTTTCAATCCGATAAATATGTCGTAAAAACAAACTACTTGTTTTCACCTAAATTTAATTTTTTCAATCCCCCTCATTTGTTTATCTCAAAAGATTATTTATTTTTGATATTAAAACAATTTAACATGAGAGAATTATCCCCCCCCCCACCACCACCACACACATTTTTACCAAATCACTTACTTACCTGTTAGTAATCTTTTCTGTTTTACTAAGTTTTAGCTCTTGCAAAAAAGACACAAAAAAATCAATTGAGGCGATGCAAGAAGATGCTGTTTCAAAAGTCAAACCCAATGTGATTAAATGTGATGATGGATATCATTGGGATTTTAACTTGCATGAGTGTGTTCCAAATTGCCCGACCGGGTATGTTTATTGTCCTGAAATTGGAGATTGCGTTCCGAGCAACACAGAATGTGGAGACGGCACAGTACCAACACCACTTATATATCTTCAGAATTTTTTTTCAACGTATGATACAAATATTTTAAAAAGTACGGATAGTTCACAGGTTATAGCATATGTGACCAGCAAAAATCAGGAGTTGATTAATATCTTAAGCACTAATTTTCCACAGACATACAATAGCAATGTATTAAATCAGAGTGATGAGATGGTTACGTGGGCAGGCCTTATCCATATGCTTGCAGAGGGTCAGGGTAAATTTTCTGCTCCGCAAAACATGCAAGCTAAATTTGCTATTGATTGGGGCTGCGTAGGAGATGTCCTTCTTGGAGTCTTTGATATAACAAGCCTTGTTGAGGATTACGTTCATTTAATTAAAACCGGAGGATCCTGGAGTACTATCAGAGGGCTTTTATGGAGAACTCTGAAAAGGCAAGCAGGATGGTTCGTTGCAGCTAAAGCAGTATATGATATAGTCACAGATTGCTTTTAATTTTTTAACTTCAACCCTACAAGATGTTTTTAGCTATTATAACAATATATGTTATTGTACTTCAGGTTTTAAAAGTAATATACTTGTTATTTAAACCTAAATTTTTAAATCCAGTTAGATTTGGGCCTCCATCAAAATATATGTTGTTAGCGTATTATATTATCGTAATTTTTGTTTTACTGCTATTTACTTTAGAGAAATTAAACATTCTAAAAATTGAAATCACACAGATAAGCGATGTGCCTAAAATTCAATCTCCATTTGACAGAAACTTTCTGATAGTAATTATTATTGGACTTATCGCCGGAACAATACACACAGTAATTGAATATTACATCAGGAAGAAAAAAAGAAAGGTAGAATAGCGATAAAATAGAATTTCAAAAAAAATAATAACAAGTTGACTATCTCAAAAATGGAGGTAGTCAACTTGTTTTATTTCCGACATATACTATTATTCACCTTGAGCTAATCCAAAGAATAATTTCATAACATTGTTTTTAATCGTATTTAAAGTTGAAGATGAAACCATTTACATCGGAGCATCTTATATGGAAATATAAATTCCGTAAAATGGATATGATGAAAAAAGTATTTGGATATGCAGAAGAAGAATTGAAAAGAAGAGCGACGCAACCATCAAAATAAAAAATCCCGGCCTTTTAAGCCGGGATAAATATTTCATAATCCGGATCACTGGTTTTTCTCCTCCCGATAGCTATCGGGAATATCATTCCACAGGCAGGGCGCCTTCCACCAATACAATTACTTTGTTGTTCAATACTTCCACAAATCCTCCCTGGATCTCAAATTGCGCAAAATCGTTTTGTTTATTTTTTAAAACTTTTAAACGACCTGCTTTTAATGCACTTACTAATGGCGCATGTTTTTCCAGCACTTCAAAGCTGCCGCTGATGCCGGGCATTTGAATGCCATACACATCCCCGCTGAATAATTTTTTTTCCGGTGTAAGTATTTCAAGATTCATAAAGTGCCAATTTGCAGATATGCCAATGTGCCAATTCAAATTCCCGTAAGCAAAATGTCCATTTGCACATTGGTAAATTTGCTGATTTGCAAAATTATCCCTGCGCTGCTGCCAGCAATTTCTTACCTTTTTCTATGGCATCATCAATCGTACCTACCAGGTTGAATGCCGCTTCAGGATAGTCATCCACTTCTCCATCCATGATCATATTGAAGCCACGGATTGTTTCTTCAATAGGAACCAACACGCCTTTCAAACCGGTGAATGCCTCGGCCACATGGAAAGGCTGTGACAGGAAACGCTGTACTTTCCTGGCTCTTGCCACTGTCATTTTATCTTCATCACTTAATTCATCCAAACCAAGAATGGCGATGATATCCTGTAATTCTTTATAACGTTGCAAAATCAATTTCACTCTATTGGCACAATTATAATGTGCATCTCCTACAACCTGGGGTATTAATATTCTCGAAGTAGAATCCAGCGGATCCACAGCGGGATAAATTCCAAGGTCAGCAATTTTTCTGGATAATACTGTTGTGGCATCAAGGTGAGCAAAAGTGGTAGCCGGAGCCGGATCAGTTAAGTCATCCGCCGGTACATACACTGCCTGCACAGAAGTGATAGAACCATTTTTAGTAGAAGTGATCCGTTCCTGCATCAATCCCATTTCAGTTGCCAATGTCGGCTGGTATCCTACAGCCGAAGGCATACGTCCCAGCAAAGCGGACACTTCAGAACCAGCTTGAGTGAAACGGAAGATATTATCCACAAAGAATAGGATATCACGCCCCTTGCCCTGTCCATCTCCATCGCGGTAATATTCAGCAATGGTCAAACCACTCAGGGCCACTCTTGCTCTGGCTCCCGGCGGCTCGTTCATTTGCCCAAATACGAAAGTAGCTTTGGAATCGGACAGTTCTTTCAGATTCACTTTACTCAGATCCCATCCTCCTTTTTCCATACTATGCCTGAATTCATCGCCATATTTCATAATGCCTGCTTCGATCATTTCACGCATCAGGTCATTTCCCTCCCGGGTTCTTTCTCCCACTCCGGCAAATACTGACAGACCGGAATATGCTTTTGCAATATTGTTGATCAATTCCTGGATCAGGACTGTTTTTCCTACGCCGGCACCACCGAACAGACCGATCTTACCTCCTTTTGCATACGGCTCAATAAGGTCAATCACTTTAATACCGGTAAATAAAACCTCGGAAGAAGTACTGAGATTTTCAAAGGCGGGAGGTTTACTGTGAATAGGCCTTCCATTTTCTTTGGAAACAGCAGGCAAACCGTCAATAGGATCGCCGGTTACATTGAACAATCGGCCTTTAATGTTTTCACCAATAGGCATGGCAATTGCTTTGCCGGTATCCACTACTTCGGTGCCACGAACCAAACCTTCGGTTCCATCCATGGCGATGCAACGAACGCTGTCTTCACCAAGGTGCTGTTCTACTTCCAGCACCAGCGTATCGCCGTTTTCTCGTTTTAATTCTAATGCATTATAAATTTCAGGAAGTGTGCCGTCAAACTGAACGTCCACTACGGCGCCGATAACCTGTTTTATTTTACCTTTTTTAGCCATTGAAGAGGGGGTTTATTTCAGGGCGCAAAGGTAAGGGGGCAGCATTAATCTTCCAATTTGAAAATGACATGTTTTTTCAATGTGGAAAAGAGGTTTTTTGAGTGGGTTCCAGCCAGTTTTTTCAGCATCATTTGCCAGCTATATACGTACAAAACATAAGAGCATAACTGCCTTAATTCTTGCAGCAAGTTCTTCTTCCCTACTTT
>DASZXQ010000032.1:0-3327 GCA_035545755.1 Chitinophagaceae bacterium | reverse complement strand
GGAAGAAGTCAAAACAATTTGATCATTCTGTTTTGAAAAGTCAAACCGATTAAAAGAGCTGTTGATATTATTTGCCGTATCGGATCTTCCTAACTCAATATTTTTTGAGACCCGGAAACCATCCTGCTGAATAAAATAATGGTCAAGGTTGCTATACGTTTTCAAACTCAGCGGCGCATGCATATTGATCCAGAGAAATAAAAAGCAGGCGGCGCTGATCACAAAAAAAACCGGCAGGAATAATTTTCTCCTTCGTCCCGGTTTGGATAAAGCTTTGTAGTAAGAAAGCCCATACCACAACAGCAGGATGAAAGTAAGGGCATAGAGAAAAGAAAGACTGGTGATGATCTTCAACATTCTATTGGATTAGTGGTGGTTCAGATCCGTTTCCTCAAAAACAGGGTAAGTAAGATTGTTCAGGTTAATTTTCTCTAAAGCCAAACGCAGCACTAATGCTCGACTGCCGTTTTGTGTATTTAATTTTTTTAGGAGACCGGGATTCAATTTCAATCCATTTTTTATATCATTGATACGCTGTACCATATTTCCGCCGAGCGATAATTCATTCACCCGCAGATACAGGTATTCAATATAGAGAAGCGATAAAGAGATCAATAGTTCCAGCAATTTATCCTGCTGTTCTTTACTCATACCCGAAGGATTGTTTTTATTCGCATCAACGATCGCAGTGATGGGTTTGATGAATTGTTCATAGACATGCGTTGTAAAAGATCTTTCCGTTTCAAATAAACCCACCAGGGTTTCAATATCAGACTTGTCATCTGATGCACCGGGATATTTTTTTACTTTAAATGTTTTTGAAATGGCTTTTATCAAAGCTTCGTATTCTGTTTGGGTCCGGCTATATTCTTTCAATACAGCATTCAGGTTCTCGTTCTCAGTTTTCAATTTCTCCAGCCTGGCGTTTAGATCCCTTGTTTTTGTTTGCATATCAGAAATTAATTTTTTGTCATTTTCATTCGTCATTCCATTTGCCGATAGGTTGGCATGGAATTCCAATTGACGCAGCTGGCGAATCAAATTATCGGAGATACCGGCAAATCGTTTCCGTTGCTGAAAAAATAAACCAACGAGTAATCCTGCTGCTATCAGTGTAACGCCGACGATCACCAACAGCCAGGTGTTTGAATTATTATTTTTTTCTTCTTTCACGGGTTCCTGCACCGGTGGCTTCACGATACTGGCTTCATGCAATTTTATCAGGGAGTCCAGTTCCGATTTAAGAAGTATGGGGTTCCGGGATTTTTTTTCCTGCGGGGTCAGTGTATCCACAATGCGGATATTCTTTGTTTCGGTTTGTGCATAGAGCGAAGCAGAGAAAAATGCAAACAGGAAGAGTAAAAATAATCTATAGCGCATATAATTTTTTTAAAGTCATAAATGGAAAAACTGAAGAATACCGGTTTTCTTTTTTACCACTTTCTTTTTTGTAAACTGCCTGTCCTTCGTTACATCTTTATAAACAGAAACGATAGAAGTTAATTCCCCGCTATAAGAAGGGAACATAGAGATGGCTTTCAGATCCTGTATCGGTGAATACACTTCGGCCACTGAGGTCAGGATGCTATACAGCGATCGCACATCTTTCACTTTCTGATTTTCCATCAGGCGCAGGTAAATATTATCACGGGTGAAATAAATATCCATCGTTTTATTCCGGAATGCTTTCAAGGCCTGGTTGTTTCGCCGAACAATGGAAGTATTATAGATAATATCATTTCCCGGTTCGATCTTGATACCATGATATAGAAATGCATTGTTGTTGACAATGTCATTATTCTTTGACAAGCCTTCTTTCTTATCAATCGGGATTCCGGTAAAGTCGGTGATCTTGTAAGCGCCGCTGAAAGCGCCATGCAGCGCCACGTTCTTGTTGTTCACTGCCCTGCCCGGCGTTACAGTTTTAATACTGACCTCTTCACCCAACAGAGCATTCAGTTCTTCTTCCAGTTTTGTTTTTAATTCCTCAAAATAAAACGCCCTGCCGCTCAGCATCACTACTTTGATCCGCTTCCTGATGTCTTTGGTGATCACATCACGGATGCTGGCAATGATGCATTGCACGATGCAATCTGTTGCTTTTTGAATGATGCCGGTGATCTCATTATCCCAACGGATATTGCGATCTTTTAAAATTACTTCGGCATATTGCAATAGTGTAGCCTGGTCTTTATACAAATTAGCAATTGATCTTTCTGTGGCTTCTGATTGCTCCGTCAGTTTAGCAAATTCCAAAAGGCCGACTGCCGGCAATTGATCGTATTTCTTTTTCTGCATTTCGATCAGTTGCAAAAAATTCAACACATCTACCGTCAGGTTTTGCTCCAGTATGTTCTTCCGGATAAAATCTTTTACAGAAAATTCATTGTGGCCGGGAATAGCACGCAGCACCAGCGTAAGAAAATCTTCTGCAAATCCATAAGAGAGCACATTACCCGCTCCTGCAAAACCAGTTCTGAAGAAGCTGCAATAATTTTCATTATCATCGGCCAACACCATGGAGATATCAGTGGTTCCTTTTCCGCAATCGATCACCAAAGCGATCTCACCATTGTTCAATCTTATTTCAGATTGCGTTTGCTGGTAACCCATGAATGCCGCATCGCTTTCAGATATGGTTTCATATTCTATAAATAAATTCCCTTCTTCAATTTCCAATGATGCCAGCACAGAAGCAGTTTGACTTCTGAGTTCATTTAATAAGTCAAATACATTTTGCTGTGTATAAATATTTGGAACGAGCAGCGTAACAATGATGCCCCCTTTCCTGAAATCCGGTTTGGTAGCGATCATCAAACGAAGCAAACGAAGCAGGATGGCGCTGATCAATTCTTTTTTATGTTCCCGGATGCTGTAATCTTCCGTTTTATCATCACAGATCAGTTGCAAACTTTTTTCAATTCCCAGTTTCAGGTTGGGTACGATCTCGTACTCATCCCTGAAAGATGATTGCATGGCTGCCGCCACTTCCTGTTTGGTGATAAATAAGCGTATCTCGTCTTTTTCAATATCGTTACTGAAGTTGAAAGGAAATTGTTCTCTTTGCTCCTGCGTAATTCTTTTTTTTACAGCATAAAAAGAACGATACAGGTTATGCTGGCCGGGTTCATCGTTCAAAAAATCATCCCGCTGATAATTCTTTGTTTTATCTGCCGCTTTTAACCGGCTGATAATATTTTCCAGGATATCATATTGAATAATGGAAGATTGCGGTCCGCAGTTCTTATAACCGATCTGGCTGGCTTCGCTTCCGAAATCAATTACCACCCGCTGGCATTGGCGGGATGGAACCACTGCGTAATGAAA
>DASZXQ010000031.1:0-71851 GCA_035545755.1 Chitinophagaceae bacterium | reverse complement strand
GATCCGGGAACGCAATACAACACCACGATCAATGAATGGCATACTTGCCCGGAAGGTGGTGAAATAAGAGCCTCCAATCCTTGCTCGGAATACATGTTCCTTGATAATACAGCATGTAACCTTGCTTCTTCCAACCTCATGAAATTTTATGATGCAGAGAAAAATATTTTTGATGTAGAAGGTTATGAATACAATTGCCGTTTGTGGACAGTGGTTCTGGAAATTTCTGTGCTGATGGCTCAGTTTCCATCCAAAGAGGTAGCACAACTTAGCTATGAATACCGCACTTTAGGTTTAGGTTATGCTAATCTTGGAACTATGTTAATGGTGAGCGGCATTCCTTACGATAGCGAAGAAGCCAGAGCTATTGCAGGAGCTATTACTGCGATCATGACTGGCGTTGCTTATAAAACGTCTGCTGAAATGGCCCGTGTGTTGGGACCATTTCCACGATATGAGGAAAATAAAAAACATATGTTGCGGGTGATGCGCAATCATCGTCTGGCTGCATATGATGCTGATGAATATGAGAACCTGAGCTTGAATCCGCAGGGAATTAAATCAAAATACTGTCCCAATTATTTATTGACCGCTGCCTGCAAAGCATGGGATGAAGCAGTAGAATTAGGAGAAAAATTTGGTTATCGTAATGCGCAGGCAACAGTGATCGCACCAACCGGTACCATTGGACTGGTAATGGATTGCGATACTACCGGCGTGGAACCTGATTTTGCGTTGGTAAAATTCAAAAAACTTTCCGGCGGAGGGTATTTCAGGATCATCAACCAGTCTGTGCCGGAAGCATTGAAAAATTTAGGATATAGTGAAAAAGAAATTGAAGCGATCGTTAAATATGCAGTAGGTTCGGCCACATTTGCCGGTGCTCCGTACATTAATCATCAGACTCTAAGTGAAAAAGGTTTTATTGCAGACGAAATAAAAAGATTAGATACAGCAGTTGCAACTGCATTTGAAATAAGTTTTGTTTTCAACAAGTTTACTTTAGGAGAAGAATGCTTACAACGGCTTGGATTTACTCCTGAGCAATACAATAATTATGAATGGAGCCTCCTGGAAGCTCTTGGATTTTCTGATGAACAAATTGAAGCTGCTAATGATTATGTATGCGGTACGAATATGCTGGAAGGAGCTCCTTATCTGAAAGAAGAACATTTGCCCGTTTTTGACTGTGCCAACAAATGTGGAAAGAAAGGCCGTCGGTTTATTCATGCAAGTGGCCATATCCGCATGATGGGCGCCACACAACCCTTCATTAGTGGCGCTATTTCGAAAACCATTAATCTGCCCAATGAAGCCACCGTGGATGAAATTGCAGATGCGTACTACCTGAGTTGGGAATTAGGACTAAAAGCCTGTGCTCTGTACCGTGATGGCTCGAAACTGAGCCAGCCTTTGAGCAACAAAAGCGACAAGAAAAAGAAAACAGAAGAGGAGAACAGTGAAAAAGCACAGGCTGCTGTCGCCGACGTTACAAAGGAAGCTGTGATCGTAAATCTTGGTAGCCTGACAGTAGAAGAATTGCTGGATGAAGTGAACCGCAGGGTGCAAAATAGCGCTGATACCAAATTAAAACGTCAACTGGCAAGAATCGTAGAGCGTCGTTCTTTGCCGGCAAAGCGTCGTGGATTCACACAAAAGGCAAAGATCAATGGCCAGGCAATTTTCCTGCGTACCGGAGAATACAGCGATGGAACATTGGGAGAAATTTTCATTGATATGGCAAAAGAAGGCGCTACGATGCGCAGCATGCTGAACTGTTTTGCTATTGCCATTTCCATCGGATTGCAATACGGCGTGCCGCTGGAAGAATTTGTCGACAAATTTGCATTCACCAAATTTGATCCGGCAGGATTTGTAGAACACCCGAATATCAAATCCACCACATCCATTGTTGATTTTATTTTCCGTGTATTGGGATATGAATATCTCGGACGTACGGATCTCGTCCATGTTTTAGATAAGCCTGAAATTGCCAATACCGGTTCTGATGACTGGGATGAAATTCCAACCAACCTGGAATATGAAAAGTCACCTGAGCTTTCTGATGTACGGGTGGTGCCTTCAGCAGGTGGAGCCGCTCCGCAGCCGGTAAAAAATCAGAGGACCGTTCAACAATCAAAAACAGATACAGGTGTGGATGCGATGAATGCAGCAGCAAGGAGTATGCAAAGTGATGCTCCTTCCTGCACTGTTTGCGGACACATCATGGTTCGTAGCGGCACTTGTTATAAATGTTTGAATTGCGGAACTCAGGGTGGATGCAGCTAATTTCATTTAAAAGCCTTCCATCATGAAAGCAATAAAATCGTAAAGGACGGAAAACCACATAAGAAAGTACCCCTTAAATTCCATCCCGGCCATCAGCGCCGGGATGCTTTTTTAGTAGCATCTTTTACTATCAATTTGACAGTGAAGTTCCGACTGAATAATTGAAAATTTCAGAAGTGTTTCTTTATGATCTTTTATTCGCAGCAGTTGTAATTTTAACTACTAAATCTGCTAACTATGAAAACAAGAATTGTACTCTTTATTCTTATTATTTTGACGATGGAAGCATGCAGCCGTTCATTTAGCCCATATGACGCTGCTAATCGCCATTTCAGAACTTTCAAAAACGTAAAATAATTCGGTATATCAGGAACCGAAAACATTATTTACGGCACCTTCCAGCATTGGAAATTTTTCTATCACAAAATTTTTGATAGTGGCGATGGCTTGTTTGGCTTGCTCATCCGTAAGACCGGCTTCGGCTTTCAGTTTGTCAATTAATTCTTGCATGTTATGGGGTTTAAAAAAAATGGCCAGATTTTAAAATATCTGACCAAATATCCAACTATTCTTTTAAATCTATCTGGTAATGATTCTTATGCTACTTTCAGCAAACTGAGCTTGCTCTTGTCAAATTTCCGTCTTGCATACTCAATGTCTAATGTAAACTGGTTTTGTTTGGAAGAAGGAAGTTCATACATAGCGTCGGTCAAAATGCTTTCACAAATACTGCGGAGGCCCCTTGCTCCCAATTTATATTCTACGGCTTTTTCTACCATGAAGGAAAGTACATCGTCTTCAATAATCAACTGAATACCTTCCAGCTCAAATAATTTTTTGTATTGTTTTACCAAAGCATTCTTCGGTTCTGTAAGTATGGCCCGGAGCGTTTCTGCATCGAGCGGATCAAGATGCGTGACAACAGGAAGACGTCCCAGTAGTTCCGGAATCAGTCCGAAGGATTTCAAATCCTGAGCATTAACATAGCTCAGGAGATTTTTCTTCATATTTTCCTGCAACTCTTTATCGACATTAAATCCGATAGTATTGGTTTGCACCCGGCGGGCAATCACTTTGTCAATGCCATCAAATGCTCCGCCGCAAATGAAAAGTACATTCTGTGTGTTGATCTTTATCAGCTTTTGTTCCGGATGTTTTCTTCCTCCCTGTGGTGGGACTAAAACATCAGTTCCTTCTAACAACTTCAACAATCCTTGCTGTACACCTTCGCCACTTACATCTCTCGTGATAGACGGATTATCTCCCTTGCGGGCAATTTTATCTATTTCGTCAATATAAACGATTCCACGCTCTGCAGCCGAAACATCATAGTTACAAACCTGCAGTAATCTTGTTAGAATGCTTTCAACATCTTCACCTACATAACCTGCTTCGGTGAAAACGGTAGCATCCACAATGGTAAAAGGAACATTTAATAAACGGGCAATGGTCTTTGCCAATAAAGTTTTACCAGTACCTGTTTCACCCACCATGATGATATTGCTTTTCTCGATCTCAATATCGCCAGGGGTTGTTTCCGATAATTTTTGTTGTAATCTTTTGTAGTGATTGTACACTGCAACGGCGAGTACTTTTTTTGCCTCATCTTGGCCGATAACATATTCGTCGAGGAATTTTTTTATTTCCATCGGCTTTTTAACGGTCAGTTTAAATGAGGTTCCACTTTTCTCATCCCGAACCATTAGTTCCTGTTCGATGATCTCACGGGCATGTTCTACACAGTTCTCACAAATATGACCTTCCTGGCCTGCAATGAGGATCTTGACTTCATCGCGGCTACGGCCGCAAAAGGAGCAGTGAAGAGGGTTTTTCGCCATGCAGATTTTGAGCTAACTAATCAGAAAACGATTTGCTACTCACAAAAGTATAAAACGATTCCGATTAAGTAGGTATTATTTGATAATTCTGTGAGTTTACACTTAGCTGCGTAAAAGAATAAATGTGTTATCGTTTTACAGTCAGTCTTTTAGAGCTTATCAACTATATGATCTACAATACCATATTCTACCGCTTCTTGTGCATCCATCCAGTAATCACGGTCAAAATCTTTCATGATCTGTTGAGTGGTTTTGCCACAGTTATCGGCAAGTATTTTAGCGCCGATCTCTTTTACCCGTTTAGTTTGCTTTGCCTGGATCTCAAGGTCTGCGCTTACGCCCTGAATGTGTCCGCCTAGTGATGGCTGATGTATCATGACCTCGCCATGCGGATAGATATATCTCTTGCCTTTTGCTCCACCGCTGAGTAAAATGCTTCCCATGGAAGCAGCAAGGCCCATGCATATAGTGCTTACAGGAGATTTTAGCATTTTCATCGTATCGTAAATAACCATTCCGCTGGTAACTACACCACCAGGGCTATTGATATAAAATTTGATTTCTTCTCCTGGTTTATCTGCATCCAGCAACAAAAATTTCGTGACCACGTCTTTTGCAGATTTATCATCCACCACTCCCCAAAGATGTACACTGCGGCGATCGAAAAAATATTTCTCAATACGTTTGCTGAACATCATCAGGTCAGACTTTGGCTGTTCGTCTTTTTCTTCTTCGTCATCTGCTCTCCAGTCGTTGTATAAAAATTGCTTTGGATTCATTTGTTGTTGAATTTTTTTATTCCAATATTTTTAATCTTTCTTTTCTTTTCTTGGGTTCGTAACAAGCACTTCATCTACCAAACCATATTCTTTGGCTTCAGTGGCTGTCATCCAGTGATCCCGATCAAAATCTTTTTCTATTTGTTTTATTGATTTGCCGGAATGATTGCTGATCACTTCATATAATTCCGCTTTTAATTTTTTGATCTCTGCAACAGTGATCTCAATATCGCTGGCTTGTCCGCCAATAGAACCACTGGGTTGATGCATCATCACTCTTGAATGTTTTAATGCAGCTCTTTTTCCTTTTGTTCCGGCAGCGAGCAATACCGAAGCCATGGATGCGGCAATACCAATACAAATAGTGGCAACATTAGGAGTTACATATTGCATAGTGTCATAAACCCCTAATCCGGAATAAACACTTCCACCCGGGCTATTTATGTACATGTTGATATCTCTTGTCCGGTCTGTAGAATCGAGAAAAAGTAATTGAGCTGTGACAATATTGGCCACTTCATCATTGATCGGATAACCAAGAAAAATGATGCGGTCCATCATCAAACGGCTGTACACATCCATTACGGCTACATTCATCGGACGTTCTTCAATGATATTGGGAGTTAGGGCTGTCACGAGGTGTGATGCATAGCTGTTCAGCGTATTGCTGGACAATCCACGATGCTTCACCGCATACTTTTCAAATTCAGATTGAAAACTCATAGTCTTTTTTTTATTGAGGTATTGGTTCTGTGTATCAAATATCCGTCCAAATGCCAAAACCGCAAAATTCAGTCATGAATAGTGCCACGAATTACACGGATTTCACGAATGAAATATTTTACAGGACGAAATGGCACAAACGAGGACCATTCCCGAAACGATGTTTTATTAATCCCTTTTAAGGGCTGGAGGTTAGTGGTGGTGATGCTGATGGGCTTCTACCATTTTTGTGAATTCTTCAGCGCTGATCTCTTTTTCTGCTGGTTTCACTTGCTGCTCGGCCCATTCAAATATTTTTTGAGTCTGGATCCTGTTATAAGCGTCTTCCACGTATTTGCGATCCTTCATCATTTTTTCTACATAATCTTTTATCCAGTCCTGTTGTTCGTCCGATGCGTTCATGCCCATATAGCCAAGTAATTGCTGGCGGGCAAAGTTGCGGAGTTCGTCAGGCTGCACCTGGATATTATTTTCTTTTACGATCTTATCCGTGATCAGTGTCCATTTTAATTGATTGAGAAAAACAGGGAATTCGGTTTCTACTTCTTCATCTGTTTTTGCTTTTTCTCCCTGTGTTTTCACCCATTTTTTCAAAAAGGCTTCCGGGAATTTGATCTCGGTATGATCAATGAGTTCATGATATGCCTGGTCATGTATCTGGTTGCGGGCCTGTCCATTCCAGTAGGCTTGAATCTCTTCTTTGATCTTATTGCGAAAATCTTCTGTTGTTTTTATTTCAAGATTCGGGTAAAGCTGCTTGAAGAATTCTTCGTTCAATTCTCTTTTTTCCAGCAATCCGATCTTAGTAAAGAGCAGCTTGAAATATTTGTCCCCTGCAGTTACATCTTCTTTGTTTAATCCAAGATCTTCCAATATCCAAGACCTTTCTTTTTCATCAAAAGCAGTACGGAGTTGTAAAACAACAAAATCATTTACTTTTTTACCGATAAGTTGTTTCCTGAAATCTTCAGTGAAATATTTCACCAGGAGCGAATTATCTTTTTTGATGCCGCCTTCTGTTTCTGTTCCTCCGGCGTCGGATTCGATGAAAGTTACATTCAGAACGTTTTCATCATTAGCCACTATTTCTTCGTCTTTCATGTTTCCGTAGCGGTTTTGAAGGCGAGTCACTTCATTATCTATCATTTCATCCGTCACAGTTACTTTATACCGGGTAGTTTTTGCCTTGGCTAAATCAGGTAATTTGAAATCAGGTTTCATACCCACTTCAAAATGGAAAACATATTCAGCCGGATTATTCATGTCCAGTTGACGAATATCAGATTCCAAAGGCAAAGGCTGTGCGAATATGTCCAATTTGTCTGTTTCAAGATATTTGATCAGTTCTCTGTCCACAGAACGTAAAACCTCGTCGGTAAAAACAGAAGGCCCGTACATTTTTTTGATCAGACCGGTTGGCACCATTCCTTTACGGAATCCGGGAATATTAGCTTTTTTAGAATAATCTTTCAATGCTTTTTCAAATGCCGGCAGGTAATCTGTTTTTTCCAGCTTAACGGACAATTTTTCGTGAAGCAAGCCAATGTTTTCTTTCGTAACTGTTGCCATTGTACAAGTTTAAAAGTTTCAGTGCGGGTGGAGGGACTCGAACCCCCATGCCTTGCGGCGCCAGATCCTAAGTCTGGTATGTCTACCAATTTCACCACACCCGCAGGATCATTATCCAATTCTTGATATAGGTCAAGCCAGGAATATCGGCAGCAATTGATATGATCATTTGATCATATGACGTAATGGCTCTATACCTGAAAATTGGGCTGCAAATGTAGGTCATTTAGCCCGACTTTCTGCAAGGCATTTCTTTTGCGTAAATTTGAATGAATGGAAACCATTGCACAGATACCTAAATACAATCTGAATGAAGAGCAGGAAAAGAAACTGATCCTGCGGGAATACCGTTCCTTGTTAAGGTCTTTAAAAGCCAAACTCAAGCCCGGCGATAAGGATATGATCCGCACCGCTTTTGAAATGGCTGCGGATGCTCATAAAACCATGCGACGCAAAAGCGGCGAGCCATATATTTTACATCCTATTGCAGTAGCAAAAATTTGTGTGGAAGAAATCGGCTTAGGCGTTCGCTCTACCATTTGTTCTTTGCTGCATGATACCGTAGAAGATACCGATATTACTTTGGAAGACATTGAACGGGAATTTGGAAGTGAGATAGCCAGGATTGTGGATGGGCTGACTAAGATTTCCAATGTTGTTGATGTGAATGCATCCAAGCAGGCAGAGAATTTTAAAAAGATATTACTGACTCTGACTGACGATCCCCGGGTAATCCTTATCAAGTTGGCCGACCGGCTTCATAATATGAGGACTCTCGACAGTGTCAAGAGAGAAAATCAATTAAAAATATCTTCTGAAACAGTGTATGTATATGCACCGCTGGCTCATCGAATGGGTTTGTACAATATCAAAACCGAGATGGAGGATCTGGCGATGAAATACCTGGAGCCGGATATTTACAGGGATATCGTTCAAAAATTAGCAGAAACAAAAAGGGAGCGTACGAGGTATATCAACGAATTCATTAAGCCACTCAAAGAACAACTGGAGAAAAGCAATTTCAAGGCCGAGATCTATGGCCGACCCAAAAGCATTCATTCCATCTGGAGCAAAATGAAGAAAAAGGGTGTGTCATTTGAAGAAGTGTATGATCTTTTTGCCATCAGGGTTATTATTGATTCACCTCCAGAAAAAGAAAAAGAAGATTGCTGGAAAGTTTATTCTATGATCACTGATGAGTACACTCCATCGCCCGAACGTTTGAGAGATTGGTTGAGCAATCCCAAATCTAATGGATATGAAGCGTTGCATACAACGGTGATGGGCCCTGAGGGCCGGTGGGTGGAAGTGCAGATCAGGAGCAGAAGAATGAACGAGATCGCTGAAAAAGGTTTGGCAGCTCATTGGAAGTATAAAGAAGGCACTTCCGATGAAAGCCGTTTTGACAAATGGTTTCAACAGATCCGGGAAATGATCACGAGCCAAGATACGGACAGCATAGATTTTTTACAGGATTTCAAAACCAGTTTTCTTGCAGAAGAAATCTATGTGTACACACCGAAAGGCGATGTAAAAATGTTACCTGTTGGTTCATCAGCACTGGACTTTGCTTTTTCGATTCACAGTGCAATCGGAGTAAAAACGATCGGAGCCAAAGTAAATCACAAACTGGTTCCCATCAGTCACAAACTCAGAAGCGGTGACCAGGTGGAGATTATCACTTCTAATAAACAAAAACCTTCAGAAGACTGGTTGGGTTTTGTAATCACTTCCAAAGCGAAAGGAAGGATCCGTGACGCATTGAAAGAAGAAAAAAGAAAAGTGGCAGAAGATGGAAAATATGCTGTCCAACGAAAATTAGAAGGACTCAATGCTGCATTTTCACAGCATAATATTGATGAACTGGTTCAATGGTATAAGTTACAGTCACCGCTTGATCTTTTTTACCAGGTGGCTGTCAAGAATATCGATCTGAAAGATTTAAAAGACTTTAAAGTGCTTGGCGATAAACTCGAAGCACCCAAGCCGTTGAGACCAATTGCCGAACACCGGGCTGAAATTATTCCTCATCATCATGCTATTCCTAAAAAAGATACTGAGCTTATTATCTTTGGAGAAAGCAGCGATAAGATTGTGTATAATCTTGCCAATTGCTGTAAGCCGATTCCGGGAGATGATGTATTTGGATTTGTTACCACAGGAAAAGGATTGACTATTCACCGGACCAATTGTCCCAATGCTGCCAAGTTATTGGCGAGCTACGGGCACCGTGTAGTAAAAACCAAATGGGCTAAGAACAAAGAAATATCATTCCTCACCGGTTTGAAAATTGTGGGGCTGGATGATGTAGGAGTTGTGAACAAGATCACGAACCTGATTTCCGGCGAAATGAAAATTAATATTTCAGCCATTACTATTGAAGCGAAAGAAGGGCTGTTTGAAGGTAATATCAAATTGTATGTTCATGACAGAGAAGAACTCGACACCCTCGTCCAGCGCCTTAAAGATCTTCCGGGAATTGAGTCGGTAGAGCGTTATGATACAGAAGATATTTCCTGAAAACTATTTCCACACAGAATCGTGACTGATTTTGAGATAGCAGCATTTTTTTTAAAATGTGCCTGATTTATCCATAAAAAGTGTGAATAAAAATATCTGAATCGTCAAAGGATTTATTCGCATACCGTTTCTCCTTATGTTATTTTTGCGCCGTTGATTTAAAAAATAAAAATGGTAGATGTAATACTCGGACTCCAATGGGGCGATGAAGGAAAAGGAAAAATTGTTGATTGGTTTGCCAAAGACTATGATGTAATAGCCAGGTTCCAGGGTGGACCCAATGCAGGCCACACTCTTTACGTAGACAATACAAAAATTGTTTTGCATCAAATTCCATCCGGCGTTTTTCATTCCAATACACTCAATCTTATCGGAAATGGAGTAGTGCTCGATCCGGTTACCTTAAAAAAAGAATGTGGTACAGTAAACTCTTTTGGAGTCAATCTGAAAAAAAATCTTTTTATAGCTGAAAGAACACACCTGATTTTGCCTACACACCGGGCACTGGATAAAGCAGCAGAACTATCAAAAGGCAATCAAAAGATCGGTTCTACTTTGAAGGGAATTGGTCCGGCTTATATGGATAAAACAGGCCGTAATGGCCTTAGAGTTGGTGATCTGCTGGATAAAAATTTCACCACTTCTTATATCAAATTGCGGCTGAAACATCAAAAGCTACTCGATAATTACGCATTTACTGAAGACATTTCAGCCTGGGAAGAAGAATTCTTTGAAGCCGTTGATTTTTTGCGTGGGCTCAATATTGTAAATGGTGAATATTTTGTAAATGATAAACTGAAGCAGGGTAAAAAGATTTTGGCAGAAGGCGCCCAGGGGAGTATGCTGGATATTGATTTCGGAACATTTCCATATGTTACTTCTTCCAACACCATTTCAGCAGGTGTATGTAGCGGAATGGGTGTAGCACCCCAACAGATTAGAGAGGTGATCGGGATCACAAAAGCATATTGCACCCGTGTAGGTGCCGGCCCTTTTCCCACAGAGTTAAATGAAGAAACAGGAGAAGCATTAAGAAAGATCGGAAATGAGTTTGGAGCAACCACCGGACGCCCCCGTCGTTGCGGATGGATCGACCTGGTGGCGCTTCGCTACGCCTGTATGATAAATGGGGTGACCAAATTAGTAATGACAAAAGCCGATGTACTGGACAGTTTTGACGAACTGAAGGTTTCTACGGCCTACCTGGTAAATGAAAAAGAAAGCACGGAAATTCCATTTCAGATGGAAAAAGTCAGGATCGAACCCATTTATAAAGCTTTTTCCGGATGGAATACAAGCATTAGTGCAGCGAAAGACTATAAAGAACTGCCTGTAAACATGAAATTGTATATTGATTTTATCAATCAGTATCTCGGTGTGCGGATTCATTATATATCCAACGGTCCGGGGCGGGAGCAGATCGTGAAAGTGGACTAAATTGGGCTAATATTTAACCGAAAAATTTTATTTAAAAATTTGGCGAATTAAAAACTTCGCTGAAATTTTACATACTAATCCTGTTATACTATGGCGTCAAAATCCGATAAGGAAAAAAAACCCTCCGGCAAAACTGGTACCCACTCCGGTAAAGATTCTGAAAAGAAAGTTTCTTCCAAATCCAAAAAGCAACTGGAAGAAGATGATGATGAATTGGAGGATGATGAAGAATTGGAAACTACAGCTAAAAAAGGAACCAAAGCTTCTTCTAAGAAAAGTAAAGATGCAGATGCTGATGAAGAAGGTGATGATGAGGATGTAGTGGATGATTGGGATAAAGTAGAGGAAGAAGAAGAATGGGATCCTGATTTTGAAGAATTCGATCTGCCTAAATCAAAAGGCAAAAAGGGAGGCGGTTCCGGCAAAAAAGGACTGGAAGAAGATGATGACTTCAAAATTGATGAAGAATTCAAGGATATGGATCTTTTTGATGATGATGGATTCGATGATGAAGACGACGACTTCTGATTTAAACTGATCTTTCCCTTTATAATTTCCTGATACTACTTTGCCCAGCCGCATTTTTCCAAATGATGACTTTCATAAAATGAAGCGGCAAGTTTTGAACTGGATGCAAGAGTTCAATATTTTTTGTCTGCTGGACAATCATCAATACCAGATACAGCCCCACAGTATAGAATGTCTTGCTGCGATTGGAACGAAAAGAATGGTCCGTTCTGGTAACGGAATTTCATTGGAGGATCTGCAATCGTTTATTGATAGCAAACCTTCGTGGCTATTTGGTCATTTAGCGTATGATCTGAAAAATGAGATCGAAGGGCTTTCCTCCGTACACACGGATCATATTCAGTTCCCTGACTTCTTTTTCTTCGAGCCCGAAATTCTCATCCGGCTGAATGATGCTGAAATGATCATTGATGGAGAAATGCCGGAAAAAATATTTACTTCTATTAATGCCGCTTCTTCAGAGTTTTTACCGGCTTCGTATATGCCGCTCGAAATTGAAAGCAAGCTTTCGAAAAAGGAATATTGTGCCATCATTAACCAACTGAAGCAACACATTCTTCGTGGTGATTGTTATGAGATCAATTTTTGCCAGGAATTTTTTGCTACTGGAGCGGTAATTCAACCTATTGATATGTATGAACGCCTGAGTAGCATCTCGCCCAGTCCATTTTCAGCTTTATACAGACTTGGCAACAGCTGGCTGATCTGTGCAAGCCCGGAACGGTTTTTAAAAAAAACAGGAAAAAAAATTCTTTCCCAACCCATCAAAGGAACCTCGAAAAGAATACATGGTAATGATAAACTGGATGCGATAAATAAGGAAGCGCTATATCAAAGCGCTAAGGAAAAATCGGAAAATGTCATGGTAGTAGATTTGGTGAGAAATGATCTGTCGAAAATATGCGAAGAGGGAACAGTAGGAGTGGAGGAACTGTTTGGTGTTTATTCATTTCCTCAGGTACACCAAATGATCTCAACAGTAAGCGGAAAACTGAAAGGACACATTTCTTTTGCTGATATCATCAAAGCAACGTTTCCTATGGGATCGATGACCGGGGCACCTAAAATAAATGTACTGAAATTGATCGAGCAGTATGAAAAAACGAAAAGAGGAATTTTTTCAGGTGCTGTTGGCTATATTTCTCCGGAAGGTGATTTTGATTTCAATGTTGTAATACGCAGCCTGATGCACAATACGAACAATAAGTATCTGTCTTTTCAAACCGGCTCCGGCATTACTTTTTATAGCGATCCTGAAAAAGAGTATGAAGAATGTGTTTTGAAAGCAGCGGCTTTAAAAATGGTACTTGAAAATAAATGATTTTAGCAGGTGTATTTTATACAGCGTCCATGAGTTGCTGTGCTATCTGCAGCAGCGATAATTCATCAAAACGTTTTGCCATCAATTGTAATCCAAATGGCATTCCGTTGGAGTGGTGAAAAAGAGGGATAGAGATAGCCGGAACACCTGTAAGATTCGCCATTACTGTGTAAATATCGGCAAGATACATGGCAACCGGATCGTTGATCTTCTCTCCTAATTTAAAAGCTGTCGTAGGTGCCGTTGGAAGCATGATAAAATCAAAATCTCTGAAAATTTCATTCATTTTATCTATCAATTGCCTTCTTATTTTTTGAGCATGGGTGTAATAAGCATCGTAATAACCGGCGCTGAGTACAAATGTTCCCAGCATAATCCTTCGTTTCACTTCTTTGCCAAAACCTTCTGTTCTTGTTCTTTTATAAAATTCCTCCAATTCAAGTCCTTCTCCGGAGGTTCTATATCCGTATTTTATCCCATCATAGCGGGAAAGATTAGAAGATGCTTCGGCTGTGGTCAACACATAATATGCCGGAACGATATAATCAAGCAATTCAAATGAAACAGGATTTACAGCATGACCTTCATTTTTCAGTTTTTCAATTGAATTTTTTATTGAAGAGGCAATTTCTGCATCGAGTGATGGATGTTCCAACGCCTCAGGAAAATAAGCGAAACGGAATTTCTTTTTTTCATTTAAAGCTGATGAATATTTTTCCACTTGCTTTTGCGAAACAGTGCTGTCATATTCATCGGGCCCGGCTATTACTTCCAGCGTCTTGCTTACATCAGCAATATTTTTTCCGAAAATTCCGATTTGATCAAAGGAGGAAGCGTAAGCAATTAAACCATAACGGGAAACTCTTCCATAAGTTGGTTTAAGTCCAACGATCCCACAAAAATCAGCGGGCTGGCGCACAGAGCCGCCAGTATCACTGCCCAAAGAGATCATGCAAAGATCTGCCTGCACAGCAACTGCAGATCCTCCGGAAGAACCACCAGGTGTTCGTGTTTCGTCTAATGCATTTAATACTTTTCCATATGCAGAGTTCTCGTTAGTGGAACCCATTGCAAATTCATCGCAACTGGTTCTTCCGATTATAATTGCATCTTCGGCTAACAGTCTTTCAACAACAGTAGCAGAATAAAGAGAAGTAAAATTTTTGAGAATGTTTGAAGCGGCAGAAACCTGATGATCTTTATAGCAGATCACATCTTTCAGAGCAATTATTACACCGTGTAATTTTTTTAAAGATTCTCCTGCTTTTCTCTTTTGGTCCAGTTGCCGGGCTTTTTCTAAGGACTCTTCTTCAAAAGCCTCAATGAAAGCGTTTAATCGCCTGTTGTTTTTTAGCTGCAGGAGATAGTATTGAACGGCCAATTCACAGGTGATATTTTCTTGCTGCAATTGGGCATGATATTGCTCAATGGAAGAAAATTCAAACAAAAGCGATTGCTTTTTTCGATGAAAAAAATGATTAAGGAAAAAAGAGGTTAATTAATTCGTTGTACTGTTCTTGTCACTGGTACTTTCTTCTATCTCTCTCTTCACATTATTTTTGGCATCATTGAATTCACGAACACCTCTTCCAAGACCCCTCATCAATTCAGGAATTTTGCGGCCACCAAACAATAATAACACAATGATCAAAATCACTATGATCTCATTGGTACCTAAAACACCCAGTAAAGTAGCATGTATCATAATTGACTAATTAGACGGCAAAGATACTAAGTAACTGAAAATAACTGAACAATAAATTTGGCGTTAACGAGACAACAACCGGGAATAAAAAACCCGGGATTTCTCCGGGCTTAAAAAAAACGCTTTATTAAAAAATTATTCTGCTGCAGTAGCTGTCTCAGTTGTCATACGTTTTTCACGAATCCTGGCGCTCTTGCCACTACGACGACGCTGGTAGTACAGTTTTGCCCGACGCACATGCCCTGTTTTATTTACTACGATAGAATCAATATTGGGCGAAAAAAGAGGGAATATCCTTTCTACTCCAATTCCATCGGAGATTTTGCGGACAGTAAAACTGGCGGTATGCCCAACACCCTGACGTTTAATCACATCGCCCTTGAATGACTGGATTCTTTCTTTATTTCCTTCGATGATTTTGTAGTTCACGGTAATATTATCACCGGGTTTAAAATGAGGGAACTCTTTTTTTCCGGTCAGTTGTTCGTGGACATATTTAATAGCGTTCATAATGCATTATTTGGGGTCGCAAAGATAGGGTGAAATCGTCAAAGAATAAAGGTTTGATGATTTAAAAGTTTATAATGGCTGGAATAAAAGAACCTGCAGGGAGATTCAAATTTCTGTAAACACTTAAACCTTTAACCATGAAACTTTTAAACCGTCAGCGGGCTACGTTCACAGCTCTTTTTTCCCTGATCACAGTTACCTTGATCTGGCCCGGGAAGGTCATTTCTGTCTGTATCTTTTGCGCAATCTCGAAGGAAAGCTTTTCGGAATCCTGGTCACTGACTTTGTCAGCTTCGACGATCACCCGCAATTCACGCCCTGCCTGGATTGCATACGCTTTTTCAACACCAGAATAATTCATTGCCAATGTCTCAAGATCTTTGATTCGCTGCAGGTATTGCTGCATGATCTCCCTTCTGGCTCCGGGCCTGGCGCCGCTGATAGCGTCGCAAGCCTGTATGATCGGAGAAATAACATATTGCATTTCCATTTCATCGTGATGTGCTCCGATGGCATTAACAACAGCGGGGTTTTCTCCATATTTTTCAGCCAGTTTGGCTCCGAGTAATGCGTGGCTTAATTCTGTCTCTTCATCAGGAACTTTGCCGATATCATGCAACAAGCCGGCACGTTTGGCCAATTTTGGATTTAATCCCAATTCTGACGCCATGATAGCGCAAAGATTTGCGGTCTCCCGGCTGTGCATTAACAAATTTTGGCCATAAGAAGAACGGAACCTCATCCGACCTACCATCCGCACCAATTCTTTATGTAATCCATGAATGCCGAGTTCGATCACAGTTCTCTCTCCAATGTCCATCACCTGGTCTTCTAACTGTTTTCTCGTTTTTTCTACTACTTCTTCAATGCGGGCTGGGTGAATTCGACCGTCGGTCACCAATCTTTGAAGGCTCAATCTTGCCACTTCACGACGAAGTGGATCAAAAGAAGACAAAAGAATGGCTTCAGGTGTGTCATCAACGATGAGGTCAACACCGGTTGCAGCTTCAATAGCCCTGATGTTTCTTCCTTCACGGCCAATAATCTGACCTTTTATCTCGTCACTTTCAAGGTTGAAAACTGTAATGGAGTTTTCAATAGCCTGTTCTGCCGCAGTACGCTGAATAGTTTGGATAATAATTTTCCGGGCTTCTTTATTTGCTTTTTGTTTTGCTTCTTCAATGATCTCCTGCTGCAATCCCATTGCCTGAGTTTGAGCCTCGTGTTTCAAACTTTCTACCAATTGCGCTTTTGCTTCTTCAGCAGAGAGAGCAGCGATCTTTTCCAGCCTGCGAATATGCTCCTCCTGGTGTTTTTCCAGCTCGGTTCTTTTGATATTAACCAACTCGATCTGGCGGTTGAGGTTTTCTTTGATCACCTCATTTTCCTTGATCTGGCGATCCAAATTGCTTTCTTTCTGATTGATGGATTGCTCTTTTTGGCGAATACGGTTTTCCCCCTCGCTGATCTTTCGGTTACGCTCCAGCACTTCTTTGTCGTGTGCCGCTTTCATTTGAACAAATTTTTCCTTCGCCTCCAGCTCTTTTTCTTTGCGGATGGTTTCAGCTCTCAGTTCAGCTTCTTTCAGGATATTTCGGGCTTGTAGTTCAGCCTCTTCTATTTTTTTTCGGGTGTTTTTTGCAAAGATCAGTTTACCCGCTATAATGCCAACAATTAAGGCAGATACACCAATTATGATGGATATAATATTTGAGTCCATGAATTTTTTCGTTTAAATGTTGCACAATCCTATTATTTAATAAAAACTTCATATTAAAGAAGTTTATATGGTTGACGAAGATACAAAAGGAAAGTAAATAGGTAAAATAGAATACGATAGAGGCTGGCGCCGCTTGTTTTATCATTAACTTTTCATGTCTATTTACTATTCCTCAGCTGATTATCAAGCATCTTTTCAATAGCATGTAGCTGGTCTTCAAGATTGGCTCTTTCCACCTCCGCTGCAACAGCAGTATTTTGCTCGGTGGCGTACCAAGCAAGCACCATGGCGATATAATCCTGCATGTCTTTTCCGGCAAACTGAGTGCGGAATTCCAGAATTTTATCGTTGATGGATTTGATGGTTTTTCGAACTACTTCTTCATCTTCCGGGCGGACCTTGATCCGGTAAGAACGGTCGCCGATTACTACAGTTGCTGCAATTAATGATTCCATAATTTGGGAATTACAAAATGATTTGTTTATATTAGTTCCCCTGTTTCAATCCAAACCGCCACCTTTTGAAACTTCTACAGGTTTTAGGCATCCCTCCCCACGGAAACAAAAGTCAACCAAACTTGTTGCCATGTTTGCCAAAGTTAAATCATCAATTTTTATTGATGCACTGCAGCTTGAATTAGTAGCACCAAAAGGTGAATGCCTCCGCGGCGTATTGAAAGACGAGAAAGGAAGTGTTTGCAGTACGTTGGAGCGTGATCAATTGTCTGATCGGGAACAATTCACCTGGACAGGACTGAATGATCTTCCATACGGGGTGTACACACTGGAACTTTCTCACGGAGAAGATGAAATGAAAATGCAACTCATCAAGCGGATCTGATCTATTCACTCAGTAAAGCAATGCAGCGATCAATTTCCTTGAGGTAGGAATTAATTCTTTTTTCTAACTCCTTCTTATCAGCAGTGCTCATTTTATGAGTGCTGAGTTTCAGTATGTCTGATTGCTGCTTCAAGTCTTCAATACTTTTTTGTTGCTGAGCCGCATGTTTTTTTAATTTTTCTATTTCCTGCCTTAATTGAATATTTTCTTTTTGCAATGCAACATGGTTCTTCAGCAATTGCTGAAGTTTATTCTGTATCCTTTTAAGATGTTGCTCTGCAGAATTCACTGATGACTATTAAAAGCTTTTATTTCCTGATTTCCGCATTCAGGTCTTTTTCCAGAGTTGTCATTATGCGATTCATCCATTCGTCTATTTCTTTATCAGTAAGCGTTTTTTCCTCATCCAAAAAAGTAAAATTTATCGCTATCGATTTTTTACCCGTTCCCAGTTTTTCGCTTTCGAATATATCAAACAAATGGAGTTCCTGCAATTTGTCGAGCCGGATGTTTTGCACCGATTGTTCTACCGCTTCAAATTGTAATTGTTTTGGTACTACAATAGCAAGATCCCGCTGAACAGCCGGGAAGCGGGGAAGTTCTCTTATGACTGTTTTATATTGAGCAGCCAGTTCGAGTAATGATTCCCAATTCAATCCGGCAAAGAACACAGGTTGTTTGATATCAAATTTTGTTAAAGATCTTTTATTTACCTCGCCAAGACCCGCAAGAATCTGTCCATTTTTTTTGAAGACAATATGATTATCGAATTTTGGAACTTGCAATACTTCTATTTCGTCAGGCTGTATATTCAGTAGTTTGAAGATCCCTTCTGCTATTCCTTTCAAAAAAAACAGGTCGGCTGGTTGGCTTTTATGTTTCCATGTATGCTCTTCTACGTTTCCAGAAATAACAATACAAAGCTTTTCGGATTCAGAATATTTACCCGGGCCTGAAGTGCTGTAAGCTTTTCCGAATTCAAAAAACTTAAGAGAATTGTTCTTGTGATTCAGATTGTGAGCTACTGATTCCAGCGCAGTTTCAAATAAGGAATTACGTAAAATGTTTAATTCGGCAGTCAAGCTATTCATCATTTTCACCATGCTTTGCATCTCTTCTTCGGAAAAATAAGCAGCATTGGTAATGGAGTTGGTCAGGATCTCATTGAAACCAAGACCAGTCAGGTAATTTGAAACCTTTTCTTTGTAAAGTTCTTTTGAATAATTTTCTTCAACTGATGGCGTGATAGTGATCGCCCCCGGAATTTCAACATTGTCCAGTCCATCAATGCGCAGCACTTCTTCCACAATATCTGCCGGCAGGCTAACATCCGGTTTATGATAAGGAACTGCCACCCGCAATTCATCTATTCCTTCTTTGCTGATCTCAAATCCAAGACTTATCAAAATATCTTTTACAGCATCGGGATGATAATTTTTGCCGCTCAGTTTTTTCAGGTAATGGTATTTCAGGTTTACCTGAGTTTTCTCTTTCGGAAATGGATATACATCTATTATTTCAGAAGAAATTGTACCGCCGCAGATTTCTTTGATCATTGTTGCCGCTCTTTTCAATACACTCACCGTTGCGGATATATCTGTTCCTTTTTCAAATCTGGTAGCCGCATCAGTTCTTAATCCGTGACGAAAAGATGTTTTCCGGGTTGTGATCGGATCAAAGCAGGCGCTTTCTAAAAAAATATTTTTAGTGAGAGCAGTGACACCGCTATGTAATCCCCCAAATACTCCGGCAATGCACATTCCTTCTGTTGCATTACAGATCATAAGATCTTCGGAGCTGAGTTTCCTCTCTTTCTCATCCAGTGTGACAAATGCAGTTCCTTCGGGAAGATTTTTTACAATTACTTTTTTGCCTTTTATTGCATCGGCATCAAATGCATGAAGCGGTTGCCCGGTTTCGTGTAAAATAAAATTGGTGATGTCAACGATATTGTTGATCGGCCTTAATCCAATGGATTTTAATTTTTGCTGCAACCACTTCGGTGATTCCGTAATATTCACATTCGAAATACTGATACCTGAATAGCGGGCACAAGCTGCTGCATTTTCAATTTTCACTTCAATAGTAAGAGATGCATTGTCAACTTTGAATCCATTGCCATTCGGTAATTTGGGTTTAATGTCTTTTTTCTCATGATGGCTCAGGTACGCACAAACATCCCTGGCAACTCCCCAATGACTCATTGCATCCATCCGATTAGGCGTTAAGCCGATCTCAAATATCCAATCTTCATAGGGCTTGAAATATTCTGCAACCGGAGTACCCGGCTTCAGATCGTTTGGCAATACCAAAATGCCGGCATGTGAAGCTCCTAAACCTACTTCATCTTCCGCACAGATCATTCCATGGCTTTCCGCATTCCGGATCTTCGCTACTTTCATTGTCATTGGTTCACCGGAGATCGGGTAGATCGTAACACCCACAGGAGCTACGATTACTTTTTGGCCTGTGGCTACATTCGGAGCGCCGCAGACAATTGATAAAGGTTCCGCAGCCCCAACATTGACTTTTGTAAGTTTCAGTTTATCGGCGTTTGGATGTTTTTCTACATGCAGTACTTCGCCAACTACTAATCCTTTCAATCCTCCTTTTACCTCTTCATATTTTTCCAATGACTCCACTTCCAAACCCACAGAGGTCAGGATCTTGCTCAATCGTTCAGCTTCTATTGTTACAGGGAGATATTCACTCAGCCATTTATAAGAGATCGTCATGCATTCAATTCATTAATAGCTGCGAAGATAAAGGAAAGCCGCCAAGTGGAATGCTTGCCAGTAATGGTTTTTCATTTATTGCACCTATGAAATAATCAATGAAATTTTTGCGTATCAGCAGACACTATTTTGATCACTGTTTATAAAGACAGTCCCCCGCTTCGGCGGGGACTGTCTTTCTGTTTATCATAGCTTGAATTTTCTATGCACACATTTCTACCTTAAATGCAAGACTGAAGTATGAAAAATAATGCCCTCTTTCATTTTTAGAATCGGCGTTCCACTCGTGACCAAATGGAAAAGGCTGTTTGGTGCCGCTGGCAGCTTCACCAAAAGCAACCAATGCATCTTTCGACTGCAAACGAAAGCCATACACGGCTTCTTTTTGCAAAGAAGTTGGCGAAAAATCAAAACGGATCCAGCAGGCATCGTCTCCTTTACGAATAATGACATTAGAACTGCTAATGGCAGGTCCCCAGGTTTTTGCTTTGTTGTCAAATTCATGAAGTGTCAAGGTGATCTCTCCGGGGTATTGCACAGCAGAAGAGTATAACTGGATATTGTCCAATAATCCTTCAGAAGGACAACGGAACGTTTGTCCGCCGAAGTGATCAGTGGGATCTGTTTGCAAATGACCGATCCATAATGTGGTGTTGGTTTTCGCCTGAGTAAGAACCGGGCGGGAGTGGCCGGCATGTTTCATAGTTTCCATAGTTGATATTTTTAGTGTTTACATGCAGCAGCTTTGGTACGAAAGGGAAAGAACTAAAGCAATAACTCCGCAATCCATTAATTATTGTGTCAGATCAATAAAAATCATTGAGCTTCATTTAAGAAAAATTTTTCACAACTGTGCTCAATTAGTTCCGGTTTTATATTCCTTTTTTCTTAAATTGAAAATGATTGTTGGGATAGAGGAACGGAACTTGTGGATAACCACGCATCAGCCGGTGAAAAAATAGTGAAGAAAGAAAAATTTTTTTTCAATCGCTTTCACCTTTTATATTCGCTGTTCTGACTGCTGGGAACAATTCCTTTGACGAAAAGAAATTTTCTAAAATAAGACTGGAATACTAACCCGATGGTCATTGGTGAGTAACTAATGGTTTAATTTTTTATCGCCGGAACTGAACATGGATCTGACCAATTTAAACAAAGACAGGAAGCAAAGACGGAAATCCTCACTTGACCTGAGCACAATGGTTTATGGTAAAGTACCTCCGCAGGCAAAAGACCTGGAAGAAGCTGTACTGGGTGCTATCATGCTTGAAAAAAGTGCTTTTGATGCCGTCGTTGAAATTCTCAAACCCGAGTGTTTTTATGTTGAAGCGCATCAGCGCATATTTAGATCGATGCAAAGCCTGGTGAATAAAAGCCAGCCCATCGACATTCTCACGGTGGTGGAAGAATTGCGTAGCAAAGAAGAACTGGAGTTGGTAGGTGGCCCTTACTATGTTACCAAACTCACCAATGCAGTTGTTTCATCCGCTAATATCGAAGCACATTCGAGGATCATTCTCCAAAAATTCATTCAACGGGAACTCATACGCATCAGTGGAGAAATCATCGGAGATGCGTATGAAGATTCAACAGATGTATTTGACCTTTTGGATGATGCAGAAAGTAAATTATTCGAGATTACCAATAACCATCTTCGTAAAAATTTTGATTCAATCGATTCGGTTTTGGTGAAAACGGTTCAACGCATTGAAGACCTCCGTCACAAAAATGAAGATGTAACCGGTGTGCCCAGCGGATTCCCTTCACTCGACCGGGTTACCTATGGATGGCAAAATACAGACCTTATCATTTTAGCGGCAAGGCCTGCTGTCGGTAAAACAGCTTTTGCGCTCAACTTAGCCCGCAATGCAGCGATGAATGGGAATAAGCAAACACCTGTTGCATTGTTTTCTTTGGAAATGAGTGCGGGGCAATTGGTGCAGCGTATCCTAGCGGCTGAAAGTGAAATTTGGCTTGAAAAAATTGCAAGGGGCAAACTGGAAGAGCATGAGATGAAGCAATTGTATGCGAGAGGTATTCAGCGACTGGCGAAAGCTCCGATCTTTATCGATGATACTCCTGCATTGAATATTTTTGAACTGCGTGCAAAATGCCGCCGTCTAAAAAATAAACATGAAATTGGACTCATCATTATAGACTATTTACAATTAATGAGCGGTACCGGAGATAGCCGTCAATCCAACAGGGAGCAGGAGATCAGTAACATTTCAAGAAATCTGAAAGCGCTGGCAAAAGAATTGAATGTGCCTATCATTGCTTTGTCACAATTAAGCCGTGAAGTAGAAAAACGTGGTGCAAAGGATGGAACAAAAATGCCTCAACTCAGTGACCTGCGTGAGTCAGGTGCAATCGAACAGGATGCTGACCTAGTTATGTTCCTTTATCGTCCGGAATACTATGACATTACCACAAATGAAATGGGAGAAAATAATCGTGGTGAAACTGTGGTACGCATTGCAAAACACAGGAACGGTTCTTTAGAAGCGATCAAGCTAAGAGCATTACTGCATATCCAGAAGTTTGTAGAAGATGATGCTGGCGGATTGGGTGGGCCTGGATTACCCGGTAACTGGAAGCCTGTTCCCGGAGTTGAAGGTGGAGACGCGAAGCTGTACATACAAACAGGAAGCAAAATGAATGATCTTCCGTTCAGCGATGAAGAAGAAACGCCATTTTAATTTACGATTTCAGATTTAAGATTTTAGATTTGTCCCGTTCCAAACGGGACTTTTTATTTATGTCAATTCCTTTTTTCTATATTGAAAATTTAGACTTTTCACAAAAGAAAATTTTTTTGAATGAAGAAACATCAAAACATATTGTGCAGGTATTGCGAATGAATGAAGGTGAGAGAATAAATCTTACGGACGGAAAGGGTGCTCTGGTAGGTTGTGAAATTCTGGAAGCCCACAAAAAACATTGTCAGGTTAAACTAATTGACTCACGACTGACGACTCACAACTCACGAAAAATAACAATTGCCATCTCTCTTCTCAAAAATACCAGCCGCTTTGAATGGTTTTTGGAAAAAGCAACGGAGATCGGCGTTTCAGAGATCATTCCTTTGATATGTGAAAGAACAGAAAAAGAAAAATTCCGTTTTGAAAGAATGAATGCTATTTTGATCAGCGCCATGTTGCAAAGTCAGCAATGCTGGTTGCCTTTGCTTCTCGAACCCGTTCCATTCAATAAAATAATTGAAGAATCCCGGCATGATCAAAAATTCATTGCCCATTGCCTGCCCGATGAAAAACATCATCTTAGCGTTCTTGTAAATAAAAATCTTTCTTCTCAAATTATTCTGATCGGGCCGGAAGGCGATTTTACAAATGATGAGATCAGGTCAGCAATTCAAAATCGGTTTATAGCAGTTTCATTAGGTGAAACAAGGCTGAGAAGTGAAACGGCAGGCGTAGTGGCAGCCACTTTACTATGCATAGATTAATTGATTGTTTCATTCGTTGTGAGTATTTATTTGCCATCCATTTTAGTTACTTACTTAAATTGCCGGGCCTGGATCAGAGTTATTAAAATAAAAGCCATTCTTTTACTATGCTCAAGATGAAAATTTGCCTGCTGACAGTTTTTTTATGTGCTCTTTCTCTTCGTTCTTTTTCTCAAGGTAGTATGTGCGGTACAGCCGGGGAAGGTGGTACAGTTACACTAACTGCTCCGGCAGGAAATGTTTTTACTTCCGTGACATTTGCAAGCTATGGAACTCCAAACGGGAGTTGTGGAGCTTTTACTATCGGTTCCTGCCATGCGGCAAATAGCTTAAGCATTGTTCAGGGTTTATTAATTGGAAACAATTCAGCAAGCGTCGATGCGAATAATGGAGTGTTTGGAGATCCTTGCGTAGGAACAGTAAAAAGACTTTATATAGAGGCAGTTTATTCCTCAGCGCTTCCGTTGAAACTTGTCTCTTTTGGCGGAATAGCTCATGCTTCTGTTAATTTGTTGAATTGGGAAACGACTAATGAGATCAATACAAGGGAATTTCAAATAGAACGAAGCAGCGACGGTAGTAATTTCTTTGTGATCGGAACGGTGGCTGCGGTCAATCATCCCGGAAATAACAGCTATTCTTTTTCTGATGACTTATTTCAGGCTCCTCTTCAATTCTACAGGCTCAAGATGATTGACATAGATGGGGCTTTTGTATATAGCAATATTATCAAACTGGAAACTTTCTCTTCCAGTCGTTTTACAGTTTTCCCGAATCCTGTTGCCAATTCAATTACTGTAGGTGGCCTGCGGAGTAAAGGCCTGATAGAAATTTCCGATATACAGGGCAGAATAATTCAAAAAACGGTTGTAATCGGTCAAACCCAGACTATCAATTTAGAAGGATATTCAAAAGGCTTGTATTTGATTAAATATAACTATGATGATACAATGATCTGCGAAAAAATTGTGAAGGAATAATCGATCAATTCACTAAAGCCCTTTACATATTTTTTTTACGATCGCAGGCCCTTCATAAATGAAACCCGTCCATATCTGAATTAACAAAGCACCTGCATCCAATTTTTCTTTAACGTCTTTAGAAGTGAATATTCCACCTGATGCGATGATGGGAATTAGTCCATTCGTTTTTTGTGAAATGTATTTCACAATTTCTGTGCTTCTTTGAGTCAACGGTTTTCCGCTTAATCCGCCACTTCCGATTTTTTGACTTTTGATTTTTGATTTTTCACTCAATCCATCTCTTAATATAGTTGTATTTGTCGCAACGATTCCATCTAATTTAATTTCTATTGCAAGATTAATCACATCATCCAATTGTTCATTTGTCAGGTCAGGCGCTATTTTCAGTAGAATCGGTTTTTGAGTTTTGAATTTTGAATTTTCGCTTTGCAAATGTGTCAGAATTTTTCTCAGGGATTCTTTTTCCTGCAGCTCTCTCAATCCCGGTGTATTCGGTGAACTTACATTCACAACAAAATAATCAACATACGGATGTAATTCTTTAAAACAGATCTCATAATCTTTCCAGGCGTCTTCATTTGGAGTAGATTTGTTTTTCCCGATATTTCCGCCTATTATTAATTTTCTATTTACGATTTTGTGTTTACGATTTTCATCTAATTCGTAATTCTTAATTCGTAATTCGTATTTTTTTTTCCATTTACTCAACCTTTCTGCAATCACTTTCACACCATCATTATTAAAACCCATCCGGTTGATCAGCGCTTTATCTTTTGGTAAACGAAATAATCTTGGCTTAGGGTTTCCATCCTGGGGTAACGGAGTTACAGTCCCGATTTCTACGAATCCGAATCCTAAAGCTTCCAGTTCTCTCAGGTATCTTGCATTTTTATCAAAGCCGGCGCCGAGTCCGATTCTATTTTTAAATTCAAGATTGAAGATTGAAAATTGTATATCTCCTTTCGGCCTGAAATATCTGGAAATAAACCTTCTTTTGACAGGGATGCTGCATAAAATTCTCAGGAAATTCATCGAAAAATAGTGTGTCCATTCCGGCGGGAAAAAGAAGAGAATGTTGCGAAGGAATTTATACATACCGATAGACGAAGATAATGGAACTTTTACGGATGATTTTTGTTTTACATTTGTTGATTAGAATTGCTGCAGTTGAAGAGTGCGACGCAACATCAGTCGATAAGAATTACAGAAGCTCGTAACATAATCAATAAAATAAATCAATTATGCAGGAAGCATATATAGTAGCAGGGTACAGAACCGCAGTAGGCAAAGCTAAGAGAGGCGGTTTTCGTTTTTACAGGCCAGACGATCTGGCGATTGATGTCATCAAAGGGTTGATGGCGAGTGTGCCACAATTGGAAGCAAAACGTGTAGATGATGTAATTGTTGGCAATGCAGTACCCGAGGCAGAACAGGGATTGCAGGTAGGCCGTATCATTGCGGCGAGGGCTTTGGGTTTTGATGTGCCGGGCATGACGGTGAATCGTTATTGTGCGTCCGGGCTGGAAACAATTTCTATTGCCACGGCGAAGATCAGGATGGGAATGGCGGACTGTATCATTGCAGGTGGTACTGAAAGTATGAGCCTGGTTCCGACAGCAGGTTGGAAAACAGTGCCGGCTTATTCCATTGCGAAGGAAGACCCGGATTATTATCTCAGCATGGGATTGACAGCAGAAGAAGTAGCTAAAGATTTTAAAATAAGTCGTGAAGCCCAGGACGAATTCTCTTTCAACTCGCATCAGAAAGCGATCAATGCTATAAAAAGTGGTTATTTCAAGAGCGGCATCCTTCCCATCAATGTGGAAGAAGTGTATGTGGATGAAAAAGGGAAGAGACAAAAAAGAAATTATACTGTTGATACAGATGAAGGCCCAAGAGCCGATACATCATTAGAGGCCTTGGCAAAATTAAAACCTGCATTTGCTGCAGGTGGTTGTGTCACTGCGGGAAACTCTTCCCAAACTTCAGATGGAGCTGCTTTCGTAATTGTGATGAGTGAAAAGATGATGAATGAGTTAAAATTAAAACCGATTGGCAGATTAGTGGCTTGTTCGGTTGCAGGTGTTGATCCACGTATAATGGGTATCGGCCCCGTTGCAGCAATTCCGAAAGTGATGAAACAATCCGGAATGAATCTTTCTCAAATTGATCTGGTAGAATTAAATGAAGCATTTGCTTCGCAATCACTTGCCGTGATCCGTGAAGCAGGATTGGATCCTTCAAAAGTAAATATTAACGGCGGCGCCATTGCTTTGGGTCATCCGCTCGGATGTACCGGTTGCAAACTCACTATTCAAATTCTCAACGACATGAAACGGCTGAATAAAAAGTATGGAATGGTAACGGCCTGTGTTGGCGGCGGACAAGGTATTGCCGGTATCATTGAAAATATTGCTTAAGCAAATTCTGCATTTGGAAACTTTTTATAAATAGCATTCCAGCGTTTACTTTTTATTTTAATATCAGAAAAAATTCTTTTCGCTTACAAAATCATTTGAAAACGGCGAGGTTCATCTCGGGATTTTTAATTTCTGGAATCTTTTATTCTATATTTCAATAGGACTCGCTATTGTTTTTGCAGTAAAAGTAAATGGAATAATCCCGGTATTTTCTTATCTCATTATTCCAGCAGTGTCGGCCATTATGTTTTCCAAAAAGAACAGCATGGTGCTGATCATTGCTTTTATCATTAGCATACTCGGCGGATTTTTAGGATTGAATTTTTCCTTCCATTACGATTTTCCGGCAGGATCTTCGATTGTTGTAGTATTAGGGGAGAATATTTATTGTAGCTTCGATTTATAAGATCATCAGCGGCCTATTCAGTAAAGCAAAAGCATGATGGAAAAATCAAAGCAGTCCTGTTAAAGCTTGTTGACAAGCCTGATCACATTTTCCCAACTTCCTCCATTGAACACTTCATGGAAACCATTTGCTTTCATGATATCTGCGGCCTGACCGCTTCTGTTGCCGGTTGCGCAACAAAAGATCACGGGCTTTTTCATGTCTTTGATTCGCTCCACATTTACTGAGATCCGGTCAACCGGAATATTAATGGAGTTTGGAACATGCCCTGAGTCAAACTCATAAGCAGTTCTAACATCAATGACCTCTGCGCCATTGCGTAACGCTTCTTTTATTTTGCTGTTCCCGAATCCAAATAATGAAAGTAAACTCATATTTCTTTGTTACCGGCAACCTGTAACTAATTTATACTGCAATTGCTTTTGTTTTTCTTTCCCCGATCTGCTGGCGCCACATGGCATAATACAAACCTTTTTCGTCGAGCAAGGATTCATGCGTTCCGGTTTCTACTACTTCTCCTTTTTCCAACACATAAATTCTGTCGGCATGCATAATGGTGGAAAGTCGATGCGCTATGAGAATAGTGATCTGGTTTCCTTCTTGTGAAATTTCTCTTATGGTGTCTGTTATTTCTTCTTCTGTCAATGAATCCAATGCAGAAGTAGCTTCATCAAACAAAAGTAATTTCGGCTTACGCAACAATGCACGGGCAATGGACAATCGTTGTTTTTCTCCACCGCTTAATTTCAGGCCACCTTCGCCGATCATAGTTTCAAGGCCTTTTTCTGCTCTTGATAATAAATTCTGACAAGATGATTTGTTCAATGCGTCCATTACCTCGTCGTCATTGGCTCCCGGATTAACGAACAACAGGTTTTCTTTGATCGTACCACTAAACAAGTTAGTGTCCTGCGTAACAAATCCGATCTGGCTACGGAGGTCATCAAATTTTATTTCTGTTTCATCTGAATTATTGTACAATATTTTTCCCTGTTGCGGACGATACAATCCCACCAATAATTTCATCAAAGTAGTTTTGCCGCTGCCGCTTGGCCCGACAAATGCAATAGTTTCTCCCACTTTTACATCAAAGCTGATATTGTTGATGGCTTTTTGTGCTGCAGTCCGATGTTGAAACGCCACATTTCTGAATGATAATGTTTCAATTGTTCCAAGATGTTTGGGATGTGCCGGCTCCACTTCAGGAGCTTTTTTCATCAGGTTGTCAAAATTGTTCAGGGATGCTTCGGCTTCACGGTAGGAGAGAAGGATATTCCCGATCTCCTGCAAGGGCCCGAAAACAAAAAATGAAAAGATCTGCATTGTCACCAGTTGACCTGCGTCCATTTGATTATGAAAGATTAACCACATCAGTATGAAGAGGATCACTTGTCTCAGTGTATTTACCATAGTTCCCTGGATAAAACTGATGCTGCGGATGCGTTTTACTTTGGTAAGTTCCAGCCCGAGAATTTTGTATGTATTTTTATTCAGGCGTTCCACTTCCTGGTGCGTTAAGCCGAGGCTTTTTACCAACTCAATATTGCGAAGCGATTCCGTTGTCGATCCTGCCAGAGCTGTAGTTTGATTTACAATATTTTTTTGAATGATCTTGATCTTTTTGCTCAGCAGGTTGGTGATGATCGTTAATATGGAAATTCCACCAAGGTAAGCAAGTGGAATGCTCCAGTGAATAAAAATGGCAGCGTAAATAAATACAAACAAAATTCCCACAATCACGCCAAACAGGATATTGATGAAATTGATCATGAACTTTTCTACATCTCCACGAACTTTTGTTAACACGGAAAGTGTTTCGCCGCTTCGTTGATCTTCGAATTCCTGGTAAGGTAATTTCATGGCATGCTGCAAGCCATCAGTAAAAACTTTAGCCCCGAATTTTTGTATCACCACATTCAAAAAATAATCCTGGAAGTTTTTAGCGATACGGCTGACCATTGCCACAGAAATGGAGCAAATGACAATCAGCCAAACACCAGGTTGACTCCAGGAGAAAGAATTGAAAAACCGGTTGGGATCAAACTTATGAATGATATGAGCATTGGCCAGGTTGATCAGTTTACCGAAAAGGATCGGATCAATAAGGGAAAAGCCAATATTGATCGCAGCCAGCGCCAATACAAGAGCAACCAGCCATTTATGTGGTTTCAGGTATTTGAAAAGGATCTTCATAAAGAATTTTCCAGAGTTAATTTGAAAGCGGATCAAGCCGCAAACATCGTACAAGTTCGGAAAAAAAGACAAAATAGCAGGTGGGTAAGTCGGGAGTAAGGAGTCTTGAGTCTAAAGTCAGAAGCGAGATTCCAATGCGAAATGAAATTATAAAACATTACAGACTCCCGACTATCGACCCCAGGCTCATCTCTCAGCCTGCCCAACCTTCCCGGTCAAGGCTTCTGTATTGAATGGCTTCAGCGAGGTGTTCTGCTTTTATGTTTTCACTTAATGCAATATCAGCAATGGTCCTGGATACTTTCAAAATGCGATCATAGGCTCTTGCGGATAAATTCAGTTTTTCCATAGCAGCTTTCAATAAATTTTGCCCTACTTTATCTATCACACAAATTTCTTTCAGCATTTTACTGCTCATTTGAGCATTGCAATAAACGCCTGGAAAATTTTTATATCGTTCCGCCTGCATTTCCCTTGCTTTTATTACCCGGTCACGGATGGAAGAAGACGTTTCAGATGTTTTGATTGATGATAATTCACTAAATGCAACCGGGGTTACTTCCACATGCAGATCGATCCGATCGAGTAACGGGCCTGAAATTTTATTAAGATATTTTTGAACTGCGCCGGGCGGACAAGTACATTCTCTTTCCGGGTGATTATAAAATCCGCAAGGACACGGATTCATGGAGGCGATCAACATAAAACTGGCAGGGAAATCAACGGCCACTTTTGCCCTGGATATTGTTACTTTTCTTTCTTCCATCGGTTGGCGCATTACTTCCAACACGGTTCTTTTGAATTCCGGCAATTCATCTAAAAACAAAACGCCATTATGTGCCAATGAAATTTCTCCTGGTTGCGGAACGCCGCCACCGCCAACCAATGCCACATCGCTGATAGTATGATGCGGAGAACGGAAAGGGCGTTTGGAGATCAATGTAGAATTTTCCGGCAGCTTTCCTGCTACGGAATGGATCTTCGTTGTTTCCAAAGCTTCCTGCAAAGTAAGCGGCGGTAAGATAGTTGGTAATCTTTTTGCCAGCATGGTTTTTCCGGCGCCGGGCGGGCCAATCAGAATGGCATTATGCCCGCCTGCAGCAGCGATCTCCAATGCTCTTTTGATATTTTCCTGTCCTTTTACATCTACAAAATCAATTTCAAAATCATATTGCGAGTGAAAAAACTCTTCTCTTGTGTTTACAATTGTCGGTTCCAATCCTTTTTCTCCATTTTCAAAAAAATCGATCACTTCTTTGATATGATTGACACCGTAAACATGAATATTGTTTACCATTCCTGCTTCTCTTGCATTTGTTTTGGGAACGATCAAACCTTTGAATCCTTCTTTTCTTGCCTGGATTGCGATCGGCAATGCTCCTTTGATCGGTCTTACTTCTCCATCGAGACTCAATTCTCCCATGATCACATATTGATTCAAGGCTTCACTGTTGATTAATTGTGCAGATGAGCCAAGAATACCTAATGCTATAGGAAGGTCAAAAGCAGTTCCGCTTTTTTTAATGTCGGCAGGAGCAAGATTGACGACGATTTTTGTCCGGGGCATCATGAAGCCGTTGGTCTTGATCGTACTTTCTACTCTTTGAAGACTTTCTTTTACGGCATTATCAGGCAAACCCACGATCATAGGATCTTTGGCGGTAGCCATCAGGTTTACTTCTATCGTGATGGAAATTGCTTCTACTCCATACACGGCGCTGCCAAATGTTTTAACCAGCATGGTTTGAAGATAAAAAAATAAATTTGATTGAATACTACCAGTAAGTGGTATTCTGTTGATATTTTTTTATTGGTAGGCCCTCGTTGTTCTAATTATTGCTTCGGACAAAATCGAAACGGGTATAGGGAGAATCCACTAATGTAATAGAAAGTGCATTATTCGTCAGGTTTGATATATTGTATACCCATCTGTGCCCCGCTCCGTAAAATTGGTTGTAATAATGATACAATTGGTTGTTGTAAAGTTGCCAACTTCCATATGTACTGTCACCATTGCTGAAGTAATAATACATTTTTCCGTCCTGGTATTGGTATAAATAGTTGGATCCTTCAATCCATTTTCCTACAAGCATTCTCCAGTCAACAGAAGCAGCAGAGCTATTGGTAGTAGTGGCATCTGTACCGGAATTGTTGTTTGTGTTGTTTGTATTAGTACTGGAAGTCTGGCCGGTTTGATTGTTTTGCTGATACATCACCAGGCTGTTCTTTGCAAAATTTCCAGAATATTTATCAGTGAGTGTTTTGCACAGTTCATCGATCGAATTCTCAAACAGCTGATCTCTTTCTTTTCGTTCATCAATGAAACGTTTTGTTTCCGCATTCAGTTTATTATTTCTTTCAGTGGGATCCGTGATGCTTGTAGAAATGTTGTTGTAATTGTCGAGGTATTGCCGGTATTTGTCTTCCGATTCATCATTGATTTTTATGCGTTGCTCCAGCATAGATTGGAAAGAAGGGTCGAGGTTTTGGGTGCTCTGAATTCTTTTCAGATCTGACTTAAAATGTTCAAATTCTCCCAGTGAGGCCTCTTTATAATGCTCGAATCCATTGATAGAGTAATTAGCCTGGTAGGTTTGCATATTGTTGTAGAAAACATTTTCTGCTGACACATAGGATTTCCAGGCATTGGTGGTAGCTTCTTTCACTACCAGGTAATTGGCTTCGGAGTTGTCACTGCTTTTGTTGAATTTTAAAAGATATAATACCCCAGCGCCTATTACTGTTGTGATCACGCCTGTAATGATATTACGGGCCATCGTAGCACTATGAGTTGACAAACCTGTTTTTTGCGTAGGCGGCGGAGGTGGACGCAATTCAGACATAAGTTGGCATTGCAATTACCAATTTACAATTTTTTGCAAAATTGGTAAAAACGGGTTTATTTAATCTCTTTGACCGTCCCTTCAAATAACAGGGAAGTAAACGGATCAGCTACGACCGAAGTCGGCTTTGAGTTGAGTGGGAAATTAAATATTTGCTTTTTCTGGGTTATATTAATTGTATGGATCATTGAGTCTTCAGCAGTGGTGTTGACCAGTATATCCAGCGGAAACTGAAACGCTTCTGATGCCTGCAATTGTTCTAAAGTGAGGGTAATTTTTTTTTCGGTGTCCGAATAATGCCAGTCAATTCTCAGTTGGGGAATTGAAGAGCGATAAAGCCATTGATCAAAAAATACTTTCAGATTTATTCCGCTCACATTTTCTGCCACCAATTCAAAATCCCGGGTGTTGGCATTTGCTCCTTTGTATTTTTCATAATAGCTCCGGATGATCTGCTTAAAAACAGAGTCACCTGACTGCCGGTGCAACATATGCAATACCCAACTTCCTCTTTGGTAGCTGTTGGGATTTAAAAGAAATTTTGGTTGTGAAATGGAATCAACTACAGGATGGCCCGATCTTTTTGCAAACGAAATCACTTGCTGCCGGTCAACTTTCATTTCATTGTTCATGCTATCGATGCCGTATTTGTTTGCGATATATAAATGGGTCAGGTAAGTGGCAAATCCTTCGCTGAGCCATAAATGAGCAAAGGTTTTTTCCGAAGCCATATCGCCAAACCATTGATGGCTGATCTCATGCGCCAGTAAACTTTCAGCACCCTGTGGCGAACTGGCAGACGATTCTTCGTAAAAAATGCAACTGGCATTTTCCATTCCTCCATAAATAGTTTTGGATTCTACGTTTGCCAACTTGTTGTAAGGATAGGGAGCAATATAATTTGACAAGAATTTTAAAATAGCCGGAGCTACAGAATAATTCGAAAAACCGGTAGTACTATCCTGCGGATATACCCATGCACTTATGGGAATACCCGGCGGACTATCCTTATATTCTTTCACCGCAAATCTTGCTACACCGATCACCATGATCTTTGTGGAAAGCGGAATATCTTCTACCCAGTGGGTAAGTTTTTTATTTGGGTTAATTATTTTTTCTTCAGTTTTTCTTCCGTTAGAAATGACTTCGTAATGTGCTGGTGCGGTTACAATAAATTCAAATGTTGCTTTATCATCTGGCTGATCTTTGCATGGGATCCAGTTATGTGCACGGGTAGGCCAGTTGTCAGCAAAAAAAGTTCTGTCACCATATTTATTTTTTGAAATGATCAGGCCATCTGCAGGAATTCCTTTGTAAGCGATGACAGCATCTAATGTATCGCCTTGTTTGCAGGAGGGAGCAGTAATGGTTATTTCATCATTCGCCTGCTGAAAAGAAATCCGCGATGAAGACGCCAAAGATACATTTGTTACGATCATCCCTTTCCCTTTTCCGTTTATAGCAGTTAAGTCAAAATTGAAAGGGCCATTCAGTTGTTTTAAGATAAACCGGATCCTTGCTGTTCCTTTTATCGTGTCATTCTGATCATTCAGCTCGATTTTAAATTTATAATGCAGCACATCGATTGTTGATTGTGCAAACAGTGAGTTGAAAAAAAGAATAAAGCAATAAGCGAAAATTCCTTTATGCATAGAGTACAAATTAAAGAATTTATTTCCCTATAATCCTAAAAAATCATGTTAATCGTGGTGCTATAATTTATCCAGCATATCCACTACTTTTTCCTTTTTTAAGATAAAATATCCAAAGCGATCGTTGCTTATTCCTTCCTTTAACTGATAGGTAAATTCCAGTTGATCATCTTTCACAGTGGTTTCAAAGTATCGGAAACTGATATTGGGATATACTTTTAATTCGTCTCCTATTTCATACAAATGCGTGGAAAGGATGAACAAGGAGTTCTTGATTTTTATCAAACCTTTGATCACGGTGCTGGAGCATTTCATAGCATCCTGCATATTGGTTCCTTTAAATAGTTCATCTATCAGCACCAGCCATTTTTTCCCGTTATTGATCTTTTCGATCGTGGTTTTTATGCGTTGCACTTCATTGAAGAAAAAACTTTCACCTTTGGCAATATTGTCCACTACGTTGATATTACTCAATAAGCCATCAAAGAGGGTCAGTTTCATTTGTTGTGCCGGCACGCCCATTCCGATATGCGCTAAAAAAACTGCTGCTCCCACAGATTTGATCAAAGTGCTTTTGCCTGCCATATTAGCGCCGGTGAGAAAAAGAAAATTATGCTGCGGGTTCATCCGGAAATCGTAAGCAACAGGTTTGGATAGTAAAATGTGACATAAACTTTTTGCTTCCAGCAATGGAGATTCCTGCACAACAAATTCCGGGAAACTGAGATCAAATGTTTTTACGGCAACTGCCATCGAATACCAGGCATCAAGGCGGCCAAAAATATCGATCAGTTCCAATGTTTGCCTGCGGAACGTATAATAGAGGTGATGACCTAAGTACAAAGTTTGCGATAAAGAAAATGTTTGATCCCTGGAAGAATCTGCCAGCTTTTGCAATGCCGGATGATTCAGCAATTGGAGGGTTCTTTCCACATAAAGTTTAGAAATAGGAGGCAGCTCTTCTTCTGATAATAATAGTGCCAATCTTTTTATACCTCTGAAAAAATCGGCAAAATGTTTTAGCGAAAATTTCAGCATGGAATAATCGGCCTGGTGAAACCATTTGTAAAAAAGGCCTCCGAAAAATCCCGGGTTAGCAGAAGGTGCGTCAAGGTCGTAATCAAGAAACTTGTCGATCATCATAATGGTTCCGTTGGTCACATCTTCCGGTAAGTTTCCAACATAAGGAATGAAAGCTTTAATAACCTTTTGAGTGCCGGTGATCTGTTGAATATCGTCAAATGGTTGTGAGAAATAATTTTTCAGCCATTCCTTACCAATAGAAGTACGGGTGAAATTAAGTTTGTGAAAAATTGAAAATTCTTCATCCACACTGAATACAGAAATATCATTGTATGTTACATTGTCGATCTGCATAAAAAATCACAAACTTCAAATTCCAAATAACAAATAAATAGAAAATTTTAATCGTCTTTTCTATTGTTCAGTATTGCTGTAAAAATTAAAATAAATTCTTTCGCCTCCTGCCTTAATGCCTTTCTTTCATCTTCCATTACATCCGACCCATCGGTTATGACCAATCTGAGCCAATAAGAAGATTCTTTCGATTCCTTTCTGCATATTTTTATTTTCATTTTAAAATCTTTGTTGCCGAGGCTTTCATTTGCTTCAATGTAATTGGCGCCAGGTGAACTTCCAGCCCTGATCAATTGAGAAATATATTCATAATTTGCAGCGTTTTTTGGAAGCTTTAAGCAAAAATCTCTGATTCTCTCAGCAAAAATTGCTGTGCGTTCTTCAAGGTCATATTTTTTGCTTTCTTTTTCCAATTCTGATTTATTTGGATCTTGAGATTTGTATTTTGGAATTTATCTGTCAAATTTCAGCCTTTCACCCTTTTGGGATTCATTGAAATTACCATGTTCGTACACCAGGTTCCCGCTCACAAACGTATGACTAACGGATGCAGGAAATTCAAAATTCTCTAAAGGACTCCAGCCACATTTATAGAAAATATTTTCTTTGGACACTTTTGTCGCCAGGTTGGAATCTACGATCACGAGGTCGGCAAAATAGCCTTCGCGGATATATCCTCTTTCTTTTACCTGGAAACAATCGGCCACCGCATGACTCATTTTTGCTGCAATTTTTTCCAAACTTATTTTTCCCTGTTGATGGTAATAGAGCATTAATAATAACGGGTGTTGGACCAAAGGTAATCCTGCATAAGCTTTTTCATACGGAACATTTTTTTCTTCCCATGTATGCGGTGCATGATCGGTAGCGATCACATCCAAACGATCATCCAGCAGTGCTTTCCATAACGCTTCTTTATTGTTTGGAGCTTTTATGGCAGGATTACATTTGATCAGGTTGCCGAGCCGCTCGTAATCATTGCTGGTAAAATGCAGATGATGCACACATACTTCAGCTGTGATGCGTTTTTCTTTCAGCGGGATCATATTGGTGAAAAGCGATAATTCCTTTTCAGTGGAGATATGAAGTATGTGCAAACGGGTATTATATTTTTTTGCGATCTGGATGGCATACAAAGAAGATGCATAGCAAGCTTCATCAGTGCGAATGAGCGGATGATCTGCAGTTGTGAGTTCCCTTTTTTCCGCTTTCAGTTTCTGAAGATTTTCTTTGATGATCTTTTCGTCTTCGCAATGGGTAGCGATCAATAGTTCGCTTTCCCGAAAAATTTTATCTAATGTAGCTGGATTATCCACCAGCAAATTGCCCGTGGAAGAACCCATGAATATCTTGACACCGCAAACGTCTTTCTTTTTATCATTTGTCTTTAGCACTTCGTCGGCATTTTCATTGGACGTACCCATGTAAAAAGAATAATTGGCCAACGACGTGTTTCGGGCAATCTCGTATTTATCTTCCAGCAATTGCTGGGTGAATGCCGGCGGAATGGTATTAGGCATTTCCATGAAACTGGTGACGCCGCCAGCCACTGCTGCTTTTGATTCGGTATAAATGGTTGCTTTATGCGTCAACCCCGGTTCCCGGAAATGAACCTGGTCATCTATAACTCCGGGAAAAAGATATTTTCCTTCACCATTGATCTCAGTATAATTCGAATCCGTTCGTGAGATTCGTGGCTCTACTTTTTCAATTCGTCTGTCACTAATCAACACATCAGCGGTTTTAATTTCCCCTTCGTTGACAACCTGTATGTTTTTAATCAGATATTTTTGCATATTTTGTTACCGGAATTAATTCCTATTTCATGCAAATTAAAGAAACCCTTGTAAGACTGATCCTGATTCTTTTCCCTATTGCCTGTTTTTCGCAAACTACTTATTTACCTAAAGATGATAAGGCCTATATTCTTTTAGACAGGTTGGAGATCAAAGCAAAATCAGATTCGATATTGAATTTTTCCAAAACCAAATTTCAAAGCCGGATCACCGCGATGAATGGTGTAAATGATTATGTAAAACGTTTCGGAAAAAACTCTTTATCAAAAACAGATCTTTATAACCTGGAAGGATTTTACAGAAATAACCTGGAATATCTTTCTCCGGAAGAACGATTGAAGTACAGCAGCAAAAAAGCCATCGCCAAAAATTTCTACACCACTCCTGCTAATTTATATGAGGTGCATGTGAAGGATTTTGATCTGATCGTAAACCCGGTGATCCAATTCGTAGCATCGAAAGAAAAAAATAATGATCAGCGACTTTTTCTGAACACAAGAGGATTGTATGTGCGGGGAAAGATCGCCAACAAACTCGGCTATTACGCTTACCTTACCGACAACCAGGAACGTGACCCGCTGTATGTGCAGCAATGGATCAATGATCGCAAATCAGTACCCGGTAATGGATTTTACAAAACGTTCAAAGCAGCCGGTGGTGTGGATTATTTTGATGCAGAAGGATATTTTACTTTCAAAGCGGCCAAATATATTGATGTAACTTTTGGGTACGACAGGAATTTCATCGGCAATGGTTACCGCAGTTTATTTCTCAGCGATTTCGGCAGCCCCAATCTTTTCCTGAAACTGAATACAAGGATCTGGAAAATTAATTACCAGAATCTATTCATGGAATTGCAATCAGCCACTATTCCCGGCGGCGATAAATTAATTCCGAAAAAATATGCAGCCATTCATCATCTCGATATTGCACTGAACAAATGGCTCAACATGGGATTATATGAAGCGGTGATCTTCGGCAGAAAAGATCATTTTGATTTCGGTTACCTGAACCCGATCATTTTTTATCGTTCCATTGAGCAGCAGAATGGAAGTTTTGATAATTCCCTTGCCGGGTTAGATCTGAAAGCGAATGTGGCTCATCAATTTCAATTCTATGGACAATTCCTGCTGGATGAATTTGTGTTGTCAGAAATAAAAAAGAACCGTGGTTCCTGGGTGAATAAATGGGGCATACAACTGGGCGGAAAATATATTGATGCATTCAATATAAAGAATCTCGACCTGCAGGTGGAAATGAACCGTGTCCGGCCGTTCACTTATTCTCATGGAGATTCCGTGGCCAACTTTACGCATTACAACCAACCACTGGCGCATCCGCTGGGCGCAAACTTCCAGGAACTGATCGGCATTGCCCGCTATCAGCCGGCACCCAAATGGCTGATCGAGGGAAAACTGATCTGGTACATGCAGGGCAGGGATTCCAATAATGTGAGTTACGGAAGTAATATTTTCCTGCCGTATGGCCCTCCTTACCGTACGATGGACTATGGTTATTTCATCGGCAGCGGATGGAAAACGGACGTGACGTATGCATCGTTGCTGGTTTCTTATGAACTGCGTGAAAATTTATTTTTAGAATTCAATGGTGTGTATCGTAAGCAGCAAACTAAAACGCCGCCGATCACTTCCGGCAATACTTCAATTGTTTCTTTCGGTGTAAGATGGAATATGCAACGGAGAGAATTTGCGTTTTGATGAGTTATCATATTGCGTTAAGAAATGAAATATATCTTCGAAACAGCAAGTTTTGGATGGATTGAGACGTTTTCAATTCAGGAACACCTGTTTTTAATTCAATGTGGGTTGTTTTCGTTTCAGAAGCACCTGTTTTTTACAAAATGCGGGTGTTTTTAATTTAAGAACACCTGTTTTTAATTCAATGTGGGTTGTTTTCGTCCCGGAAACACCTGTTTTTGCCTTAATGTGGGGTGTTTTTGACTTAAAAGCACCTGCTTTTTTCTTAAAAACAGGCGCTTTTTGCAGGCTGTTTGGTGAATAAATGATTGATTTTAAACGCTTAAACTGGGAAAGAGGCCAGAACAGGCTCTTTTGCTTTGTATTTTCATATCAGTTGGATCAACTGCAGCTAAATAGGGAGCGAAGTTTTGCACTTCGGCGATAAAGGCGATCTTACTTATCCCTCAATATGAATACAGAAAGCGATCATCCTTGATTGAATGCGGTCGAGTACATTGGAGTAGATCAGGTTCGGGTCACGACTATGAATATTCCTGACGCCGTTGCTTATTTTGATCTCAGGAGAAAGAATAAAACTTTCAAAAAAGAAATTGAAACCAAGACCTAATTCAAATCCATAATCATATTTATTGATCTTTACAAGATCCGGTGTTTTTTTATCACGGGCATTGCTGGCAAGGTCAATATCGCCTTTGATGCCGGTAAACATATACACACGGAAATTATCAATACGGTCTGATTGCAATTTTATCTGGAAAGGAAAAGTGACCAATACCGATTCTATTTTTTTGGTTACATCCGTTGCGCCGTCGAAGTCAGGATATTTTAATTTATATAAAAGATCCCGCTCCATGAATATGAGTTGGGGATTGAAGCGGGCCTGGAAACGATTCGTCAATCTTGCTGTTGCTGATAAGCCGAGAGAAAACCCACCGGAGTTTACAGGCTCCACGGTATACACGCTGTCATCTTGTAAAAACTTTGGATGCTGATCCACCTGGAAGCGGGCCAGGTTAGCGCCTAAAGTGATCCCGAAGTAAAAGGGTTTATTATCATGATCCCAGAGATTGAGATCGGTCATATTTTTTTGCGCCAGCGAAGTTTGAGAAAAAAAGAATAAACCGAAAAGCAGGAACGATCCAGTTCTTTTTATAAAGGCCTGCCTGTTGGCAAGGCGGGCTTTCTTCCGGTGTAGATGCAACATATTCCTAAGCTTAAGGGTTTGAACCCGGTTTCGGAGTATCCCACTTTATTTAAAATATCAACAAAATGGCGGCGGTCAGGAAATGAATTTGCCGATTCACATAAGTATTGGTAGGCTTCTTTATTTTGCCGGAACCATTGAGCCATTTTCGGTGCCACAATGCCCATATACCAATTGTACAGACTTCGCACTGCTTTATGTTTTGGCTTTGAAAATTCAAGAATGACCAGCCTGCAGCCGGGTTTTAGTACCCGAAACATTTCTGAAAGGCCTTTTTCAAGATTTTCAAAGTTCCGGACACCAAACGCCGCTATCACCGCATCAAACGAATTTTCAGGAAAATTTATTGCCTCTGAATCGCTGATTTGTAATTCAATTACATTTCCAAGACCTTCTTTTTCAACCTTTTTTTTACCTATCTCCAGCATTTGGGCCGAAAGGTCAATGCCCACTATTTTTTCAGGTTTCAGTATATGGTATGCCAGCAATGCCATATCTGCCGTGCCGGTGGCTACATCCAATATCGTTTTAGGGGCATCCTTCTTCAATTTCTTGATCGCTTTTTTCCGCCAGATCACATCTATACCTGCGGAAAGAAAACGATTCATGAAATCGTAGCGGCCGGCGATGCGGTCAAACATTTCCGCTACCTGTTCTTTCTTATTCAGGCCGGAATCTTTAAAAGGCACAATATGGTCGTGAGGCAGTGGATCCATTTTGGGATTGCAAAGATAAGCCAGGGCTGTCAGTTGGATAGCAGATCATATTGTAATTACTCAATTCGATTGTTCCACCAAGGCACAAAGTAAGGAAGGAGGACAAAGTTATCTTGGTGAATTATTAATGACTTTGTAGTTATACTCTCATTTATTCAACCTGGTACGCTGCACAGGATTCTGCATTCTTTATTTTCGTTACCTGTATCTTTATTTTATGGAAATAAAATCCGCTTCATATCTTATCAGCAATCCGGATCTAAAACATTGCCCTAAACCGGACCGTCCTGAGTATGCCTTCATTGGCCGCAGCAATGTAGGCAAGTCGTCGCTCATCAATATGCTTTGCAATCAGAAAAACCTGGCGAAGACATCAGCCACACCGGGGAAAACACAACTGATCAATCACTTTGAGATCATTTCTGCTGGCACAGGCAAAGAGCACAAAGATCTAAAATGGTATCTCGTAGATCTGCCAGGCTATGGTTATGCGTCCGTTTCGCAAAAAGAGCGGAAGCAATGGTCCGGTATGATCGAAGATTATATCCGGAAAAGAACCAACCTTGTTTGTTTGTTTGTATTAATTGATAGTCGTCATGAACCACAGCCCATCGATATTGAATTCATCAACAAATTAGGGGAGTGGCGAATCTATTTTGTTCTTGTTTTTACCAAGTCTGATAAAAACAAACCGGGAGCAACAGAAAAACATATTGCATCTTTTCTTCAGGTCTTATCAAAAACATGGGAAGAACATCCGCTATACTTTATAACATCTTCGGAAAAAAAAACCGGCCGCAAAGAATTGCTGGAACTCATCGGAGCATTGAATCAGCAATATTTTCAACAGCACAGGAAATAAGAATTGGCTGCCTGATCAGGGTTTGAAATTATTCCATTAAATTGCAAATCATTTCAACCCACTTATGAGGAAGTACTTATCCGATCGGAATTTGGTTATTGTTTTATTCATACTGGTGCTGGTGACTTTTTCATTTGCGCATGAGGATAGTAAAAAGCTACAACAAATTTCTACACAGCAAACTCTTTCTGCTGATAACAGTGCCACAGATACTCAAAAGAAGTTAGCAGAGGATGTTCCTGCCGTTACTGATAAAAACTCTTCCGGCGCTGTTTCCCGCTGAAATACCATGTAGCAGGTATTCATGAAGTAAAAGTTTTAATAGTTTCACCCAAAAGAATTCATGCGTAAGATTTTTATTGTACTTGTTTTCTTCTGTTCGCTGCAGGCATTGGCGCAGGATTCTGCAAAAACAAAAAGAGATACCAATTCCGTTTCCGGTTTTTCTTCATTAAATGATAGTCTTAATAAAGCACAGCAGGATAGCATTTTTAAAGAAACCCTGGAACAAAATTCCCGTAACCTGGACAGTTTTTTGAGATACCGGGAGGAAATGAGAGCTCGTCAGAAGAGAAACGTATTGATCCGGATCGGCCTGGGAATATTTTTTTTTATAATATTGGTGATCGGGCTGAACCGGCAAAGAAAAAAAAGTCCATAGTTTAATTCACGATCTTATTGGCGCAGCTACTGCTGGCAAAAGCTTCAGGTTTTGCTTTAAAGGCAAATCCCATTCCGAGAATGTAGCCCATGGCTTCTTTCAGTGCATCATTACTTTTGAAATGCGGATTGGTATTGATGTCCGCATGCACTTCCATGTCCACATCATAAACAGTGAACAGGCGGCAGAGATCATAAGCGATCTCGATGCTTTTGGCCACTTCCATCAGCATTCGTTCTTTGATGGTGAATTGCTGGCGGGTTTTTTCATTATGAATGAACATAAACCCTCCGTGTCCTTCCCTGAGGAATACAATTACTGTCGCAAATTCAGTTTCCTGTCCTTTTACCTGTGAATCGGTGCCGATGCAAACTTTGAGGCGGAAACCTTTTTCTGTTTCCCGTTTGATCGCATTCTCCACTGCCTGGATAATCGGAATGTCGATCGGGTCGCCATTAAATTTTCTCCAACGCATAAAAAGAGGTTTTCCGAAATTATCGAAAAACCTCTGATTCACAAAAGGGGGCGGATTAAACTTCTGTTATTACAACAGAATGGGATTTATTGGATCATTAATTTATCGGTCCATTGATGATCGGTATCTGCAAAACGGATCACATACATTCCACTTTTTAGCCCATAGGAATTGATCGTGTTGACCCCATTAGTAAGCAGCCCTTTGTTGACTGTTTTTCCAGTGAGGTCAAACACCATGTAAGTGAAATTTCCTGGACTGTTCACCGTGATGATGCCGGAAGTGATCAGGTTGCCGGCTAATCTTGGTCTTTGTGTAATAGAATTTTGTTTCAGCACTACTACGTTGGAATAATATTGATGACCATTGTCGAATGTTACGTTTAATCGATATTGAATGGTTCCAGGATTGGTGGGAACGTAGCTGTAATTTCTTGCTGTGTTGTCCGCTTGTACCAATGAAGTGAAATGTACACCATCTGTTGATGTTTCCAGCACTTGTGATACTATATTTTCATCGGCATCAATCTGCCAGCTCAATACGTGTTTATCGTCATTAACAGTACCATTCAGTTCTAATTTTCTTAATGCAAGCGGCGCATTGGCAACAAAACCTCCTTTTAGTGAATAAGATCCCAGGCTGGCATAATTAGGTGCATAAATGTTTCCTTTTCCTTCTACTTTCAGATAGTAGATTCCTGCACCCAATGTAGTATCGATCACAGAACTGAGCAAAGTTCCGGGATTATATACATTCAAAAGATTTTGAGAATAATCATACAGAGAAACCTGCATGTCTAGATCAGAGCCGGCATCGCCGGTACCAACATTATAGGGAATGGCATTTAAAGTAAACTCGCCATAAGTCGGAATGGTGAATTTGAACATATCCTGGTCGGTGTTGCGCTCGATGATCCCATTTACATTAAATTGATTGTTTGCAAAAGTAGCGACGTATGCAGATGAAAAACTGCTGCTGTAATCATCTGTTCTGTATGTGAATCCATTGCTGGAAGTAATAACATCTAGGTCACTCTGATAATTGGTGCAGCCAAATGAGTTAGGCCCATTATTCCATAATGTGAAATTCTTCGAATAACCGACACCCATTATTGGAGCCCATCCGATCTCGCCGGTGCCCTGGCCAGAATTGTAATCGGTAATTTTATTACAACTCGCATCGTAAGATGCCTGGTGATAAAGACCTAATGTATGGCCAGCTTCATGAGCAGCAGCTTCGGAAATATTTTTTGTATTGTAATTCAAAAGAGCAGTGAAAACAAAACAAGGCGTATCATCGCCCCAGGTAAAAGATCCAACAAAAGAAACTCCACCGGCAGATCCGTACCATGATGAAGTGACAGTAAGAATCACTCTCGTTCTCATCGTGGCGGGTGCAGCCCAATATACAGTAGAGTCAGTAGTGATATTGACGTTGAAAGGACGGTAGTCTTCGGATACCCGGTTAAATATTTCTGTGATCTGGCTGTTGGTTAAACCGGAAGCGCCACAGTAGATTGGTCCACTAGTATTCCAACTGGTGTTATCGACAGTTTGCCCGTCAAAGTCAAGGAAAATAACAGCAGTGGCAGATGGATAACTGCTATAGATCGGAACTTGAGATTTGGCGATCAGGGTACTGATTGACAGCAGTACCATCAGGACAGATCGGATCAGGTTTTTCATAACAAGGCGGATTTTAAAAATGTTTTTCAATAGGGCATAGGGTACGGAATTAAAAACGGGCTTTCAAATTACAGTCGATAGTTATTCATTTACGAGTGCGTAATAATCTTTCTTTACCAGCATCATTTTTCCATTCACAGTTTGCAGTACAAAAAGATCTCCACTTTTAAAGTTGATGATCCTGCCTGTGTACCGGGTAGTTCCATCGGCATTGGTGATTTTTGAAACCGTAAAATTGGCGTCACCATAATCGCTCAGTTTAAGGATCATGCTGCTGATGGCAGCAGGACTGGAGGACCGAGCTTGTACATTTAACGGAGCATTATCGCTTTTGGAAATAACTTCTCCACGTAACTGAAAACTGGCAGTTGTGGATCGATTGGAAAATGACGGCGCTACCGTTTGTCCTTTGGAAACACTGAAAAGGTCAGAAAGAGTTGCGGCATCTACCGGGATGCTGTCCGGAAGATTTTGGAAGACTTTAGGTTTGTTGTAATCCGGCTCATTCAGCGGGATCTTTTGATTTTGTCCGCGGGATACAAAAGCAGACAGCACAAAACACAAACAGAGTACGGCGGTACTTGAGTTTTTCATAAACAGATATTGTTTTTTAAATAGGGTAACAGTTGCAGCCGATTTTATCTTCTGCAGTTTTCAGGGAGGGACGGAAGTACAAGATTTGTGAAAATTTTCAGCAATTGCAAGCAATCAAAAAATAATTCAATTGAAATTGAGGGCTAGTACTCGGCAGGAATAGTAAACTAAGGATGTTGTTACTAGTAAAATTCCGAATCGCTAAGAGTAAATCAATATTGCCCCGTATTCAATAAAACTAAAGTACAGGCTTCAACTGGTTGAATGCCGTTCTTTTTTGCGAGATCATACAATTCATCATTTTCAGCGCCTGGATTGAAGATGATCCGCTTGGGTTTTAGTGAAAGAATATAATCATAATATTGTTGCTGATGCATCGGGTTGAGATATAAAGTAACTGTATCAACATCATCAGCAGAGATCTTTTCATTGGTTATAGGTACATCAGCCACTTGAGTCTTTTTTTTCCCGATAGCAATTACCGGATGCCCATGATTGCGGAGACGATTTACAGCCAGAAAACTATAACGTGACGGATTATCTGATGCACCGAGAACAAGGGTCTTCTTTTTTTCATTCATAATGTAAAGCTATACGAGTATTGTTTTGAATTTAAAATTAATGGTTCTTTTGAGAAACTAATAACGGCTGCTACTAATCGCTTATTTAAAAAATTTCATCATCGTTCCCAAAAACCAATGTTCATCGGCTTTTACCATTATATCCAATGTTTTGTCGGCCTGTTTGCCTAATTTCTTAATGCCGCTGATCACATCAATAAATGCTTTGACATTTTTATCTCTTTTATCGCCTTCCACATCTTCCAACTGGTCCAGTAGTTTGAGCATTGGCTCCAGTTCTCTCTTTTTTCTTTCTTTTACTATTTGGCGTACTACTTTCCAGATATCTTTTTCAGCAGAAAAATATTCTTTTCGTTCGCCGGGTAATAATACCCGTTCTACTAAACCCCAGTCAATCAGCTCCCGGATATTCATATTAGTATTTCCCCGGCTGATGTTCAATTCTTCCATGATATCATCCTGTGTAAGCGGATCAGGACTAACAAGCAGCAAGGCATGGATCTGCGCCATAGTGCGGTTGATGCCCCAGTGAGTGCCGAAGGCGCCCCAGCTGCTGATGAATTGTTGTTTGGCTTCTGTGATTTTCATGGATCAAAATTCAGAATAAATATTGAATTTTCAAAAAATATTGAAAATATTGATTAAAAAATAAAATAACCTACAGATCAGAACCTGGGACAATCCAGTTTTTTTCTTTCCCGACGGCTCAATTTTTGGTCATCATCTCTTGAAGATTTGTCGTGAGAAGAACCGGGCCGGAGCGTTACAGCAAGATAAAAGCCGCCATTTTGCATAGAATTTTTGGAGAAGATATTAGCCCAGTTATGAATACCGAATAAGAGCGGACCGGCTTTGAAAGCCCCACCGATCCAAAGTTGTTTCACCTGGTTGAATTGTATCGGCAGGTACACACCAAAAGTTCTGTTTTCCCATCTTGGAGTGACAGCAGCGAGGTTCATTTGCTCCAGGTATAATTTATTTTTTACAGCTGCAGGAGAGATGGGAACAGTAAGTTCGCCATTAATAAAGAAATTGTCGGAAAGATGCTGATCTACATTTACTATAAAGCGGGTAGGTTGTGAAATAAAAAAATCTCCTCCAAGAGCCGATATGGTCATTGCAACTGTAGCAAGACTGTCATTAAAATCGTTAAACGAGTTGATACTCCCAAATTTGTTTTGCAGCAGGGAATCGGAAATATTATTTTTTCCGGCAATAGCCAGGCGGCTATTATTGCCATACCGGAAGTGTACATGACCAATATCCATCAGGGATACACCTATTTTGGTATCGTATTCATAATCGTTATCCGATCCGGAAAGCATGATGTATTCAATTCCGGCATCAACACTCACGCTGGAGAATGTTCTCCTCATAAAATTTTTGACATTGTCTCTGAAACCGGAATTGTTGTTGACATCATCAAGGTTGGAAGAATATCCGTATTGAAGACTGCCTTCTTCCAATAAGTAACCAACTCCATTATTAGTCACATTGGTCAGGTAATTAATACCCTCAGCATTTGCGTAGGCTCCGGCTAATCCACGATCTGCTTTAAAAGTGACACCGGCATTGAGGACATTATTGCCATCATCTTTGATCGTTTGCGCATAGGTACCATAGACTTCTGCCCAGGATGCGCCGATCGTTTTGCCGGAAAGAGGCGTATTGAAAAAATTTGCATTACCAAAATCACGAAGTGTTCCAATACTATCTCGCCAGGTATATCTGGTGGTTTGTAAAAATTCATAACTGCGAATATTCACTCCAAATGCAACGGCAACTTTAGAATTTATCGAAATACGGGCATTGAGCAAATGAATATTCTGATCTGCGTATGCCAATCTTTTTTTGGAGCCATTCAAAAATTGTATCTCAGCATTTGTCGCTTTTTTTAACAGGGAATAGTTTCTGATCTTGATTGCATTCGTCGCTTCTTTGGTTTGTACTGCGAACAGGGTGACATCCCATGCGTAGGGCACATGCACGATGGAGGAAGGATTATTGGTCGGGCTGAGACTACCGGCATAAGATGATCCATTAATGGCCTGGTAATTCTGGGCCTGCAAAATGATGTTTAATAGAAGAAAAGTCAGTATTAGAAAATAGTTCCTGAGTACGTACATATACCAGCTTTCAACGGTTACTTTTTATTTATAGTATCTGTCCTCTGAAAATTTTCAATGCAAGATACTCACATAGGTGATTTCAGTTATTTTTTTTACTAAAAAGGATTGCCGTGAGTACTGCTGATAAGTTTGTTCAATATTCCGGGAAAAGGTTTCAGGCTGCTGATCAGAAGATTGGAAAGTAAAGGACTGCCAAAAAATCGCTGGATCGCTCTTCCGGTCGATAATCGTTTGCTGAAGATCTTTTTCCATTGTTGTTGATATTCCATTTCCAGTTGTTTCCGGCTGATCTTTCCTTCGAGGAATGAACGGATGACCGGGAACAGGATGCGGCTGCTGTGTAATGCCATGCTCATTCCATTGCCGCAAAGGGGAGCGATCATGCCGGCTGCATCACCGGCCAGCAATACATGATTTTCCACCTGTGTTTTAGCTGCAAAACTTATTTGTGCGATGGTGGCCGGTTTATCGAACAAAAAAGAGCTGTCAAAAAAAATTTTTTTCAAAAATGGATTTTGCTGCAAAATCACTTCTTCCATTTGCTTTATATCATTCCCGCAATGTCTCAGGTTGCTTGCAGTGGTCAGGTAACAAAGACAGCATTTCTGGTCTTCAATTTTTGAAATACCGCAATACCCATTTTTAAAGTTGTGCAATGCAATAAGGTCATCTGGCCAATCCATTTTGATGTGATATTTTACACCAATGTAGTTTTGAAGACGCCCTCTGTTCTTTTGTATAAATTTTCTTTTCCAAAGAACGTCCATAGTGCTTCTTTTTCCAAAAGCTCCGATCGCTGTTCTACAATGGACATTATTTCCGGGAATTTGAATAGAGAATAGCTCATTGGCAAAATGAATATCCAGCACTTTGGTATTTTCTAAAATAATTGCTCCTCTTTTTTCAGCAACTGAAGCAAGTAGTGCATCAAGTTTGTAGCGACTTATACCAAAGCCACCCAATGGTAAGTTATGTTCCAGATATTTTCCATTTGGTGCAGTAACAAGAAGTTTTCTGATCGCCGGTAAATTCATTTCGCTTAGCGGTACGCCCAATTCTTCAAGAAAACCCCAGGATTCAAAGCTTATATATTCTCCGCAGACTTTATGAAAAGGATACTTTTCTTTTTCTATTACGATTGAATTATACCCGGCTTTATTGCATAGAATACTTAGAGAAAGACCTGCAAGTCCTCCACCGGCAATTCCAGCATCAAAAATTTTATTAGTATATACTGATGTTTCAGGGTCAATATGGTCGAAATCATTTTTCAATTAAATTCTCCTTTTGCAATGATCAACCAACGAAAAGCCCATTTCCAGTGAACATGAGAATGACTTAATCCTGCTGATTCCAGCATTTTTTTTATTTCTTTTCTTCTAAAACCTCTTTTGACGGATAAAGGAGCATCATTTTTCACCAGGTAACTTTTGGAAAAAATCCGGGTCAGGCATTTTACAGAATAATAAGCAAGTCGATTCCGGTGTAAATCGTTTATGAAAAAACCATGCTTGGAATTTTGCCCCATCCAAAGCCATTGTTCTATTAGTTCTTCATCAGTAAAATGATGACAGAACAAAGAGGAAAAAATGATTGAAGGTTTCTCACTAAAAGAAATATGTCTGTAATCAGAAGTTATAAAATTGATCCCACCATTTTCTTTTTTTGACCTGGCAAATTCAATGCATTCAGGATTGATGTCAATGCCGGTTAGTTGCGTCCGGATGTTTCGCTTTTTGAAAAAATCTTTCATCACCTTCAGGTTGTCACCGCCGCCACAACCGATCTCGACGACCTGAATATTTTCTTTGTCCGGGATACATTTTAAAATAGATTTTAATCCACGAAGTGTTATTTTATGCCCTCCCAGCCATCGGTTGATGAATTCTAATTCCTGCATATTTCTTTTGATGTCTTCAAAAGGAATGGCTGGTTGGTCAAGTAATTCTTTCTGATATGAACGTTGCGAAAGATCAGGCATGAGTTGAAGCTACAAAAGTTTCCATTGTGAGGCCGGGCCCGAAAGCAGCGCCAAAAATATTTTTCTCCGATGCCATTTCATTTCTTTTCATCAAATCTTTCAGGATAAACAAAATGGAAGGAGATGACATATTGCCGTAATGTTTCAACACTTCATAGGAAGTTGCCAATTCTCCGTTTGTAAAACCAAGACTTCGATGAATGGAATCGAGTATTCTTTTTCCGCCGGGATGAATACACCAATGCGAAATTTCTTTCTTTTTAATTTGCATCGCTTCAGTAGCCCTGCTGACCAATGGTTCAAAATCTGCTTCGATAAGTTCCGGGATAAAACCGCTTAACGTCATTAAAAAACCAGAAGAAGAAAGTTCCCATGCCATATCTCTTTTTCCTTTACTGATCACTTCCGAGTAAAATCCTTTCAAATAAATTCCTGGTCTTTCATCTTTATCATTGGTGACCACTACCGCAGCAGAACCATCACCAAATAATAAACTTGAGGTCATGCTGTCTGTGGTAGATTCTTTTTGAAAATGCAGCGTGCATAATTCCGTACAAACGATCAGCACTTTAGCATTGGGATCACTTTTGCAGATTACATCAGCAATTTTCAATGCATGTATGGCTGCATAGCACCCCATGAAATTGATTGAAGTACGATAGCTGTTCTTTGGAAGATTCATTAATTCCATTAGTTGCAAGTCCAACCCTGGCGCACTCATGCCCGTGCAACTAACGGTGATCAGATGCGTTAACTCTGAATCACTGATGATTCCATCGACACAATTACGGATTGCATCTAAGGAAAGTGGCGTAGCATATTTGTTGAACCATATCATCCGCTGTTCCAAAGAAGGGAATGGATCCAATCCTTCGCTGTGCGGATAAAATTTCCAATCGGGAATCTCACGGCTATAATCAGGAATCACTGAATACCGGCTTTCAATACCGCTGTGGTGATATAAAAAACACAATTTTCTTTTTTCTGTTTCCGGCAGGGCATACACCCTTTGCATAAAATTAAGGATATCATCTTGCCGATGCTTGTATGCCGGTACCGCTGTCCCTATGGAGATGATCTTACTCAAATTTCAAAATAAATGTTGTTTTAAAATGATCAGGGTGATAAAACAGCCGGCAGTGCAGGCTGAAGCAAGAACATTCATATGCAAACTGTTTGTAAAATTCGCTTTGCTTTCATCATTCCACACTTTTTTCATCCAGCCGGAGAAAAAAATAATTACCGGCACCATGCAACCGGCAAATATGAGGAATGGGATCAAAGATCGCTTTTGTTGAAACGTCAGATAAATTAAAACCGTTGCCAACAAAAACAGAATTCCGCAAAAAAGAAAAGTTCTTTTTTTGCCTAACATATAACTAATAGTTCTCACTCCATCTTTGAAATCGTCTTCGTGCTGATAAATTTGTGTTAAAGGATAATAACCACCGATGAGACAAGTAGCAGCAAGCATCGGTAATACCGGCACATGAATATCCGCTGTTTTATTACTTCCATGCCAGGATAGAAAAAATGTAACGGCGCCCTGGAAAATGATAACAACCAAATAACCAATGACTGGATATTTTTTTAAGCGAATCCCCCTGAAACTATAAGCTCTTGATGCGAGTATATAAAGTAAAATGCCTGCGGCAAAGATCCGGTCAATAAAAAAACCGGCGAGAATTGCCAACAGATCTAAAATAACTGTAGCATAAAACAATTGTCGGGTCGGTTGCATGGGATGAGACAAACCTCCGATAGGATTATTGTCTTTGTCCATATACGAATTGTAGCCATTGCTGGATGGGTAGACTAAAAAATGGAGAATAAAGAACACAATCGCTGCATTTTTCCAGTTGATCGCATCTAATTGACTTAATCCGAATAAATAAATCGGTAAAAGAAACAGCGAAAAGTGAAAACGCAGCAATTGTATCGTTGAGCGATGAATGGACAATATGAAAAGTATTTGCTATGCAAATTCAAATTTATTCTTTTCACACTCAAATTGTCCGTGAAATATTGCACACCGGTTACAATCCGGTTTTATTAAAAGCCCGCTTAATCAACTGAATATTCTACGATCAGGAATCTGCTCTTTTAAAAAGAAGTTTGATAAAAACCCGCAAGCTTAATAAGCTGAGCGTTAATACCCCGATCCAAAGAAGTTTGTTACCAAGATTATCATCCATGTTTTTCAGTATGAAGCCGAAAATGGTGAATAGCGAAGCCTGTAATGCGATCAAAAGGAGGATTGATGGTTTGCTCATAGTGTTTGTTTTGTAATATAAAGATACACCAGCCCGATTATTTCAGGTAATGAATGGAATACGAAAACTACTTGGGAAATTTACCTGAAGTTTTTTTCGGAAATGAACAAGTTGAGTTTAAATCAATAATTTGAAAATATGATTGTATATATTTTCTGATAATTGCCAATACTAGTGCAATTATTTCTGAAAAAGTCTGAAAAGCGGTTTTGCGGGAAACAAAACAATAATCATTTACAACAGCATCATCACAGGATTCTCCAGGTACTTCTTGAATGTTTGCAGGAAAGCGGCTCCTGTAGCTCCATCCACGCTTCGGTGGTCACAGCTCATGGTGATCTTCATGAAATTGCTTACACCAAATCCTTCTGGTTTTCTTACTACCACTTCTTTTATTTTTCCTACGGCCATAATGCAACTGTCGGGAGGATTGATGATCGCTGTGAATTCATCTATGTCCATCATGCCGAGATTCGAAATGGTAAATGTATTGCCGGTAAATTCGTTGGGTTGTAATTTTTTGTTCCTTGCTTTTCCACTCAATTCTTTACTTTCAGCAGCTATTTGCGGAAGTGTTTTCTGATCAGCAAAGCGAACTACAGGCACTATCAATCCATCTTCGATAGCCACTGCAATACCGATATGAATATGATGATAACGACGGATCTTATCACCCATCCACGATGCATTAACTGCCGGATGCTGACGCAACGCCAACGCTGCTGCTTTCACCACCAGATCATTAAAGCTGATCTTGACAGGACTCACTTCATTTAATTGTGCACGGGTGGAGATCGCATTGTCCATATTGATCTCCATGGTAAGATAAAAATGCGGTGCAGAAAATTTGCTTTCAGCCAACCTTCTTGCGATCACAGCACGCATTTGTGAGTTAGGTATGTCTGTGAAACCTTCCTTATCCGATGCGACAAATTGAGGAACTGTTGCAGGCTTTATTCCTAACTCCTGACTCCTGACTCCTGTCTCCTTAAAATTATCAACGTCTGCTTTAATAATTCTTCCGCCATCGCCGGAGCCATGTATTTTGGTGATATCAATTCCTTTTTCTTTCGCTAATTTTTTTGCAAGTGGAGAAGCTTTGAGACGACCGTTCTCCGTTACTGGTTGCTGGTTGCTGGGTACTGGCTGTGTTACACCGATCACTTCTTGTTTTGCTTCCTGAACTGGCTGTGATGGTTGATTCGTTTCGCCTGTATGAGTTCCTGCTTTCACTGCATTCACAATCGCATTCACATCAACTTTTCCTTCTTCACCAATGATGCACAAGAGATCATTTACTGCAATTTTTTCTCCGTTCTTAGCGCCAATGTATAATAGCTTTCCATTCTTATAGCTTTCCAGTTCCATCGTTGCTTTATCGGTTTCAATCTCTGCTAACACTTCTCCTTTCTTTACAGTATCTCCAATATTTTTATGCCATGCAGCGATAACACCTTCAGTCATGGTGTCGCTTAATCTTGGCATCAGCACCACTTCCTCGATCTTTGAGATGTCCATGACAGCCGTAGCTGTTTGCGGAACTGTAGCTGCTTGTTGTTTATTATCGGAGGTTGCTGTTTTTTGTTTACCTGCTTCTTGTTTCTGTTCACCCGTTGCCGGACCTTTTCCGCTGACCAATGAAGAAATATCTTCTCCTTTGTTACCAATGATCGCCAGCAGGTCGTTTACCTGCAGTTTGCCACCTTTGTCCACACCTATATATAATAATGTACCATCCTTATAGCTTTCCAGTTCCATGGTAGCTTTATCAGTCTCTACTTCAGCCAGCAGGTCTCCTTTTTTTACGGTATCGCCCACTTTTTTGTGCCATTCAGCAATCACACCTTCGGTCATCGTGTCGCTCAGGCGGGGCATTAAGATCACTTCAGCCATGCGGAATAAAAAATTTTGGCCGAAATTAAGATAAAATGGGGAATGATGGATCAGAAGGTAATTTCAGCTATTTCAGGATCAAGCTAAATCTTATGACGATTTTTTTAAAAGTTTTTTGATAGCGACCAAATGACTGAGCAGTACAATGATCACAATGAAGCTGGGAAGCCAGATAAACGGAAAATATAGTACAGCAATATTGGGTTTATCAAATGCGAGTTTCTGAAACGGAAATGGTGCCGATAGAATAGCGTCAACAACAATGTTCAATAATAAAGCAAGGCAGATAAAATTCCATAAGAGCAATGCCTGCTTATGTTTCAATTGTGATCCACTGAAACAAAGCATATACATGACAGGGGCAGTGATGCCTGATATTATATCAAAATTCCTTCCGGCAAAGGTCATCAGTTCGGGTAAGAATTTGTAACCGGCCAACAGGTAAAGAATGATCTCTACGGGAATACGAACGATATGCAGAATTGTCAATTTTTTCAGATCAAGACCTTCGGTAAATTTTTTTCCTATCGGAGTAATTGACAGAATGATCACAAAAACAAAGGCGGGTATCATAATAAAGGCCAGGTGTGGAGGCATGCCTTTTGTATTTTGAAAAAAACCTTTGTAAGCAAGAACGCCGGTTAACGCAAGCCAAAGCAAGCTAAGGATTGCAGAAGTTGTTTTCTTTTGTATAGCACTTAAAAAGAGAATTAATGTAAGCGCCACCGTAAGAATAAAAACAATAATGATGTACAAAGGAAGACCGGTCAGCATGACAAAGGGATTTGTTCAGAAAGATAATGCATTTATAAAATACCTGTTTTAGAAGACTTCACTAAGTTTGCCGTTCCAAATCTCAAAACATGAAACGATTTTGCTCTTTTATTTTGACATCAGCATTGTTATTTGCCTGTACTTCTTCTAAAAAATCATTAAGCAGTTCAACAACTCCTTCAGCAAACCTGGTTACAAATGGTAAATTATTCGCAGCGGCATATATGCAACGATCTGCAGAATATCATGCATTGTGCCTACAGGCTTATAATATTGCGACACTCCGTTTCAATGAATCATTACAATTAGCTTCTGCAAAGCCAAAAGCGATCATTACTGATATTGATGAAACAATACTTGACAACAGTGCTGATGAAGTACATCATGATCTGCAGGGAAAGGGGTTTGATCCGCTGGAATGGGCGCAATGGACAGCGATGGCTGCTGCAGATACAGTGCCGGGGGCTCTTACATTTTTGAAATATGCGGCTTCGAAAAATGTAGAGATATTTTACATAACCAATCGTGATGAGAAAGACCGGCCTGGAACGTTGAAGAACCTGCAGAAATTTGATTTTCCTAATGCTGATAATGCTCATTTAATTGTCCGGCAAAATGTTTCCAGCAAAGAAGCCCGCCGCCAGCAGGTGATGAGTGATCATGACGTTATTTTATTGTTGGGAGATAATCTTGCTGATTTTTCTTCTTTGTGGGATAATAAAACGGTACCACAACGATTGGAAAATGTAAAGGAACAGGCGGCGCAGTTTGGCAACAGGTTTATTATCATTCCTAATCCTGTGTATGGTGATTGGGAAAACGCATTATATCAATACAAACGATTGACTCCTCCGCAACAGGATTCTGCGATCAAAAGCTGGCTGAAGAATTATTGAGAATGGATCAGGCGCCCTGTTCTACGTAACTACTAACCGGTTCGCAGGTGCAGATAAGATTTCTGTCGCCATAAGTATTATTTACTCTTGCCACAGAAGGCCAGAACTTATTTTCTCTCACATATGATAAAGGAAATGCAGCTCTTTCCCTGCTATATGGATGATCCCACTGAGAATTGCTGATCACTGATTGAGTATGCGGAGCATTTTTCAACGGGTTATTTTTCTTGTCCAATTCTCCTTCTTCGATCATTTGAATTTCATCCCGGATGGCTAACATTGCATCGCAAAAACGATCCAGTTCTTCTTTATCCTCGCTCTCTGTCGGTTCGATCATTATAGTTCCCGGCACCGGAAAACTCATGGTCGGAGCATGAAAACCATAATCAATTAATCGCTTCGCCACATCTTCTGCTTCGATCTCCGCAGATTTTTTAAAGGGACGAAGATCTACAATGAATTCATGAGCACACTCACCATGATTATTGGTGTATAAAATATCAAAATCTTTTTCCAGCCTTGCCCGCATGTAATTGGCATTGAGAATTGCATATTCACTCGCTGCTTTCACACCTTCATTTCCCAACATTCTTATATACCCATAACTGATAAGAAGAATACTTGCACTTCCAAAAGGAGCAGCGGATACTGCATTGGCCGGTTGCCGGTTGTTGGTTACATGCCTGGGTAGAAATTTTGCTAAATGACTTTTGACACATATTGGTCCCATGCCCGGCCCACCACCACCATGCGGTATAGCAAATGTTTTATGCAAATTCAGATGACATACATCGGCACCGATCAAACCCGGAGCAGTTAATCCAACTTGCGCATTCATGTTAGCTCCATCCATGTACACTTGCCCGCCATATTGATGAACGACCTCGGTAATTTCTTTTACCGTTTCTTCATAAATACCATAAGTGCTCGGATAAGTGATCATGATGCCTGCTAATTCCTTTGCATGTTGCGATGCTTTTGCTTTCAGATCTTCTACATCAATATAACCATTGTCCAATGCTTTTACCACAACTACTTTCATTCCCGCCATTACTGCGCTTGCTGGATTAGTACCATGTGCTGAAATAGGGATCAGCATCACATTGCGATGAGTTTCTCCATTCGCCATATGAAAAGCACGAATAGTCAATAAGCCGGTGTATTCTCCCTGGGCACCGCTATTAGGTTGCAGGCTGCAGGCATCCAAAGCAGTGATCTTGCATAAATACTTGCTGAGTTCATCAATGATGAAACGATATCCTTCTGTTTGCTCTGCAGGAGCAAAGGGGTGTATTTTATTCCAATGACTCCAACTCAACGGAATCATTTCGCTTGCTGCATTCAGCTTCATCGTACAACTGCCCAACGAGATCATTGATGTGTTCAGGGAAAGATCTTTATTCTCCAGCATTTTGATATAACGCATCATTTTTGTTTCACTATGATGCATATTGAACACAGGGTGCAGGAGAAATTCTGAATTGCGGGTTAGTGTAAGAGGGATATGATGTAATTCTGCATCTTCGTGAATATCGAAAGCTACAGGATCAGTGTCGTTTTCAAAACAGTTGATCAGGTCATAAAGATCTTCGATGGTAGTAGTCTCATCCAGCGAAATTCCAATATGATTGTTATCGATATAGCGCAAATTGATTCTTTGCCTTTCTGCTTTTGATTTGTATGCTGCGATGTTGTCAACTTTAACTGTAATAGTGTCAAAAAAATTATCTGATACAAGTTCAAAGCCTATTGCTTCTATAGCTTCAGCAACAGTTTGTGTAAGCAGCGCCACTCTTTTTGCAATATTGCTCAATCCTTTTGGGCCGTGATACACTGCATACATTGCAGCCATATTGGCCAGCAATGCCTGGGCGGTGCAGATATTCGAAGTAGCTTTTTCTCTTTTGATATGCTGCTCTCTTGTTTGCAATGCCATGCGCAGCGCACGGTTGTTTTGTGCATCAATACTCACACCAATGATGCGGCCCGGGATATTTCTTTTGAATTCATCCTTGGCAGAAAAAAATGCAGCATGAGGCCCACCATATCCAAGCGGTACCCCGAAGCGCTGAGCAGAACCCACCGCACAATCCGCACCCAATTCACCGGGAGGAGTGATCAATGTTAATGCTAACAGATCAGTAGCCATTACTACATAAGCACCGGCTGCATGAACTTTATTGATAAAATCACGATAATCCTCAATAGCGCCTTTGTCATTCGGGTATTGAACTATAGCGCCGAAATAAGAAGGATCAATAATAGCGGAATGATAATCTCCAATGACGATCTCCATTCCTACCGGAACAGCCCTTGTGATCAAGACATCAATTGTCTGCGGAAAAATTTCTTTGTCCACAAAAAACTTCGGCCGGCTGATATGATCATGATCTTTATTCAGCATATTAAAGAACATGGTCATGGCTTCGGCAGCTGCAGTGGCTTCATCCAATAAGGATGCGTTGGCAATGGGTAAGCCCGTGAGATCGCTGACCATTGTTTGAAAATTCAATAAACTTTCTAAACGGCCCTGCGAAATTTCTGCCTGGTATGGAGTGTACTGTGTGTACCAACCCGGGTTTTCAAAAACATTTCTCAGGATAACGGAAGGAACAATGGTATCGTAATATCCCTGGCCGATGTAATTTTTATAAACTTTATTTTTTTGTGCTACTTCGTGAATGTGCTTCAGGTATTCATTCTCACTCATGGCAGCCGGAATATCCAGCGATTGACTCATGCGGATAGAAGCGGGGACGGTACGGTCAATTAATTCAGCAAGGTTGTTAACACCGATGGTCTTCAGCATTTCCTGTGTTTCTGTTTTATCAGGGCCGATATGCCGGGGAATGAATTCATGCTGCTGTTCTTCAAATAGGTTCATAATTATTGTTCCTTCTATCTTATTTCAGGTGATTGTTTTAAAATTTGCGGCAAAGTTATGGAGTGAAATGCAGAAAAAAACTGAAATAGCAACGGGTGGAAAACTCAGGAATTTTGGGAAATTGACTCCTTGTTGTTGCCCATAACAGTTTCATATGATTCTCCGGCTTCGATGCGTCTTCTTTGTACGCTGGTAAGACGGCTGCCATCGTGGCTCCAGCCGGGCAAACCAAATAAATAGTTCCACCGTTGTTTCCATCCAATATCTTTTCGAAATACATCTTTCCATAAGTCCCGCCATTCATGAAAGACAAGGTTCACAGGGTTTTCATTTTTCAAAGGGGTCGTTAACCCGTATTTGATCGGCTGGTAGGTTTCGGCTGGCAACTCCGGTTGAAATGTTCCGAATAATTTATCCCAGACAATGAGGAACATGCCTATGTTCTTATCAAGGTATTTTGCATTGGAGCCGTGATGCACCCGGTGATGAGATGGTGTGACCAGAAAATATTCAAGAAACCCCAGCTTATTGATCCGTTCGGTATGCACCAGTATACCCCAGATCTGTGTGGCAGAGTAGATGAGCGCAATATCGATCGGTCGAAAACCTAAAAAGGCAATTGGAATAAAATAAACAAAACGATAGAGCGGCTCCATTACAGATGAACGGAAACCAACGGTCAGATTAAAGTTCGGAGATGAATGATGTGTGACATGTGTGGCCCAGAATAAGCGGCAATAATGATCCACCCGGTGCAACCAATAATACATGAAATCTTCAAAGACCAATAATGTGATCCAGTACAACCAGGGGTTGGAAATAGGATCAGCAACCCGGTGTTCATAAAAGAAAGTAAGAACGATGCCGATATAAATTCCCCTGATCAACAGGTCAAGCCCGGAATTCAGCAACATCAGGTAAACATTCTGAAAAGTGTCTTTCCATGAGTAGCTTTTTTTGTGCTGGAGATGGCTCAACAGTAATTCAGCTCCGATAACTATTACATAGATCGGCGTGCTGATCAACAAAAGCAACTGTTCGGAGAATGCACCCATGGATAGCAAAAATAAGTGGGTTTTTTGTTTATGTTTTATTGTTTAACTATGAAATTTGTTATTTGATAGAAAAATGAATTCCGACATTAAAGACAATAATGAGCTCCCGGCGAATTGGGAGCAGCGATCTGCCGGACATCAGAAGGAATACAAGCGTTTTCTGCAAAAAGCTGATAAGAATAAAGTATTGAAACAATTGCCGGCCTTGCATGAAGAAGCTTTTGCAAAAATTGATTGCCTGCAATGTGCCAACTGCTGCAAGCATTATTCCCCTCGTTTTAAGACTCCCGATATCAAACGAATCAGCAAACATTTAAGGATGCGTGAAAGTGAGTTTATTGAAAAATATTTGGTGGTGGATGAAGACGGAGATTTTGTCGTGAATGCAAAACCTTGCCCTTTTCTTGGTTCCGATAATCATTGCAGCATTTATGAACAACGTCCTTCCGACTGCCGCCGGTTTCCTTACACAGATGAAGATGTTTTTATTAAACGGCAGCAGCTTACTCTGAAAAATTCAACTTTTTGCCCGATCACTTATTATGTATTGGAGAAATTGATTAGTCAAGGCGAATAATCGGTTGTAGATTTTATTTCCTTATTCGCATAGCATTAGGCTGTAAAATTGTAAAAGCATTTTGTAATTCGGATCGGTGTTCGGATAACATCTTGCTAACGATCGCGGCTTTTATATTAGGCGAAAGTCCTGCCAATCGGATGAGTATCACGCCGGAGTGGGAAGAATGGAGACGGTACACTAATTCCCCGGAATCTTTATCCTGAGTCAAAAGAATTCTTTCTTCCGAATTACTAATCGAAAGAATGAGTTCATCTTCAGCGCCGGGATTTGTTTCCAAAATGTAATGAACGTCAAAACCAGTTTGCCTTAGCCTATCTACTATCGGCTTGTCAATTCCTTCGTCCGCTAATAGCTTCATATAGCAACAGGATAAATAGTGTCGCCTTTAAGCGACTGCGCTGCAAAAGCAAGAGCCGCCTGAATTTGTTCTTTGTTAAGTTGGGGATGTGCTTCAAGCAGGTTTTCTACGGATTCTCCGGCTGAAAGTTTTTCCAATACAAGTTCCACCGTGATACGTGTTCCTTTGATAATGGGTTTCCCCATCATGATTTTAGGATTTATTTCTATGTACCGGGCTATATCCATGTTATGCTTTATATAAAGATACAAAATTGTTTAGGCTTTAAAAGTCACATCTGTTGTGCATGTTCCTGTTACTAGTGTTTTATGAGAAATTTTATTCCGCTGTCAACTCTTCATACGCCGCTTGCAGTGGTCGTTGTATTCCGTCGCCTTTCCATTCGGTATTGCCGGGTATTTCAGTATTTTTCAAAAATTCTTCTTTTGTTTTACCAGCTTTGATCTCGCTTTCGGCAAATTGTAGTACCTGGCCAAGGTATTCCCCAAATTTTTTCAGATCATCTGCATTGCCTGTTACGTCGTATCCATCCAATGCATGGCCATATATAAAGAGAGTGTTCTTGTCAAATTTATTTACGGCTTTGTCCAGCACTTCTATCCAACTTTTCATGCTGGCGCCTGCGCTTCGATCTACAAATGGATGCCGGCGATTGAAAACGAGGTCACCCATGTGAACGATGTTGGCATGTTCAAAATGAATCATGGCATCTCCATCGGTATGTCCTCTGCCATAATAATAAAGACAGATCTTTTCTTTGCTGAACTTTTCACACCAGGTATCACCGAAGGTCTGATCGGGATACAATTGTTTGTCCTCATTTTTTTGAGCCACTGCTACGTTTTTCTGATTCTTCAGGGAATTCTCATGTGCTAATACATGTTCTACCATTCCTTTGAAAGAAATATTTCCGGCTGTATGATCCAAATGATGATGTGTATTGATGAGTTTGACAAACGGTTCTTTTGACTTCTTCTTCAATTCATCGATGAGGTGTTGCGATGTGTCAGGAAACTGCGCATCCACTACTACGATTCCTTTTTTATATAACATAAAAGCGATAGTGCCGCCCCGCTCGGTGAATACACCAATATCGTTGCGCAGCATCGTGATCTTCCAGGTTGGATCTAATATAGAAGAAAAAATTTGTCGCTGAGTCAACGTTAAGGCGCCCAATGCCAGCGATGTGTTTTGAAGAAAGGCTCGTCGGTTCATTACAAAAAGTTTTTAAAGATGAGGTTTGATCTAAACGAATAAAAGTAATCTCCGGTTGCTATTCAATATTCGAATTTACGTAATCCCGGCGCTTTGATCCAGGTGCTAATTACCACCAACAGCGTCATACAGCCACCAAATACTACTGAAGGTACCACGCCCATGATCTTTGCGGCCACACCACTTTCAAATTGCCCTAATTCATTGCTTGAATTAATGAACATGGAATTAACTGACATCACTCTTCCCCGCAATTCCATTGGGGTTCTTAGCTGAAGGATCGTTCCACGGATCACAACACTTACGCCGTCCAGCATTCCACTGATGAGTAACGCAGCGAATGATAACCAGAACCATTTTGACAAAGCAAAAAGAATGATGCAGCAACCGAATCCTGCAACAGCCAATAGTAATTTTCTTCCCTGCTGTCTTCTGAGAGGAGCAATGGTGAGTAGTATCACAATGCATATAGATCCCATATCTGATGCAGCATTCAGCCATCCGAATCCCTGCGGCCCTATTTTCAAAATATCAGAAGCATAAACAGGAACCATTGCTACAGCCCCACCAAATAATACTGCAAAAAGATCCAACGACATGGCGCCGAGAATCACTTTTGTTTTAAAAACAAATCGCAATCCTTCCTTCACACTTTCCCATGTTTTTTTCTCGCCTTGATTTGCTATAGGTTTTTTAGGTTTTATTAGTGACAATACCAGCAACGCAGCGATCATCAGAGAACAAATAGCCGTTAACGAACCGGAAATGCCAAATGCTGCAATTAAGAAACCACCTGCCGCATGTCCGGATACGGAAGCAGAAAGCCAGGTGCCCTGGTTCCATGTAGTGGCATTCTGCAAAATTTCTTTTGGAACAATATAGGCCAGCAATACGGCAAAAGCCGGCCCTGCAAATGCCCGAACGATGCCGCTGCAAAAAATAACACTGTAAATACAAAGCGTAATCCAATGTTTACCTAAATGCTGATTAGCAAAATTTCCGGACAAAAATAATAATAAGGAAGCGCAACAGAGATAAAAGAAAATTCCTTTCAATAAGAGTTTTCTTTTTTCACTAAGGTCAATCACATGACCGGCGTATAATGCGAAAGATAATGCAGGGATGATTTCCGACAAACCAAGCAGCCCGATTGAAAATGGATCATGAGTCAATTGATACATCCACCAGCCGACAGAAGTGGCCATCATTCTCAGTGCCATTACGAAAAGAAAACGGCCCGTCATCAGGTTGCGGAATTCAGTGATCTTGATGGAAACAAATGGATCGTTTTTTTGACCAGGGTCAGAGATCATAATGAAGAAAGACGTATTTCAATTATTTGTAAAAATAGGTAAGAAAAATCAGCTACCGGATAATGTTTTTGTCAGGGTAAGGTAATATAGTGTTGTCCATTCTCGTAGTCTTTTTCCAGCGCATCATAAATCACCTGCAAATGTTTTTCATTTCCAAGGAAATCTGCATTGCTCGCATCAATAAACAGCGTTTTGATATTATGTTGTTTGATATAATGAGTATAAGTTTCCTGGAGGCTGAATAAATATTCGTCCTGTATGTTTTGTTCATAAGAACGTTTACGCTTTTTTATGTTGGCCTGTAGTTTTTGGACCGGCGCATGCAGGTAAATGAGAATATCCGGTTGGATCAGTTGTTGGTGAATGATCTCAAAGAGACGTTGATACAGGCGAAATTCATCTTCCGGTAAATTCACTTTGGCAAACAAGAGGCATTTAGTAAAAAGATAATCGGAAATAGTGAGGTTTTGAAACAGATCTTTTTGTTGTAATAATTCTTTTAATTGTTTGTAACGCTCCGCCATGAAAAAAAGTTCTAAAGGAAATGCGAATTGCCCGGGGTTTTCATAAAACTTGGGAAGAAAGGGATTATCGGCGAATTCTTCCAGTATCAAACGGGCATTATAATGTTTGGAAAGCAGGTGAGCCAGCGTGGTTTTTCCTGCTCCAATGTTTCCTTCTATCGTGATGAAGTGATAATTCATTTGCACCGGATACTGAACAGCAATACTGAAAATGAAAAAAGTTCAGGAAGTGCAAAATAATCGAAATGAGAATTGAAAGCCGGTCAACTTTATGTTTTGTGGAAAAAATCAGGAATACTTTTTTACTTCAAGATGATCAGGGCAATCTTTCAGCAATGCTGCTACGGTCTTGTTTAATATCGGATGTATCAGATCGGAAGCAATTTCTGCCAAGGGCAGCAATGCGAACCTGCGATGCTGCATTTCCGGATGCGGAATTTTTAAAAAATGGAGTTGGTATTGTTCGTCATTGAAAAACAATATATCGATATCAATAATTCGGGGCCCGTATTTTTCATGGCGGATGCGTCCCATCTGTTTTTCGATCTTCAAAAGCCGGCGGATGAGTTGTTTGGCATTTAAGGAAGTGGATAATTCCAATGCCTGGTTTAAAAACGCAGGCTGATCCGTCTTACCCCAGGCTGCCGTTTCATACACTGATGACTTTTTATTAACAATGCCACACTGCTCGCCGATCAGTTGTGCCGCTCTTGTCATATGTTGCAGCCGGTCGCCCAAATTTGTTCCTGTAAGTAAATAAGCCTTATTCATAAACGCAGATCGTCAAAGTTCAAATATCTCTATTTTTCATACATGAAAGCCGGAAAACACGGATATTAAAGAGAGAAGTAATAAAGCTCAATGTGGGAAATTTATCAATTAAATACGTTCAACTTTTTTTCAGCCGGATGTTTTTAATTTTTTCATTTTGTAAATAATACATTTGCACATCAATTAAACAAAATGGCCGATCAGTATAATCAGCGCAAAGCTTTATGGGCAATCACCAAAGCAAGTTTCAGAGCAATTTTCCGCAATCCCAGCGCTATTGTGTTCAGTATTCTTTTTCCGATCATTTTTATCATGATCTTCGGTTCTTTTGGAGAGGGCGGGCCGGGTCGAAGTAAAATTGCTTTTGTGCCTGGAACGGATACCACTTCTGATCTCTATGATAGCATTGTTCATAGCCCGCTGATCAAAGTAATTTCTTATCAAACTCCTAAAGGCACAATTGATACCGCTAAAATGCGGCAAGACCTGGAAAAGGGAAGCCTGGATGCTAAGGTTGAATTAAGAGAATATAAAGACTCCAGTGGCCAGCCACATTATATTATTCATTTTACCTCTACTACTGCGAGCGGTGGCGCTATTGCTACGCTGAAGCAAACTTTTGATAATCTTTCTTTCAAAATGGAACGTCAACTGGCGGGTGTTCAGTTCAACCATTTCCAGATCGTTCCGGATATTTATGAAGTCAGGCCATATCATACTATTGATTTCATTTTACCGGGGCAGTTAGGGTTTTCAGTATTATTTTCTACACTTTTCGGAATTGCATTTACCTTTTACAACCTGAGAGAAACACTGGTGCTAAAACGGTTTTATGCATCACCGGTGAGACGAATCAATATTCTTCTGGGCGTTGGCGCCAGCCGTTTGTTTTTTCAATTGATCAATGTGATCGTTCTGATCGTTTTTGGTCATTTCTTCATGCATTTTACATTGCTCAAAGGGTTCGACACTTTTTTAGAAATGATGATCATGACCATTTACATGTTGTTTATACTAATGGGAGTGGGATTGATCTTCAGCAGCATTGTAAAAACCGATACATCTATTCCGCTACTGATCAATTTGTTTGGCTTTCCTCAAATGCTTTTATCAGGAACATTTTTTTCTATTGATGTTTTTCCGAAATGGATGCATCCTTTTTGCGAAGCACTGCCCCTTACCCAATTCAACGATGCCATGCGCAAGATATCATTTGAAGGCGCCCATCTTACTGACTGCTGGAAACAGATTGGTATCCTTGGTATCTGGGCCATTGTTATTTATATAGTAGCAGTACGGGTTTTCAAATGGGAATAAGATTTTTAGATCTATTCAAATTCAATTGTTGTGCGTATCATTAAGCTGTTTATAATAAGCTTGTTCATTTTGTCTTTCGTTATCTGTGCCATTTCATTTTTTCTTCCTTCCCATTTCCGCATTTCCAGGACGATCCGTATTAATAGCAGTAGTGAAGTGGTAATGAAAGAACTCAATGATCCGGTGCAATGGAAAGTTTGGTATCCGGGTGCCGATACGGCTGATTTTTTTTATGAATCCGGAGTTGTAAAAGGTTTGTTGCTGAAAAAAAAGCCAATGCTTTCTTTTGTCATCAGTGAGGTGAAGGAAAATGAAGTGCAGGCGATTTATGCCAGGGGAAACGGAGATCAGAAAATACTTTCAACCTGGAAAATATTTCCCGAGATAGGATTCAATCATATTACTCTTCAATGGTACATGGATTTTCATATAGGATGGTATCCTTGGGAAAAATTTGCCAGCCTTGTATATGATAAGTTCTATGGTTCTATGATGGATCAGGCACTTGGCAAACTGAAATCTATATCAGAATCGAAATAAGGTTTCGGATTCTTAGATATCTGTGATAGGCTATGCAGGTTTCTGCTGGTTGTTTGTCTTTTTTAAATATTTGCAACTTTTTGCAGGGTTTAAAACAAATTCTTGCTTTTTTTTGCAAGAATGTGCGATTTTTTGTTGGTTTATTTTATAAATTGCCATCTAGTATTAAAACAGGATTAGACGAAACAAAATAAAATGGCGATTGTTGTATAAGTATTTTCCTTTAGCAGCACTTCATTTTATTATCGTTTTCAAAAAATATTATTAGGGAACTTTTATCCTTTCAAAATTCTGATGTGATTGGAAAGTGAGGTTGATAAAGTATTGCATTCGTTATCGAAAAACAATTATATACTTTAATTATATAACCTAAAAACTGCTATATGAGAAAGTTCCAACAGATGGGGCAATCGAAATGGAAGAACATTTTCTTTGTCCTGATTCTGCAGCTCTGTACACTTATTGGTTTGGCTCAGGTTCGCATCAGTGGTAAAGTGACTGGTCCGGATGGAAGAGGAATAGTTTCCATTTCTGTTTCGGTCCATAATACTACCTATGGTGCAGTTACTGATGCAGATGGCATGTATGCAATACAAGCCAACCTTCGTCCCGGATCTTATACAATTGATTTCTCCGGTGTGGGTTTTAAGTCCCGATCACAATCTATACAGATTGGGAATGCAACTTCTTACACTTCCGATGTTCAATTAGCAATTGATGCTTTGAACATGGATGAAGTGATCTTAACCGGCGTGTCGTTGGGAACTACTCGTAAACAATTGGGAAGTTATATCAGTACGGTAAAAGCTGATCAATTAACCAAAGGAGCAACTTCCAATGTTTTATCTGCATTGCAAGGCAAAACTGCAGGGGCGCAGATCATACAAAACAATGGCGATCCCGCCGGCGGATTTTCTGTAAGACTTCGGGGAGTCAATACAATTTTATCTTCATCAGAACCTTTATATATAGTTGATGGCGTAGTAGTGAATAATGCTACGAACAGAGTTACCAATACGCAAAGTTCTTACGATGGAAGCACCTTCGTAGGTACAGTTGGTCAGAACAGGTTAGCGGATATCAATCCTGCAGATATCGATCACATAGAAGTATTGAACGGCGCTGCGGCAGCAGCAATATACGGATCCAGGGCTAATGCCGGCGTAATCCAGATATTCACTAAAAAAGGAGCCAACGGTGCACCGGTAGTGAATTTTTCAACAGGTATTATGGTAAATCATTTAAGAAAGAAGCTTAAAGTGAATGAAGCTCCGACTAAATTTGGTGGACCTACTGATGGACTTACTGCTTTTACACAAGATCTTATCACAATACCCCCCGGATCTCCGGGGCTACTGACTAATACGACTCCCGTAACAAGGTATGATTACCAGGATTACATTTTCCAAACGGGTTTGGGTACGGATAATAACGTATCAGTAAGCGGGGGAACTGACAAAACGAAATATTATGTTTCCGGATCTTATTTTTATAATCAAGGTATCGTAAAAAATACGGATGCGCAGCGTTACAGTTTCCGGGCAAATATTGATCAAACACTTAATAAGTGGCTCAGCGTAAACCTCGGATTGAACTATATCAACAATTCTTCAAATGAAAAACCGGATGGGAACTCTTTCTTTTCTCCAATGAACTCGGTAACGATCATTGGTAATTTTCATAATATCTGGCAGCGGGATGCATTAGGAAATCTTCAGGCAGTTGGTGAAAGAGGCCGTGTGAATCCGGTTTCTGTAATAGAAGATTTTAAGCAGAGGGAAGAAACCAATCGAGTCATTGCGAATCTTGGTGCCAAACTGAAGCCTATGAAGGGTTTGACATTTGACTATACATTAGGCATAGATAATTATGCCCAGAATGGAACTACGTACATGCCGCCATATGCTTACAATGTTAATACCGCATTTTTCGGAGGCGGTGTCAGTCTTGATCCCACACAAAATGGGTATGCAAGTACAGGAAATGATTATTTTTTTCAGATCAACCATGAGTTGAATGGAACCTATCAATTCAATATTAACCATGACATTGCTTCAATCACCCAGTTAGGATATTCTGCTCAATATGAAAAAAACCGTTATTCCCTTTTGCAAGGAAGAGGAATGGCACCTTTCGTACAAACAGTAACTGGAGCAAGTACGCTGCTGGCACCTACTGATGATAGAAGTGAAATATCAGTATCAGGTGAATATCTGCAACAGAATTTTAAATATAAAAACCAGTTGTTCATTACAGGAGCTGTTCGCAGGGATGGTTCTTCTGTATTCGGAGAAAATGAGCGGAACCAGGTCTATTACAAAGTAAGCGGCAGTTACTTGATATCGGAGACGAAATTTTGGAAAGATAAAGTGGATTGGTGGAATACATTTAAAATTCGTGCTGCTTACGGGCAATCCGGAAATCTCACCGGTATCGGAGCGTATTCCCGTTTCAATACTTATACTTCCAATTCTTATCTGAGCAGAACCGCACTCAATTCCAGTTCTACCCTGGCTAACACCAATGTAAAACCGGAGAGACAAGGGGAGCTTGAGATCGGAACAGATATGTCTTTCTTGAAAGACAGGCTAAGTTTGACCTTCAACTGGTACAGCAAAAAAGTTACGGATCTTTTGTACTCCCGTACTATCGCTCCGACAACTGGCTTCTCTAGCCTGTTGGATAATTTAGGGTCTCTGCAGAATAAGGGTTTTGAAATTTTATTGACCGGATCCCCGGTAAGCAAGAAAGATTTTCAATGGGATGTAACGCTCATTTATAATCATAATCGAAACAAAGTGCTAGATGTTGGATCGGCCTTGATTCTGTTATCTACCAATGCCGGGGCTCCGGTAGCACTATTACAAGGTTATCCCGTTGGAGTATTTTATGGAACTTTCTTTGCAGTTGATGGTAATGGTAACCAGGTGAAGAATACTTCAGGAATACCGCAAATAGAAAAAGGAATTCAGAATTCAGCATTATCTTATACTCCTCAGCGTGATAATAACGGGTTACCTACCGGAACCACTTTGAGAAAAGTAATCGGCGACCCCAATCCTAAATATACCGCTACATTGACCAATGATATCAGCTATAAAAAATTTGGTCTTCATGTGCAATTAGACGCCGTACAAGGAGTGAATGTATTTAATGCTGATTTCAGGACCCGTCAGGGCGTAGGAAATGGTTTAGTGGCACAGCAGGAAGATCTGGGCCAGATTCCAAGAGGATATATACTCGGTGTGTACCAGATCGAACAATGGCGGGTAGATGATGGTTCATTCGTAAAACTTAGAGAAGTGTCTCTGAGTTATGATCTCGGAAAGTTCAAATTCTTCAAAGATCTTTCGGTTAGCTTCAGCGGCCGTAACCTGTTCTCATGGGATAATTATAAAGGATACGATCCTGAAGTCAACTCGGGAGGACAAAGCACTATTTTACGGGGTATTGATTTTGGTTCAGTGCCGATTCCCCGGATTTTTAAATTAGGAATCGCAGCTAAATTCTAACCTCTAAAACTATTAACATGAAAAAGCAATTCATCAAAATAGCCTTTTACGGATTATCAGCCATCATGCTTGTATTCCATACATCCTGTACAAAAAATTACGTAAATCCAACTGCAGCTACTGATCAGCAGGTGTTCAGTTCACCACAGGGTTTGACTGGAGTAGCTATCGGATTGCAACGGACGTATACAGCAAGCCGTGCCAGTTCTTTGTATAACAGAGTTAATATAAATGGTTTGCTCACTTCTGAAATGATTGTACTGAATCAGGGCAATACCGGCGAATATCAGTTACAATTAGGCGGTGGTTCAGTGGATGGAACCAATACATTGGCAGCCGGATTATGGACATCCAGTAATAAGATCATCTACGACGCAAATAATGTGATTGCCGGTGCGCAAAATCTTTCTGATAAAGGTTATGCCAGCGGATTAATTGCATATGCTTCCATTTTTAAAGCGCTTGCAATAGGTGATTTATCTATGTTTTGGCAAAAAGTTCCCGATGGCGTTGGAATAAATGTCAATTTCATCGATCGTATACAAGGTTACAATAATGCAATTGCTGTTATTGATAATGCCCTGACAGCAATTAATGCCAATGCGATCTCAGCTGCATTTCTTGCCAATATTCCTGCTGGAATCAACATAGTGAATACATTACATGCATTGAAAGCGAGGTTTTCTCTGTTTGCCGGTAGTTATTCTCAGGCAATGACAGAAGCCAATGCAGCAAGTCTCTCAATAAAATCAACTTTCAATTTTACTACAGTAAACCTGAACCCGATCTTTGAGACAGTAACATCAACTAACAATGTAACTGCAGCAATAGACACTACTACTTTGGGTTTACCCGCAGGCTTGCAGCCAGATCCTTCTGATAACCGTTTGAAATTCTATACTACTTCTGTGTATAATTCCAAGGTTCTGGGTTTTGGTGCTGGAACTATAACCCCATGGCCGGTTTATTTGCCGGGAGAGATGATATTAATCAAAGCAGAAGCGTATGCCCGTCAAGGTACTCCTGATCTTACTAATGCATTGGCGCAATTGAATCTTGTAGTTACCAAAACTCCTGCAAGTGATCCTTATGGAGTAGGCGCTAATCTTCCGGCATTGGTTGGCCCGTATACTCAGGCTCAGTTGTTAGATCAGATATATAAAAACAGATGTATTGAGTTATATATGTCTGGTTTGAAATTAGAGGATATGAGAAGATTTGGCAGACCGGATTCCGAAAAGAAAAGGAACTTATTACCCTATCCATTCCAAGAGCGGGATAATAATCCGAACACTCCGCCTGATCCTACTTTCTGATAATAATTAGTTTAAAGGGTTGCTTATCAGCAGCCCTTTTTTCTTTATATACAAATATGGATAAAGAAAAAGATATTCTCCGGTCATGGAAAGCAAATGCAGTGAAATGGGCTGATCTCATTCAGCGCAATGGTATCGAATCGAGGAGAGTGGCTACCAACAAAGCGATCATTGATGCAGTGTCTGATTATCATCCAAATTGGGTATTAGATGTTGGTTGTGGAGAAGGTTGGTTGGTAAAAGAATTGAATGATAAAGGAATGACCGTTACCGGTTTTGATGCCATACCTGAATTGATTGCCCAAGCCCGGCAAAAATCAAAATCAGAATTTATCGTCGCTTCGTATGAAGACATTTATTCCGGAAGAATA
>DASZXQ010000030.1:0-7608 GCA_035545755.1 Chitinophagaceae bacterium | reverse complement strand
GCAGTCCCGTTGGATTATTCTTCTGCACGACTTGTGAAACGGATCATAGATATCATCATTTCATTTTTGGTAATACTTTTCTTACTCAGTTGGCTGCTGCCGGTAATTTCTTTACTCATCAAACTCACATCGAAAGGGCCGGTCTTTTTTCTACAGAAAAGAAGCGGTCGTTATAACAAACTTTTTACCTGCATAAAATTCCGATCGATGGTTGTAAATCCGCAGGCCGACCTGAAAGCTGCTATCGAAAATGATGAAAGAATTACAAGATTTGGAAAATTTTTGCGGAACTATCATTTAGATGAGCTTCCCCAATTTTTCAACGTTCTATCCGGTGATATGTCTGTGATCGGGCCAAGGCCGCACATGATCAGCGATGACCTGCGATATGAAGAACAGATACGTCATTATGATTTCCGGAGGCGGATAAAACCCGGGATCACCGGGCTGGCACAGATATTAGGCTATAGCGGTGTGGCCGACGATACTCAAAAAATAAAAAACAGGGTACAACTGGATTTCTTTTACATCCGGCATTGGTCGCTGAAGCTGGATACATTAATCCTCTTCCGCACTTTGTGGAAAGCAAGTGGTATTCCGTTATTAATTGCAAAACAAAAATCCTGATCAAATCTTTTGGATTGTCAAACATAATCAAAGAAGATACAGCCACTGATTTACAACTGAGCCTAACCGGAACGGACAGGCCGCTTATTTCGGTGATCATTCCGACCTATAATCGTCTTCCTTTGTTGAAAGAAGCAATAGCATCCGTTATAGAACAAACCTATATTAAATGGGAATTGATCATTGTTGATGATGGCTCGACAGATGGAACAGCGGATGCGATTCAAAAGATGAGTGATAGTAGAATTCGTTTGATCCCATTATCTCATTCAGGTCATATTGGGCAGGTGATGAATGAAGGTGTGAAGCACTGTTCAGGCGAATGGCTGGCTTTTCTGGACTCGGACGATATCTGGTTACCGCAAAAATTAGAGTTACAGATACATTCATTAAAAAAAGAAAAAAAGAAATGGTGTTATGGTTCTTTTGAATATATAGATGAAAATAAAAAGCTGATATATAAAAGCCCGGAAAAATTTCCCCCGTTATCAGGCAGAATCCTGGAAGAAATAATAAAAGGCCAGGCCGGTATCGCTATTTGTTCATTGATGGTAGAAAAAAAATTCTTTGAAATGGTTGGAGGATTTTCTTCGGATCCCGGTGTAAGGAATGATTATGAATTAGCGCTACGAATCGCTTTGAAAGAGGAAATAGCATTTGTGCCGGATATTATATTGAAAGTAAGAGATCATGTAAATCGTATCTACAAATCCCGTAGGTATCCGTATGAACGCTCAGCTTTGACGTATCAGGCTTTTTTAAACCTTAAGCCGGAAAAAAGATTTGAAAAATTAGCCAAAAGAAAGATCGCTTTTCTCCTTTCAGAAGCCGCTGTGCATCGTTTTGCTAATAAAGATTATCGGAAAGCGATACAACAACTGAGTCAATCTTTATGGCTGAGAGATAAACCCGGACATTGGCTGTCGGCATTAAAAAGAGGGATCTATGCAATTTTTCAGAAAAATATTCAGCATCCTGCAAAAAGAAGAAAAGAAAAAGATCTGGCGGCTTATAGCTCTTGACATAACTACAAGCCTTCTGGATATTTTCTTTCTTATCGCTTTGTTGTTTATACTTAATTTCTATACTCAACATGACAGGGCAACCCATTTGTCATCCTGGTTTACCGGAATATTGAACCAACAGCCTTTGTTACTCATCGGTATTTTTTCTTTGCTGTTTGCCTTAAAAAACCTGTTCACTTTTACTGTTTTAAAAAGACAATATCGTTTCGCATATGAGGTTGCGTCGAGGCTGTCAGAAAACAAATTATCTGAATACCTAGAAGGAAGTTACCATAACTATGTGCAGGTTGATTCATCTGTTCATTTCCGGTCTATCCTCAACAATCCGCTGGAATTTTCTCACTATGTGCTTCGGGGTTTTCAGCAAGTGATCGGGCAAAGCGTTTTGATTCTTTTTGCATTGGTGCCCATCCTTATTTTTAAACCCGTCTTATTTTCTTTATTAATCCTGATATTGGCGCCGCCTGTACTGTTTCTTGCATTTTTTTTGAAACGAAAACAACGGGTCATCCGTAATTCCGCAAAAAACATTCAAAGTAAACTCATCCAATACCTGAAAGAGGCGATAGCCGGCTTTGTAGAGAGTAAAATTTATGAAAGAGAACTATTTTTTAAAAATCGTTTTATCAGGTACCAGGTTCGGCAAAGTAAAAGCCTGGCTGAGGAACAGATCCTGCAAACACTTCCATCGAGATTTATTGAAGTATTCGTCATTTTTGGCCTCTTTTTTTTAATTGCACTAAACTTTTTTACTAAAGGCAGATCTGTTGATCTGCTCACCATCGGGGCTTTTATGGCTGCTGCCTATAAAGTGATTCCCGGTATTGTGAAAATATTAAACAGCGTCGGGCAGATGAGAGCCTATGATTTCACCATGCAAAACCTGTTGCAACAACAGGAAAAATCTTCGCCTGAACAATTGATGGAAAGTACAGCCATAAATTCAATTCATTTTTCAAATATTTCTTTTGCTTATAAAAACAAAGCCGTTTTAAAAAATTTCAGTTTCGCTTTAAAACAAGGAGACCTGGCAGGCCTGTCCGGAGCATCGGGTACAGGAAAAACGACCGCCATGAATTTATTATTAGGTTTCCTGGAAACTGATTCCGGCAGCATACTAATAAATGGGATTGCACGTCATGCAAATGAACGGCAGGGATTCCGTTGTACTATTTCTTATGTACAACAACAACCCCTGCTGATCAACGACACTATTTTGCGAAATATCACTTTGCAGGAAAACAATTATGATATAGACCGGCTTGATGAAGTGAGTAAACTAACGGGGCTTTGTCAAATAACAGGCGGATCAATGGAAGGGCTGAATACAAACATTACAGAAGATGGAAAAAATATCAGCGGGGGGCAAAGACAACGTATCGCTCTCGCAAGGGCATTATATAAAAATGCTGACCTGATCATTTTGGATGAACCATTTAATGAACTGGACCGAAAGTCAGAAAATTGTATCCTGGCTCATTTAAAAGAATTGGCACATTCCGGTAAAATAATTATTCTTATTACGCATGATAAGGAAAGTCTTTCCTATTGCAGTAAAATCGTGTCATTAGATGAACACTAAAAAACGAACTTTCATCATTCTTACTCCCGGCTTTGCTGCCAATGAAGCAGACAGCACCTGCCTGCCGTTTTTGCAAACTCTTTTGAAAAATATAAGGGAAATTTATCCCAAACTAAATATCATCGTTCTTGCCTTTCACTACCCGTTTCAAAAAGGTTCTTACAAATGGCGGGGGACAGAAGTGATCAGCTTCAATGGATACCGGCGCAACAGGTTTTATAAAGTACTGCTATGGGCAAGAATTATGAATAAACTCAGAATGTTACATCGCACCTATGATATTATCGGGCTGCTGAGCCTCTGGTGCAGTGAATGTGCATGGATCGGAAAAAAATTCAGCCAAAAAAATAAACTAAATCATTATTGCTGGCTTTGGGGACAGGATGCGAGACCCGGTAACAAATATGTGAAGAGAATTCATCCTTCCAAAAATGAGTTGATCGCTTTGTCTGAGTTCCTGCAATCGGAATTTGAAAAAAATTATCTGATCAGGCCATCTCATATCATACCACCCGGCATTGACGTTTGTACTTTTTCCAAACAGCCTTCAAAAAAAAGCATTGATATTTTAGGAGTAGGTTCATTAATTCCATTGAAACAGTATCATATTTTTATTGCTATTATCGGTGAGCTAAAAAAGACTTTTCCCGATATCCGGGCTGTTCTTTGCGGAAAAGGGCCTGAAGAAAAATCACTGAAGATTCAATGCAGCCAATCAGGGCTTAAAGAAAATATTTTATTTACCGGCGAATTACACTACCCGGAAATACTGCAACTTATGAGTCAGAGTAAAATACTTCTTCATCCTTCCTCCTATGAAGGCTTCAGCGGAGTGTGCCAGGAAGCATTGGGTGCGGGAGCACACATTATCAGTTTTTGCCGGGCTATGAACCATACTATTAGTCACTGGCATATTGTGAGAACCAAAGAGGAAATGATATTAAAAGCTTTTGAAATACTAAATACACCGCAAACAGAATTTACACCCGTGCTGGATTATCCCATATCGCAAACTTCAAAAACATTAATGAGTTTATTCGGATTGTAACTCTATTAAAATTTCATTAAGCCGATCGGCAATTGCCTTCGAAGAAAGTTTTTCTTTGAAATACCGTTCTACCGCTGCAGAAAATTCCTTTTTTGAAACGTTACCCGCTGCTGAAAGTTTTTCAGCAAGGTCGTCAGAATTACCCGGCTTAAAACTAAATCCGTATTTACCATCATCAATAGACTTAAGTGATGCCGGAATAGCGGTCACTATGGGAATGCAGCCGCATGCCATTGCTTCAAGCAATGCAAAACTTCCACCTTCATAATGACTACCTGAGATAAAAAAATCCGCAGCGCTATACCACGATGGTAATTCATTATACGGAATAAACCCATGAAGGGAAACAGCATGCTGCAACACCGGGCTTTTAACGATACGGGCTTTCACATCAGGCAGAAGTTTATCTTCCTGAAAGATCATGTGCAACCGGCCAGCAGAATTCACTGATAAATATTTTTCAAAACCTTTTATTGCTGTCAAAGGATCTTTATTGGCATCCAGCCTGCCAACCCATAGAAAATTATATTCCCCATTCATACCCGTCTTTAATTTGCTTTGGTCTTTATCCAGCCTGGTAAAATCTGAAGACGCCTCAAAAAGTTCGTATATTTTTTTTTCGTCTTTTATAATCCCGGCGTTGTGCCATTTCATTGCATGCGCCCATGTTGAAAATAAATAACCATCAATGCAGCGGTCTGCCCATGACTGAAGCATTCTCCGGATTCCGGTTGGTGGATTGTCTGCATGATGCCTGCCAACGATCAGCACTTTTTTACCCAAAGCACTTCTCAACTGTAGTATCTGTAAAGGATAGTGCAACCCCAAAACGATGACAACATCCGGTTGAAGTTTTTTTATTGCCCTATGAAAATAAACCGGAAACCTGGGCTTTCTTTTATGTGAATGCAAAAAATGGTACTCGACCCCATTTTGCAGGAAGGTGCCGGTATAATTGATCTGGCCAACATAGATTACCTTACAGTTCCGGCTAAGCGATTCCATGACTCCTGCAAAAGGCCGGATCCTTTCTATCCATGCTTCCGGCGAACTATAATCCGCTAAATAATTGTAAGCGACAAAAATGACCTTCATAAAAATGTTTAACGCCACACCACCTTTGCTACTCTTTGTACGATACGAATATAACAAATGACATTATCCCATTCACTTTTTCCTTAAAAATGCGGTCTATGTGGAATCTTACAGGAAAGGTATCTGTTACTAATCAAAATATTCTCTATTATGACAGGATAGCCGCAGACTATGATCGCATCATGGAGGAAGACAACTTCAATGAAATAGTCCGGCAAAAAGTAGCCAACAAATTTTGTGACACCGTGCCTCCGGGCCTTGTGTTGGATTTTGGAGGTGGTACAGGGAAAGACATGTTATGGATGACTCAAAAAGGTTATCGCATTATTTTTTGCGAGCCCTCACCCGAAATGAGAAAAAAGGCAATACGCCTTTTCAAAAAAAATATTCCTGAAAGTGATGTTCTCTTTCTGCCAAAAGAAAAAACCGATTTTACACAATGGAGAACTTTTCCTCCCTTTTCAGAAAAAGCAGATGCTATTCTCATCAATTTTGCAGTATTGAATTGTATTAAAGAAATAAAGTCTCTTTTTTTTTCCATGGCATCGGTAATGAATCCGGGTGGAAATGTATTTGCTTTAATCCTCGATAACCGCCGTGATCAGATGATAAGACGTTCCCGTCGCAAAACGATCATCAATTCCGTTTTTAATTTACCATTCCGGTTTTCTGTTTATTTCGGTCCATACAAACAGACTGTTTTTATCCATACAGATAAAGAAATTGAAAATGCAACAACAAAATATTTTGAATTGAAAAGCAAAGAAACCTGGGATTGTTGCAATTATTGCCTGATCCATCTGGTAAAAAAATGAAAGCTTTAATAAGAAAATTTCTGACGGGTAATATCCCCGTTCGTGAATATGCTACTGTCACAGTTCCGGGTGAGATCAATGAACTGGTTTATCTTGAAATAAATAACAGAAAACTTGATGTCACGAAAAATCAATGGGTATTTTGCCTCGAGCCTTTAGTATTCGGAATCTGGGTAGAAGATGAACAAGTGCGGCTCTTATTGCTAGAGGAAAAAAAATGTAAATTAATTTTTTACAACTCTGATTCTTTCCGAAATAAGACCGCTGTTGCAAATCTTGAGATGAGAGAAACAATCAAAGAAGCTGACGGAATGCTATTTCTTATGGCATTAACTTCAAGTAACATACATGCGCTGGGCCTGATCAAGACTCAAATACTATTCAGAAGGTATTACAAAAAACCGGGGCTGTCTTTTAAAAAACTAAAATCTTTTGTAACTGCGTACAGTTATCCACGCAAAGTCAGGCTTATTTCTTTTAAATCAGGAGATCACTATAACATATTCCCTATGGATCTTATCGGCGAACTCCGGTCCATCAACAGAGTTGGGTTTGGCCTTCGTCATACCAACAGAACCCTTTCACGAATCATTGAAGAAAAAAAAATCGTTGCTTCGGAGATTTCTTACGATCATAAAAACACAATTTATAACTTAGGAAGCCATCACAGCAGTGCCCCGCCTTCCGTTTCTGACCTTCCTTTTAAAGTCACCATTTCAAACACATTTGGTTTTTATGTTCCTGAATGGGCTGCTTCCTACAAAGAAATAAAAATTATCAGAACGATTGACCTCGGAAGCCATATGTTATTATGGGGCGAAATAGTTAACGAAACAGTAAAAGAGGTTTCGGTGAAATCTTTATATCACATTCATTTTTTACATTACCTGCATCAAAAGAAAAAAGGAATTGACCATCCTTTAGTGTAAGGACAGCAGCTTTTCTTTTTAAGATTTTGATTTCCCGGTAAGGCAATTACCAATTTGGCTTAAATAAAATTTTAATAGGCTTATCTTAAATTACAGTGAAAGGAAATTGAATATTCGATTGGTATTTTATTATTTCTTTTGTCAGTCCCCGCAAATTGCCTCTTATATATTTCACTTGATTGTTCATTGTAATTTTACAAAAATCATTTGTCAGGATATTTTTCATTTGTATTGCTAAGACTTCATCATAAAGGATGGCTTCACCTCTATTCACCACCAATAGCAGGTCATCAGGATTCAAATCAAAAATGCTTTCTCTCTTTTTAAATACTATTAAGTCCGCAATTTTCTTTTCAGCTATTTCCCCGGTTTCATGTAATCCCCACAATTTTGCAGGTACCTTTGTAAGCATTGAGATTATTTCTATTTCATCGGTCATGCCCGTTTGCTTAGCGATCCGTAACTGTTCCCACAAACTCCATGGCGC
>DASZXQ010000029.1:0-1707 GCA_035545755.1 Chitinophagaceae bacterium | reverse complement strand
TTTCATAGTTTTCAAATCTGCATACATTACAGACATCAGTGATAATGCAATGGATTATATTGTAAAAGTGGAGCAAAAAAGCCGCAAGGATAAGAACACATCTGTATTATACATGATCCTTAATAAGGATGGTGATGATGCTTCCAAAACTTTTGGAGCTTCGGATGTAAGAAAAGTGAAAAGTTTTTTGGAAAATCTGCAGCCTGATGTAGAAGCTGCTAACCTGGAACTGCAGATAAAAGCACAGGAAGATGTAGTGGCCAAAGCCGAGAAAAAACTAAAAAATCTCAAAGACGATCAGGATAGCATGGAAAAGAAAATTAAAAATCTGCAGGATGATCTGAAGAAAAATGCCAAAGACCAGGACGATGCGCAAAAAGATATAGAAAATCAAAGAGTAGCGCTGGAAACATTGAGATCAAAACGTAAAACAAACGATCAGTAATCGCCGGGCCTGAATTTTTTGCGGCCTGATTTGATCTCCGATTTTCTTTTTTTGGATTCAATTCTTTTTTCTTTAACCGCTTTTCTCATTTTGGTAGCGATGCGGGGTTTCTTCTTTTTCAGCGCTTGTTGGATCAGTTCATTTATTTTTTGAATCGCCTCTTCTTTATTTGCCAGTTGTGTACGGTGTGTCTGTGATTTTACCTGCAAAAAACCTTCAGCATTGATCCGGTTGGATAATTTTTCTTTCAGCACTTGTTTCTGTTCTTCATTCAGTAATTGAGAAGTATCAATATGAAATGATGCGATCACAGCCGTTTCTACTTTGTTGACGTTTTGCCCTCCCTTGCCGCCGCTGCGGGTGGTTTGAAAAGTTATTTCTTTTGAAAAGTCTGTCATATTATTGGTTTTCGGTTGTCTGTTTCCGGTTTTTATTCAAAGTTACTATCGTAAAATGAATGAATATATCTTTACGGAATTACCGGCAATAAGAAACCGGTAATCGGCAACAGCATGAAGGCAGTTATTCAAAGAGTGGCCAAGGCTTCTGTTACGATCGACAATAAAATTCACTCACAGATCGGGAGTGGATTATTGGTATTAATAGGAATTGAGGATGCGGATGGGCAGGAAGATATTGAATGGTTGAGTGGGAAAATTGTAAACCTCAGGATCTTTAATGATTCCGATGGAGTGATGAATGTTTCTGTAAAAGATGTTGATGGAGAAATTCTTGTTGTAAGCCAGTTTACGTTGCATGCTTCTACAAAAAAGGGGAATCGTCCTTCATACATCAAAGCCAGCAAACCTGAAATTGCTATTCCTCTTTATGAAAAATTTTTAATGCAACTGTCCCATGACCTGGGAAAAGATATAAAAGCAGGAGTCTTCGGCGCAGATATGAAAGTGGAATTATTGAATGATGGGCCAGTGACGATTTTGATTGATACGAAGAATAAAGAGTAACACGAATTACACGAATTAAAGCGAATATTCGAATTATGGCAGAGATCATTTTAAAAGAGGAATCCTATAAAATTATTGGCGCCTGTATGGAAGTGCATAAAAACTTAGGTGCCGGGTTTAAGGAAATAATTTATAAGGACGCACTTGAAATTGAGTTCAAAAGGCTTGGTATCCCATTTTCAAAGGAAAGAAAATTTAAGATTCAGAACAAAGGAATAACATTGCCACATCATTATTTCGCAGATTTTGTTGTTTATGATTCTATCATTCTTGAAGTAAAATCAACTTCATTTATTG
>DASZXQ010000028.1:0-16938 GCA_035545755.1 Chitinophagaceae bacterium | reverse complement strand
TATTAAACAAAAGAAGCCTGTCTTCCTTACAGGAAATGTAAGATTCGCAATATTTCATTATTACTTTTAGTTTAAGTGAAGTATGCGAAATTCCGAGGATGAGAGTTTAATCAGAAGTTATTTGTCACCTACCAATTAAAAATAATAAAGTCTAAAGAGATTTCTATTCCCTCAAAAACTTACAATAATTTTTAGGGTCGGTTCAACTTCTCCTTTATGATCTCCACCATAGCTTCTGCTACGTTGGTTCCAAAAATATCCTTTTGCATCCGGGGTGTTTCAAAACTCACAATCTTTGAAGTAATATTTTTATCAACAGGGCTGACCAGCAAATTCCAGCCCTCCTTTACCGTTTCCACCCATTCCGTTTCAGTTCGTAGAGTTATGCAGGGTTTTCGAAGGATATAGGCTTCTTTTTGAATGCCCCCGGAGTCTGTAATAATCCTTTTGGAATAATATTCCAGCACAATAAAATCCAGGTAGCCCTGAGGCTCTATCAAAGTTATATTACCGGGCATTGATTTATTGTCACCTATCATTTTTTTTGTCCGGGGGTGTACCGGAAAAATGATCTTCTCATTTAACTGACCGAGCTGATCTAATAAGTGATTCAATATTTCCAAATTGTCGACATTATAATTTCGATGCAGGGTCAATAAATTATATCCCTGATCCTGCAGTTTTAATTCAGTAATGACAGCAGATTTATTTAAAGCCAGATCCAGGTTCACTTTCATTGTATCCACCATGATATCTCCAGTCCAGTATGCATGTTGCCCTAGGCCTTCCCTATTTAAGTTTTCCATTGCGGTGGGCGTAGGGGCAAAAAGATATTTTGAAATATGGTCTGTGGCAATCCGATTAATTTCTTCCGGCATATTTCTATTATAACTGCGCAATCCCGCTTCAATGTGTATAATGGGTATGTTCAATTTAGCCGCTGTCAAAGCTCCTGCCAGTGTAGAATTAGTATCGCCAAATACAATGACCAGGTCCGGTTTTTGTTCCAGCATTGCAGTTTCCAAGCCCATCATCATCTTCCCGGTTTGGGAGGCATGGCTACCGGATCCAATCTCCAAATGTATGTCCGGAGGACGGATGTCCAGGTCTGAAAATATTTTTTCAGACATGGCATAGTCATAATGCTGTCCGGTGTGTACAATATACTCCTTATGATATCCAGCAAGGGCCGCTGAAAGAGGAGCTAATTTGATGAACTGCGGCCTCGCACCCACTATTGAAAATATCTTCATAAAGTTTATCTCTTCTGCTTAACGGTTATTTCCTTTTGTGTTCCGGAGAGTTGTTCTGCAAATTTTCCCATCGGTACTAATTCAAAATTTTTTTTCAGGATCGTCAAGGCTGTTTCAAATATTTTTATTTTTTTTTCGCTCTGTATGTTCATTCCGGGGAAAAATTTCAGCTCCGGCGCTTCCCGGCTTCCAATCAGGTCGAGGGGGTGCAATAAATAACTTGGTGATGTTTTAGTGAGCTTGCACATGAAAATGGAAAACCTGAGATAGCATTTCATCAAACCATAAGAAATATTGCTGATATAGATCAAATAACTTTGATGAAAAGGCATTTTGAATACGGGCATAGTTGTAACCGGAATTTCCAATAATGTTTTCCCGCTATTTAATTTCCATTTAAAAGGTTTCAACGGATAAAAACCTTCATTAAACGATCCAAACAATTCTTTCCGGCTTTTTTTCTGTTCTTTTGTCAATTTCGATTTCCAGAAATAATATCGGCGCATCAGCGGAGAAAGATAGGTAGGAAGAATGGATGCATCAAAGAGGTAGCCTCTTTTTTGCAACACTTCCAATAAATCATTACTCCAACTGAAACCGGGCCCGCGGAACATGTTTGTTTTTTTCCCGGTTGCTTTCCCTATTGCTTCTTCAGCAATCCTGATCTCTTCTTCGATCTTTTCTTTCGAATATGTTTTAAGCCAGGATTCATGATGAAAGGAATGATTGGCGATCTCATGGCCTCTTTCCACAATGCTGCGCAACAATGGATGATTTTTTTCAATCGCGGCATCCTGTCCAACAATAAAGAATGTGATCTTAATGTCCAGTTTATCCAATATGTCTAAAGTCAGCGGCAACACAATATCCAGGTAGGAAGGAAACTGTTCCCATCCTTCATCACCGTGTACTTTCATGTAGGACCACTTGTCATCCAGGTCCAATGAGATGCTGGCGGGTATTTTTTTCTTCACAATATTAAATTTTTATGCTTTTAGAACCCCTATGCGTGTTCTTTGCCCAGGCATTCTATGTGGTGAAATTTTACCACATTGCCACAGTAGATACATATTCCCCACAGCTATCTGGACACAAAAAACCACTTGGGTCAATTCGGTTTAATTATAATAAATCCCAATAACAGAAAACGAATTACATTAATAGTTCTTTCAGCTTCGTTTCAGCGACACGAACCGTTTCGTTAACGTTAAGGGTTCCGTCTTTAATATGCGATGTATTGATGATGCTGACCCCGGGTAATGAGGTCCTGATCTCCGGAAGCATATCCGAATAATTCAGTTTTGCAACCGTAATAACATGTTTTGCCTTTGCCACTCCTGCAAATTGAATATTCTCATCGGTAATCCAGGGATACATTTTTTTAAAATTCTCCATAAAATAGTTTCGTATTTCTTCGTCGGGTTTTTTAAATATAGGGTCGTCCGGGCTGACATATTTTGGAAGATACAGCAATGAATGACCATCCAAATATTTTTTGTCAACCAGGGCTGACATTTCAATAACTCCTGTAAATGGAACAGATGAATCTGTAATATTGGTGATATAAAATGGACTTACAGATTTATCCAGCAGTACCGCTACACAAATGACACCGAGATACTCAATATTGTTTAGTTTATCTATTTCGGCCCCCGTAAGTCCTTTGCATAACTGTGAGGCCATTCCGGAAGGCAGCGTCACGATAACTTCGTCAAATTCTTCGATGACAGCATCTGCAAAATAAATCTCAGGTTTCCCGTTTGCTGCAATTCTCACTTCGCTTGCTGCACAATTCGTTCTTATCCGAATACCTTCCCTAATCAAATTTTCCTTGTATGCTTCAATGATCCTTTTATATCCGCCGGGAACATAACCGAACATTTCTTTTTTCAAGCCGCTTTTTCTTGCTCCATATAAACGCTGGATAGTTGCCCAGATAAAAACTGCTGAGGTTTTCTGATAGCTTTCTCCCAACTTGGCCCGCAATAATGGCAGCCATATTTTTTCAAAGGTCTTTTTACCTGACCATTTTTTCAACCACGTGGTGACAGGAATGTTTTCGAGGCGTTTCCAGTTCTTTATTTTAGATGCAACAATAATAGTAAGTCCGAGCCGAAACTTATCTATCCAATTAAGAGCGGGAAATTTTAAAAACTCTATGGTATCTGACATGGAATAAAGTTTTCCATCGATGTAAAACCCTGTTTTTGTTTCCACCCACTCTATCTTATCCTCCAAACCGATCTCTTTCAATAGATTTCTTGTCCGGAAATCTGATAATAAAATGACATGGTAAAATTTATCCCACTCCACATCACCCATTTTCCAGGAGCTTACAAGTCCTCCCAGGTTTGGCGCTGCTTCAAACAAGGAAACCTTATGCCCTAACTGAGCGAGTTGATGCGCCAGGGTCATACCCATGATACCGCCGCCAACAATACCCCATTTCTTAGATCCCATAGCTTGCAATTAGTCCTGCTTAGTCAAAAATTGTTTTTGCCATTCAATGGTAACGGAAAGACCTTTCTCAAGATCCCATTCAGGTTGGAAGTCAAAATAAGAACGTAATTTAGAAATGTCCGGCACTCTTCGCATTACATCTTCATATTTTCCGAAAGAAGAATAAGGTATATAATTAAGTTTTGGTTCCGAATTTTTGCCATTAATAAGTCCCCATATTAAAATGGCAAGATCTTTAATAGTAATCTCAGATTCTGACTTTCCGCCTGTATTAAAAATCTCGTTGTCGGATCTTTCATTTTCGATACATACAACCAAAGCCTTTACGGTATCTTCCACATAAGTAAAAGTCCTGGTTTGTAAACCATCGCCATGTATGTCTATAGGCTCCTGCCGAAATGCTTTTTCAATAAACACTGACTGGGGCCCGCCCCACCAAGTGAGATTCTGATGTGGTCCGTATGAACCAAAAAAACGAGTAATGGTGTACCGGAGCCCATATTCCTCGTGATTGGCAATAATATATTGCTCACCATACATTTTAGATAATGCATAAGCCCATCTTTTAACATTGGTGGGCCCCATTACCAAATCCGAATCTTCCGAAAAAGGGATCTTAGGATTTTTTCCATACACATCGGAAGTGGAAGCAAAAATTATCTTTGACTTGTCGTATATACATTTTTGCACTACATTTCGTAACATCAGGTAATTTTCCTCCAGGGTTCTTAAAGCGTTGGTATAGCGGGGAATTTTCTGAGAAGCCAAATGGACCACCACATCTGCTTTCACATTGTTCATGATAAGGGGATTTGCAATATCCCCCATAATAAATTCAAAATTGGGGTCGTTTTTAGCAAATTCTATGTTTCGCAGAAATCCGTAATTCAGATTATCTATGCCAACCACCTTATGCCCTCTTTCAAGTAACCGCTTGGCAAGATTAGAACCGATGAATCCCGCCACTCCGGTAATTAAAACTTTCATAAAAGAATTATTTTAAACATAATAAAGTCCTACCGTATTAATCAGGTTAATTGTCCTTCATTTATAACTTGCAAATTACCCAGACTACTCACATTAATATCTGAAGGATTATCGATAAACATTTTATATAATAATTGCGCAGAAATAATTCCTGTGATCGCCATCTGGTCAACTTCCTGTATATCTTTCTGGTTGTACATTTTGGTAACCAGGTTACTCACTTTTTCAGGATCAAACAGTCCGAATGATTTTAAATAATTCTGAGACAATATGTCGGTAGCACATTCAGATCTTTTTAAATCAATAAAGTTGCCCGGCAGAGGCGCCCGGTATGGCTGTTTTGATCTTTTTCGTATCGCCTCGGGAATTATACCATCACTCATTTTCTTGAGAAGAAATTTCTCGTTCAGGCCATTCAATTTGAAATTATCCGGCAGCTTATTGCAAAATTCTATCACCCGGTGATCGAGAAAGGGATACCTTCCTTCAACAGAATTCGCCATCATCATCCTGTCCCCTTGTGAGGATAACAAATATCCTGACATAAAAATGGAGGATTCCAAATATTGTGCTTTCCCTAAATCGGTCCAATCTTTAAATCCTGCAGGCAAGCCGGAATATAATTGCTCCCGGGAATCATAATTGCGCAAAGTCGAGGCTAAATCTTCAGAAAAAAAAGTTTTGATCCGGGAAGTATTATGCCAGCGCAGTAAGTGTGAATAAAATGGATCGCTTGTGTCGGTGAGCCGATAACCGAAAAAAAATCTGAGTGCAATATCGTTTGCACCGTTCAACATCGGCATATAGGGATAAAGTTTTGACAAAAGTTTCGGTCTCACTTTTGAGTTTGGTTGTCCTGCCCAGAATTTCCTGACTTTCGCTTCTTTGAATATACTATACCCCGCCAGAAATTCGTCGGCTCCTTCACCAGTAAGCACTACTTTAATATTTTTTTCTCTTACCCTTTTTGACAACAAGTACATGGGTGTGGGAGCTGTTCTCAATATCGGGGATTCGGTAGACCAAACAGTATCTACAAAATATTTATCGATATCAGCTGCTGTGCATGTGAACGCATGATGTTTTGTATTTAAATACCGGGACGCTTCCATCTGATATGATGTTTCATCATACACTGTATCTTCAAATCCTATGGAAAAAGTATTTAAAACATTAGGATCCATTTCATGGATCAATGCAGTGATCGTAGTAGAATCCAATCCGCCGCTTAAATAGGCACCGACGGGAACATCGGCCCGCAACCTGATCCTCACCGCATCTTTCAATAACTCTTTAAACTCAGCCACGGTATCCGATACACTTCGACGAGATGCATCATCAGAAACAGCAAGATCCACTTCCCAATATTTTTCTGTTTTGAGTCCTTTGCTATTTACCAACATGAAATGTCCCGGCGGCAACTGGTAAATTTTTTCGAAAGGTGTATTGGGAGCAATAGTAGTCCAGTATGTAAAAATCTGAGCGAGGCTTTCTGTGTTTAATGCTTTTTTCATGGTCCCAAGCGATAACAGACCTTTCATTTCTGAGCAAAATGCAAATACTTTATTTTCGAACGAGTAGAATAAAGGAAGGATCCCTACCCTGTCACGAGCCAGGAAACATTCTTTCTTGTTTTTATCCCAGATACAAAAGGAAAATTGTCCATTTAAATACTGAAGGCAGTGCGACCCATAGATGGCATACATCTGAACGACAACTTCCGTATCACTTTGAGTCTTTAGATGAATGCCTTTTTTCTCAATTAGTTCTCTCAGTTCCCTGTAATTAAAAATCTCTCCATTATATACTATCCAGTAATTGCCGGACTCATCTGACATTGGCTGATGGCCTGACTCCAGATCAATAATACTAAGACGTACGTTACCGATTGCGACATCGTCACTCAAATACATTCCGCTTTCGTCCGGACCTCTATGCCGGATCAAAGCAAGCATTTTCCTGACGCTGTTTTCGGCGGAAAAATTTGTATTTCGGGATAAGTTATATATCCCGGCAATTCCACACATTGCTTTAGTTTAACTAAGCTTCTTTGCTACATAATCTGCCATAGCATTGAGCGACTCGAAATTGGTTTCGAGCAATTCGGAATCTTTGGCTTTAATTGAGAAAGTCTCTTCGATAAAACTTATAAGGAGTATGAAACCCATAGAATCAAAAAGTCCTTCTTCAAAGATCTTTGATCCGTCCTTTACCTGGTCAGGCGAAGCATATGTTTCTTCAATAATGTATTGCCTGATCCTGTCTTTGATTTCTGTCTTATTTACAACTAGTTCCATTAGGAGTAAGATTAATTATGTTTTGATTAATTGGTTTAATTCTTAATTCTTTATATACGTCAATGCCCGATCTCTACATTCCGAAGCATCCTGCAACTTAATTATAAAATCTATTCTCTCACAGGATGTTTTCCGTTAATTATTAAATTTAAATACACAGTTTTTTATCAGTTTTCCACAATTCACTGAAGGTATATTTCCGAATTCCATTTAGTAATTTTACAGGAGTAATTCTCCTTTATGCTTTTTGCGCCATTATCACTCTAACATTACCCTGGCTGTCCGCCACCGATTCTATTTTCACATAGTTATTTGTCCTTTCACAAAGCTGCATAATGAAATCGCCCTGACCAAGCCCCACTTCAAACAATAACCATCCGTCCCTGTCCAAAAATTCCGGCGCCTTTTCAATAAGTATTTGAATTATTTTAAAACCAAACATTCCGCCATCAAAAGCTAAAACCGGTTCATGCTCTGCGATCTCTTCCTCCATTTTTTTAACCTTAGCACTTGATATATATGGAGGATTACAGATAACCAGGTTTATCTTTTCATAATATCTCTCATTGTCAAAAGGGGAAAACAGGTTCCCACTTTCCACCAGCACCCTTTCCCTAAGCCCGAGCAAATCCATATTATCTTTTGCAAGACCGACCGCATCTTCTGACAGATCGGATGCACACAGTTTGACTTTGGGATTAAAATATGCCACTGCCAGGCCGAGGTTTCCAGACCCGCAACAGATATCCATTACATGAACTATATCTTTGCTCCTTGCTATTTCATGAGATAGTTCCAATGCTTTTTGTCCCAATATCTCCGTTTCTTTTCTTGGTATTAAGGCTCTTTTATCGGATAAAAACTCAATCCCCAAAAAATTTTGCCTCCCGACCAGATGCGCCAGGGGGACATTTTTCACTCTTTGCTCCAGCAGTTCATACAATATTGTTACCTGGTTCTTATCTAATACCGGTAATGGATATTTTACAGCTTCTACTGCAGATATGGGATTCCCTGCGGCAAATTGCCAACAGGCCTTCAAAGTAGAATCGAGGGTTTCTTCGGGTTTATCCCTGAGAAAATGTAATTGTTGACCGAATTCCGTTTTCAGTTCATTGTATAGTTGCTGAATTTCCATCGCATGAATAGCAAAGTCATTAATCATAGTGCCTGCATTTCAACAATTGCGGTACCGATCTGAATGGCGGTTTTAGAATAGGTGATCTTCCTGATAATCTTTCCATCTTTAAGCTGCATGATATCCACTCCTCTCCGGATCTCGGGTTGATCTTTGAATTTCTTTTCGATGGAAGGCCATTCCAATTTCCACTGAAAAGTCATTAGTTGTTGCTGCTCATCAAAAAAAAGTCCTTCCTGAATAAATTTGAAATTACCATGATGCATGAACCAGGGCATCCATGATCTTCGGATTGATTCTTTTCCAGTAATGGCCTTTCCGTCCCAGTTCTCAAACAAAATATCTTCATGAAGAAAATCCATTACTCCCACCAGATCATGTTTATTCCATGCAGTCAGCCATCGGTTGAATTGCTGGAACATTTCAGTTTCCGAAAGACCCATTATGCAATAATTTTTTAAGTTCTTTCTTATCGATTTTCCCGTTCGGGCTTTTCGGCATTTCCTGCACTACCACTATTTTACCCGGTACCATGAAAGATTCTAAATGTGCCATGCAGGTGCGCTGAATTATTTTTTCATTCAGCGAAGTTCCTTCGTTCAAGGTCACAAAAGCCACAACCGACTCGCCCAATATATTATCCGGCATTCCCAGCACCACAGCTTCTTTCACACCCTCGATAGCGTAAATAATATTTTCCACTTCCACCGGACTTACTTTTTCTCCTCTCGTTTTTATGATATCATCATTTCTTCCCAAAAAATATAAAAAACCTTCTTCATCCATCTTAAACCAATCATTGGAGCATAAGATCCTTTCGCCGGGTAATTTGCCTGGTTTCAGCATTTCACTGCTCAGATCTTCCCGGTTCCAATATCCCAACATCACATGCGGGCCGCGGATATGCAGAATACCAGGTTCGCCAGGATGAACCGGATCACCTTCCGGAGAAAGCAAAAAAACTTCAGTACCCGGTATTGCTTTACCCACTGAATCGGGCTTTTTATCAATAAATTCCGGTTCGAGATAACAAACTCTTTTGCACTCCGTCAATCCATACATTTTAAATATAAGCGCATGGGGAAACATCTTTTTTAAATCCGGTATCAATTCTGCAGAAAGGTGGGCAGCCGTATTTGTAATTTTTTCAATAAAATCAAAAACGATATTATTTTTTTGGGCATAAGCGATCAGCATTGCATAAATAGTTGGGACGCCCGGGAATACTGTCGGTTTATATTTTTCAATGGTTTCACGGATGGAAGCCCAAAAAATAAATGATTGCTCAACGATCAAAGTGCCACCTATAGTAACGGACATTAGTAACTGGTATAAGCCATAATCAAATGCCAATGGCAAGAGTAAAATAATGCGGTCATTTTCTGTCAATCTTAAATATTCTATCAAACTCCATGATGTAAAGACCATTGATTGGTGCGTCATCATTACTCCTTTCGGAAAGCCGGTGCTACCCGAAGTATATATCAGCGCTGCCAGATCATTTGGAATTACATCCGAAAGTTTTGAAACATTTTCTGCATTGGAAACTACGGTTTCAAAATCAACCAATCTTGCATGCAAAGCTGAATTAACTGAAAGCGCATCGCCAGTAACAATAATTTCATTAACCGAGGGTGCATTTTCTACCGCAGGGAAGAATTCATTCTTCAACAAAGAAGCAGTGATCAGCACTTTTGCCCTGCTATCGTTCAGTATAAAATTTAATTTGTCAGATTTTGTTTGAGGATTGATCACAAGGAAAACTCCGCCCGCCAACGTTGTTCCATATATTGACACTACAGATTCCCATGAATTATCGAGATAAATTGCGACCCGATCTCCCTTTTCTACTCCGGCTTTTCTCAAATGATGCGCAACATTTTCTGCGCCTGCTTTAAGCTGAGCATAGGAATAGAGCACTCCTTTCACAATCACGGCTGTCTTTCCGGGATGATTGTTGGCAGCATTCAATAAAGCCTCTCCGAGCAATCGCTGTGGTATAGAAATCACAAAGTAATTTTTGTGGCCTGTCAATATTGCATCGAATCAATCCCCTTTAAAGGAAACATTCTCAGATATTCCGTAGTCTTTTGCTTTCTTGAGAAATTCTTATAGATCGTTTTTATTTCCTCTTCTTTTTTGCCCATTATCCCGGCCACTTCCGACGGATCATATCCGTTCTCATACCCATACCATATCAGATCCATTTCTTTGAACGGAAGCTGGAAAAAAAATTCTTCCTGTGTCTGCTCGGCAGAGTATGTGTCCGAAGTAGGCGTACGTTCCATAATTTCCTGAGGGATATTCAGATATTCTGCCAATTGATACACCTGTGTTTTGTATAAATTGACAATTGGCATAACATCGGCTCCTCCGTCACCATATTTAACAAAAAAGCCCTGTTCATGTTCATGCTTATTTGGTGTACCAACCACTGCATAATACCTGCACTCTGCATGATAATACAACATGGACATGCGGATACGTTGTTTGAAATTAGAAGCAGCCACAATCTGTAAATATTCTTTTGGCGGAAGACGTTTAGTTTTTACTGTTCCATTCTTATCAATAATGCTAATTGAAAAAACAGGAGGAAGATTGTTGTTTATTGACTCCGGATTAATGCCGATTTTCATAGTATGAAGTGCGGGTTCATATTCAGGAAATATAGCGGTTACAGCTTCATCCCGACGCCGGTAACAACCGATACCTTCCAATGCCGCAGAGATATTTTCTTCAATGGTTTGTACACCCAGTTGCGAGGCTAATTTCAATGCCAGTTCCCTGCTCTCAGTACTGGAATCTTTTTCGGGCAACATGATACCAATAACACGGTCAGATCCGAGTGCTTTAACTGCCAGCGCCAGGCAAACAGATGAATCAATTCCACCGCTGATCCCGATCACTGCGCCTTTTCGTTTTAAAGTAATAAGTATATCTTCTTTTAATTTTTTAATAATGGATCCTGTTTTTGTTTCAACATCATCTACAACAAGAATATCTTCTGAAAATGGCAGCTTATTTATTCTTTTCATCGATATTGCTATTTGATCAAAAAAAAGTTTTACCGGTATCTCACTCTATAAATTTCTAATGCCGGGTAATCAGCGGTCACGGACAATTTTATTTATAACCATACTTGTATAAATCTTAGCGCCTTCATCATTTAAATGATCCTTGTCAAAATACAGTTCCCTACGATTTAAAAAGAATGAATCATTAGTAAAGTCGTAGAACGGAATACCATACTCTCCTGCGATCTTATTTACTATCGCAACTGTTGTGTCTTCATGTTCATATTGAATAAATTTAGGGGATAAGAAAACATACAAACGAATATTTGATCTACGGCAATCGCTAATAAAAGATCTGAAAATATTTATTTTGGTGTTATCCAGTTCGTAATTCACATGAGAACTGTCTAATATCAATGGCCCTTTCCAGGTGTTTATCAACGGCACATAACCGTTTTGATCGTTCACTAATGCTCTATCCCGGTTAAAATCAGCATTCCCAACTGCGATGGTGAAGAGCATAGAATTATACGGATATATTTTTGAGAGCAATTTATATTTCTCAAAAGGGCTTTTCAACCGGACGATCGGCCGTATTCCTGGGTGACTTTCATAATAAGGTAATAATGATGCTATCCTGTCATAGCTTTCCTGGTCTTTCATGAATTCATGATCGTATACATCCAGGATTATTGTTTGAGGAGTATACCTTTTTAAAACACCTTGTAATATTCCATAAGAGTACAGAATACTATTGCCATCCCTTCCAGTATTATAGCAAGTCAAATGAAGCTCTTTGTCAAACAATTCAGGGACATAATGGTGGTTTGCCGTGGATGAGCCAAATATGAGAATATCGGCCCGTGTGCTATCCATAGCATAAGTACTCCGATACAGCAAGCCGGAATCCTGTTTGAAGTAGAAATTTTTCAAAAGATTGCCAATAGACAGATCCAGGAAAAATAAAATAATTAAAAAGGAAAGCAGCTTAACAAGAAAAGGCGGCTGCTTTTTTGTATTTATCGTGCCGATCATGTGTGGAGCATTATTTTATTAATATGCCAGATAAATAAATTGTCCGCCATCAAAAACGCCCGCCAATAAAATGTAAATTATCAACAAGGCATAGGTGACCTGCTGAACGATCCAATTTTTAGTAACCAATGAAGATCGGAATAGTTTAAATTCTTCCCGGACATCATGCAACATCATAATGAGGCAGCCAATCAAGATAAATAAAAGCGTTGAGGGTTTATCATAAAATAAGGGCCCAGAATGTGTAACTATTGAGTTCAGCATTGCCCCAGCATGACTAAAGGTGTCGGTCCTGAAAATAACCAAACAGAAGCTGATATACAAAAATGTAGCAACTATACTTAGATTATTATAAATAACCGGGGAAATAGTTTTGGCCATCTTCTTTCTGAACCTTCTCGTTAAATATTCATACATGAGGGCGACCGCCTGTAATAGACCAAATGCGAGGTAGTTCCAGGTGGAGCCATGCCAAATGCCGATAATTGCAAAGCTTAAGGCCAAAGAATAAAAAACACCGGCAATTCCCCAGCTACGCCTTTTGAATGCCAGTGGTGTAAAAACATAATCATTGACCCAAGAAGAAAGTGAGATATGCCAGCGGCGCCAAAACTCCCCCATATTTTTTGCCAGTAAGGGCCTTTTGAAATTTTCCATCAGATTGAATCCAAACAGGCGGGCGGTGCCCAGAGCAATATCCGTGTATCCAGAAAAATCAGCGTATACCTGGAAAGTATAGATCAAAGATGCAAACAGCATGGTAATCCCGCTTTGCTGATCCTGGGCTGACATTACAGCCGACTGGTAAATAGCGATCCGGTCTGCCACGACCAGCTTTTTGAACAATCCCCAAACAATTCTTTTACCACCCTCGACCAGATTGTTTTGATCAAAAAAGATCTTTTTTCGGAGTTGCGGTAAAAAATTCCCGGCTCTCTCGATAGGGCCCACCTGCATTTTAGGGAAAAACATGATAAACAAACTGAAGCGGAAAATATCCCGTTCCGCTTTTTCATGTTTCCAATAGATATCTATCAGGTAGGCAATGAATTGAAAAACATAATAGGATAATCCAATAGGTAAAACAATATCCAAATAGTGAAAACTAAAGTCCCAATGAACTACCGAGAGCAATTTTGCCAGATTTCCAACCAGGAAATTCCAGTATTTAAAAAATATCAACGGCACGAGGTTACTACCTACGCCCAAGATAAGATAGCCCTTACGGATCTTCTCAACCGTGGCCTGTTCCAGCTTTAATCCTATTAAAAAATTAGCGAGTATCATTGCTGCAAGCAGCAGGAAGAAAACAGCCCCTGCATATATATAAAAGACTGCGCTTGCGGCAATGAGAAAATAGTTGCGGAACCGCACCGACAGCAAATAATACACAATAAGCGTTCCGGTTAAAAACAAAAAGAATAAAATTGAAGTGAAGGGCATTTATCCTGTTATATTGATAAGTTTAATTTTATATGAATGGTTCAATTATGCAACTATGATGGTGCTTCTTACTTCAAATTTTCTTACTCTATGATAAAAATTCTCATCTCTTCAGGAAATGATTTTTTAACGTCTATTTTTATAATCTACTATATATTATCCTAGTATTAAAAAATAGGCCGGGATCCTTCCTTATTATACTGCGTTTATGTCCCCTGCAAATAACTTGTAGGCCGTCATGAAGATGATCCGGGTGTCGAGCCAGAGGCTCCAGTTCTCCAAATACCAGATATCATTTTCGACACGTTTTTCCATATCCCAAACGGATCTGGTTTCTCCCCTGAAACCATTTATTTGTGCCCAGCCGGTGATTCCCGGTTTTACAAACTGGCGCACCATATATTTAGTAATCATTCCTGAATAATCATCGGTATGTTTGAGCATGTGTGGCCTCGGACCTACCACACTCATATCGCCTACAAAAACATTCAGGAACTGAGGAAATTCATCGAGGCTTGTTTTCCTTAAGAATTTTCCCACCTTTGTTATTCTTCCATCTCCTTTTCTGGCCTGAAGCGCATCAGACTCTTTATTAATTTTCATGCTCCTGAATTTAATACATCGAAAAGAACGGTTATTCTTCCCGGTACGCAGCTGGACAAAGAACACTGGTCCGCCTGAATCCAGCCAGATCATCAACCCGATCAAAGGAATCATCCAGGAAAGAATAAAAATGATGACCAAGCTACTAACTACGATGTCATAGATGCGTTTCCGAATCCGGTTCGCGATATCATCCAGTGGTTCTTTGCGCAGGGATAAGATGGGTAAGGTACCAAAGTAATCCACGTGCATTGGCAAACGTGTAAACAGATTGAAATTCGGCACCAGCTTAAACCGAATACAAGCCTGATCAGCTTTTTGCATCAATTCATAAATTCCCTCATTCCCATCCGGCGCAATGGTTGAAAATATCTCATTGGCCTGATATTTTTTGGATACCTCAATCACATTGTTCAGGCCGCCGACAATCGGATAGTTAGAGAGTTCATGCACTGCCTCTTCATTTTCGCAATAGCCGATGATCCTTGTGTTCAATACATCCTCTTCCAACTGCTGCACCAATTTTTTGGATACATCGTTATAGCCGACAATTATTACTTTCCGTGTGAACTGATCCCGATTGCGCACAAACTGGCCAACAACGAGGTACAAGAGGCGATTTACAAAAACAACCAGTCCCACGGACAGCAACACTGTCATAACAAATAAACGAGACATGTTCTCCTGCTTGAACAATACGATATACAGCATTACCAGTGCCAAGAAATAAATATAAGCCCTTAAGGTTTTACGACTGAAGGATTCAAACGATGCAATATTTCTCTGACCGTACAGATTATTGATCCACGCTGCCATCATCCATGCGACGTTGAAAGCCATCCATAAGCTGAGATATCTTGTTGAAAGCAGTGCCGGTATCTTATCGCTATAAAATAATTTGTCCACTGCAAATGAGACATTCAGCATGAGCAAATCAAGGCCAATAAAAAGGAGCCTCAACAGCCGAAAAAATTGCTGGTTCATAAAAAATATTTTGATAAATAAAATAAGCCAAGTAAAGGGTACTTTTCTTTAAGAAAAGCCTTGTGCGGTTTTTATGTGAACGAACGGCTACCGTCTCTACCGGTACCGGGGTTGCTATAAAAATTGTGGCATGCCGCATTGTCAACTACAAAGTCAAAAAAATACCAACATGCTATGTGTAAATCTGTTTCTTATTAGTTTGATACCATTTTAAAAAATTCAGTAGCCCTGTTTCAAAATCATAAGCCGGATCATATCCTAATTCTCTTTTTGCTTTATCAATATCAGCGTAGGTAATATCCACATCACCCTGCTGAGGAGGGAGGCTATTCAGAATAGCTTTTTTATCTAACAAGTTTTCTATGGCCCGGACCATTTGTTTCAAAGTGATAACCCGCGACTCTCCCAGGTTGTAAATATTGAAGCCTTTTAAATTATCCATCGCACGACTAATGCCCTGAACGATATCATTTATATAAGTATAATCCCGTGCGGTGGAGCCGTCTCCGAAAAAAGGAACCGGTTTACCTTCATCAATCAAGCGGGTGAATTTATGAATTGCCAAATCCGGCCGTTGGCGGGGCCCATAAACTGTAAAGAAACGCAGACAGGTAATACTAAAGTTGTATAACTGAGTGTACACCCGGCACAATAATTCACCGCTTATTTTTGTAGCCGCATAAGGAGATATCGGATGATCCACAGCATCTGATTCAGAGAAAGGAACTTTAGCATTGTTTCCGTAAACTGAGGAAGAAGAACCAAAGATCAGTTTAAAGACCTCATATTGACGCATAGCTTCCAACAGATTTACCGTACCTCCCAAGTTCACTTCATAGTATTCTGCCACATGAGACATTGACGGCCTGACGCCTGCTTTCGCGGCTAAATGAATAACGATATCAATACTGTTATCATAAAAAATATTTTGCAGAGATGCTTTGTCCCTGATATCCGCTTCAATGAATGAGAAAGCGCCTGACTGGTTCAGAAGTTTTATGTTTTCATTTTTGAATACCCGTGAGTAGAACGGATCAAAATTATCAATCCCGATCACGGAATGTCCCTCGCTGATCAATCGTTCGGCCAAATGAGATCCGATGAAACCAGCTGCTCCTGTCAATAGCACTTTCATAATTACAATTTTGATCCGGTATCGTTAAAGCCCGGAGCCTGCCCCTGCCTATAACCTTTGAAATATTTTACAACCCGGTGTTTAATCTTTGAAAAAGGATAAAATATCCTTTTCTCTCCATCCACGACTATCATATTTCCCAAGGCGTTTATTGTATGTATCGTTTGAATACCCTTGTTCGACTTTTTTTCTTTATTTACCGCAATCTGCATAAAGGGTTCTTCTTTATAATTCTTTTCATCCAATATGCTTACTTTATTAATTGTAATCGATTCTCCGTAGCGATTCTCACAATTCTGAGCAGGCCTGAATAAGCTGCCATCCACCCGAATAAAATTCCCGGCGGGTCTTGAACCATTCAATGAGTTTGTGACCGGATTTTTAGGATGTTGCTTATAAGGGCCCATGATATTGTCTGAAAAAAAAATAAATAAATTCCTCCTGGAGCTTTTGCCATATAGTGTTCCAAAAATCCAATATTTATTATTAAATTTTAAAACCGTCGGATCCATTACGGGCCATTCAAGAATTGTTTGCAAAAAAATTAATTTCTGCTCTTCGGGGAGGTACTCATAACAAGATAATTTTC
>DASZXQ010000027.1:0-29256 GCA_035545755.1 Chitinophagaceae bacterium | reverse complement strand
ATTGAAGTTACTTCGGGCGGGCAAATCAAATACAACGGCAAACCCATCAACAAATATTATATTGAAGGATTGGATTTATTGGAAGACCGATACGGTATTGCCAACAATAATATTCCTGCCGGGAGTGTGGACAAAGTGCAGGTGTTGGAAAATCATCAAGCGATCCGTGTATTAGACAGCATTTCTTTCAGCGATAGGGCTGCAATTAATATAAAGCTGAAAGACAATGCCAAAATGAAATTGGTTGGCAGAGGCAGAGCCGGAATTGGCGCTGCTCCTTTTTTAACCGAAGATGAATTGATGGCCATGCTTTTTAAAAAGAAATGGCAGTTCATCAATACTTATAAATACAATAATGCGGGAACAGATAATACAAAAGAATTGACATCACAAAATATTAATGATTACATAAACGCTATCCAAAACGGCGCTGTAAAAAACGATTTGCTGTCTCTTGTTCAATCCGATCCGCCCCCGATTTCACAAAAGAGATACTTGTTTAATAATTCTCATGTGGCATCGCTGAATCAATTGCTTCCTCTTAATTCCAATTACCAGCTCAGGATCAATACTTCATACATAAACGATTATCAAAAGCAACAAAGTAGTTTAATCACAAAATATTTTTTACCGTCAGATACTATTTCCATCAATGAGCATAATAATTTTCATGGCAATCAAAACTTATTGCAAACAGATCTTACCTTAATGGCAAATACACCGAAATATTATTTTAAAGATTTGCTTAGGTTTCAGGGATGGTGGTCGTTCGAAAAAGATTTGCTGACGAATGTTAATGATATTAACCAGCACTTGAGTAACCCTTTTTTCAATGTATCAAATGATTTCCGGTTATTGACGACAAGGTCAAAATACATACATGAATGGAGTTCATACATAGGGTTTGTTTCGCTTCCGCAAAACATGAATATACAACCCGGACTCTATTCCGATCTTTTAAATAATAATATGCCGTATGATGATTTATTGCAACAGGCTTCGCTGAAAACATTTTATACGGATAATTATTTATCGCTACGGAAAAAGAGATCAAGATGGGGCAGCGAGTATAAGATCGGGTTTAATATACAGAAACAGAAAATGATCTCTGATCTGATTATAGAAGAATCAGGAACAAAAATACCTGCGGCGGACACCTTTCACAATAACCTTGACTGGCTTCGTTACAGATTATACGAAGAAAATAACTGGTCTTACGAAACAGATAAATTCAGAGTTTCATTTTCTTTGCCGTTTAATTATACAAGAATTAATTATGAAGATAATTTACAGGGATCTGATCAGGCAAAGGAAGCGTTTTTTGTAAATCCTTCTGCCACTATTATGATGCAGATAGATCCAATGTGGAATATCAATCTATCTTCTTCTTACACGCAAAACTTTAGCTATATTACAGATATTAGCAGCGGCTATATCCTTAAAAATTACCGCAATTTTTCAAATAATAACTCACCGGTTAATAAAACAAAAATTTTCAATAGTTCAGCTTCGGTTACTTTCAGGAATCCGTTAAAAATAATTTTTTTTAATATCGGCGTTCTATACTTCCGGAATCAGTCTGGTTTGTTATATAGCCAGGAGTTTAACGGAGATTTGCAAACATTGAAAGCTGTTTTGCAAAATAATTATAGAGATCAAATACAGGTTTTTGGCCGGTTCAGCAAGTATGTTATTGACTGGAAGACTTCTTTTGGCGTCAATTATAATTTGTCTCTTGGGAATAGTGAACAAATTCAACAAGCTGAACTCGTAAAACTCAAAAATAAAAGTTACCAGGCAGGAGCAACCATAAATGTAAAATGGTCATCCGCTTTAACTTCGGAATACACTGCGAATTACAGTGAGTATTTTTCAAAATCACAGTTTCAGCAAATGGAATACAGTACCTCATTTTTTAATCAGCGCATCAGCCTGAATTATTATCCTTCGAATAAATGGATTTTGGGAATATCCGGGGAGCATTATTACCTGAATAATGTTTCATCTCCTTCATTAAATTATTTTTTTGCCGACGGTTCGATAAGATATTCGCCCAAAAAATCAAGATTGGATTACGAAATTTCTTTACGAAATCTTGCAGGCACTAAAAATTACACTACCATTTCTTTATCAAATAATGTGGAGTCAGTTGCCGAATACCGGATCCGGCCAAGGGAAATCTTGATCAAAATCGGGTTTCCGTTCTAATAGCTTTTATCTTCGCCACGCATTTAACAATTTCAATTTTACAATTGTATTTTTGCCTCGCTAATTTGCATCTTCATTTAATTCGATACACTGGCAAACAAGTTTACATACCTGTTATTGATCGGTCTCCTTGGCATGTCTTTCGCTGCTTCAGCGCAGGAGCCTGCTCTTCGCAACCTGCAAAACTTAAGAAACAGGGGCAATCTCGGCCAGGGTTTGCGCAGCGGAGGCCAGGGAGACAGCCTGGGCCATAGAAATAAATTTGAAGATTCCATCACCATCAGTTTTCGTTATCTGGATTCTTCCCGTAATTATAAACTGGATTCTTCCATCACCGATTTTACCAGGCGTTTCCCGATACCTGCCACCAATATTTATCTAGGAAATACCGGCAATGCATCGGAGTCTCTCTTATTTTCCCCTCATTTCAATGCGGGCCTGGATCCGGGTTTTCATTCGTTCGATATTTATAAATGGCCGCTGGATAAAGTACGATTCTTTAATACCACGAGGCCTTATTCCGAATTGAATTATTTGCTCGGTAGCAGGGTGGAGCAGATCATTGAAGTGTTGCATACGCAAAATATCAAGCCTAACTGGAATGCATCCTTTCAATATCGAATGATCAATTCGCCGGGATTTTTCAAAAATCAGAAAAGCAATCATGATAACTATTTGTTCACGTCCTGGTACCAGTCTAAAAAGAAACGATACAATAATTATTTCGTCATCCTGGCCAATAAACTACAATCTGGAGAAAGTGGCGGCATTATGCAGGACCAGGATTATTTGGATAATCCTATTTATAAAGACCGTTTCAATATTCCTACAAAAATTGGCGGTGATCCGCAATTCGGAAGAGATTTTTTCTCCACTACCATAACAACAGGAAATAAATACAGCGAATTCACGGCTTTGCTGCGCCAGCAATATGACCTGGGAAGAAAAGATTCTCTTGTTACCGATTCCACGGTGGTCCCTTTGTTTTATCCACGGCTCCGCTTTGAACATACCATCAGTTACAGTATTGACCGCTACACATTTGAAGATCTTCCCAATTCAGGGACGATAGCGTACGCTCCTGACTCAGCCTATTATTATGATACCTATGGCGGGTACACGTTCAGCAATGACACGGTACTTTTCAAGGACAGCTGGAAAAATTTGCAGAATGATTTTTCTATTTACCAGTTTCCGGATGAAAAGAACCTGCAGCAATTCTTTAAAGTAGGAGCTACTGCCCAAAACCTGCATGGAGAATTTACCCGGGGTAACAAATCATTCTATAACATTTTTGGCCATGCCGAATACCGCAATAAAACACGGAATCAGAAATGGGATGTGGAAGCAAACGGCAAATTATATTTTGCAGGAATGGATGCCGGTAATTATGAGGCTTATGCAAGCCTTCAGCGTTATGCAGGAAAAAAAGTTGGCTATGTGCAACTGGGTTTTCAAAATGTGAACCGGACACCTTCATTTATTTTTGACAGCCTTAGCAGTTTTTACCTGGCGCCGGGGGGCCAGAGTTTTAAGAAAGAAAACAGCACCCAGTTCTTTGCTTCCATCTTTCAGCCGGCATTTCAATTCCGCTTGTCTGGTCATTATTACCTGATGACCAATTATACTTACATCACCGACTATTACAAACTGCAGCAACAGAATTCTTTGTTCAACTTGCTGCAGGTCTCATTGGAGAAAACATTGAAATTGGCTAAGCATTGGAACTGGCATGCGGAAATTTATTTTCAGCAGACCGTTGGCAATGCGCCGGTGAATGTGCCGCTGGTCTTTACCCGGAACCGCATAGCTTATGAAGGAAACTTTGGACTCAAAAACCTAGATATTGCATTCGGAGCCGAAGTTCGCTATCACACTCCTTATAAAGCAGATGGCTATTCGCCTGTATTGGGACAATTCTTCACGCAGGACAGCGTTCGCATCAGCGATAAAACTCCTGATATCGATCTGTATCTTCATTTTCGCATTAGGCCGTTCAAAGCATTTGTCCGGATTGAAAACGTGAACACCATAAAGAAAGACGGCACTTTTACCAATAATAATCTCGCCGCTCCGGGCTACGCCTATCCCGGATTAGTGTTCCGTCTTGGGATCTATTGGAGCTTTGTTAATTAAAAGATTACTACGTCTCTTTGACGAGAATCAGTTTAGAAAATCTGGAGTTCTGTATTATCTTTATAGGGTAAATGAAAAAACTGTTATACATCATAACCGTCTTTTTGTATGTCACCATGGCATGCGGAGTGGTGATCAACCTGCACTACTGCATGGGCCGTTACCAGTCTTTTGATCTGTATACCGCACAAAAAAATGAATGTGGCAAATGCGGGATGCCGATGGATAAACCGCATGGCTGCTGCAAGGATGAAGTGAAGATCGTCAAACTCCAGGACGACCATACTACATCTACTGTTTCCTATAGTATTAAAAATATTGAAGCCCCTGCAACGATCCCTTCCGGTTTTATTGCAAGGGCTTCTACTGCTTCTGATGAATTACAAAGACAAGAAGATCATGCACCGCCTGAACTTTCTGCTCAGGATGTGTACCTGCATAATTGCGTTTTTCGGATTTGAGATTCTGATGATTAAAAATTGTTGTGTACGTCAGCAATTTGATTGTTCAATTACAATCAACCAGATTTTAATATTTCACTAAATAAACAATAAAAATTTTCAGATCATGAAAACAATAAGAATAATTCCGTTCATCGCTATATTGACAACATTAGCTTATTTTGGTTTTGCGCAAAAGGAAATCTCAGAAACATTGAAAGTCTCCGGAGAGTGCGGCATGTGTAAAAAGAAAATTGAAAAAGCGGCAAAAGACGCCGGTGCCACTTATGCTTTATGGAACACCGACAGCAAGATATTGACTGTTAAATACAGCAGCCAATCTACCAATTCTGAAAAGATCCAGCAGAAGATAGCAGATGCCGGTTATGATACGCCGAAATTCAGGGCAACTGATGAAGCCTATAATAAACTGGAACAATGCTGCCAGTATGACCGTCAACCTGCAGCTACCGATAACAAAGATGCAACGATGCAGTGCGAAATGAAAGATGGAAAATGCGTCAACGAAGCTGCTTGCAAAGACAAGAGTTGTTGCAAGGACCCGGAAAAATGCAAGGACATGGGCTGCAACGGCAATGGAATGTCAATGAATGGTAAAATGAATATGCAAAAGAATGCTAATGGGAAAATGGCAATGAATTGTTCTGATGATAAGAGTTGTTGCCAGAAAAAAACAGGGCAGTAAAAGACATAAACTTTCAGTAGTTGCGTTTTGAAACAGGTGTAATATGAATAGAATAAGTATAAAAAGAATGCTGTTGATCGGATTGATCATGGTTTCATCGCATCTGCTGAAAGCTCAACCCGGTTATGGGCAGGCAGCTTATGAAGTTGCCCTGCCTTCGGTAACAGGAGATACAATAAAGCTTTCATCCTTGAGAGGAAAAGTAGTGCTGCTGGATTTTTGGGCATCCTGGTGTGCTCCCTGCAGAGCTTCCATTAAAAAGCTGGTTAAATTATATCCCAAATACAAGGACAAAGGTTTTGAGATATTTAGTGTTTCTATTGATGATGATCTCAAGGATTGGAAAAGAGCCATTGAAAAAGATAAAGCAAGCTGGCTGGAAGTGATCGATAAAGGCGGATGGTATGCACCTACTCCTGCGAAATGGAGGATAGAAGCTATTCCTACTTCTTTTTTGATAGATAAAGATGGAAGAGTAGTGGCCATGGATCCTTCTCCAAAAGAATTGGAAAATATTTTAGATAAAATGCTTAAAGGCTGAGTGGAATATTCTTCTTAAGATCCCGTTGACGTGTAACTTTCTCATCACTGATACCGGGTTCGGTAATGTTTCTTTTGCAAATGATTTTGCCCTGTTGTTAAATGTAGTGTTGTAATGACCGGATCATTCCGGGGGCGAATTGTGAAGTTCTAATGCAAAATCATGAAAGCGTTTCGATATATAATGAGTGCTGCTGGAATGCTTTTACTGTTCCAGTTTTCCAACTCACAGGTTAACAGGCCTTCAAAAGACTCAACTATTTCCTTTAAAGTGTTTGGCGTATGTGATCAATGTAAAGCAAGGATCGAGAAAGCTGCAAAGGGAAAAGGCGTGAAGTCTGCTGAGTGGGATGTTGAAAGTAATATGCTTTTACTGGCATTTAATCCCAAACTTACTTCGATTGAAAAAGTTCAGGATCGCATTATTGCGGCGGGCTATGACCTGGAAAATAAAAAAGCAGATGATGCCATCATCGCGGCGGACCAGCCTTTCAGTCCTTATTTCGATGCCTCATTAGTATGGGGCCCGGTATCTGGAAGGATGTTGTATGCGGGTATGAGGTTTAAGGTGAAATAACAAATTTGTTACCTTCAATGGTTATATACTCTCTTTTCAATTTGCTATTATTTAATCAGGGTAAACCTTAGGATTTAGTTCATCAAAGCGGCATAAATAAATCGAATTTCTTATTGGTTGCCAGTGAGTATTTAGTTTGATAAATGATCGTTTCTTCCTAATGAAGATAGACTGCGGCTGGTATTGCAAAATGAAAGCTCATCATTTACAAAACGCCATACTGTTTCAAAAATAAATTTCACTCCTGAAATAAATCAATTTTACTTTTGCACCTTGATTAATTATTAAAATTTCTATGGACGACGGTTGCTCAGATAAGGTTTCATTCAACAATTGTCATGATAGTGCTGTTAAAAGCGTACATATGGTTATTGTCACAGGGCAAAATCCTTCTTTTGCAATGCAGCCAGTTATTGTATATGCAGTCTTTTGATCTTTTTTCAGCTAAGCAACGGCATCATACATACCCGTCTCCCGTATCACATAAACTTTTTCATAAACATTGCGTTCATTGTTTTCGTTTTCATGTATCGTATTGCTGCGAACGCCGTGCCTTCACATCACGACATATAACTTTTTCTGCGTTGTCGTATTTGTTTATGAAAGATTACTTTTTCTCCTTCACAGTTCCATAGGCGCAGTAAGCGAATTTGGAAGATCAATGTATACAGGATCTTTATTGATCTTCCGCTGCAGATCCTCCCGTACTAAAAACAGAAACACAATTAAAATGAGGCGTACAACTATCACTATCTGGTTCATATTACTGATAACTGCTGTCAATTATGCTCAGAATGATCCGAACGCAAAGTGGTCGGCGCATTTTCAGTTTACAGTTATTGCACAGAAACATTCCGGTTTCAGGTCTTCTTACGCCGGCCTGAACAGCCTTGCAGACAGTGTTGAGCCGGCAGCAACAAGCCTTACTTCCACTTTATATCTCGCCAGGCGGTTATGGAAAGGGGCATCGTTATATTTCAATCCCGAGATTTCGGGTGGAAAAGGATTGAGTTATACCAAAGGCGTTGCCGGTGCTTTGAATGGTGAAACATATCGGGTGGGCGCAGTAGAGCCAGAGGTATTTGTAGCGAGAGCGTACCTGCGTCAGTACTTCGCACTTCCCGGAAGTGAATATGAATATGTAAAAGACGATGCCAACCAATTGGGAGAAAAAGAACCCCTAAATCGTATTGTCATCTCGGCTGGAAAATTTGCTATCAGTGATTTCTTTGATGACAATGCATATAGCAAAGATCCACGAACGCAATTTTGTAACTGGAGTATTTGGGCTAATGGTGCATGGGATTATCCCGCTAATACGAGAGGATATACAGAAGGCGTAGTCGTTGAATTGATAAAACCAAACTGGGCGATCCGTTTATCCACTGTGGCTGTTCCCCGCATTGCCAATTATCATTTGATGGAGTATAAATTGTTTAAAGCTCATTCGGAGACGTTGGAATTTGAACATAACTTTTCTGTTCTTAAGCGTCCCGGGAAGTTTCTCCTATTTGTAAGTAATAGTGACGAAAGATCACCTTCCTACAAAGACGGGATCGAGGCTATTGCCAATAACAATACTTTTTTGCTGAATGTAATTGCAGGTAATGCAGAAAATAATACATACGGCGGGAAGAAAACCGGGCTAGGCCTCAATGTTGAACAACCGGTTTCTGAAAATACCGGTATGTTTCTTCGTGCAGGATGGAATGATGGCAAATATGCCAGCTGGGCCTTTACTGAAATAGATAATACTGTTTGTATCGGATTTTCTTCAAAAGGTTCGGCCTGGCATCGGTCTGATGATGTTTGGGCGATTGCAGCCGTAACAAATGGCATTTCAAAAGATCATATGGAATTTCTGAAAGATGGCGGTTATGGATTTATTATCGGTGACGGTAAACTGAATTATGGCAGGGAATCTATCATCGAAACATATTATAGTGCCAAAGCAGGGCGGTTTTTATGGTTAACTTTCGATTACCAATTTGTGAAAGATCCTGCTTATAACAAAGACAGGGGACCTGTGCATGTATTTGCCGCAAGAGTGCATGTGGAATTTTAAAAGAGCCAAGCAAATTTTTTTAACTCTTCTAATGGATTTTCTATGCTGGAGCAATTACGATCAAAAGTCAGAAGTACTATTCAGCTTGCTACTGGCAAAGTTGAATATGACAATGCTTATATTAAAGATATCGCTGCTTCAGGTATGGATTCCTGTTATGCAGCTTTAATAACCAATCCATCCGGTCTTTCGGAAGAAGAAGTGGAGAAAAGACAGAAACAATACGGGCTGAATGAAATAGTGCATGAAAAAGCTCCTTCCTGGTATATACAGTTGATGCACGCCTTTTTCACGCCATTCAATGCCGTGCTTTCTGCGGTGGCGCTGGTTTCTCTTCTTACTGATGTAATATTGGTGAAGCCGGAGCACCAGGAATATGATACACTTATCATAATATCTTCCATGATCCTGTTGAGTTCAATGATCCGCTTCTGGCAGGAATTCCGGAGTAACAAAGCGGCAGAGAAGCTGAAGGGAATGATTACTACCACGGCTACCGTGTTGCGAATGGGAGAAAACAAAAAAGAAATTCATATAAAAGAATTGGTCCCCGGCGATATTATATTTCTGTCTGCGGGAGATATGATCCCGGCGGATAGCAGGATTCTTCAGTCCAAAGATCTTTTTATCAGCCAATCCATTCTCACCGGCGAATCATTGCCGGTAGAAAAAAGGGATACGTCCTTGTCGGAGCAGCATAATTCAGCAGTGATCGAGTTGGAAAACTTTGTTTTCATGGGAACCAACGTAGTGAGCGGTTCTGCAATGGCGGTAGTGGTAAAAACCGGAAATCAAACCTATTTCGGCTGCATCAGCAAGGCTATTGCGGTTAAAAGAGAGGAAACCAGTTTTGATAAAGGAGTGAATAGTGTAAGCTGGTTGCTGATCCGGTTCATTCTCGTGATGGTGCCATTGGTCTTTCTCATCAACGGTTTTACCAAAGGCAATTGGATCGAAGCATTTCTTTTTGCACTGACGGTAGCTGTTGGATTAACGCCTGAAATGCTGCCGATGATCGTGACCACCAATCTTGCCAAAGGAGCGTTGAGTATGAGTAAGCAAAAAGTAATAGTAAAACGTCTCAATGCTATCCAGAATATCGGGGCAATGGATGTACTATGCACGGATAAGACAGGTACATTAACGCAGGATAAAATTGTACTGGAGATACATCGCAATATTTATGGGGAAAAAGATGATGAAGTGCTGAAGTGGGCCTACCTCAACAGTTATTACCAGACGGGATTAAAGAATTTGCTCGACGTTGCCGTACTGGAACATGCCGAAGTAAGCCATGTGTTGAAGATTGATGAGCACTTTAAAAAAGTGGATGAGATACCTTTTGATTTCACGCGGCGCCGGATGTCGGTCGTATTGCAGAGGGATAATGGCAAACATTTAATGATATGCAAAGGAGCAACGGAAGAAATGCTGGCCATTTGCACCCGGGCATTTGATCCCGGTGCAGACCGGCAATTGCATATTGAAAGTGATGTGGCCGTGCCAATGGACAATGCTATGCGGCAGGATATCCTGAAAAAAATCAGGGAATACAATGAAGAAGGATTAAGAGTGTTGCTCGTAGCAGTAAAAGAATTTGAACCCGGCACACTTAATTATTCTGTCAATGATGAAGCTCATATGACACTTACCGGTTTCATCGGTTTTCTGGATCCGCCGAAACCCTCAGCGGATCTTTCGATCAAAGCCATTCAGAAATTAGGCGTCAGTATAAAAGTATTGACAGGTGATAATGAGATCGTAACTAAAAAGATCTGTAAAGATGTAGGTATTCCTGTTCAAAATGTGTTACTCGGCGCGGAAGTGGAAAATATGAAAGATGATGAATTGAAAGAAACGCTGGAACATACCAATATCCTTGCTAAGATGAGCCCCATGCAGAAAGCAAGGATCATAAAATTATTGCAGGCAAAAGGACATACCGTCGGGTATTTGGGCGATGGCATCAATGATGCTCCTGCCTTGCGGGATGCAGATGTAGGTATTTCTGTTGATACAGCGGTGGACATAGCCAAAGAGAGCGCTGATATTATTTTGCTCGAAAGAGACCTGATGGTGCTGCGCCGCGGCATCATTCATGGCAGAAGAACCTTTGGCAACATCATTAAATATATCAAGATGGCGGCCAGCAGCAATTTCGGGAATATGTTCAGCGTAGTGGGAGCCAGCGCTTTTCTTCCGTTCCTGCCAATGCTTCCCACACAAATACTGGTGCAGAATTTACTGTATGATACGTCACAGGTATCTATTCCATGGGACAATATGGACAATGAATTTATTGAGAAGCCGCAGAAATGGAGTGCCGGAGGTATCAGCCGTTTTATGATATTTATTGGTCCTATCAGTTCTGTATTTGACTATGCCACATTTGCTGTAATGTTTTTTATTTTTAAAGCCAATTCACCCGAACACCAGTCGTTGTTTCAATCCGGATGGTTTGTGGAAGGTTTGTTGTCACAAACATTGATCGTACACATGATACGGACCAGGAAAATCCCCTTCATTCAAAGCTGGGCTACAGCGCCAGTACTTGCATTAACAACCCTGATCATGGCCATCGGAATATTTATCCCGTTTTCACCATTCGCCGAATCGTTCAAAATGCAGGCATTACCCGCTGCTTATTTTCCCTGGCTGATCGGGATCTTATTATCTTATTGCCTCTTGACTCAACTGGTAAAACGCTGGTTTATCAGGAGATTCAAGTACTGGCTATGAGCTCCCGTGTCAGGCGCGGACTCTTTACTCTTTCAATAATAATTCTTAAAAGCTGCTTTTATTATGTTAACGAAATACAAATCAGCTACTGACTCATAGTTGATTTTCTAATTTTGCCGCCATTATGTGGCGCAATCTTTTTGCCATACTTTTTTTGACTGCACATGTCAACGTTACGATGTTCATCGCTCAGGTGGATGAGGTGGACACCTATGACGCAAAAGGGCGACCTCAAAATGATATCAATACCCTGGGAGAATATATCCATGATATCCTGCTGCATCATTCAAACAAACCCCGCCCTGATGAGGACGATGATAATGCCCGTTATTGCCAGGTAGTGTCCATGCCCTTATATGATTTCAGTTTATATAAATCAAAAACTTCCGGCGATACTCCTGTAATGGAACAAAAAAAGGAATACGCACTTTTCAAAGAAAATAAATGGCATTCACCTGTATTGGACATTCTTTCTCCTCCTCCCAAAGCATAAGCACTTCTTACAATCAGAATGAACATGAGACGGAGATAACTGATAAAAAATCTGATCGGTTACACGTATTTATCTGACATGTCTTTTACTGTTTCATCTTCCGGATTGGAATGCTTAAATGCTTTCCAACGGTAAAGGATATCATGTAAGGATATTTTTATCGAGACAAATTATTTGTTGTCACACCAAAATCTTTTACAATGAAAAGGATTGTTATATCAGTTCTGCTTTTTTCAGTGCCGTTATTGTTACTGAACTGCAACCGGAAAGTGGAAGCACCACAACAAGAACTACCATCGCCGGTTTCTGATTCAATGTACCAGACTTTACGGATCGACACGGTTATTAAATGCCCACTCATCAGCAGCCTGACCCTTACCGGAAAGATTTCTTTTAATGAAGAAAAAGTGGCGAGGATCTATCCAATGGTCAGCGGTATCATTAGCAATGTGAATGTGCAGTCCGGGGATTATGTACACCAGGGCCAAAACCTCGGGGTGATACGCAGCAGTGAAATGGCTGGTTATGCCAGCGATCTGGCTTCTGCTGAAGCGAACCTGGCCAATAGCAAAAAAAATCTTGATGCAGCCGAATCCATGTATCAAAGCAAGCTGATCTCTGAACAGGATCTTGTCAATGCACGAACTTCTTATCAACAGGCACAGGCGCAATGGAAAAAAGCCAGCGACGTATTGCAGATCAACGGCGGCAATACGGAAAGCCGGTTCATTATAAAAGCGCCGATCAGCGGCTTCGTGGTAGAAAAGCAGGTAAATAATGATATGTCTATTCGAGCTGATAATTCCAATAGCCTTTTCACTATTTCTGATCTGAAAGAGGTATGGGTATGGGCGAATGTTTATGAATCAAATATCAATAGCGTACATCTTGGTGACGAAGTAAAAGTGACTACACTTGCTTATCCCGGCAAAACTTTTTCCGGCAACATCGACAAGATTCTGAATGTACTTGATCCGGCTAACAAGGTTATGAAAATACGGGTGGTGCTTCCTAATCCCGGATTTTTACTTAAACCTGAAATGTTTGCGAGCATAACAGTTGCTAACAAAAGCAATGAGCAATCACTGTGTGTTTCTTCCGATGCCTTAATATTTGATCATAGCCAGTATTATGTCCTGGTAAGTGACGGGCCGTCCCATATTCGGATCGTTCCCGTGCAGCTGATCAGCCGGTATGCGGACAGGACTTATATATCCGGTAGCATTCATGAAGGAGATAAAGTAATTGCTTCGGATGCGCTTTTGATCTATGAAGCATTGAATGGTTAGAAATAATGATCAATTATGAAAAAAATATTGAAATCTATACTGGCATTTTCTTTAAAGTATCGCTACTTCGTTTTGTTCGCTGCAGTGGCTTTGACGATTACCGGTTTTATCACATTCCGCAACATGCCGATCGAAGCATTTCCCGATGTCACCAATACTGAAGTAGTGATCATAACACAATGGCCCGGTCGCAGTGCCGAAGAAGTTGAAAAATTCATAACCATTCCCATTGAAATAGCATTAAACCCGGTTCAGAATAAAGTAAGTCTTCGCTCCACCAGCATATTTGGCCTCTCATATATCAAAATTGTTTTTGAAGATAATGTAACAAATAACGAAGCAAGGATCCAGGTAAATAATTTGTTGCCCAATGCAGAACTTCCTCCGGGCATTACGCCTTCTGTGCAGCCGCCTACCGGGCCCACCGGCGAGATCTACCGCTATTCATTACGAAGCACAACAAGAGATGTTCGTGAACTAAAGACATTGCAGGACTGGGTAATTGAAAAACAGTTACGGGCTGTTCCGGGTGTAGCGGATGTCGTCAGTTTTGGAGGTGAAACGAAAGATTATGAGATCAAAGTAGATCCGGGCAAACTTGCGACATTGGGCATTACTCCGCTTGATGTTTATGACGCCGTAACAAAAAGCAATATCAATATCGGTGGTGATGTGATTAACAGTAATGATCAGGCATATGTGGTCAGAGGTATCGGGTTATTGAATGACATTAACGAGATAAAAAATATTATTGTCAGAAACATCAACGGCATACCTGTATTGGTTAGTGATGTTGCCGATGTGGAAATTTCTCACTTGCCGCAGCTGGGACATGTAAGTCGCTCCGATGCCATTATTGACTCTTCGGGGAAACGCATGGTGCAAAATGAAGATGATGTGGTGGAAGCCATTATTCTTATGCGAAAGGGCGAGAACCCAACTACCGTAATACAGGCATTGCAGGAAAAAATCAGAAAGATCAATGATGATATATTGCCGAAGGATATTCGCATAATTCCTTATTACAACCGGCAGGACCTTATTGATTATGCCACCAATACCGTTCTTCATAATCTGATTGAAGGTATCCTGCTGGTCACTTTTGTAGTGTCGCTTTTTATGTTCAACTGGCGAACTACTCTTATTGTTTCAATCATTATTCCTTTTGCCCTTTTATTCTCCTTTATTTGTTTACGATTGATGGGCATGTCTGCCAATCTCCTTTCATTGGGCGCTGTCGATTTTGGGATCATAATAGATGGAGCGGTAGTAATGGTGGAAGGTCTGTTTGTAGTGCTGGATCATAAAGCAAAAGAGGTCGGGATGCTTCGGTTTAATAAGTTGGCTAAAATGGGAATCCTGAAGAATAAAGGAGCCGACCTTGCTAAATCAATATTTTTTACCAAAGTGATCATTATTGCGGCACTGCTGCCCATATTTTCTTTTCAGAAAGTAGAAGGAAAAATGTTTTCTCCGCTGGCATACACACTGGGTTTTGCATTATTGGGAGCGCTTATTGCTACGCTGACACTGGTCCCTGTTCTTATTAATTTATTGTTGAGAAAAAATGTAAAAGAGAAGCATAATCCATTCGTGCATTTTATTTCAGGGTTAGTATTGAAAGCATTTCATATAACGACAAAATTCCGAAGGACTACTATCATTGTTTCATTGATCATCATTGCTGCCGGACTCTATTCCTTCCGTTTTTTGGGAACAGAATTTTTGCCGGAACTCGATGAAGGCTCCATTTGGTTACGGGTTCAGTTGCCTTACAGCGTTTCCCTGGAAAAATCAGTAGCAGTTGCAAAACAGGTTCGGGAAGACCTGATGACCTTTCCTCAGGTGAAAACAGTGGTCACACAAACTGGCAGACCGGACGACGGAACTGATGTTACAGGCTTTTATAACAATGAATTTCATATAACGCTGTATCCGGAGAAAGAATGGGACCCACACATTTCGAAAGAACAACTGATCGATGCAATGAATAAAAGGTTATCTGTCATTCCCGGAGCGGATCTGAATTTTTCCCAGCCTATTATGGATAATATAGAAGAAGCTGTTTCTGGCGTTAAGGGCTCGATCGTAGTGAAGGTCTTTGGTGATTCGTTGAATTATATGGAAGATAAGAGCGAAGAAATATATAATCAATTAAAAACAGTAAGGGGTATAGAAGATCTCGGTGTAATTAAAAATATCGGTCAGCCTGAACTGGACATTGATCTCGATCAGCAAAAAATGGCTTTGTATGGAGTGGCTACTGCAGATGCGGATGCCGTAATCGAAATGGCTATAGGCGGAAAAGCAGCGTCCACGCTTTATGAAGGGGTCAAAAAATTCGATATCCGGATCAGAGTGCCGGAACAATATCGGCAATCAGCGGAAGAGATCGGAAATTTAATGGTGCCGACAGAAAGCGGGTCAAAAGTTCCGGTGAAAGAAATTGCAACGATCACCAGGAAAACAGGCCCATGTCTCATTTTCCGGGATGGGAATGAACGATATGCTGCAGTAAAATTTTCCGTGCGTGGAAGAGATATGGGCAGCGCTGTAGCAGAAGCTCAAACTAAAGTGAAAAATAATGTTCATTTCAAAAAAGGGTATTCTATTGTTTGGCAGGGCGATTTCGAAAATGAACAAAGAGCATCCAAACGCCTCAGGCAGGTTGTTCCGCTTAGCCTGATGTTGATATTTCTGCTGCTCTTCTCTATGTTTGGAAATTTTAAAGACGCAGGTCTTGTTTTCCTTAATGTTCCCTTTGCAATTGTCGGTGGAATTGTTTCACTTTTCGTGACAGCTACCAATTTTAGTATTTCCGCAGGAATTGGATTCATTGCTTTGTTCGGTATTTGTATTTTGTTTGGAGTATTGCTGATCACGGAATTCAAGAAAAATCTTGAGCAAACAAAGATTCATGGGCACCATCAGTCGTTATACACTGCGATCAAACTCGGAGTCAATTCTAAAATACGGCCGGTTGTGATGACAGCGCTTATGGCCGCTTTTGGGTTATTGCCCGCGGCTATCTCTCATGGAATTGGATCAGAAAGCTCAAGGCCTTTAGCGAGGGTAGTGATCGGGGGTATTCTTTGTGCAATGATATTTTCCTTACTGGTATTCCCTCATTTTTTTGCATGGGCATACAGGCGATTTGATACAAAGCATTCACCCGAGCCTGATGAAAATGCGTTGACGGATATTCAAAGTTAGATCGGACGAATAAGGTTGATTCAGTGAAACAGTCTAGTAAAATAATAGGTTCAGCATTTCTTCTTTTATCATTGCTGGTTCACTGGCACTGTTGCAGTGCCCAGGTGCGGAACAACACTGGCTTGTTGAATGCTTCATCCAATTTTCAATCATCCCGGTTTCATATTGCCATAATTGGAGAGACTGCTGTCGCATCCGCAGTGACGGCAGGTCTTCAATTACTTTGGTATAAAAAGTATCCGCATAGCAGGTTTCATTTTTTTAATGATAACATGGAATGGTTAGGAATGGATAAAATGGGCCATGCTACTACGGCGTATAACATTTCGGCTATTCAGTATAACCTGATGCGATGGAGCGGCGCAAACAATAATGATGCGATTCTCATTGGCGGTTTAACCGGCCTAGGATATCTTCTTATGATCGAGATTATGGATGGATTTTCTTCTCAATGGGGGTTTTCTCCGGGAGATATGGCAGCTAATGTTTTTGGCGCCGGTTTTTTTATGCTGCAACAATACAAATGGGGGGAGCAAAAGATCCAGATGCGATTTTCATTTCATCCCAGTATATATGCAAAATATAACCCGGCCGAATTGGGAACAAATTTCCTGCAACGGATATTGAAAGATTATAACGGGCAGAGTTACTGGCTTTCCTTAAATGTCCGTTCAGTTATTCCATCAGCGCATTACATTCCTGTATGGGCTAATCTGGATGTAGGATGCAGTGCAGAAGGGATGACGGGTGCTATAAACAATCCTTCTGAAATTAATGGAAAGAAAATACCAGCATTTGACAGGCAACGCAAATTATTATTTGGATTAGACGCAGCCTGGACCGGAAAGAGTAGTATTCCGTTTCCCGGTTGGTTCAATAGCATACGACTTCCCGGGCCGGCAGTGATATGGAAGGTTAAATCAGGAAAAATACATGCAACCCCTTTTTACTTTTAATTGATTGATGTATAAAAGATTTTTTTAAAGATTATTATCTGAAAACTTTGAATACCTCTATCGGTCCTGCTTAGTCATATAGAGAGAGATTTTATATATTTGCCCCGATATGCTGTTTAAGATTGTTACCTGCCTGGTATTAATAAGTCACATCAATTTTTCTATGTTTATCGCACAGGTAAATGAGATAGACACTTATGATAAAAGTGGACAGCAACAAGAAGATATCAATAGTTTGGCCCAGTACCTGGAAGTTATTTGCCATGTGAAGCACAAGCCCCTCCAGGATTCAGATGATGACAATGCCCGCTATTTCCAGGCAATTAATATGGTTTTTTATGAGGCACATCAGTATAAGATGAAAGAGCCGAATAATAATCGGTATTTAAACAGAAAAGAATATTCTTTTTTTAAATTGCGTAAATATTGCCCTCCTTTCAGGGAGATTAGCTCACCTCCGCCGAGATCAGGAATTTTTTTCAATTGATTTTGTAATCAAGATTTCATAAATTTTTTTAAATAAATAAGTATGTCTTATTGTAGGTACTGGCTTGCAGTCTACTTTTTATTTGGGTCATTTTGCGGCACGGCACAGGATACTTTGCGGGTGAATACGGATTCTGCGGACAGGATGTTCCTGCAAAAAAACCTGATGATGGTTGCAGCCCAACTGAATGTAGATGCGCAAAAAGCGCTGGAAGTTCAGGCAAAATTGTATCCCAATCCGCAATTCAGCATTGGATTGAATACGTACGATTCCCAGAACAAACAACTTTTTTATGCCGGCCAAAACGGTGAAAAAAGTTTTGAATTCGATCAACTGATCCTGCTGGGTGGAAAAAGAAAAAACCTGGTGGAACTGGCCAAACAAAGCACTAAACAAGCACAACTGGAAATGGAAGACCTGATGCGGAACCTGAAATACCAGTTGCACAACAACCTCCTTTCACTTCATTTTGATCTGCTCACTGTGCAGCAATACAATCAGCATTTGCAACAATTGGACTCGATCATTACAGGTTACCAGGAGCAGGCTGCCAAAGGAAATATCGCTCTCAAAGAAGTGGTACGTCTGAAGGCTGCATACATGAGTTTGAATAATGACCGCACAGAACTTCTGAATAATATTGAAGAAGAACAAAAAGACCTGCGCCTTCTGTTGCAGACCAATCAATTTGTATTGCCGCAATATGACGATGCATCATGGGCTAAATATGAACAATTACCGGTCTTGGATTCACTGATGAACCTGGCGTTGCAACATCGTTCCGATCTGCAGCAAGCGGCGTTGAACAGGTCCGTCGCTGACCTGAATATTCATTATCAGAAAAGCCTGGCTGTTCCCGACCTGACCGTTGGTGCTTCGTATGATCAGCGGGGAAATGCATTCAACAATCAATACATGCTTACATTCGGAATTCCATTGCCCTTTTGGAATCGCAACCAGGGAAATATTAAAGCGGCGCAGGTACAAAGTAATGTGGCAACAGTCAATCAGCAACTACAGCAATCCACCGTGACCGGCGAAGTCACAGCAGCATGGAATAGTATGCAGCGTAGTATTTCTGAATACCAGAAAACAAAAAAAATGTTCAGTGCTGATTTCAGTACGGTGTTCGATGGCATGACTACAAATTTCCTGAAAAGGAATATCAGCATCCTGGAGTTTGTGGATTTTTTTGAATCCTATAATTCCGGCATTGCTGAAGTGAACCGGGTAAAAAAGCAATTGGCGCTATCAGGAGAGACCATCAATTACTCAGTTGAATTTCCAGTTTATTAAACAAAAATATGTATGAGAAAAAATTTTCTATTTAGCATCTGTATCATCCTGTTGGCTTCGTGCCATAATGCTAAACAAGCGGATAGCCAGGCCGGCACTTTTACCCTTACCGATACAATGATGGCCAATACCAGGTTTGCCAAAGCACAGTATACGGATGTGAAAAACGAATTGCGTTTGTATGGAAAAATTATGGCTGATAACAGCAAATCATACCAGGTATTTCCGATAGTAGGTGGTAATGTGATAAAGGTAAATGTTGAATTGGGCGACCATGTAAGCAAAGGGCAGGTACTTGCTGTCATACGGAGTGGTGAAGCAGCTGACTATGAAAAACAAAAAGCAGATGCAATGAATGATGTTACTGTAGCTGAAAAAAACCTGCAGGTAGCAAAAGAACTGGCCCAAAGTAAACTCAATACTCAGCAGGATGTACTGGCAGCGCAGGCTGAACTGGATAAGGCTCAATCAGCGTTACAGCGCATTGAACAACTGTATGCTATTTATGATTTGAAGCAAGGTGCTTTGTACAATGTAACAGCTCCCATCAGCGGTTTCATAGTAGAAAAAAATATCAATCCCGATGTGGTATTGAGCAGCAGCAATCTGAATAACCTGTTTTCCATTGCAGAAATCAATGAAGTGTGGGTGATCGCAAACGTAAACGAATCAGATATCCGGCTGATCACTGAAGGAATGCCGGCTTCTATAAAAACGATCAGCTATCCGGAAAGAATTTTCAATGGAAAAGTAGATCGCATTTTCAACATCCTTGATCCTGATACCAAAGCGATGAAAGTGCGGATCAGGATTCCTAATTCAGATTTGTCTTTAAAACCCGGAATGAGTGCAACAGTAGCAGTAGAATATAATGAGAACAGGAAATTAATTGCTATCCCTTCTGCTGCTGTCATTTTTGATAAAAGTAAGAATTGGGTGATGATCTTCAAAGACCGTAATCATATTGAAACCCGCCAGGTAGATGTATATCGCCAGGTTGGAGATCTGACCTATATCAGCAGCGGTTTGCAGGAAGGGGAAACGGTGATCACTCAAAACCAGATGCTCATTTATGATGCGCTGAACGATTAACCGATCCAATCAACAATCAAAAAAAGAGTATGAACAGGTTTATTAAAAATATTATTGGCTTCTCTTTGAAAAACCGGGTTTTCACTTTCTTCTGGGTAGGTGTAGTGGTCATTGCAGGAATTGTGAGCTATATCAAAATACCTGTAGAGGCATTCCCGGATATTACCAATACGCAGATCGTTATCATTACTCAGTGGAATGGCAGAAGCGCTGAGGAAGTAGAACGTTTTGTAACTACGCCGATCGAAATTGCCATGAACGGTGTACAGAAAAAAAGTAATGTTCGCTCCATCACTATGTTTGGATTGTCGGTGATCAAAATAATTTTCGACGACGGGGTGGATGATTTTTTTGCACGACAGCAGGTAAATAATCAATTGCGGAATGTGCAACTCCCCGATGAAGTGGAGCCAGATGTGCAGCCGCCCTATGGCCCCACAGGAGAAATTTTTAGATATACCTTGCAAAGCAAAAACAGGGATAGCCGTGATCTGCTTACCCTTCAGAACTGGGTTATCGATCGTCAGCTTCGTTCGGTACCCGGTGTGGCAGACATCAATGCATTTGGCGGACAGGAAAAAATTTATGAGATCAGTGTAGATCCGGTGGAGTTGCAAAAATTTGATCTCACTCCGTTGCAGGTCTACGAACGGGTATCGCAAAGTAATCTCAACGTTGGCGGAGATGTCATTGAAAAAAACGGGCAGGCTTATGTGGTACGTGGATTGGGGTTGCTTACTTCTATTTCAGATATAGAAAATACCATTGTCGATAATGAAGGAGGAAACCCGGTATTGGTAAAAAATGTAGCTACCGTGACAGAATCCAGTGCCCCCCGTGTCGGCCAGGTAGGTTTGAACAACGATGATGATGTAGTAGAAGGAATTGTGGTGATGCGTAAAGGAGAAAATCCCCGTGAAGTTTTGAAAGCAGTGAAAGCAAAAGTGGAAGAACTCAACACAAAAATATTACCATCGGATGTGAAGATGGTAACTTTTTATGATCGGGACAATCTGATGGACTATTGCACTCACACTATTCTTCACAATCTTATCGAAGGGATCATTCTTGTTACTGTAGTAGTGTTTTTATTCATGGCCGATTGGCGAACCACTCTTATTGTCTCCATTATTATTCCGTTGGCGTTGCTGTTTGCATTTCTTTGTTTGAAATTGAAAGGGATGAGTGCCAACCTGCTTTCACTCGGCGCTGTGGATTTTGGAATTATCATTGATGGGGCGGTGGTGATGGTGGAAGGCTTATTTGTAGCGCTGGATCATATGGCCCATAAAAACGGAATGGACAAATTCAACAAACTGGCCAAGTTAGGATTGATCCGTAAGACCGGCGCTGAAATGGGTAAAGCAGTATTTTTTTCTAAGCTCATCATTGTTACGGCACTGCTGCCCATTTTCTCTTTCGAAAAAGTAGAAGGTAAAATGTTCTCACCGCTTGCCTGGACACTGGGATTTGCCTTGCTGGGTGCTTTGATATTTACATTGACATTGGTTCCGGTGCTGAGTTCTTTCCTGCTAAGAAAAAATGTGAAAGAACGAAAGAATTTTGTAGTCGATTTTTTCAACAAGGGAGTGGGCAATGCATTTCGCTGGACCTATCATCATAAAAAATTGAGTCTGTCCCTGGCGGTACTGTTGTTGGCAACAACTTTGTTTTCAGTAAAATGGCTTGGCACAGAATTTTTACCGGAACTCAATGAAGGAGCACTGTGGGTAGAAGCTAAACTACCGATGAGTAGTTCTTTGACCGAAACAGTGAAGATGGTAAGTGTATTGCGAAAAGAAATTATGAGCTTTCCCGAAGTAGATGGCGTGCTATCACAGTCCGGCCGCTCGAATGATGGAACAGATCCCAGCGGATTTTATTATGTACAGATGCAGGTAAATCTGAAACCGGAAAAAGAATGGAAACGAAAACTTACCAAAGATCAGTTGATTGATGAGATGGATAAAAGATTGAAGAACTACCAGGGTATCGTGTACAATTATTCTCAACCGATCATTGATAACGTTCATGAAGCAGTAGCAGGGATGAATGCAGATAATGCAGTAAAGATTTTTGGCGATGATCTGCATACCTTGGATACATTGGCCGACGCGGTATTGAAACAGATCGAAACAGTAAGAGGGATCAATGATTATGGTGTGATGCGTAATATCGGTCAGCCGGAGATCAGCGTGGACCTGGATGAAGAAAAAATGGCTATTTACGGAGTAAGTAAGGCAGATGCCCAGGCGGTGATTGAAATGGCAATAGGAGGTAAGACCGCAACGGTAAAATATGAAGGAGAACGAAAATTTGATATACGCATCCGGTATCTCAAAGAATATCGCAAAGATGAACAGGATATCGGGAATATCATGGTGCCCACTTTGCGGGGAGAAAAAATCCCGCTTAAAGAGATAGGAACAATTCAAAAAGTCACCGGAGCCGCTTTCATTTATCGGGATAACACCAAACGATTTATCGGAGTAAAATTCACGGTGCGTGACAGGGATCTCGGCAGCACTATTAAAGAAGCGCAGGAAAAAGTAAATGCTAATGTGAAATTACCTCCGGGTTACAGCTTGAACTGGACCGGTGAATTTGAAAACCAGGTGAGGGCCACCAAACGTTTGGGACAGGTAGTTCCTGTCAGCCTTGTTGCGATCTTCATACTATTATTCATCACCTTTGGAAACATAAAAGATGCCGCATTAGTATTGATGAACGTTCCTTTTGCCTTGATCGGCGGAATTCTCGCATTGCATATCAGCGGAATAAATTTCGGGATATCAGCTGGTGTTGGTTTTATCGCATTGTTTGGTATTTGTGTTCAAAATGGTGTGATATTAATTTCAGAGTTCAATAAAAAACTCAGGCAAAAATTGTCTTTGGAAAAATCCATCATGGAGGGTGTTCGAATTCGTACAAGACCGGTGGTGATGACCGCATTGATGGCGGCATTGGGTTTATTGCCTGCTGCATTATCTCATGGTATTGGCTCCGAATCGCAGAAGCCACTCGCCGTAGTGATCATCGGGGGATTGATCACGGCAACGATATTAACATTGTTGATCTTCCCGGTTATCTATTGGCTATTCTATCGCAAAACATTTGTGCACCACGAGGAAGTGTAAAATAAATGCCATGTTCTGCTGCACGGAGTGTTGATCGGAACGTGGCTTACTTATTATGATTTATAATCCTCTCTTACCGGGCTGAATGCATCGATCAGTTTGCAAAAGGTTTTTGCCACTGCGGTATGAGGTGTATGGGAAGGGATGACATGATACATGCAGGAAGTTAACGAAAAAGGCTTGCCATCAATGATCATATCCAGTTGTCCTTCGATGATGTAGGTGATCTGCTCCTCTGGATGTTGATGCATGGGAATGCTGGCTCCTTCTAAAAGCTCCACATAACCAAGAGTCATTTTTTCCCCATGGGCATAATAACCGGTGATGCCGGGAACGATTTCTTTTGGTTTTATTTTCTTAATGTCTTGCATCAGGCAAATATCAGTTACATTTTCCTAAAATTCCAAAATAAAAAGTTCTGACCGGCATTGAAAAGCTTAGGTGGTTTTTATCGATCGATCCAACATTTTAATTTTATCTATGTCTATATTACCGGGAAACCATTTCTTCAAATGAGCTTTCATGATTTTATTGGCGTGCTGTCATTGGATAACCCTGATCTATCCAGTCAGCTTTCAGGTTATGAGAAAGGTTGAGTAATTTCTGATTCGTAAATTTCATTTTATTCAAAAGAGTAAATGCTGGCCGGATATTGGGACAATTTTTAAATGGGCAGCAACCGCAATAGATAACTATCGACCTGTCCCTTTTTACTTTTGTCAAAAAAATTTTTAAACTATCCAGGTTTTCTTTTTTACCGGCAGGACCAACATTGATTGCATTTTTTATTAATCCTGCAGGGCCGATGCAGATGATAAGCGGCTGTTGCGCTGAGGGATTATTAATGATGGTTGCCATATCTTTGGGCTCCATTAATTGGTCTTGTCTCCAGGGTTCTTCCTGTTGATTAATAAATGCTGTTATTGCAATGAATATAGTTGATAGAAGTAGTAAGTAATTGGCTTTTTTCATTTGTATGACATTTTTATAAGTTGTAAAAAAAATAGTATTGTCAGCCTTCAAACAAACAAAAACTTCCGCCTACCCATTCTTTGTCTTTGTTATATCGTACGCCTATCATTTTACCTTTACTGATGCGGGCAAGATTGTTGGCAGCTATCGGTCTTGTTGCTCCGTCTTTCCAGAAATAGAAAATTCGTATTTCAGCTTTGGCAGGAATGTCTGGTGTTTGGATCACATCTGCATAATGAACTTTCCGTTGCAATATCCAGTTCTCCGGATCTTTTACTTTATCAATATCATCTTTGGTTACATCGATTACCACACCTTGCCCTGCAAAAGAAAATAAAGGTTTCAAAACATAATTTTCGAGGTCAGAAGGAATTTGTTTCACTTGATTCAGGAAAAATGTTTGAGGAACGTATGGATGCTTTATGAATGGTAACGTGTATTTGCTGATGCGATAAAACCAGTTCGGATGGGCGATCCATGTTACATCTAACTCTTCGAACATGATCTTGCCCTTTTCCTGCACTTCAGGCGTTTGATGCATGAGATCGTCAAAGATGATACGATTATAAATGCGTTTTATTTCAGTTTTTATTCCATTGTTCAGGTAAAATAATTTACGTCCTTCTTTGATGAGTTTGGTTAGACAAACCGGTTGAATGCCGAGATAATCCTGCGTACAAAAGAAATCCACTCTTGTCTTTTGTTTTTCAGGAAATATTTCCAGCAGGATCACATGTTCCGGTTTTTCATGGGCGACAATGATCTCTTTCAGCAAATGAATGTAAGTGTCTTTGTGATAGCCATTCAGGAATTTCGAAAATCCGTGCGGTGTATAAAAATATTTGCGATGAATATCTGGCACCATGGCTTCAAACGCAAATAAACTGGCAAAGCCCTGCATTTCCACCAACTGCGGTTCATATTCTCCCTTTTCATTCACGCAAATTCCAAAATCAAAACAGATGAAATGAGAATGGTCGTTCTCGTTCGGCACTCTCAGGTTTTGCGGAATTGATTTCTCCGTTAATTGCTTAAAATTTTTGTCAGCAATAATATCCACGATGCTTTCGCAGGCATGAAGTATTTTTTCTTTGAAGTCTTTCGGAACAAAGACCGGCGTTTCTGCCACCCTGAATTCGATGGCTCCGGGATGAACATTATTCAATTCCTGCAGGAAGGACTGGTATTTTTCTTGCGTAAAAGATTCATTATACTTCTTACGGATGGACGGGATCATATCCTGATTTTAAATGAAAGATAAGAAAAAGGAATAAGTAGTAAATAGCGAATGGCAGGATGTGTAGTTATCAGAAAAATAATAATCCTGGTTCTTAAACAGGTTCCGCATGTAAATGTTCTACTGCCTGGTTGAGAAAGTTTGGCAATACATGCGATTGGGTCCACATGATCTTATCGGGGTCATTCAATTGCTCGATCATGCTAGTCCATTTATCGATTCCATAATTTTCTATGACAACTTTCTTTTTTTCTTCACTTTCCAGTCGGATCCGCATACCGATAGGGTCTGCTTCCGGATGAAACTGTGTGCCGATCATATAATCGCTGAAACGAATGCCCATCATCGCTCTTTCATACGGCACATGCGGACGCTCTTTTTCGATGCATAGTATTTTACCACCCATTGTTTTCAACACTTCATGATTTGGTTGTATCACCTGGAATTCCCGGCTGTCCACAGCATAAAAAGGATCTTTTAATCCTTCAAATACCGGCTCATCTCTTCCGGCTTCCAGCATGTGAACCGGGAATACACCAAACGCTTCTGATCTTCTTTTGCAAACAAGGCCGGCATTGAAATAACGGCTCGCTAATTGAAATGAATGGCAGATGAACAGAACATATTTTTTGTGAACTGTATCGGGGTTTTCATTCCAGCGTTGAATAGAATCTGCCCAATGGCACCAGGCGATATCCCAATCTTCAAACCTTGTTTCTAAAGGACTGCCGGGGCCACCGGAAGAAATATAAATATCATAGGAAGTATCAGGCAATTCATTTTTTAAACGGACATCGAACTCATCTTTTATTACATCGAATTCATTGCTGTTTGCCCAATTCTGAATGATCTCACGGATACAGCGCATGCCCTGGTTAGGCTGGCCTTCATAAAGGTCGAGGATCGCAATACGTATTTTTTTATTTTCAGTCCAGTTCATCAGGCAAACATAATATTTTTATTGTACGACAGTAATAACTGTATAATGATTTTACACACAAATATGGGGTTTTGTTGGCTTGTTTTGTGGATTTAACGGCTATGTAGTATTTCACCGACAGTAGATTTATAAATGTTTCTATACCTTCAAAAAAGCTAAGGATTTTGAATATTTCCAGGGAATAAAATTCTATCCACTACTTATTTTATTTCATACACTTTCTCACCACCCACAAAAGTCTTCAGCACTTTTACATCCAATAATTTTTCCGGCGCTTCTTTCATCAGGTCATTATCTAAAATTACAAAATCAGCAAACTTGCCTTTTTCCAAAGAGCCTTTTTCATTTTCTTCAAATTGAGCTTTTGCTGCCCAGATGGTCATGCCTCTTAATGTTTCTTCTCTTGATAAAGCATTTTCCATTTGAAAACCATCCGCTGGCCATCCTTTCGCATCTTTTCTTACCACAGCTGCATAAAATGTTTTAAGAGGAGCAATATCTTCTACCGGAAAATCTGTTCCCAACGGCTCCCATCCGTTTTGTTCCAGCAATTGTTTATAAGCATAGGCGCCTTTCAATCTTTCTTTTCCTAAACGATCACCTGCCCAATACATATCACTGGTGGCATGAGTGGGTTGTATAGATGGAATGATACTGTAGTCACCAAATAAATGGAAATCATTTTCATTGATCACCTGTGCATGTTCTACTCTCCAGCGCAGATCATTTTTCCCTTTCAGGTATTTGGCATAAACATTTAAGATCATCCGGTTGCCGCTGTCACCAATAGCATGAGTGCACATTTGCCAGCCTTTTTCTGAAATTATTTTTGCTGCCGAATCAAAATGTTGCTGAGGGCTTAATAAAAATCCATACCATCCCGGCCTGTCGGAGTAAGGTTGTAATAAACAAGCTCCCCTTGAACCTAATGCTCCGTCAGCATAAAACTTAAAAGCACATACACTCAGGTGATCAGTTTTTATTTTTCCGTTTTTAAATGCAAAATCCATATTTCTTTTGCTGTCACTCAGCATCGCATAGATCCGCATTTTCAATTCACCGGTTTTTTGCAAACTATCCATAAACAAAATAGTTTCATAAGGTAAACCACAATCCTCCACTGTCGTCAATCCTGCAGCAAAACAATTATTCTGTCCTTCCAGCAATGCTTCTTTTGTTTGTGCAACATCCGGTGCAGGAATTTTAGAAGAGACCAAACCCGTAGCATTGTCAACAAGAATGCCGGTAAGCTTTCCGTTTTTTACTTCTACTTCGCCACCGGTTAATTTATCACCTGCTTTTACTCCTGATAATTCCAATGCTTTTTGATTAGCAATAGCAGCATGTCCATCCACTCTCGTCAAAAAAACAGGACGATCCGGAAACAGTTCATTTAATTTTTCATTGGAGGGGAACTGTTTAATGGGCCAATCATTTTGATCCCATCCTCTGCCAAGCAGCCAGCCATTCGGATTTTCTTTGGCAAATGCTTTCACTTTTTCGATCACTTCATCCCAACTTTGAGTGCCTACGAGATCAACACGGTTCAAACTGAATCCATAACTGGTAAAATGGGAGTGTGCATCAATAAAACCGGGATAAATGAATTTTCCCTGTGCATCTAATTTTTCTTTGGCATAATATTTTTTTTCAAGATCAGCAGTTGTGCCTGTTTCTACAATTTTTCCATCCTTCACTGCCATTGCTTCTGCAGTGGAAAAAGACGAATCTACCGTATAGATGGTAGCATTATAAACAAGCAGATCAACCTCTTTTTTTTGAGAACAAGAGAAGAGCAGGAATACAAGAAATGGTAAAAGCAATTTTTTCATTTTTAATTATTAATTTAAAAATAATTCCGGATGCTTTTTATTATGATCTGTTGCGTCCTGGAATGCTTTGGCCGCTTCAAGGATAGAAGCTTCATCATAAAGCTTTCCAACCAATGTTATACTTATAGGCAAACCATTATTATTAAAACCGATCGGCATGCAAACAACAGGATTTCCTGTAAGATTGGTCATTGATAATTGCCTACCGGCAAATGTAGGAACAATGAGCACATCATAATTCTTCATGAATTCATACATGCTCTTGCACAAATTATAACGATAACGATTCGCATTAATATATTCTACTGCAGGAGTTAATTGTGCCGTACGAAATGAATTGGGCCAAAAATCTTTATCCTGCCGTTCGATCAGGTCGTCACGGTTGGTTCTTGTCAATTCATCAAATGCAGCAGCGCTTTCTGCATTTAAAATGATGTTCACAAAATTCACCGGATACATCGAAGTGTCCGGGAAATTCACCGCCTGCACATTCACCCCCTGGGATTTGTAAAAATCGATCACTTTCCATTCAGGAGCATCTTTATTCAACCCTTTGAAATAATTTTCTGCGTAGGCAATTCGAAGTTTTTTCAGATCAGCTTTTTGGTTGTAATTAAATGCATGATCTATTGCTCCTGCATCTGCTCCATCTGTTCCTTTTAAATAAGAAAAAACAATAGCATCATCTTCGGCGCTTCTGCAAATGGGCCCAATCTTATCCAAACTCCAGCAAAGCACCATTGCACCATAACGACTCACTGAACCAAATGTGGGACGAAGACCCGTTGCTCCGCATCGTGCAGATGGAGACACGATAGACCCTAAAGTTTCAGTTCCGATTGTAAAGGGCAATAATCCTGCAACAGCTGCTGCTGCAGGGCCGGCAGATGAACCGCTTGAT
>DASZXQ010000026.1:0-20830 GCA_035545755.1 Chitinophagaceae bacterium | reverse complement strand
TAAAAGTCTTAAAAGAATCAGTGAAACGATGAGTTGAAATTGGAAATAGAAGGGAGGAGAGGGTCTTTTTTCATCACCGCGCCTCCTGCCATCCTTCGCAAAGCTAGGGATTGCAGGAGGGTTCCGGACCATTAATCTTTTCATTGGATTTGGACACTGCGGTGATTGCAGTTAGGTCTTCAAGGAACTGGATGGTTTTCAGGATCTGGATGATTTTCGAACAGGATCTGGATTGGTTTTTCAGGATCTGGTTTTTCGTACGGAGTTGGATCTTGGTTTTTCAGGATTTGGTTTTTCGGATTCTTCTTAAAAAAAGAAAGAAGTTGACTGATACTGGATTTTTTGCCGTCCGGATTAAAATCAGGAAAATCGGCTTTGGTTTTTCTAAGGATTGGTCTTGGTTAGTTATTGGGTGGTTTCTCTTTCAGGACATCGGATTCGGATAAGATTGATAAATTATCAATCAACTTCTGATGCAAAAATAATTGTGAGTTCATTAATATTATAGAGCAAAACTTCTAAACTTTTATACAACGGTATTTACCGTCTGAATCGTAAAGAGGCGAGAATTCTATTGCGGCTACAACGATAGTTATATTAGTAGATTTACGAGTAGCAAAATCAATTTAATGCAATATCAGTTTGTGTTCAATAAGATAGAAAGGGTGGATTTTCCTTAATGGCCCAATGCCTGAATCACGTCGTATTTGGTAACGATGTGATAATTGCCTGCATCATCTTTGGCAAGCACGGCGCCATTTTCTTTATTGATAAGATGGCTGAGCCGTTCTACCGGTGTATCAAACTCCACCATGGGGAAAGAAGGTTCAATCACTTCCGATATTCTGGCATTTTTTATTTCAGGATTATCGAATATTTTCTGGAATAAACCGCCCTCACTGATAGCGCCGATGGGTCCGTTGCCATTCATGACGGGAATATGTTCGATATCAAATTTTTTCATCAATGCTACAGCTTCCGAAACTGTTTGTGAAGGCTCCACGCTGACGAGTTTTTTAGAAGCTCCTCTTGCACTGATGATGTCTTTGAATGTTTTTACATCAAGGAATCCTCTTTCGATCATCCATTGATCGTTATAAATCTTGGCAACATAACGGCTACCGTGATCATGAAAGATGCACACTACAAGGTCATCTTTTTTCAAACGGCTCTTCAATTGCATCAATCCCTGCAGGCAACTGCCGGCGCTATAGCCGCAAAAGATTCCTTCTTCTTTTGCCAGGCGCCTTGCCATCACTGCGCCGTCTTTGTCTGTCACCTGTTCAAAATGATCGATCACACTCATGTCATAATTCTCTGGCACAAAATCTTCGCCGAATCCTTCGCTTACATAAGGATGCACTTCATTCATATCTATTTCCCCGGTGCGAAAATATTTGGTGAGCAATGAACCATACACATCAATGGCCCATACCTGTATGTTGGGATTTTTTTCTTTCAGAAACATAGCTGTTCCTGTTATTGTTCCTCCTGTTCCTGCTGTGCAAACCAAATGCGTGATCTTCCCGTCAGTTTGTTTCCAAATTTCGGGCCCGGTAGTTTCATAATGCGCCAGGCGATTGGCGAGATTATCATATTGATTGCAATGAAATGAATTGGGAATTTCTTTTGCCAGCCTTCTCGCTACAGAATAATAACTTCTCGGGTCTTCCGGCTCCACATTGGTAGGACAAACGATCACTTCTGCACCAACGGCTTTCAGGATGTCCATTTTTTCTTTGGACTGCTTATCGGTAGTGGTGAAAATACATTTGTAACCCTTGACCACGGCAGCTAATGCCAATCCCATTCCTGTATTTCCTGAAGTGCATTCGATGATGGTGCCGCCGGGTTTTAGCTTTCCTTCCTTTTCTGCCACTTCGATCATTTTAACAGCCATGCGGTCTTTAATGGAATTGCCGGGATTGAAATAATCCACTTTAGCGGCAACGGTGCAGGGAAAATCTTTGGTGATCTTATTCAAACGGATCAGCGGAGTGTTTCCAATGGTTTCAAGGATGTTGTTTTTGATATCCATAGCTGTTTTTTGCACGGCAAAGTTACAATTTGTTACCCAGAGAGAACTTCGAGCGGTGGAAATTAAAAACCCTTCTGTTTCCAGAAGGGTTCACCGGACCTGATGATTTTGAGATCATCAAGCTTCTTTTTTGCGAAATGCTTTTCTTTTATTGCTGAAATAATTGTCGAGAAGAAAAAGTCCCAGCACCACATTGATCATCATAAATATATTTACATATGTATTGTTGAAAAATTTACTGAGATCGATTCTGCTGAGATCGATTGGTAAATTCGTATCACTTTTCGCAGTCCAATCTATTTGTCCAAAACCATAAACCAAGAAGCCGATAATGACAGCAATGAAAAAGAAACCAATTCCCCAGATGATCCTTTTGTTAATGTAGGTTTTTGTGGCCGGAGCAATGTGGTACTTCGCAATTTCTTCCATCACATTTTTAGTAAACCTCAGAGACGGTGCCTCCAAATCAGAAGACTGCAAAAGTTGATGCGTTTCCAGCAGCTCATGATATTTTGCTTGCCATTCCCTATTGCTCCGGAGCAATTGCTCGATCAGGGACCTTTCCTCGGCAGTACCGGCTCCGTCAATATAATCCCACAGGCGCTCTTCGATATTTTTTTGAGTTTCCATAAATTTCTTTTTAGTTTAAATCTTTTACCTCTTCAGCAAAATTGGTTTCCATCTTTTCTTTCAAACGCTGTCGGGCACGGTGTAATCTTACTTTCGCTGTCTTTGGGTCTAGTCCTAAAATTTTACCTATTTCATCCAGGCTTTGTTCCGCTTTATAAAACAAAGTTATGATCTCTGCATCATCGGGGCTAAGTAAAGCAATTGCTTCATTCACCATATTCGTTCTTGACTTTTGTTCTACCAGGTTTGCCCTGAAGCCGGAATCCTTGCTGTCAGCCACATCAAACACTTTTTCATGATCCAAAGAATACGTTACTAATTTTTTTTTGCGCAGGAAAGTGATGCAGGTGGTATTGACAATAGTGTAAAGCCAGGTGCTAAACTTGGATGCTCCTCTGAAATCTGCCAAAGAACGATACGCCTTAATAAAAATATCCTGTGAGACTTCCTCAGCGTCTTCCCGGTTTTTGGTGAAACGCATGGCAAGGGTGAATACATAGTTCTGATAACGCTCCACCAGCCCGGCATAGGCCTGTTGATCGCCATCTAGTACTTTGCCAATGATTTCATTATCACTAAGTCCGGTTGACATTCTGGCTTATAAGACTACATAATGTTAGTGCTGGTTACAGTACAAATTACGGATATTTAATGGCTGTAACCTTTATTCAGCACATGTAGTCATAGTATTTGTAAAACGATTCAGAAAAAGTTCTTTAAAACTGTGTAACCTCAATTAAAAAGAGGTAGTCGAAAAGGGCAGAAACAAATTTTTAAAAATAAAATTTACAATTATGCATGCTTCGGAAATGTTAGTTGCTGTTTTAATTCCGCTGGGTTTTTTCCTCCTGGTCTTTGGAATTATTTATATGTATAAGAAAGAAAACCTGGCAATGATAGAAAAAGGAATGAATCCGAAAGAAAACCGTAATCGGCCTGCACCATATAAGAACCTGAAATGGGCTCTTCTTCTGATAGGCGCTGGTTGTGGTTTGCTTTTAGCCTTTATCCTGGATGCTTATATTTTGAAACATAGCTATACTACGGAAACCTTTGGGGGTAACACCTATACCAACCAGACTGATAACGTTGCAGCTATATACTTTGCATTGATCGCTATTGGTGGTGGATTGGGGCTGTTCGGATCTTATCGCATAGAAAAGCAATGGTGGGAGCGAAACGAAAGCAAACAATCATAAAAGATCAATCTCCGATCAATCACCATTAACCAGCAAAAGCAATTCTTAAAAAGGATTGCTTTTATTGTTCTAATACACCAATTGCTTTTTTGATCACGGCATCATCGGTGTTCAACACTTCATAATATCCTTCATTTCTCCACTTGAATCTAGCGAGATTAGCTTTCAGTCTTTTCTCCAATGATTCTTTATCCGTTTCAGGAACAGTTTTAAGATTCACGGTATCCTGTGAAGCATATTTGACCAGTTGCTGCCACATCTCATTATCCGTGTTGAAATTCTTAATGAAATCTTCTGGGGTGGCATATTGCTGTACCTGCGATTTATGTTGCAAATAATAGAGGTAAACAAATTTGTATAAAGTTCCATCAAATAAAATCTTGGCGGAACTGCGCTGGTAGGTGCTGGTATCAATCGGTACAAAAATATCCGGCATAATGCCGCCGCCGCCATATACGATCTTTCCTTTTGGCGTTTTGTATTCTTTTCCATTGCTGATTTTATTAGAATCTGCATATAACGCTTCTCCATCGGAATACCGTTCCCATATTTCATCCATATACTCTTTTTTCCCTTTATCATACGGACGCTGAATGCTGCGGCCTAATGGTGTATAATATCGGGCAATCGTAAGCCTGAGCGCAGATCCGTCACTGAGCGGATATTGTTGCTGCACTAATCCTTTTCCAAAAGTGCGGCGGCCAATAATAGTAGCACGGTCCCAATCCTGCAAAGCTCCTGCCAATACTTCACTGGCACTGGCAGTTAATTCATCTACCAGCACGGTCAACTTTCCTGTTTCAAAAAGCCCGGGACGTTTGGCTTTGTATTCTTGCTTGGGCGAATTGATGCCTTGCGTATAAACGATCAATTTATCATCATCCAGGAATTCATCGGCAATGTCCACTGCTTCATTCATGAATCCGCCACCATTGCCCCTCAGGTCAAGAATCAGTTTTTGCATTCCTTGCTTTTGTAATGCTTCCAGCGATTTCATGAAATCAATGTATGTCTGCTCGGAGAATTTGTTTAGTTTGATATAACCGGTTTGTTTGTCGATCATATAAGAAGCATCTACAGAAGATACCGGTATCATATCTCTTGTAACCGTGGTATTAAAGACTTTGTTGTCACGCATGATCTGTAACACGGTTTTCGAGCCCTGCTCACCACGGATGATTTTCTTCACCTCATCTGCTGACATATTTTTTCGGGTAAGCAAAGAATCATCGGCTTTTAAAATTTTATCACCGATCTGCAGCCCTGCTTTATCTCCCGGCCCTTCAGGAATCACATACAGAACATTGATCGTATCGCTGAAAATATTGAACTCAACGCCGATACCTTCAAATTTGCCGTCAAGGTCTTCATTCACTTCCTGCAATTTGGTGGCAGGAATATAAACCGAATGAGGATCCAACTCGTTCATCATATCCTGGATCGCATTTCCCTGCAAAGTGTCCAGCCTTACAGAGTCAACATATTTCAGCCGTATCAGGTCCAATGCTTCCTGGAGGGTACTGCGTTTGCTGGTTTTGAAAAAACCATTTTGGCTACTCATATCTTCATGTAGCCGATCGCCGAAATACATGCCGAGTATCAGCACAATAGCAAAAAGAAGAGGCAGCCAAACCTGTAATTTTTTATTCTGCATCACTTACCTTTATTTTTTATACTGAACGCAAAGTAAGGGATTTGACGATAAAGCCTGTTACGTTCATGTAAATCAATACTTTTTTTAATGCCTACACACAAACTTATTGCCGATAGTGGCGCCACAAAAGCTGAATGGTGCCTGATGACCGGGACTACAACAAAAACCATTTTTACACAGGGTATCAGTCCTTATTTTCTTAATACGGTGCAGATAAGTGAACTTTTACTGAAAGAGCTGAAACCAAAGCTGAAAAACATCGCTCCCGATGAAATCTATTATTACGGTACCGGTTGTTCTAATCCTGAAAATATCAGCATAGTGAAAAAAGCGATCCAGCAAGTATTTCCCGGAGCAAAAGTGTATGTAGATAATGATCTTGCGGCCGCAGCAAAATCTGTTTGCGGCAGAAAAAAAGGCATGGTTGGTAACCTGGGTACCGGATCTTTTTGTTGTTATTATGATGGGAGAAAAATTGCAAGACAAACGCCGGGCATCGGTTATGCTTTAGGCGATGAAGGTAGTGGCGCCTACCTGGGTAAAAAAGTAATTCAATATTATTTGTACGATATGTTTGATGAAGACCTGCGGGCAAGATTTGATGCAAAATATGTAACCAACAGGGTCGAAATACTGGAGAACGTTTATAAAAAACCTTTGCCTAACCGGTATCTGGCAAGTTTCGCTATATTTCTAGCAGAAAACAGGGGGCATTATATGGTAGAAAATATCATTGAGGATGGGTTGAATGACTTTTTCTTCAATCATTTACGCCGTTACAAAGAGGCGTTTATATTGCCGGTTCATTTTGTGGGTGGTGTTGCATTTGGATTTCAGGATGTATTACAAGACCTTTGCGCAACCTACCAAATGCAGCAAGGAAAAATTTTAAAAAACCCCATGCCGGGTTTGGTCGAATACCACAGTTAAAGAGCGGATCTATGTCATTTGAAAAAATTACGGAGCAAGCCAGTAAATACCGTCACCTCGAAAAGATGACGATAAATGAATTGCTCACTTTTATCAATAAGGAAGATCAATCCGTTCCACTGGCAGTTGAAAAAGCTATTCCCCAGATAGAAAAATTAGTGGAAGCTATAAGTGATAAAATGCTGATGGGCGGAAGATTGTTTTACATTGGCGCCGGCACCAGCGGCAGGTTGGGTATTGTAGATGCCAGTGAATGTCCTCCAACATATGGCGTCCCTTACGGTTTGGTCATTGGTATTATTGCTGGTGGCGAAAAAGCGATCACCACTGCAGTAGAGTTTGCTGAAGATGATAAAGAACAGGGATGGAGAGATTTGCAAGGCTACAATGTTTCCGACAAAGATGTCGTCATTGGCATTGCAGCCAGTGGTACTACTCCATATGTGATTGGTGCTTTGGAAGAATGCCGGAAAAAAGGCATTATCACCGGCAGCATTTCCTGCAATCCTGATTCTCCAGTCAGTGCAGCGGCTGATTTTCCGATTGAAGTTGTTGTTGGTCCCGAATTTGTCACAGGAAGCACCCGGATGAAAAGTGGCACCGCACAAAAACTGGTGTTGAATATGATCTCTACTTCCGTCATGATCCAGTTAGGTCGGGTGGAAGACAATAAAATGGTGAACATGCAACTCACCAATGAAAAGCTGGTTGACCGTGGCGTTAAAATGCTGATGGAACGCCTGAAAATGGACGACTACAAAAAAGCCAAAGAGTTATTATTGAAGTATGGCAGTGTGAAAAAAGCTTCAGAACTGGCAATTACTTAAAAGCTTTCATTTCTCAGATTCATTTATTAATTTGTGTACTTCATATCATCGTTGTGGTGATTTATTCTGACCATATTGATCTTTTTTGCTTAGAAGCTGCTGACAATATCAGCTATACTTCTTCCATTATTCCAACCACAACTACAACAATCCCGTAAAACGGGATTAAACATTTTCATATTACCAAATGGGCTACGTGCTGAAAGACAAATGAAGGTCTTTCGTTTTACTCAATCAATTTTTCAATTTAATCATAACTAATGCAGGTTTTAAAATTCGGAGGCACATCGGTTGCCACTGCTGAAAATATAAATAAAGTTGTTGCTATTGTTCAAAATACAATTCAAAAAGACAAAACAATCGTAGTAGTATCAGCGCTTGGCGGAGTTACGGATCTTTTATTGTCGGCGGCTTCGTTAGCTTCGGAAGGCAATGAACAATACAAGGAAAAGTTAGCTGTCATTGAGCAGCGCCACCTCGATACAGTAAAAGCGCTTATCCCGGCCGTACAGCAAAGTTCTTTGCTCAGCCTGGTAAAAAAATCTTGCAATGAAATTGAAGATATCTGCAATGGCATCTTCATGCTTGGTGAACTGACAGCAAGAACCAAAGACCGAATCAGCAGCTATGGCGAGTGGTTGTCCTCTCAGATTGTTTCTGCAAAACTCAAAGCGGATGGAATCGATAATGAATGGAAAGATGCCAGGGAATTGATCGTCACCGATTCTAATTATACTGCAGCAGAAGTACAATTTGATGACACCAATGAAAAAATAAAGCAGTTCATTTCTAAATCCGATGCTTCATTATTTATTCTTCCCGGATTCATTGCTGCCGATCAACATGGAACTACTACAACATTGGGCAGAGGTGGATCGGATTATACTGCTGCTATCATTGCCGCTGCTCTTAATGCTGATGTATTGGAAATATGGACTGATGTCAGTGGAATGATGACCGCTGATCCAAGATTAACAGCCAATGCACGCATCATTCCGCAGATCTCTTACCAGGAAGCGATGGAGCTTTCTCATTTCGGCGCTAAGGTCATTTATCCTCCAACTATTCAGCCGGTCATGAGCAAAAACATTCCGGTAATCATAAAAAACACTTTTGCTCCAAATGATGAAGGCACGGTGATCGAATCACAAAACAAAAAAAATGGGAATATAGTAAGAGGAATTTCCAGTATCAATAATATTTCATTGATAAGCCTTGAAGGAAGCGGCATGATCGGTATTCCCGGTTTTTCCAAAAGATTGTTTGAAGCATTAAGTAATGAAAAGATCAATGTGATCCTCATCACACAAAGTTCGTCTGAACATTCCATTTGTGTGGGAATTGAAACCGCTGCTGCAGCAAAAGCCAAGCAGGCGATCGATGCGGTATTTATGAATGAAATTGCATTGCAGAAAGTAGAACCATTAAAAGTTGAAGCAGATCTTTCCATTGTGGCCTTGGTAGGTGAGAATATGAAGAGTCACTCCGGTATCAGCGGCCGTATGTTTGGCGCATTGGGAAAAAATGGAGTGAACATCCGTGCAATTGCACAGGGATCTTCTGAAAAAAATATTTCAACGGTTATCGCTACCAAAGATGTCCGGAAAGCCATCAACGTTTTGCATGAAGAGTTTTTTGAAACAACATATAAGCAAGTCAACCTTTTTGTCGCAGGAACAGGAAATGTGGGATCAAAGCTTTTAGCTCAGTTGGATCAGCAAATTACTTTTTTGCAAAAGCAAATGCATATCCAGGTCAGCGTAGTTGGTTTGTGTAATAGCCGGAATATGCTGATAAATGAAGCAGGAATTGATCTTTCTGAATGGAAAGAAAAATTGCAGCGGGGAGAAAAAGCAGCTATATCTACATTCGTTGATACCATTATTTCGCTGAATCTTCGCAATTCCGTTTTTGTAGATGTAACGGCCAACGATGGGATCGCTGCACTTTATGACCGTTTATTGAAAAAAAGTATTGCTGTCGTTGCCTGCAATAAAGTAGCGGCTTCTTCTGAATATGCTCATTACAAAAAACTAAAAGACCTTGCAAGGGAATTCAATACGCATTTTCTTTTTGAAACCAATGTCGGCGCAGGATTGCCTGTGATCGGAACATTGAATGACCTGTTGAACAGCGGCGACCGTATCCACCGGATTGAAGCTGTATTGAGTGGAACGCTGAATTTTGTGTTCAATAATTATGATGGTAACAAAAAATTTTCTGAAGTCGTGAGGCAGGCACAGCAAGAAGGTTATACCGAGCCCGATCCGAGATTAGATCTTAGCGGCACTGATGTGATGCGCAAGATTCTCATCCTTGCAAGAGAAGCAGGGCAAAAAATTGAAATGGGCGATATTCAGAATAATTCGTTCATGCCGGAGTCCTGCATGAGAGGTTCTGTGGAAGATTTTTATAAAGCAATGGAAAAAGAAGAAGCGCATTTCAAAAAAATAGTTGAAGAAGCAAATACAAAGGGATGTAAATTAAAATTCGTTGCTTCCTATAATGACGGCAAGGCTTCAGTCGGCTTGCAGCATATTGATCCGACGCATGACCTGTATCATCTCTATGGAAAGGATAATGTGGTTTTGTTCTATACAGATCGCTATAAAGAGCAACCTTTAGTGGTCAAAGGCGCCGGCGCTGGTGCAGAAGTTACAGCAAGCGGTGTGTTTGCTGATATTTTAAGAGCGGTAAAACAATAATGCAAATGCAACAGGTAAAAATAAAAAGCCCTGCAACTGTGGCAAACCTCGTTTGCGGGTTTGATATCCTCGGCATGGCTTTAAACGAACCTTATGATATCATGCAGCTGAAATTGCTGAATGAACCCAAAGTTGTCATACACAATAATGACGCATTTGGTTTGCCGACAGAACCGGAAAGAAATGTAGCTGGCGTGGTGTTGCTTTCAATTATTGAAAGGATGAATAATAATGTTGGTTTTGAGGTAGAAATTACGAAGCAAATAAAACCCGGGAGTGGATTAGGTTCCAGTGCAGCCAGCGCTGCCGGCGCTGCCGTTGCTGCCAATCATTTACTGAAAAATATTTTTTCCAATGATGACCTGATCCGGTTTGCCATGAATGGAGAGAAATTAGCTTCAGGTGTAAAACATGCTGACAATATTGCTCCCTGCATTTCAGGTGGAGTGAGTTTGATCCGATCGATTCATCCGTTAGATATCATTTCCATTCCGGCGCCGGATCTTTTTGTGACTGTGATTCATCCGCAGATCGAAGTGAAAACATCCGACGCAAGGCAAATTCTGAAAAAACAAATTCTACTGAAAGATGCCATCCGGCAATGGGGAAATATTGCAGGATTGATAACCGGACTATTGAAAAACGATCATGATCTGATTGGTCGTTCCTTGGAAGATGTGATCATCGAACCGGTTCGCAGTATTTTGATTCCCGGTTTTGACGAAGTAAAAAGAAAATCCAAAGAAGCCGGAGCATTAGGCGGCGGCATTTCCGGTTCCGGCCCTTCCGTTTTTATGTTGAGCAAGGATGAAAGTACAGCGAAAGAAGTAGAAAAGGTAATGAAAGATATTTATAGTAAGATAGGAATTGAATATTATACGTATGTAACAACTATTAATAAAAAAGGTGTGGAACGGATTTAAGTAAGAAGTAAAAAATCAAAAATAAAAAATGTCGGTTTTCTAACGATCTATTGACTTTTTACTTTTGAATTTTGATTTTATCATGAAGTATTACAGTACAAATAAACGATCAGCAACAGTTGATTTCAGGGAAGCAACTATAAAGGGTCAGGCGCCGGATAAAGGATTGTATTTTCCTGAGCAAATACCTCCCCTGGAAAAACAGTTCATTGCGCAAATTGAAAATTTTTCCAATGAAGAAATTGCATTCAGAGTGATCCGTCCTTATGTTGATGAAGTGATACCGGAAGAAATATTGTTCCGGATAGTTTCCGAAACGATCAATTTCCCAATCCCATTAGTCCAGGTAAATGAAAGTATTTTTTCTTTGGAGTTATTTCATGGACCAACACTTGCTTTCAAAGACGTTGGTGCCCGGTTCATGAGCCGTTGTTTGAGTTATTTTTTAAGAGATCATGAAAAGAAAGTCACTGTTTTAGTTGCTACTTCAGGGGATACCGGTGGCGCTGTGGCTAATGGATTTTATGAAACAGAAGGTGTAGATGTGGTTATTCTTTATCCTTCCGGAAAAGTAAGCCCGGTGCAGGAAAAACAATTGACCACGTTGAGAAAAAATATTCATGCACTGGAAGTGAAAGGCACATTTGATGATTGTCAGCAACTGGTGAAGAAAGCTTTTACGGATGAAACAATTAATAAAAGACGGTTTCTTACGTCAGCTAATTCTATTAATGTGGCAAGATGGTTGCCTCAACAGTTCTATTATTTCTTTGCGTACAAGCAATGGCCGGATAAAAAAAATCCACCTGTTGTCTCTGTGCCCAGCGGAAATTTTGGAAATATCTGCGCCGGGATTTTAGCGCAGCAATCCGGTTTGCCGGTCAAACATTTTATTGCTGCCTGCAATGTGAACGACATAGTAAGCGATTATCTCCAAACGCAACTATTAAAGCCGAAACAGGCAGCGCCAACATTAAGTAATGCGATGGACGTTGGGAATCCGAGCAATTTTGTTCGAATACTGGAAATTTTTCATCAGCATTTTACCGAACTAAAAGCTGATCTTTCTTCTTACAGCATCAGCGATGAAGAAACATTGGCAACTATTAGAGAAGTATATCAACTGTATAATTATTTGCTGGATCCGCACGGAGCTGTGGGTTATTTATCCTTACAACGATACCTTGATGAATTTTCAGGTAAGGGAATTTTCCTGGAAACAGCACACCCGGTAAAATTTCCTGGAGCTGTTGAAAAAGCAACCCGGAAAAAAGTTGACCTACCGGCTTCATTGGCTGATCTTATGAAAGAAGAGAAGCAAAGTATTTTAATGGAGAATGATTTTGGTCAGCTGAAAGATTACCTGCTTCAGTAATTTTGCCAAGTCAATTATATTTGTACCGGAGAGTTGGTTTATGCATGACATTGAGCCTTTTTACAACTGGAGACATATTTATGTGAGTGAGGAAGATGAGCGGTCGCCTTTCTTCGGACGACAATATTCTGAATTCGAATTTTCCCACACCGTTTATAATTATTACATCCATCCGCAATGGGATGATTTTGGCAGCCGCACTTTATATTTGAAGGTATTGCTGGCCGATTACGATGAAAAATATGCGATCATTGAAATGATCGGCGAATGGAATGATGCCATCGAAAATGATATCATGGAGCTGAAACGGGAAGTGCTGGAAAAGTTTATGGACGAAGGTATTTACAAATTTGTGCTTGTTGGCGAAAACGTCCTCAACTATCATAGCGACGGCAAAGATTATTATGAAGAGCTTTATGAGGAAATAAACGAGGAAAATGGATGGGTGGTTTGCCTGAATATGCCCGAGCAAACGCAGTATGATTTTAAAAAAGCCCACCTGAATCGCTATATCGAACTAATGGAACTTGACAACTGGCGTACTTATAAGCCCTTTCATCTATTCAAAAAAATTGATGGTGAATTGATGGCCCGTCTTAAGGCATGACTCATGATAACGCAACTACCTGCAAGGTGTCCTGACTAAAATCAACCAAGTTTTCCATTTTAATTTGATCTTCCGGTAGTACCTTTGTGCGGATTTTTTAACCCACCTTGATTCTTTATTATGAAATGGTCTGAATTGTTTACTTCGTCAGTAGGGAAAAAATTGGTGATGGGTTTGACGGGTTTGTTTCTTATTTCTTTCCTCGTAGTACATGTCGGTATCAATGCCTGTATATGGGCCAATGATGGCGGTGTGATGTTCAATAAAGCCGCCCATTTTATGGGCTCTATGATCGTCATCCGGATCATTGAAGTAGGATTGTTTGTCGGGTTCTTCATTCATATCATCCAGGGATTGGTATTGGAATTTCAGAATCGCAGTAAAAGAGGCACGGCCTACCAAGTGAAATTGGGTAACAGGGGCAGCAAATGGTATAGCCGTAGCATGGGATTATTGGGAACAATTATTTTGTTTTTCCTGATCATTCACTGGAATCAATTCTGGATACCTTCCCGATTCACCGGTGTCAATTCAACGGTGATCGATGGAAAAGAAATGCACAACTTGTATAACCTCATGAAAGTTACGTTCAGTGAACTATGGGTTGTGATCGTTTATGTTGTTGCCTGTTTCTCATTGTGCTGGCATTTGATCCATGGTTTTCAAAGTGCATTCAGAACATTAGGAGTAAGTAACAATCGTTACCTGGCAATCATAAATAATGTTGGTATTGGTTTTTCTGTGATCGTATCGTTAGCATTTGCCATGATGCCGGTTTCGATGTATTTGAATTGGGTGTGAGGGTGAGTCAGGAGTGAAGAAAAGATATTAATAAAATTGCTGAATAGAATTGTTGCAGTTGAAGTGTGCGACGTAAGGGACAGTGATAGTAGTACTGCAGATGACAACATAAATATGAATTTTCAAATTTTCAAATTCTCATGTTGAATTCAAAAGTTCCTTCAGGACCGTTAGATCAAAAATGGACGAATTACAAAGGCCATTGCAAACTGGTGAATCCGGCTAATAAACGTAAGCTGGAAGTAATAGTAGTGGGAACAGGATTAGCCGGCGCTTCTGCAGCAGCTTCATTGGGAGAATTGGGTTATAAGGTAAAAGCATTTTGTTTCCAGGATTCGCCACGGAGGGCACATAGCATCGCTGCGCAAGGCGGCATCAATGCAGCCAAAAATTATCAGAATGATGGCGACAGTGTGTATCGTTTGTTTTATGATACGATCAAAGGGGGCGATTACCGTTCCAGGGAAGGAAATGTATATCGGCTGGCAGAAGTGAGCGCCAACATCATTGATCAATGCGTGGCGCAGGGCGTTCCATTTGCAAGAGAATATGGTGGATTATTATCCAACCGTTCATTTGGTGGTGTGCAGGTGCAGCGTACCTTTTATGCTGCCGGACAAACAGGACAACAACTTTTGATCGGTGCATACCAGGCATTGGAACGACAGATCGCATTGGGAACCGTGGAAATGTTTTCACGCCATGAGATGCTGGATGTGGTGATCATTGATGGAAAAGCAAGAGGCATCATTGTTCGCAATCTTATCACCGGTGAGTTAGAAAGACATTTTGGTCATGCTGTTTTGCTTTGCTCCGGCGGCTATGGAAATGTATTTTATCTTTCTACCAATGCAATGGGCAGCAATGTAACGGCTGCATGGAAAGCACATAAGAAGGGAGCATTTTTTGGCAATCCTTGTTTTACACAAATTCATCCTACTTGTATTCCTGTTACCGGCGATCATCAAAGCAAATTGACGCTGATGTCTGAGTCGCTGCGCAATGATGGACGGATTTGGGTCCCTAAGAAACAAGGTGACACAAGAAAACCGAATGAAATTCCTGAAGAAGAAAGAGATTATTACCTCGAAAGAAGATATCCTGCGTTCGGAAATTTGGTACCAAGGGATGTGGCTTCCCGTGCTGCAAAAGAAAGATGCGATGCCGGATATGGAGTAGGCACCTCCAAACAAGCGGTGTACTTAGATTATTCCGAAGCTATTCAGCGCTATGGAAAAATTGAATGCAGCAAATTAGGTAATCACAACCCCACGGCAGAAGAAATCCGTCATCACGGAATGGAAGTGGTCAAAGAGAAATATGGAAATCTTTTTGATATGTATGAAAAGATCACCGGCGAAAATCCATACGTAGTACCGATGAGAATTTACCCGGCCGTGCATTACACTATGGGCGGCTTGTGGGTGGATTATGAATTGATGACCACTGTTCCGGGATTGTATGCATTGGGTGAATGTAATTTTTCTGATCATGGTGCCAATCGTCTCGGTGCTTCAGCTTTGATGCAGGGATTGGCAGATGGATATTTTGTGATCCCGTACACAGTTGGTAATTATCTATCAGATGAGATTAGAACTGCTGCGATACCGACAACACATCCTGCATTTGAAGAAGCAGAAAAAACAGTGGCAGAACGAATCAATAAATTGATGAACATCAAAGGAGCTCAAACGGTGGAAAGTTTTCATAAGCGTTTAGGAAAAATAATGTGGGATAAATGCGGCATGGCAAGAAATGCAGACGGATTAAAACAGGCGATAACTGAAATAAGAAATTTAAGAGAAGAGTTTTGGAAAGATGTACGGATCCCCGGAGCCATCAACGAAATGAATCCTGAATTAGACAAAGCCAACCGTGTGGCAGATTTCATGGAATTGGGAGAACTGATGTGTATGGATGCATTGCAACGGGAGGAAAGTTGTGGTGGGCATTTCAGAGAAGAATATCAAACACCGGATGGAGAAGCATTGAGAAACGATGATCGTTTTATGTTTGTGGCTGCATGGGAATATAAAAATGGGAATAATTGGGAAATGCATAAAGAAGAATTGAAGTATGAAGAAGTGAAGCCGACACAAAGGAGTTATAAATAATGCCCCAAACCCCTAAAGGGGCTTTTGGAGCTTTCAATAATCTAAAAAAGTTCTTATAGTAACGAATAATTAAATCTAAGTTCCCTTTTTGGGGAACAGGGGGTTAATATGGAGCACTATACGATGAATTTGACATTAAAAGTCTGGAAGCAGAAAAATGCTTCGTCAAAAGGAAGATTTGAAACGTATGAAGTAAAAGATATTTCTTCTGAGATGTCTTTCCTCGAAATGTTTGACGTATTGAATGAAAGACTGATCAACGAAGGAAAAGAACCCATTGCTTTTGATCATGATTGCCGGGAAGGAATTTGCGGCATGTGCTCTATGTACATCAACGGACGTCCGCATGGCCCATGGGAAGGTACTACCACTTGTCAATTGCACATGAGAGCTTTCAAAGATGGCGATACAATTATTGTGGAGCCATGGAGAGCCAAAGCATTTCCGGTTATTAAAGACCTGATGGTAGACCGCAGTGCATTTGATCGAATTGTTCAGGCAGGCGGTTATATCTCTGTCAATACCGGCAATGCAGTTGATGGCAATGCGATTCCCATTGAAAAAGATAAAGCAGATAAATCATTTGCTGCAGCAGCATGCATCGGCTGCGGTGCTTGCGTAGCTGCCTGTAAAAATTCTTCAGCATTGTTATTTGTTTCGGCTAAAGTGTCTCATCTGGCATTATTACCGCAAGGTGATCCGGAAAGAAAAACGAGGGTACTTAACATGGTAGCACAAATGGATAAAGAAGGTTTTGGTTCCTGCACCAATACCGGCGCCTGCGAAGCGGTTTGCCCCAAGGAAATTTCCATTACCAATATTGCACGGTTAAATGCTGAATTTTCATTGGCAGCATTAGCATCAGAAAAATAAAAAGATTTAAAAGCAGTTCCATTCGTACGGCCGTAATGTAACGACCGTCTTCCATTATTTCATTTGAATAAGTAGGTTTACGGGTTTGGCTAAGTACAAATCGTTTCTTTTCCCGGAATTAACAAGATGGGAAAACTTTTGAACAATAAAAGCCCGGATTTTGCGATTTTGAGTTAAACTCGCTGCTGTTGAGTGGTTTGAGACGAATATCACTGATCCTTTGTGTGGTGCTGGTTTCCCTGTGGAGCAGTGCCCAGCTTCCTGTTTTGAATACAGCATCGAATCTTCGTCAAAAAAAATTTAAGATCACAACTGCTGACAGTCTTAAGATCGATACCCTGAGTATTATCCCTAATACCTTATTCATTACTTCTGTTCCTTCATCGGATTACCGGCTTGATTTTGTAAAAGCAGTCTTGCATTGGATAAAAAAACCATTTGCAGATAGTGTTCTCATCACATACAGGGTTTTTCCTTACCAGCTGAATTTTGTAGCGCAGCACTTGCCACTGGATAGTGTATTGAAAAATTTTTATGTGATACCTTATCAATTCAATAATGGATTGACGGAAGAGCAAAAAGGAATTTTCAATTTTGGAACGTTGAAAGCAGAAGGAAGTTTCGGACGACAGATCGCATTTGGCAATAGCCAGGATGCAGTGTTGAATTCTTCGTTGAATCTCCAGTTGAGCGGTATGTTAGGCGATAGCATAGAGATACAGGCAGCGATCACCGATAACAATATCCCTATACAACCCGATGGGACGACGCAGCAGTTAAATGAGTTTGACCAGGTGTACCTTCAATTCAAAAAGAAAAACTGGCAATTGGATCTTGGTGATATTGATATTCGGCAGAGTCAAAGTTATTTTTTGAATTTTTACAAACGGCTGCAGGGCATCTCATTTCAAACTACTAACCACATTTCAAAAAATGTTGTTTCAAAAACATTAGCCAGCGGGTCCATTGCAAAAGGGAAATTCACCCGAAATGTGTTCCAGGGTTTGGAAGGAAACCAGGGACCGTATCGCTTGACGGGTGCCAACAATGAAATATTTTTTATTGTATTGGCAAATACCGAACGGGTTTTTCTGGATGGCCAATTGTTACAACGAGGAGAAGACCAGGATTACGTGATCAATTATAACACGGCTGAAGTTACGTTTACACCCAAACACATGATCACCAAAGACAGTCGTATTCAAATAGAGTTTGAATATGCTGACCGGAATTACCTGAATGCGAATTTGTATCTATCGCAAGAAGTGGATCTTGGAAAAAAACTAAAACTAAACGTAGGATTGTTCAGTAATAACGACGCCAAGAACTCACAGATCAACCAGATACTGGATCCCAAACAAGAACAATTCTTAGCCAACCTTGGTGACAGCATTCAGAATGCTTATTATCCTTCGGCCACGTTAGACACATTTGCTGCGGGAAAAATATTGTATCAGAAAATTTATGTAACTAGTGGCAGCGGATTGGATTCTTTTTATCAATATTCTACTGATCCAAACCTGGCGAAATACAATCTTTCGTTTGCCGAAGTGGGGCAGGGCAATGGTAATTATGTTCCGGATCTCAATGGCGCCAACGGAAAAGTATACCAGTATGTAGCCCCGGTCAACGGAATAAAGCAGGGAAGTTATGATCCGGTAATTATTTTAGTTACTCCCAAAAAACAACAGATCGTCAACCTCGGCCTTGATTATGCAATTGATAAAAACACTTTGCTGAAGACGGAATTGGCAATGAGTAATTATGATCCGAACACTTTTTCTTCGATAGGCAAAGGAAATAATAAGGGATATGCGGCCAAATTTCAATTGAACAATGCAAAACTGTTGAGTGCAAAGAATAAACTTACGCTGAATACCGCACTGGATTATGAATATGTACAGGATAAATTCAAACCATTGGAGCGATTGCGTACCGTTGAGTTCACCAGGGATTGGGGATTACCGCTTGTAGCTGCTTCTGCCACGGAAAGCATCATCACTGCTGCGGCTGGTTTAAAGAATAATAAGAATAATTCTTTCAATTACCAGTTCATGAATTATCATCGAAGCGATAATTACAATGGTTTTCAAAATTCAATTCTTCATACCCTGAATTGGAAAGGATGGCAATTCAATAACCAGTTTGTGATCACTAATTTCACTGATTCAAGTAATAAGGGAACTTACCTGCGGCCTACTATCGACATAAGCAAGCAATTGAAGACACTGGCAAACTGGCGAGTTGGGTTTGATTATTCATTGGAGCAAAATGCAACAAGAAATAAAATTTCTGATACATTGACACCTTTGGCATTTTCATTTGATACCTATTCTTTCTATCTAAAATCAGATGAAAAGAAGAAGAATCATTATAATGTCACCTTCTCCACCCGATCTGATAAATACCCGGTGAATAAAGATTTTATTCGTGGAGACCGGAGTTATAACCTGAATCTTCAGACAGAACTATTGGCCAATCCCAAACGAAAACTTTATCTCAATGCTACATTCAGGGAATTAAAAGTATTTGATACTACACTTACTAACCAAAAAAATGATCAAACTATTTTAGGGCGTGCGGAGTATGTGATGAATGAATGGAAAGGGGCGTTAACGGGAAATGTTTTGTATGAAGTAGGAGCAGGGCAGGAACAGAAAAGAGATTATGCATATCTGGAAGTGCCGGCAGGGACCGGCCAATATGCCTGGATCGATTATAATAATGATGGCGTGCAGCAGTTGAATGAATTTGAGCTGGCGGCCTTTCCGGACCAGGCAAAATTCATCCGCATTTTTACTCCGACTAACGAATTTGTAAAAGCGAATTACATCACGTTTAACTATAGTTTTAATTTCAACCCGAAAATATTGTTCGGCCATTCAGAGTTGAAAGGAATGAAAAAATTTATTTCAAAATTCAACCTGCTCACTTCCCTTCAGATCAATAACAAAGCAATTTCAAACGGGAGTTTTGAATTCAATCCTTTTAAATACAGGGTGAATGATACAGCACTTATTACTGCAGGCAATGTGTGGGTGAATACGCTCTCATTTAATCGTTTCAGTAGTAAATGGGGACTGGATTTCAGTAATCTTCGTAACAACACTCAATCGTTACTGACTTATGGGTATGAGAGCAGCAAACGAAATGACTGGACGATCAAATGGCGATGGAATGTCAGCAAAGCAATATCGTTTACCATTAACAGTAAAAAAGGATTCAATGCCTTGTACACACCTCAATTCAATAACCGGAATTATCAATTAACGATCTATGATATCCAGCCGCAACTGGTGTACATACAAGGAACTTCTTTTCGGTTGATAGCAGGATATACTTTGGACAATCAAAAAAACCTGCCTGCATATGGAGGCGAAAAATCTTTTTCCAATTCTTTAGATTTGGAAACGAAGTATAATATTCTTCAAAATAGTTCCGTTACAGGGAAATTTACGTTCAACAGCATCAAATACAATTATCCGGCAAATACCACGGTGAGTTATATTATGCTGAATGGATTATTGCCGGGAAATAATTTTCTTTGGTCATTAAGTTTTACAAAAAGATTGCTGAATAATCTCGAGTTGAATTTTCAATATGACGGAAGAAAAGCTGCAGCATCAAGAACCGTGCATGTCGGAAGAGCTTCGATCACAGCTTTATTTTAACCTCCTGGCCACGAAAGGGGGAGATTTCGTTTGATAATTTTTAAGTTGCGCAGTAAAGTTTTTAATGAGCAAATTAATAGGTGAATGTTTGAAAGCCCTTTAGGGGTTTGGGCTTATACATTGAATCTAAAATGCATCACATCACCATCTTTCACCACGTATTCTTTCCCTTCTATTTTTAATTTCCCGGCTTCCCGGCAGGCGGCTTCGGAGCCGTAATGAATGAAATCATCATAAGCGATGACTTCAGCTTTGATGAACCCTTTTTCAAAATCAGTGTGGATCACTCCGGCTGCTTGTGGTGCTTTCCATCCTTCGTGAATGGTCCAGGCTCTTACTTCTTGCGGGCCTGCAGTAAAAAAAGTATGAAGATCGAGTAATTTATAGGCGGATCGGATCAAACGGTTCAATGCCGGCTCTTCCATTTTATATTCTTCCATGAACATGGTTTTATCTTCCGGGTTTTCCATTTCACTGATCTGT
>DASZXQ010000025.1:0-3000 GCA_035545755.1 Chitinophagaceae bacterium | reverse complement strand
ATTGCCGCTGGTGACGTGGATCAATGCTTCTTTTAAAAATTTATCGGCAGTGACATTGAAGAGTTTTTTCCACGGATGAGCAGTCGGCAATACAGAAGCAATTCCTTTCATGCACCAGGCACGGCTGATCGCTAATCCATCAAGGTGAACGATGTACATATCGGTACGATCGCTTACTACCTGCATTTCGGTGATGCGTTTGATACTGCGTGGTTCATAAAACTGATTCAGCCAGTTGATGAATGTTTGTTTCGGTAACACTCTTCGCATCAGGTCGGCTATTTCAAGACTGGGACTTAAGAAATCTGTTCCGTCCGGTTCCAGGTAAGCGGGAGTGGCTTTGTTATCTAAATAGAATTTTTTTGCATGGGCGATGATCGCTTTTTCAAAGGCGGTATCATGCATGGTTCTTGCCCAATCCAATGCAAAGACTAATCCAAATGCCGTGTTAGGATGCACGCCTGTCCGGTTGGGATAAGTTTCTTTGGGTATATACGCTTTCCATAATGAAACTATTTCCCGGGTCAGCGGTAGTAAGGCAGCATACCATTGCTTCGCCATTGGATCATTCCAGGTATATAATTCTTCATCTAATTTCAGCAGCCATGCCCAGCCATAGGTTCGTTCATAGCTGGATGTGGTTTTGTATTTGGTAAAATACGCAGCTTCTGCTTTCATTTTTTCCAACTGGAAAGTATTGCCCAGTGTTTGCATGATGCTATCCCTTATCGCAATGCTGGGAAATAGTTTCAGTACTTTAACCAATAACCAGTGCCCATGCACACAACTGTGCCAGTCAAGGCATCCGTAAAAAGCAGGATGCAATTGTTCCGGCAACAGCGCCGCATCTTCCGGCCCGTCGGCAGTATGAGAAGTTTTATTGGGAAATTCAGTGACAATACAACGCAGCGGCAATCTCGCCAAACGGATAGCTTCCGCTTCGGTTAAGGACTGGGCAAATAATAAGCTTGAGTAAATGAGCAGCGCAAAACCTATAATTATTTTTTTCATTTCATAAAGATAAGCCGGATCATTTTTAAATGATAGCATAACACTGCGAAACAAAATGTTTTGCAGTGTTGACCGTGATACCTATCTTAAACCAGGATTAATTTCTAAGTTTGGATTTGACTCCTTCAATTGAATAAGGTCATTGGCTGTAACATCGTTTCCCTGGATTCCCAAGTATTTAAGATTTTTCAATCCCTTAATTTTTTTTATTTCTTTCGAGATCGTCAATTTGTTATTGAATAAAATAAGACTGTCGAGATTCTTAAGCCTATCTATCTTGTCGGGTAGTGTCACTAAGTCAAGATTAATAAGAGTCAAACTTTGAAGATTAGTAAGCTCTGTGATCTCATCTGGCAGATTTCGGAAAGGAGGCGCCGATATGACATTCGCTAAACTACTGAGAGGCGGATAAACTGTCCACCCATTCGATGTATCTCTATTAATGTAAAGTCTTTTTGCACTTTTTAAAATTCCTACTTCTGCAGGCACACTGTCAAGTTTGTATTTTTCTAAGTAGATTATTACATCTGATTTTCCTTTAAAAGAATCAAATATATTTTTTCTTTTTGCCTGGCAGCCTACAAAACAAATTGCAAGTATATAAATTGTGATTTTCATATAAAGGGTGTATATCTGAAATATTGTGCTGAGATAAAGTTATTATTATTAATTCTTTTTTATTCTTTCTTAAAAACTGAAAGAAAAAATTACGCTGTCGTTGGTGTTTAATTATCAGTGTTTTACTTATTTAATTAGTTACACCGGCAACTGATCTAAGATAGACCATTCCTTGAATAGTGTTGTTGGTGTGGTTGAAATATAGAAGGAGAATCATTAAAGTGGAACACTAACAACGGCATAAATTTGTTTGTTAGCGCTTCGTTGTTTTTTGTTTCTCATTAGCGTATTCTAAAATGTCGCCCGGTTGGCATTCCAGCACATTACAAATGGTCTCCAGGGTACTAAACCTGATAGCTTTCGCTTTACCTGTTTTTAATATAGAAAGATTGGACAAAGTCAAACCCACTTTGTCAGAAAGTTCATTGAGTGACATTTTTCGTTTAGCCATTACAACGTCTAAGTTTACTATAATTGCCATAGGTTAAACAGTTAAATCATTTTCGTTTTGTAATTCCACTCCCTTTTTGAAAATAGTTGCAATAATATAGATCACTGCTCCCATTAAGATAAATGCCTGGCTGTCTTCCCAGAATTGATCTAAGTTGTCGGTGACAAAACCGTTGTGTGTTAAATTTTCAGCTACCTGTCTGGCAATGTAACTCAACAACCCGATCGAAAGAGTATAATAACTAAGTTGTGAAATTTGTTTTGCGGCAAAAGCGCTGAAAGGTTTTGATAGGTCTATTTTGTGCATGAGCTTAACAACTATGTAAAATAGATATGCTTTTAAAAGCGCAATAAAAAGAATAAAGGCATAGATACCGTAAAAAGCCAATTTGCTTTCTTTATACATTTCAGTTAAGTCCAGTTTCTGATAAAGATTTTTGACAAATTCAGGTTCAAACTGACTTACAAAGAAGTTTACTATTAAGCCTCCGGCTTCAATGCACAGGCCGACAAATATGATCCAGGCCACAATATGTAAGACTTTAAATACGAGGTTGTTTGTTTTTGATATCATTTTAAAATTTTAAGCTTTTGTGCAAAGATAATAAATATTTATTGATAAACAATAAATATTTATTTATTTACGAAAAAAACATTTTATCGTACAAACTTAAAATTGATGTCTTTTAAGAACTACCATTTAATTTTTTGTGCAGCTTTCAGAGCGAGAGATCGGGTCTGAAATCATTCGTGCTTGTTTTGTAGCGATGCTGATGTCCTGCAATAACCGCTCACACATGAACATACGCCGTTGATTGTGCCTACTTAGGAATGTTAGGTACGTATGGCATACGTAGATATTTCTTGTTCCCTGATGCCTTTCACTCCAGTTTTATGTATTAGCTATTTATTCGCCATCAA
>DASZXQ010000024.1:0-1519 GCA_035545755.1 Chitinophagaceae bacterium | reverse complement strand
GAAAAACAGCAACGTGTTTTTTGCCAATACAATTTTTGTGCCTTCTACTAAAATGCCTACACAACCATATTGGCTGCAACGTAAAATGGAAGAAGGCTATTATAATGTAGATGATCAGCAAAAGATCGGCCAGGCAGATGTTGACCCAGCATACGTTGCGGACATTACTTTGAACATAGACGGAGTGAATATTGATTTTACTAAGCCAGTCAGGTATAAATTTACGGACCCGGTGCGGGGAGAATTATATGAGCCGCTTGTCGTTGTTCCTCCTGTTTTAATTTCTCCTGAGGAACAAATTAAAGTTTCAAAAGACTCCAATGTATTTGCAGGTGTGCTTGATATTCGGGGAGAAAAAATGGGATTTGATGCAGTGTTGAAAGATGTAGGTGTGGAGCAACCGGATAAAGTAAAAATAGAATACAATCCCGACCAGATAACTCTTAACGAGCCAAATAAAACAATTCCGGTCATTTATTCTGTGAAGGCGAACATGGATAATGAATATCATTTCGGCGTTGATGCGGGTAATGGCAGAAATGATGTATATCATCTGGGCATGAAAGAAATAAAATATGATCACATTCCCAATATCACCTACTTCCCTGTGGCTACCGTTATCAACCGCAAACTGGATCTGAAGATTTATAATAAAAAGATCGGCTATATCGTTGGCGCCGGTGATAAAGTGCCGGAGGCTTTGGAACAAATGGGATATGAAGTGACCATATTAGGAGACAAAGAACTTTCAAGAATCGATTTGCAGCAATACGATGCGATCATCACAGGTGTGAGAGCTTACAATACCAATGAACTGATGAACAATTATTATGACAAGCTGATGAAATATATTTATGACGGAGGAAATTTGATTGTTCAATACAACCGGAATAACCAGTCATTGGCAAAAATGAGTCCTTATCCTTTCCGCATTTCAGGCGCAAGGATCACTGATGAAGATGCCGAGGTAAAATTTTTAAACCCGGATCACCCGGTACTGAATTTTCCCAATAAAATTACTCAGGATGATTTCAAAGGATGGATTCAGGAACGCAGCATTTATCATGCAACTGGTTTTGACCGAAACAAATTTGAAACGATATTTTCGATGCATGACCCCGGTGAAAATAATGATGATGGAAGCCTGATCATTGCTAAGTATGGAAAAGGAGTTTTTGTATATACGGGTTTAGTTTTTTTCAGAGAATTACCTGCGGGTATCCCGGGGGCTTACCGACTCATGGCAAATATCATTGCGCTGAATAGAAAAAAAGGATTTTAGAATGGCAACAGAACGAAAACCAGATATAAGAAGGGGAGAAGTGTCTTTTATTTTTGCGATCATACTGGGGTTGGCGCTTGGAATTTTTATCCGCCGGATAAAAATTGGTGTATTGTTCGGTTTGGCCCTTGGCCTGGTGATCGTCTTCCTCGGGTTGCTGCGTTCGCCCAGAAAATAATTATGTCACAACAGGACGATAATAAGATCCCATTGTTCAAAAGCTGGAACCATTGGTAT
>DASZXQ010000023.1:0-6544 GCA_035545755.1 Chitinophagaceae bacterium | reverse complement strand
AAAAGATGATCAGGCCTCGAATGGAGTGCCGATAGATCAGATTTCACATTTGCAATGGGTCATTCATAAAGCGCTATTTTCGTGGAAGTACTGACAGTGATTACGTGGAAAAAATCAATTATTTGGGATTCAATATTTGAGATTTTTCCCCTACCTTTGCGCCCCGTCCTGATTATTTCCGGATGATATTAAAAAAATAAACGATCATGGCAAGAGTATGTCAGGTGACAGGTAAAAAACCGATGGGCGGACACAAAGTGTCTCACTCAAACATTAAGACCAAGCGGAGGTTTCTGCCCAATCTGCAAACCAAGCGGTATTACCTCGCCGAAGAAGACAAATGGATCACATTAAAAGTGTCTGGTGAAGGTATCCGCACCATCAACAAAAAAGGGCTGTATAATGTGGTAAAAGAATTAAGAGCACAAGGTCAACACATTTGATAAAATTGAACAACAATGGCAAAAAAAGGTAATAGAGTACAGGTAATTTTGGAATGCACCGAGCATAAAAACAGCGGTAAGCCCGGCACGAGCCGTTACATCACTACCAAAAACAAAAAGAACAATCCGGAAAGGCTGGAATTGAAAAAATACAATCCCATCCTGAAGAAGATGACGGTTCATAAAGAAATTAAATAACCTGTTGACAGTTTGGTTGGCTGATCAGAAAGTCAGTTCTTAAAATCAATCAATCAGTAAACAAATAAACTAATTAAACGAATTCCATATGGCAAAAGCAGCTAAAACGGCGATCAAATCAAAAGATGCAAGAGCAGCAGCCGAAGCAAAGAACTGGAGCAAAGTGATCAAGGCGGTTCGCAGCCCGAAAACCGGAGCGTACACTTTTAAAGAGCAGATCGTTCATAAGGATAAAGTGAGAGAGTTCCTGGCACAGAAATAAAACGATTTAAAAATTTTTTCTGAAAGCTATCCTCCTGCGGCGGATGGCTTTTCTTATTTAATTGAAAAGACATAATAAATAATTCAAAATGTAGTAGTAATCGATTTTAAATTTTGACTTTTTTATTTTTGAATCATCATGGGAATATTTAATAAACTTTTTGGCAAAAAAGAGAAGGAAAGCCTGGGGCAGGGCTTGGAAAAGACACGCCAGGGTTTTTTTTCAAAGATCACCAAAGCCATTGCAGGAAAAAGCACCATTGATGATGAAGTGTTGGATAACCTGGAAGAAGCACTGGTAGGAGCTGATGTAGGAGTGGAAACTACGGTTAAAATCATTGATCGCATTGAAAAGCGTGTTGCAAAAGATAAATACCTGAATACAGCTGAGCTGAATAAGTTACTGCAACAGGAAATAGAAAACATTTTGGTTGATGCACCTGAGAGTAATTCTTATTCTTTCGATTCGGAGTTGCCTGTAAAGCCTTATGTGATATTGGTAGTAGGCGTAAACGGTGTTGGAAAAACCACTACCATTGGAAAGTTGGCATATAATTTTAAAAGGGCAGGTAAATCAGTTTTACTCGGTGCAGCCGATACATTCCGTGCTGCAGCGGTGGATCAGTTGACGATCTGGAGTGAACGGATTGGCGTGCCGATCGTAAAACAATCCATGGGTTCCGACCCGGCTGCCGTTGCATTTGATACCGTGCAAAGTGCGGTCAGCAAAAAAGCTGATGTAGTATTGATAGATACTGCCGGCCGCCTGCATAACAAAGCCCATTTGATGGATGAGTTGAGTAAAATAAAAAGAGTGATTCAAAAAGTAATTCCCAATGCACCGAATGAAGTATTGCTGGTATTGGATGGAAGTACCGGGCAAAATGCATTAGAGCAGGCAAAACATTTTACAGCAGCAACAGATGTGTCTGCTTTAGCTATTACCAAATTGGATGGTACTGCAAAAGGAGGGGTAGTTTTAGCAATTGCCGATCAATTCAAGATTCCCGTAAAATTTATTGGTGTGGGAGAGAAAATGGAAGACTTGCTTATGTTCGATAAACATGAGTTTGTTAACAGCCTCTTCAATCTCGAAAATAAATAATGAAGACTAAAAAACTCCATAAAGACAAAGTCAACATCATTACGCTTGGGTGCAGCAAAAATCTTGTAGATAGTGAAGTGCTGAGTGGCCAGTTACAAGCGAACGAGATCGATGTAGTGCATGAAAATAGAAAACTCGATCATAATATCGTTGTAGTAAATACCTGCGGGTTTATTGAAAAAGCAAAAGAGGAATCCATTCAAACCATTTTGGACCAGGTGGCATTGAAACAAAAAGGAAAGCTGGATAAAGTTTATGTGACAGGTTGTTTAAGCCATCGCTATCGGGATGACCTGGAAAAAGAGATCCCGGAAGTGGATGCCTGGTTTGGAACGATGGAACTGCCCTTAATTTTAAAACAATTTGAAGCAGATTATAAAACTGAACTGATCGGCGAAAGGCTTTTAGCCACCCCCAAGCACTATGCTTACCTGAAAATTTCCGAAGGTTGCAACCGCACCTGTGCTTTCTGTGCCATTCCATTGATGCGGGGCAATCATGTAAGCAAAACGATGGAAGAAATTGTCCGGGAAGCCGAAGGTTTAGTGAAAAGTGGTGTAAAAGAGATCATGCTGATCGCACAGGAACTAACCTATTACGGTCTTGATATTTATAAAAAGAGAATGTTAGGCGATCTGCTTCATCGCTTAGCTGATGTGAAAGGATTGGAATGGATACGTCTTCATTATGCTTATCCTTCCAAATTTCCGATCGAGATATTAGATGCGATGCGAGAAAGAGAAAATATCTGCAATTACCTCGATATTCCTTTACAACACGCTTCGGACAATATGCTGAAAGCAATGAAACGGCAGATCACAAAAGCTGAAATGAAAGATTTGCTGGTAACGATTCGTGAGAAAGTTCCGGGCATTTGTTTGCGTACCACATTGATCGCAGGTTTTCCCGGAGAAACACAGGATGATGTGGATGAATTGAAATCATTCTTACGAGAGCAACGATTTGATCGTGTCGGTATTTTTAGCTATTCGCATGAAGAAGGAACCTCTGCTTTTGATCTAAAAGATGATATTCCACAGGAAGAAAAGGAGAGAAGAGCCCAGGAAATCATGGAAGTGCAGCAGGAAATTTCTTATGAAAAAAATTTAGAAAAAATAGGCAAAACTTTTAAAGTCATCATTGATAAAAAAGAAGCCGGCAGATACCTGGGACGAACAGAATTTGACAGCGTAGAAGTTGATAACGAAGTAGTGATTCATTCCGATAAAAAACTTTCTATTGGCGAATTTGTGCAGGTAAAGATCACCAAGGCTTACGACTACGACCTTGAAGGAGAAGTGGTCTAACCATCTTTTGTTTATTCGCTAACGATCACAGAATTTTTATCAGCACCTTTTCCTAACTCTATATTTTTTGACTTATCTCTCAACTCTGTTCCGCTGATCGTTACATCAGATACATTTTCTTTTGCCACCAAAAACTTGTCTATAGCTGGCGGCAAGAAACCATTGAGAATATGAATGCCTCTGGAATTGCTCAATGTATATACCGGGCCTTTGTTCGGGATGATCCGTACATTTTTCAACTCAATATCTGCAGCGGCATTTATAATTGCCCCGGCATTGGCGGCTATATTCATGTTCTCAAAAAATATTTTATGCACGGGCATTTCCGGAAGTCCATTAATGTAGATAGCTGATTTGGCTCCTTCACAATTGATATTGCTGATATGAAAATCCCGGAACTCAGGGATCTTGTTTCGGATCCTGCCGGCTGTATCCAATATTCTGCCTACCTGCATATCTTCATAATAAGTATCGAAGGATATCGCAGCGTTCACGATGTTCTTCATATTTATATTCTGCACATAAATATCTTTCACCACACTACCACGACCTGCATTGCTTTTTACCCGGATACCAATATCACTGCCGATAAAATCACAATCACTGACAAAAATATTTCTCATACCGCCATCCGTATTACTGCCTATAACAAAACCACCGTGGGATTGATAAACTATACAGTTTGCGATAAGCACATTTTCCAGCTCAAAATCATCAGGCCCTTTCCCTCCGCTTGATTTCATGCAAATGCCATCGTCACCGGCACTTACTGTAGTTTTATAAATGACCACTCCCTTGCAGGCGCTGATATCGATACCGTCGCCATTCTGTGCCCAGTATTCATTCTGGACAGTTACATTACGAATGGTGAGATTGGTGCAACGATTTGGATAAAAAACATACATAGGAGAATTCCTGAATGTCGGGCCGTCCAATAAAACATTATTGCAATTGGTAAATACGATCAGCCTTGGGCGCAGAAAATCTCTCGCAGGTAAATAATCTTTTTCTGAAAGGTCTTTTTTGCCTTTCAATGATTTTAAATAAGCATCACCATTCATTGCTTCTTCACTCGGCCACCATGTTTTACCATCTGCAGTCAACACACCACCGGACGAAAGAAATTTTTGCCATTGTTCAGGACTGACTTTTGATTTTTTCACGGGTCTCCAGCTTTCGCCACTGCCATCAAATACTCCTTCACCAGTGATGGCGATATTTTGAAGATCGTTACCGGATATAGGCGACTGGACGATAAAATTGCTGCTTCCTTTAGATGCAGGAATAATAGGATACTGTGTATGGTCAGCAGTAAATAAAACTAAAGCATTTTTTTCAGTATGCAGATTTATATTGCTTTTCATCTCGATCGGGCCGGTAAGCCAGGTGCCGGCAGGAATGAGAACTGTGCCGCCTCCAGCGTTTGCACAAGCAGTAATTGCTTTTTCAAAAGCCGCTGTATTGAGTGTCTTCCCGTCGTGTACACCGCCATAATCTGCAATTGAAAAAATCTTGTCGGGAAAAGTTGGTACCGTTATTACAGGCATCTTGAATGGAGCCTGCGATATATAATAATTCAGATCTTTTTCCTGGGAGTGAGCAGTCAATCCGAGAATACATAAAAATTGTATAGTAAGTAATCGTTTCATAAAAAAGATAATGATTCAAAACTAATCTATACTTTTAGTTATGATGATATTTTCTACGAAATCGTTGCCGGAATTTTTCATTAAAAAAATTATTATTACCATTCATACTTCCTTTTATCCCGGCAAGCCGTTATCACCTTAAATTGCAGTCTATATTATCACACATGAAAAAAATATTTTCTTTGTTAAGCATGTTCGCAACTTTTTCAGCGATTGCTCAAAATACATTACCAACACCAAGAAATATCCAGATGACGTATGATAAAGGGACCCGTTCGATTACGGGTGCACCGGGGAAAAACTACTGGCAAAATTCAGCCGACTATTCTATTCATGTAAACTTCTTTCCTGCTACAAGATTATTGACGGGCAATGAAGACGTCGTTTATACTAATAATAGTAAGGATGCATTAAGATTGATCTTGTTTAAACTCTATCCCAATTTGTATAAAAAAGGTTCTCCCCGTGATAGAAGAATTGCACCTGATGATGTATCCGATGGCCTTATCATTGATCAAATGCGTATTGATGATAAATCATTTGATATTTCGAAGCTGCATGAAAATGGGACCAATATGGTAGTACAAATTCCACAATTAGATAGTGGTAAAACAATTCATTTTAATATTAGTTATCATTATACTTTGAATAAAGGATCACATAACCGCACCGGTGAGATAGAACCGAATGCAGATTTTATCGCTTATTTTTTCCCGCGGATCGCTGTGTATGATGACATCGAAGGGTGGAATACGAATCCTTATGTTGGTTCACAGGAATTTTATAATGACTTCTGTCATTTCAATGCCTATATCACCGTACCTCAAAATTTTGTAGTGTGGGCCACCGGCGAACTGAAAAATTGTAGTGAAGTTTTTTCTCCGACTATTTGCCAGCGCATTCAGCAGGCAGAACAGGACGATGCGATAACAACAATCATTGATAGCACCGATTTAATAAGAGGAGGCATTACAAACGATAGCAAACCGGAGCATACCTGGCATTTTGAAGCTAATGATGTTACAGATCTTGTTTTCGCTGTTAGCGATCATTATATCTGGAAATCCACCAGTCTTATAGTGGATCCCAAAACAGGGAGAAGAACCAGGGTGGATGCTGTGTTCAATCCAAAGCATAAAGATTATTTCCGGGTGATCAATGATGCGAGAAAAACGATTGAAGCAATGAGCTATACTTTCCCTGCATGGCCATTTCCTTATCCCCACGAAACAGTTGTCGATGGATTAGATCAGATGGAATACCCGATGATGGTGAATGATAATCCTGTGAAAGATCTTGCTGAAAGTATAGAACTTACCGATCATGAAATATTTCATACTATGTTCCCATTTTATATGGGCATCAATGAAACCAAGCATGCCTGGATGGATGAGGGCTGGGCTACCATCGGCGAATGGCTGATCTCCCCAATGATCGATAGCAGTCTTGTTGATTTGTATGGGGTATCTGAAGTTTCTTCTTCTTCGGGTGATGCATACGATATGCCGATCGTTACTCCGAGTACAGAGATCAATCGCAGTTACTTTACAAACTCATATCCCAAACCGGCCATGGGTTATT
>DASZXQ010000022.1:0-7762 GCA_035545755.1 Chitinophagaceae bacterium | reverse complement strand
TGAATAAGATTGTACCTAAAACTATTCATCTTTTTTCGAAGCAAGAATTACCAATGTGAAACATTTTGTGACAACTGCGGTGCCACAAAAATATCTGAATAAGAGTAAATAATAAGGCTACCTGCTTATTTATCTTAATACAAAGTTTTCAAGAAACTTGGTATTAAAATTACCGGAGCGGAACCGCTCGTCTTTCATCAATTGTAAATGAAAAGGAATGGTGGTCTTCACACCTTCGATGACGTATTCACTCAATGCCCGGTACATCGTATCAATGGCTTCTTCCCTTGTTTGGGCCATAGTGATGAGTTTCCCGATCATGGAATCATAATACGGCGGGATCACATATCCGGCATACACGTGACTGTCTACACGAACGCCATGGCCTCCGGGTTGATGAAAGGTGGTGATCCTGCCCGGCGAAGGACGAAAATCATTATAAGGATCTTCTGCATTGATGCGGCACTCAATAGCACACATTTCCGGTTCATAGTCTCTTCCGGATATCCGCTCTCCCATGGCAATTTTGATCTGCTCTTTGATGAGATCAAAGTTGATCACTTCTTCAGTAACGCAATGTTCTACCTGGATACGGGTGTTCATTTCCATGAAATAGAAATTGCGGTTCTTATCTACGAGAAATTCAATAGTGCCAACGCTTTCGTAATTGATAGCAGCTGCCGCTTTTTTTGCAGCCTCTCCCATCCTATAGCGCAGTTCGGGCGTCATGAACGGCGATGGTGATTCTTCCACCAATTTCTGATGCCGCCGCTGAATGGAACAATCTCTTTCGCTGAGGTGACAGATATTCCCGTATTGATCACCGGCTACCTGTATCTCGATATGGCGGGGCTCTTCCACATATTTCTCCATGTAAATGCCGTCATTCTTAAATGCTGCTGCAGCTTCAGCTTTTGCAGTATTGTATGCCCTTTCCATTTCACTTTCTTCCCAAACGATACGCATTCCTTTTCCGCCGCCTCCGGCCGTTGCTTTTAAAATGATGGGATAACCCATTTGTTTGGCAAGCCCTTTTGCTTCATCCAGGCTTTGCAACAATCCTTCTCCGCCGGGAATCACAGGAACGCCTGCTTTTATCATGGTTTCTTTCGCAGTGATCTTGTCTCCCATCGCATTGATCATTTCCGGAGTGGGCCCGATGAATTTGATGCCATGATCACCGCATATCTGTGCAAACTTTGCATTCTCTGCCAAAAAACCATATCCCGGATGAATAGCATCGGCATTAGTGATCTCTGCTGCCGCCATCAGGTGTGCAATGTTCAGATAAGAATCGCTGCTTTGTGGTTTACCAATACAAACGGCTTCATCTGCAAATTTCACATGAAGGCTGTCCCGGTCCGCCGTAGAATACACTGCAACTGTTTTAATGCCCATTTCCCTGCAGGTGCGGATCACACGAAGGGCAATTTCTCCACGATTTGCTATAAGTATTTTATTGAACACAGTTGATAATTAATAATTAAAAATTAATAGGTAAAAATTCAAAATAGTGTCATTTCAAACTGCTTGACTTTTGACTCTTGACTTTTGAATTTTGACTTTAATCAGGAAGGTTCAACAAGGAACAAAGGCTGATCGTATTCGACCGGTGAAGCATCTTCTACCAGCACTTTTACAATTTTACCCTTTACCTCGCTTTCTATTTCATTGAAAAGCTTCATAGCTTCTATGATGCATACTACTGTTCCGGGAGCAACATCGCTGCCCACTTCTACAAAGTTGGGCTTATCGGGCGATGCCTTTCTATAGAAGGTCCCGATCATGGGACTTTTAATGGTAACAAGATTGGAAGGAGTAGTTTCTGAAACCGCCGGTTGAGTTTTTTCCGCAGCCGGAGCAGTTGGCCCTGCCGGTTGTATAGCCGGTTGTACTGGCGGAGCGTAAACAGTTTGCGGGCTTACTGCCGGTGCTACCACCTGAGTAACTTTTTCTTCTTTTTGTTTTATCGTTACTCTGAAATCCTTCTGTTCAATGGTTAACTCACCAATATTAGATTTGTTGACCATCTTGATCAACTCCTGAATCTGTTTAAAATCCATGTTTTTCAATTTTGTGGGAAGTTTTGGTTAAAAGCAAGGGGCTAAAGATAATACAATCAGATTGAGCATTCCCATGATTTTGTCAATTTTGGTAAAAAATAGGGCAAAAACAGTCAGATTTGCCTCAAAAATGGACGATTTCAGGCATTTTTTGATGAAAATTCCAAAATTATTCCTTCACTCTTTCCACATATTCACCGGTCTTGGTGTTTATGCGTATCAGTTCTCCATCATTCACAAACAGGGGAACATTCACTGTGGCACCGGTTTCTACGGTAGCCGGTTTTAAGGTACGGGTAGCCGTATCTCCTCTTACTCCCGGCTCACAATAAGTGATCTGTAAAACGATCTTATCCGGGAGTTCGGCGCCTAATATCTGGTCGTTGTCGGTATTCACCAGCACAGATACTTCCTGTCCTTCTTTCAGGTATTGTGGTGCATCAATAGAAGATTCCTGTAGGGTTATCTGTTCAAAAGTCTGGTTATCCATGAAGCTATAGCCGGTATCGTCTTTATACAAGAACTGGTAGGTCCTTCTTTCCACCCGCACAGGGTTGATGGTATCACCGCTGTTCCATACTTTTTCAATAGAACGGTTATTATCCACTCCTTTCAGCTTTGCCCAAACCTTGGCGGCTGCACGGGCTGTTTTATTCTCCCCAAATTCTACAACGGTATAAAGGCTTCCGTCCATATTCAGGATCATGCCCCTGCTGATATCTGCTGTTGTTGCCATAATGCTTTAATTCAAATTTTAATTCAAAAATTGAGGCGCAAAGATAATGCGGATAAGCCTGACAGCAAAGAGAAATACATCCGTTGATAGCTTCTCAATTTGAAGCTTTAAAAGCTGGCTCAGTTTCAGAATTATTATTTTTTGAACCGCGAAGGCATTAAGGCAAGGAGCAACACCAAATCGGTTAGTCATACTTTGTGCCTTTGATTCTTATTGGTTTGATCTTTTTACACGAAGGCATTATTTCTGATCCGGCATACTGTAATGCAACTATTATACTGTTAAACCGTCATAACGAAATACCATGAAATGAATAAACCTTTACTTTTGAGCATTATGAAAAAACAACTTCTCCTGGCGATCATAACGCTTTTCGGTTTCATTGCCGCAGCACAAAACGATTCCACCAAATTACCGGCCTACAAAAGATTCCCTACCCTGCCCCCCGTAAAATTATTATTGACCGATAGTACCGGCCATTTTTCAAAGGAAAATTTTGCAAAAAAAGAACCCGTCCTTATCATTCTCTTCAATCCCGATTGCGAACATTGCCAGAAAGAGACGGAAAGAATGCTGGATAGCATCAGCCTTTTTAAAAATACCCAGATCGTAATGGCAACCATGATGCCTTTCGATAAAATGATCGCTTTTTATAAACATTATAAACTGGCCGATTACAAAAACATTGTGGTTGGACAGGATACACAATATTTTCTCCCCGTATTTTATATGGTGAGCAACCTTCCCTACCTCGCACTATACAATAAAAAAGGAGAACTCATCAGAACTTTTGAAGGAGCCGTACCTATTCACGAAGTGGTTGAAGAATTCAACAAATAATTTGTTTGGATGATCTACACCCGGAGGAGTTACCAGCAGGTTTTCCTTAAAAGAGTATTCAACTATCAGATCTTGAGAACATGCAGCAGCCTAAAAATTGACCCTGGCTTTCAAAAGATCATGTCAAAGGTATTGGTACTGACCAATTTTGCTTTTACCGGCGCCGGGGTTTGCACTGCTATTGCCATGGTGGCGCCGATGCCCTTAGCGAAGAAAAGCTGCCTGTTGACCTCCTTTATGCCCTGCCAGGCTTGTTACCGGTGCGTCATCGGTGCGTCAATTGACGCAGAGATGACGCACCAAAGCAGGCGAAGGCCTTTGCCAGCCAGGCTTCATACCAGTTTAAGCCCTTGGCCGGTTTTTTGGGAAAAACCCTCTTATGGCTTTGGCACTACATACCAGCAACACAAACGTTCAGGAAATGTCAGCAGAAATAAAAGAAGCCATTGGCAACAGGTAAATGTTATAAAATAAATACCACCCGATTCTAACTCTGTTAATGTACCTGCCATTGATAAATTCACTACACATGTTTAAGAGCCTTTTGTCTTGCAACCGTTGCACAATTCCATGAGCGAATAAATGGTTGAAGCATAAAATAATTAGTTTGATTGATCCATGGTCAGAAACAGCTCACAGCAACTTGCCTTATCTTTGTGGACAAATTATTCCTTCACTCTTAAATTTTTACTTCCCAGCAACGTCTCCTTGCCGGGCTTTGTGCATAAGCCGGGACGTTGCGTGAACAATAGGAAATAAAACGTTGCTGGGAAATAAAGCACTTGAAACAGATCCGAAAAATCCAAAATATTTTGAGGAATACTTTAACTGCAAAAAGCGCATTACTGAAAATTCTTCACATTAGTTGCTAATATTGAATTTAAGAACTTAGAAATATTCCCTGCTCTGATTTTGCTTTGAGATTGAGTGAATGCAACTTTTGACGAATCATCTAATATAGCTATAACAATAAATCGGTGTTCTTTTGTGCCGAAATTTGAATACTCTTCGACACTGAAATTTTTCACATCGCCAAAAAGTATTTTAGTTTTTCCCAAAAACATAAATTTAATAGGGTTCCTCGAAAAGATAACAAACTGCTCTTTTTGAATGTCTATTTTGATTACGTTGATGGCTGAATAAACTCTCCATAATACGTAAAAACCTACCAAAAAAATAAAAATTGAATATGTTAATAGTGTGTATGAGTGAAAAAACATCCAAATCCCTATCCCGCAAAAACCGATTGGTAAAATAATATCTTCATTAAAGAGAGGAGTATATATTTCAATGGGGGAGTCTTTAATTTTAATATCATTTTTTTTAAATTCTGAAAACCTTATTTTCATAACTGCCAAGTTTATCCTATAAGCCTCTAAAGAGCATGAATCGAGATAATGATTAACAAGCAAAAATAATTTTTTCCCAAACTCCAGCTATTCGTAGTGTTTAATAAGAATAAAAAGGCTGATTGCTATCCTGAGTCTGCGACTCAGAATAATTTTTTGAAAAGAAATTCTAATTTGGCATAAAAGAATTCATGAGTGATGGCGGTTATAAGATCAGGAATAAAGTAGGTATTCATTTTATAACCTTTGCCGCAATGGATGGTTTACATATAACCATGTCAGGTATAGCTACTTTTGGGGGACCTATTGGGTTTGGTGCTTCACTTATTTATTTTGCAGGACGAGCTTTCGATTGGTGGTAAGTACTTAATTATCATTTACTATTATTGATATGAGATTTTATAGAAAACTATTCGAAATATTTTACAGATGGGGATACAATAATAAGCTTCCCGAACAAATTAATCATCCTGAAAATGCAGCAGTGCCAACGATTGCGGCTTTAACTTGTTTCAATATTTTTTCGCTTGTTCTTCTTTTCAAGATATTCATTTTGAGACGACAATATCTTGTCTCAATAAATTATCAAGCTTTATTTGGAATAATTTTATATATCCTGTTATACATTATTTATCATTTTTCTTTTGTTTCTGACGGAAAGTGTAAAAATATTAAGCTCGACAAAGAAAAAAATGTGAAAGCAAAAGAAAACATACTTTTATCTGTATATATAATTGCTTCAATTGGTTTAAACATTATTCTTGCCTTGTATGAACATTCTTTACATCTAAACTAAAATGATAGTACCGCAAAGACTTTCTACTTCCCAGCAACGTCTCCTTGCCGGGCTTTGTGCATAAGCCGGGACGTTGCGTGAACAATAGCATAACGCTGTACCTTTATACTATGCCAACGAAACAAACTATTCCTTATTCCTTCGGCACATTTTTTATCACTTTTACTTGCTATCAATGGCTGTCGCTGATTGAAAAGGTGAACGGCTATGATATTATCTACAAGTGGTTTGATGTATTGAAAAGCAAAGGACATTTTATTAATGGATATGTCATTATGCCCAATCATGTTCATGCATTAATCAGTTTTGTGGAAACAGATCAGTGTATCAATACTATTATCGGCAATGGAAAAAGATTTATGGCCTATGAAATTGTAGAACGGTTAAAACAAAATGATGAAACGGAATTGTTGAGCAAACTTGTCGATGCTGTTGAGTATAAAAGAAAGCAGAACAATAAGCAGCATGAAATATGGGAGTTGTCTTTTGACTGGAAGGATTGCCGCAGTAAGGAATTTATTAAACAGAAGCTACTTTACATTCATAACAATCCCTGTGCAGGAAAATGGAATTTATGCAGCAGCCCTGTTGACTACCTGCATAGTTCCGCAAAATTTTATTTAACCGAAGAACAGGGTATTTACCCGGTGAAGAATATTTGGGAAATGGAGGATATCGTCTTTGTAAAAAATGGAAGTAATAGATAACCTGACGCAACGTCCCCGGCTATCACACAAGGCTTGGTGGGAGACGTTGCTGGGAAATAGATGCTATGCCCGGGGATCTTATTTTACATTATGATGCTGATGGTGTTACAGTACACCATACCCAGGTAATAACAAACATTACTGACCAAGCAATTCATATTATGCAGGGAAATCAAAATAGTGGCTTTTTATACGCATTCTACCACTCTTCAGATCCAACAAGCGCTTACTACTCTGGAACGCTCTTACAATCTGGGTATTATTCATTGCAAAATGGGAATTATCACAATACAAGTTTAAATGAAACTATTAATGGTTTACTTTACGGTAATATAGGTTTTTATCGATGGAATTTTAATGAATTTAATCATTAAACTATTGTAAATATATGCGCAAAATCACTCAAGCTTTTATTATTGGTCAAACATTGATAATAATCTTTATAAAAATTGTTGATTTTTATTTTCACAATAGTGGAAACATTAAATGGATTGTTTTTGGTGAAGAATTAATGAATTATCGAAGTATTCTGATGTTGACATTTATTCTAATTTCTATTATTACGTTTTTCATAAAGGAAAAATGGTGGCCAAAAATTATAATTTTTTGCTTAACAGTGATTGGTTTATTTATTGTTTACAAGTTGTGGCTAAGTCCTTAGTACAAAGAAATATATCTTTCTGTGCATGCTGTGTATCTTTTGATTTTGTACAAGGGTGATCACAGCAATAAAAAATTATTGAATTTACTTCCCAGCAACGTCTCCTTGCCGGGCTTTGTGCATAAGCCGGGACGTTGCGTGAACAATAGGAAATAAGACGTTGCTGGGAAATAAAAGAATTCATGAGTGATGGCGGTTATAAACTCAGGACAGCCTTTGTAATTTTCTTGAATTATTGAACACTCAAAACAGCAGGGGCACCATAAGCAGAAACGTTTATTGTAATTTATATTCTAATGGACAGGAATTTTCATTCGTGATTGTTTCGTTACATTTAATGTTTTTAGGCTTACGTTTAATACTTGTAAATCGTGGTAGTGATAGAATTGCCCAATTTGCATATCTTAAAGCTTCAGCCTCCGATATATTTTCTGATTCTTTTGAATAATAATTATATTCTCTAAGAATTTCATTTTTCCGATTTAGCACATATAGAGAAAATGGTATGATTTTAAATATAACTCCGGTTGAGTCAAAAAAACAATCAACATCAATAAAAGCATAGCAACCTCGTTTCTTCAAATCAAAACTATCAGGCAAGTCTATAACT
>DASZXQ010000021.1:0-3003 GCA_035545755.1 Chitinophagaceae bacterium | reverse complement strand
ATCCGGCGCAAAGCAAATTCCTTCCGGCTGCAACAGCAAATCCTTATCAATGATCTGGAAAGATTTCAATTCCCCTTTGTAACCATATACAGCCATGCACTTCGTTTCTCTTGTAGATAAAATATAAACATCATGAGTGATGGGGTGCACAGCAATAGCCGAAGGGAAGAACTCCAGTTTTTCGTCAGCCACTTTTTTAAAATCTTTTTTACGGATCAGCATAAAAGGCTCGCTGATCAGTGAGTCCGCTTTCAGATCGAATTCAAAAACTGAACGGGTGGATTTTTTTTGGTCAGATACATCGGATTCATTTTTGCAGGCGATCAGCAGATCATGCGATACCGGATCGTAACAAAGTCCTTCAGTATTGTTTTCTTTCGATAGTGGTGTTTCCAGTTTTTTTGTTTCAGGGTCATTTTGCCAGTCTTTGATCTTGTACAAAACACCATGACTCCATAAAGCATATACCGTGTTTTTTACCAGCGCCACATCTTCAATATCCATTTTTTTATCGGAAACTTTTTTAAAAGCAGTTTGCTTTTCAATCGTTGCATTTGTTCCGAGTTTTATAGTGTACAAAATGGGATGTAGATCTTCAATAGCTAATACATGATTTCTGTCGAGCCATACCTGGCCGGAGATCTCTTTTAATTCTTTAGGCAATATCCATTTTTTTGATGGATGAGAAAGATCATAACTGAAGTCCGGATTTTTTTGACTTTTTCCTGTTCCAGGACTGATCAGAAAGCAAAGCAGGAGTGCAGGCAAAAAATTAAATTGAATTCGAATAGACTCCATGACAAGCCGGTTTCAGAAATGTAAAATACTGTAATCAGCTTTTCAAACGACGAATTCCTTTGGCAAAAATGTTATTTGCTTGTTATTCGTTTCACGAAGTCTATTTCTATCTGGTTAGCCAATGGTAATCAGCTCATGCTTTGAGATCTGCTGTTGGCAAAAATTTCGGGGCTTGCCTGTGTTTGGTAGCTTGTTCAAATGCGTAAGCAATTTTGATGAGCACCGGTTCGCTCCAGGCTTTTCCGAAAAATGAAATTCCTACCGGTAAGCCGAATACCATTCCTGCCGGTACCGTTATGTGCGGATAACCGGCAACAGCGGAAGGAGTGGAATATCCACCGGTAAAATGATCCCCATTTATAAGATCAGTTACCCAGGCCGGTTCACCTGTTGGTGCGATGAGCGCATCTAATTTTTCTTTATTCATGATCGCATCAATTCCTTCTTCTCTTGATAAGCGATGGTTTTTTGCCAATGCATCTATATATTCTTTACTTGTCAGCGGTCCTTTTTCCTGTGCTTTCAAAAAAGTTTCCTGCCCGAAGTAAGGCATTTCTTTGTCTTTATTTTTTTCATTGAAATCAATGATGTCTTTCAATGTTTTCACCGGTGCATTTGGTCCAAGCCCGGCGAGATACGCATTCAGGTCTGCTTTTAATTCATAAAGAAATACGAGAAATTCTGTATCGTCATATTTTCCAACATTGGGAACATCGGCAGGATCAACGATGACAGCTCCGTTTTGTTTCATCACATCAATTGCCTGGTTCATCAATTGATCCACTTTATCATTAAATCCAAAAAATTTTCTTGCCACTCCGATCCTTGCTCCTTTCAATCCGTCTTTATCGAGGAATTTGGAATAATCCTTCAAAGCTTTTCCGGCGCTTTCATTCGTTGCCGGATCTCCCGGATCTGTTCCGGTCAGCACACCAAGCAATGCAGCCGCATCAGCCACGCAACGACACATCGGGCCTGCAGTGTCCTGGCTGTGTGAAATAGGAATAATTCCGGAACGACTCACTAATCCTACTGTTGGTTTTATTCCCACCAATCCATTATGGGTAGAAGGACAAACAATGGAGCCGTCGGTTTCTGTTCCAATACCAACGACTGAAAAATTTGCAGCAACTGCTGCACCGGTTCCGGAACTGGATCCGCATGCGTTTCGATCTAATGCGTAAGGATTTTTTGTTAAGCCTCCACGTCCGCTCCATCCGCTTGTAGAATGATTGGAACGGATATTCGCCCATTCGCTCAGGTTCGTTTTGCCAAGGATCACAGCGCCTGCTTCTCTTAATTTTAGTGCAACAAATGAATCTTTTAATGTAATTGAATTAGCCAGTGCCAATGAACCGGCAGAAGTTTTCATTTTATCAGCTGTGGCAATATTATCTTTTATCAACACTGGTATTCCATGCAACGGGCTTCTGACCTTCCCGTTATTTCTTTCTCTATCCATTTCCTTTGCAAAATTTTTGGCGTCAGGATTCAATTCGATAATGGCATTGATAGCAGGTCCTTTTTTGTCCAGCTCATCAATCCGCTGCAGGTACATATCTGCGATCTGTTCATACGTGTATTCTCCTTTCTGAACTTTCTCCTGCAATTCTGTAACGGTGATCTCATTCAGGGCAAAATTGTCCTCTGTGTTTGCGGGTTTCTTTTCCTCATCTTTGGCAGCAGGAGGATTTGTGTTACAGGAAATAGCAAGAGCAGAAGTAAGACCTGCTGCTGCAATGGAACTACTGGTAATAAAATCTCTTCTTTTCATAAAAGGATTTTTATTGGTTATTCAAAAATTTTCAAACACCATGTTTGACGATGGGATGCGGAGTCCTCTAATTTTTCAATTATTTCTTTTTTTCTGTCGCCAAGCAATTCCAGGCAACTCAACTCTTCAGGCAGTAGTGATTCTCTTCTTACAATGTCAAAGCCACATTCATTGAAAAATTTTTCTGCTGATTCAAAATCGTCAAATTTATTTTCATGGGTATGATGCATCTGCCTCCACATTCGTGCAGCTTCCGGCAATTCACGGGTTTCTTCTTCCTCATTCTTTATGTATATGTCGCCGGTGATCCAATATCCGCCACGATGTTTCAATGCTTTCCGGATATTGGAGCAAAGCAAAACTTTTTCATCAACATTCAAATAGGGCAGGAGCCCTTCATTGATGATCGTTAATGGTTCATGGGAAAATTT
>DASZXQ010000020.1:0-16441 GCA_035545755.1 Chitinophagaceae bacterium | reverse complement strand
GGCAAATTCGGCGAAGGCCTCACAGGCAAAATGTATTTGCTTTTATGCGTATAATTCTGGCATTTGATCACCAGGAAATGAAATGGGGTATCTACTGTCGGGTTAGTTGTAATGTTGTATGCATTTATTTCATTAGCTTTTTCCGATAACCATTTTTCTCCGAGCAACATCATGGCATATTCTCCCATGGTCATTCCATATACAATGGGAATTGGTTGTCGGCCCACACCACTCTTGAATTTCAGATCTAACACGGGACCGTCCACATAAAACCCATTGGGATTAGGACGATCTAATAGCAATAATGGTTTGTGATTTTCCAACGCACTTTCCAAAAAATCCTGCATGGAATTGATATAAGTGTAAAAACGGCAACCAACATCCTGCAGATCAAATACGAGAACATCTACATCTTTCAGATCATTGGCATCGGGTTTTCTTTTGGATCCATAAAGAGATACCACAGGAATTCCGGTTTGTTGATCAATATAACTTCCAACTTTTTCTCCTGCATCGGCAGTACCTCTGAAACCATGCTCAGGTCCGAAAATCACTTTGATATCAACACCTAATTTTCTCAATGTATCTACGAGGTGAGTGTGGCCTACCACAGAAGTTTGATTGGCAAAAATGCCCACTCTTTTTCCTTTCAGATAAGGAAGATATATGTTGATCCTTTCGGCGCCGGTAATGATCTTCTGATTATCGGAAGAATTAGAAACGGATTTTTGTGCGGAACAACTTAATAGCCATAGTAATAAAGGTAAAGCCAGGAATCTCTTCATGAAATTGATTTTAAACGAATGATTTGAAAAGGTAAATTTCAGAAAAATAAAACAAATACTTACAGAATGGATCAGTATTCTATTCAGAATTTTAGGCTACCTTGCATCCCCGTTTCTATATATCATCTTAAAATCATTAATATGCAAAAAGTAAAAAGTGGCGACAAAGTAAAAGTTCATTATCATGGAAAACTCACAAGTGGAGAAACCTTTGACAGTTCTGCGGGCCGTGAACCTTTGGAATTTGAAGTAGGGGGTGGGATGGTGATAAAAGGTTTTGATGAAGGCGTAACGGGTATGAGTGTGGGCGAAAAGAAAACGATCAATATTCCATATAACGATGCATACGGCCCCCGCAATGCAGAAATGGTAATTGACATGCCGAAAGACCGTTTCCCGAAAGACATGCAACTGGAAGTGGGAATGCCATTGATGATGAGTGATGGCTCCGGGCAGAATTTTGAAGTGGTTGTAATCCAGCTAAAAGAAAATTCTGTAGTGCTCGACGCCAATCATCCATTGGCAGGACAGGACCTGGTGTTTGATATCGAACTGGTGGAAATAATTGGTGGCAGCCCCCTGATCATTATGCCGTAGCGCTATTTAAATAATTTTAAAATAAAAAAGTTCAAAGCCTTCAAGCTTTGAACTTTTTTTATTGATTATATATTTTGGGATCTATCAGGCGCCTGCAGTGGCAGACTTATTTCCGGGTCTGTTGAGCCACCAGCCAATCCATAATCCACAGATCCCCCAAGCTACCAACGAATCTATAAGATCTCCGGTGATCATATGCCAGGGTAGTTGAAACCATACATGTCCGGTATAATCACTCCAGATAAATGAGAACAATCCCATGGCCACGGCTCCAGAAAATACTCTTCGTGGAATCGGCGTGCCTCCCCGTGTCAACACATAAATTAATGAGATGACCAGGAAAAAGTCAACAAGGAATCCACGGATCATCATCATGGTCATATCAGTGTCCATCGCATTGTGATAAATGACCGTTGCCCAGGGTTTTCCTTCCATGGTTTTCATCATATCCTGTTGTTCTTTTTTGGTAGGAGCGCTGGGCATCATGTACATACCTTCTTCACTGATGTTGGCAGTGAGTGTAGCCATGATCTGATCTTGCTTGTCTGTGTACTTTGCAGTTTTATCATGAACTGGTAAAACAGACCATGAAAGAAATTGCCATGCAAAAATAATAATGGCTCCTACAAGAGAGCCGATAACCCATTTTTTCATTTTATTAAGTTTTGGTTCAATATAAAAGGTAAAAATTCCTATCGGTTTTTCCAATAGTTTATTTGGTAACTGGGCTCTTGAATTTGTAAAAGGCGGTTTGACAGTGTTGTTGCGGCAGTTGGCTCTTTTAGTCGTATATTCGATGCCCCTAATTATCAATATGTTTCAGAAATATAAGTTCACAGCAGCCGAAAGATTCCTGCGTTATGTGCAGGTGGACACTCAAAGCGACCCGCTCTCCTCTACGCATCCCACATCAGAAAAACAAAAAGATCTGGGTAAGTTATTAGTGGAGGAATTAAAACAAATCGGAATTGCTGATGCCCATATGGATGAGTGGGGATATGTGTACGCAAGCATTTCATCTAACAGTACAAAGAAAGTTCCTGTGATCTGTTTTTGTGCTCATGTAGATACAGCGCCGGATTGCAGTGGAACCGGGGTGAGGCCGATCGTTCATACTAATTACCAGGGACAAGATATTGTATTACCGGATGATCCATCGCAGGTGTTGCGGATGAGTGAATATCCTTATTTACAAAATAAAATTGGTGAAGATATTATTACCGCATCAGGGAAAACCTTGCTGGGCTCCGATGATAAATCCGGTGTGGCTGCCATCATGGATCTTGCTAATTTTTTAATGACAAACAAAGATGTAAAACATGGTGAAATAAAAATTCTTTTTACACCTGATGAAGAAGTAGGAAAAGGAACAGCGAAAGTGGATCTGAAAAAATTAGGTGCTGACTTCGGTTATACACTGGATGGCGGAGAAGCCGGTTCTTTAGAAGATGAAACATTCAGCGCAGATGCGGTGCAGGTCATCATTCACGGAGTGATTGCTCATCCGGGCTACGCTAAAGGAAAAATGGTGAATGCATTAAAAATAGCCGGAGAAATTTTAGCGGCATTGCCAAAAGATCGGTTGTCTCCTGAATCCACCGATGGAAAAAGGGGATTTATTCATCCCGTTCGTGTTGATGGCATTGCAGAAAAATGTACCATTGATTTTATCATTCGTGATTTTGAAACGCCGGGATTAAAAAAGAAAGAAGACTATTTGCGTACGCAGATAGAAGAGTTGTTGCGCACTTATCCAAAAGCTTCGTTTGAGTTTATTGTGACGGAACAATACCGTAATATGAAGGAAATATTGGACCTGCATCCGCAAATTGTGGAATATGCCAAAGAAGCGATCGCCAAAGCCGGTCTTAATCTGAAAATGGAAAGTATCCGTGGCGGAACAGATGGCAGCCGTCTTTCATTTATGGGATTGCCTTGCCCGAATCTATTTACGGGAATGCAGGGCATTCATTCAAAACTGGAGTTTATCAGCATCCAGGATGTGAATAAAGCGGTGGAGACAATGGTGCATTTAGTCACGATTTGGGAAGAAAAAACTGAAGTGGACTAATAATTGTAAATTGTATGGACAAATAAAAACTAATTGTATGCAAAACTTTTTTGCTATCTATTGGTGGATACTCATTATCCTCATCATTTTTCTCGGCTCATTCTTCACCATCAACCAGGGATTTATCGGTGTGATTACTATGTTCGGAAAATACCGTCGTATTGCAAGGCCGGGATTGAATTTTAAGATCCCCATTTTTGAAAATGTGTTCCGTAAAATATCTTACCAGAACCGTTCCATGGAATTAGAATTCCAGGCCATCACTTCAGATCAGGCCAATGTGTATTTCAAATCCATGTTGCTGTATTCGGTTTTTGACCAGCAGGAAGAAACGATCAAAAAAGTAGCATTCAAATTTGTGAGTGATAAAGACATGATGCAGGCATTGATCCGCACAATCGAGGGAAGTATCCGTGCATTTGTGGCTTCCAAAAAACAAGCAGAGATATTAGGGTTGCGAAAGGAAATTGTAGAATATGTGAAAGAAGGAGTGGATCATGTGCTCGCTGACTGGGGTTATCATTTGCAGGATCTGCAGATCAACGACATTACATTTGACAAAGTGATCCTTGATTCGATGAGCAAAGTAGTTGCATCCAACAACCTGAAAGCTGCAGCAGAAAATGAAGGACAGGCTTTATTAATTACAAAGACAAAGGCCGCCGAAGCGGAAGGAAATGCAATTAAAATTTCTGCTGAGGCAGAAAAAGAAGCGGCTCGCTTGCGTGGACAAGGTGTGGCTTTGTTCCGCCAGGAAGTGGCAAGAGGTATGACCGAAGCGGCAGAGCAAATGAAGCAAGCCAACCTTGACACCAATGTCATTTTGTTCAGCATGTGGACAGAAGCTATTAAGAATTTTGCTGAATTTGGTAAAGGCAATGTGATCTTTCTCGATGGCAGCGCCGATGGGATGGAAAATACTATGAAGCAGATCCAGGCATTAATGGTGAAACAAGCCGGAACCTCAGCGCCCTCAAAATGATTTTAATAAAAGCTGTTAAAAAAAACTGAAACTTGAATGCCACACACAACGTGGCATTCTTTTTTTCGTTCAATGAAACATTGTTGATAAAACAGGATAACCTTTTTTGATTTGATACACTACATTTGCGCACATAAAGACGATAACTATGTTTCACCTATTACAGATCGTAGATACGCTGAATAAAACGATGCAAAGTACCACCAGCGGCACTGGCGGGGAGCCTTTGAGTTTTTTTGATCTCATCCGGATGGGCGGCTGGATCATGATTCCATTAGGATTAATGTTGTTGCTGACGGTTTATTTCTTTGCAGAAAGATATATCGCCATCCGCCATGCTGCACGGATCGACAGCAATTTCATGAACATCATCCGTGATCATATCATCAGTGGCAACGTAGTAGCAGCAAGAAGTTTTGCAAAGAATACCAATAATCCTGTTGCGCATATCATTGATAAAGGGATTCAGCGTATCGGTAAGCCGATTGACAGTATTGAAAAAAGTATGGATAATGTTGGCCAGTTGGAGATGTATAATCTGGAAAAAAATCTTGCAGTGTTATCATTTATTTCAAAAGCTGCTCCCATTTTTGGTTTCGTAGGTACATTGATCGGTTTGATGCAATTATTTTCCAACATCCATCGTGCAAATGAAGTAGAGATCGGAGTGATCTCTCAGGGTATTTATACTAAATTGATCACTTCTATTTCCGGTTTGGTTATTGGTTTGATCGCATACCTCGCTTATAGTTATCTCAATACTCAAATCGATAAAGCAGCTAATAAAATGGAAGCTGCTTCCGCAGACTTCCTCGATGTATTACAGGAACCAACCCGATAAATCTATAAACAGGCAGGTGAATGAAGTTTAGAAAAAAACATAATGAACAATCGGAGGTTTTTACCGACTCGCTGAATGATATTTTGTTTATTCTCCTGATGTTCTTTCTCATCACTACTACCATGGCTAATCCCAATGTGGTGAAAGTAGGTTTGCCTAAAGGCACTAAAGACACTAAAGCGAAACAAAACATTGTGGTAAGTATCGATAAAGATCAGAATTATTATCTCGGACAGCGGTTGATCGATAAGAACAGCGTAGATTCTTTTTTAACGGCTGAGATCAGAAAGATGAAATCAGTAGTAGATACCCCGACCGTGGTGATCAATGCAGATACTACCGCTTTTTATGGAGAAGTATTCCGCATCATGCGTATTGCCAAAAGGGATACGGCTAAAGTAGTGGCGAATGTGAAATAAGTTTTTTTGTAGCGATAACAATATCTATTTCTTTCCCAAAACATATGCGGCTATTATAGCCAGTATAGCCGCACTGATCATAAGCAATACTGTTAATCCAATTGCTTTCATGAAGGCCTGAAAAAAATTCTTGTCATTGAAGAATTGCAGTTGAGCCCATCCCATAAACAACAGGTTAAAAAGCATGGTACTGCCGACTGTCACTAAAGGGGGCAATACGGTGCCTAAATGAACCAACGACCAGTTAACAAAAAGGACAAGCAATTCAAATAACATGAATTGTCCCCGTATATAGCAATGAAAGGAAAATAGTTCAACGAAATTGTAAGGATTAACGGGATAAAATATGGGAGTGAATAATGCCGCCAGCGGGATAAAAACAACTACTACGATCTTTGGATAGTAATGATAAATAAAATCGGTAATGACAATTTGGGTATCAGATGTGTCGGCAGGCGGATTGTATTTGACAAAAACACTTCTCAGGATAAAATAGATCACTGAAATCACAGCAATATAGGTAAGTGGGTGAGAATATTTTTTTCTTTTTCCTTCGAGGAATTTCTTAATCGTTGTTCCAGGTCGCAGGAATATCTCCTTTACTGTAAAAACGATTCCGTGATCGAGATGCAAGATCTCATGTTCGAAATTCTCAAAAATGAAGCGCCAATTTAACCGTCCCGTTTTGGCTGACTGACCGCAATTGTTGCAATAGTTGCCATCGAAAATTCTCCCACAATTTTTACAGGCGATCATATAAATGTCAGGTTTGCTGTTGACTCAAAAGCAATAACATTGTTTTTATGAAATTCTCCAAATAGTATAATGATTTTGATTATACTGCTTCTTTGGTTTAAAGTACGAAAGATTTTTAAATAATAAGAACCGCTTTGATCATGCGGTCTTTCCCCTGCATGTCTTTCTTTAATGTTGCTTTATAATTTTTTGAGCGAAATAATTCCAGGACGGATGTCCCAAGTTCTTCATGGATCTCTGCGTAAATGGCTCCGTTTGGATTCAATTTTTGTCTTCCAAAATCAGCGATGGCTTTGTAGAAGATCAACGCATCATCGTCCGGTACAAATAATGCAATAGGTGGTTCATAGCGTAATACATTTGGCTGCATTTGAAGTTTATCATTTTCCGGCACATAAGGAGGATTACTGACAATAATGTCAAATGCCGCAAGTTTGTTTCTTTCACTTTCTTTCAAAAAATTTACTTGCAGAAAATGTATGTCGGCACCTAAAGCATCTGCATTTTGTTTTGCTATATTCAGTGCTGCTTCACTTACATCACAGGCCCATACGTCTGCCTTGCGTAATTTTCTTTTTAGAAAAATCGAAATACAACCGCTGCCACATCCGATATCCAGTAAAGTAAGTTGGCGGATAGGAAATTTACAATCAGAGATGATCCAGTCTGCCAGTTCCTCAGTTTCAGGGCGGGGGATCAGTACATTCTGATCTACATAAAATTTCATTCCTCCGAACCAAGCTTCCTGCAATACGTATTGAAGCGGTTCATGATCTATTAACCTCGGAAGCCAGTTTTCCAGGAGTTCTGCTTGATCGTTGTTGAGCTCTTTTTCCTTGTTAATGATCCGGTCTGTTTTTTTTATGCCGGTCATTTTTTCAATGATCCAATCTGTCATGGCAGCAACTTCTCTGTCTTCGTATATATTTTTTAATTCATTCCTGATATGAATAGAAGCTTGTTGGATCGTCATAAGAACAAACATAACTCATTTACCTTTGCGAACATCATGCAGCCTGATTATTACTACACAATAGAAAAACCTGCAGTGGCGGAATATAAAGACAGGGGCAGCAAGTTTATTGCTTATGCTTATCCCGTTGAATCGGTTTCTGACTTTAAAGAAAAACTGGCTGCGATAAAGAAAGAACATCCCAAAGCATCTCATCATTGTTTTGCATACCGACTCGGAACAGATGGAAATTTTTTTCGTGTCAGTGACGATGGCGAACCCTCAGGCACTGCCGGAAAACCGATATTGGGGCAAATCGACAGTAAGCAGGTCACCGGTATTTTGATCATTGTGGTTCGTTATTTTGGTGGAACATTATTAGGGGTACCGGGTTTGATTCATGCGTATAAAACTGCTGCAGCAATGGTGTTGCAACTTTCCACTATCATTCACAAGCCGGTGCTGATCCATTACCGGCTTCAGTTTGATTATACGAAGATGAATGAAGCAATGCGGATTATAAAACAATTTAATTGTTCTGTCAGTAAACAGGAGGCACAACTTTTTTGTGTCATGGAGATCGCAGTGCCACGTATGAAAATCAATGAAGTACTTTTTAAACTGAAGGAAATTAAAGGGATAGAAATAACAATCATTTAGTTATTGTTGGGTCAACAACTATCACTACTGGCTAAATTTTATGATCAATTATTGCTGAGGTGGCGGTGGAGGCGGGGGCTGATTTTTCTTTCTCCTTATCGCCCAAATGATAACAACTATCAGTACAATAACTGCGATGATGATCTCAATAGCATATTTCTCTCCAAATTTGTAGGCTGCGCTTTTTTCTTCATTGTCTTGTGCAAAGGCTGCAATAGAGGTAAAAAGCAGCAGCAATTGTAAAAAGATCTTTTTCATTACTGGCGGTTTAGAACCTGAATTTAAGAAAATCTTGCACTCACAACAAGTTCTTTACTTCCTGCCGTATACACATAAAATCCTTCCCCACTTTTTGCTCCAAATTTTCCAGCTGCCACCATATTTACTAATAAAGGGCAGGGAGCATATTTCGGATTGCCAAATCCATCGTGTAATACATTTAATATCGAAAGGCATACATCGAGGCCGATAAAATCAGCTAATTGTAATGGCCCCATCGGGTGTGCCATGCCAAGTTTCATCACCGTATCAATTTCTTTTACACCAGCAACACCTTCATATAAACTATAGATCGCTTCATTGATCATCGGCATTAAGATACGGTTAGCAATGAAACCGGGGTAGTCGTTCACTACGCAGGGAACTTTGCCTAACTGTTTGCTCAATTCAACGATCGTTTCAGTCACATCTTTTTTTGTAGCATAACCATTGATCACTTCCACCAGTTTCATCACCGGAACAGGATTCATGAAATGCATTCCGATCACTTTATCTGCTCGTCCGGTAACTGATGCGATTTTGGTAATCGAAATAGAAGAAGTGTTACTGGCGAGTATGGCATTCTTAGGAGCATATTTATCCAGCTCCTCAAAAATTTTCAGTTTCAACTCTGTATTTTCTGTAGCAGCCTCCACTACAAGCCCAGCATTTTTTACGCCTTCCGGCAAATTAGATTCAACTTTGATATTTGCCAGTGCAGTTTTTTTCTGTTCTTCTGTGGATAAGCCTTTTGCTATCTGGCGGTCAAAATTTTTGCTGATGTTTTGCATCGCTTTGTCCAATTGCGTCAGTGATACGTCTACCAATGTTACTTTAAAGCCATTTTGTGCAAAAACATGAGCAATGCCATTGCCCATGGTGCCCGCTCCGATGACGGAAATATTGCCCCCGGTTGTTATCATTACTATTGTAATTTTCCTTCGCCCCTAAAGGGGAGTATTTGAAAATCCATTCAGGGGAAAGAGTTATAAAATAAAATTTTACTGGCAAATGTAAGGAGTAATGATATCATGGAGCTTTCTCAATGATGCCATGAAAACGGGACCCTGAACTGAGCGTAGCAACAGACGATGATAGTAGTAATGCAGTTGATAAGATAATCAATCAACTTGCCATAGATTTTTTTACTATTTAGTAAAACGGGTTAGTTATAAACTCCGCTTTATAGATAAGGGGATTATTTATTTTTAAAATCACCTCGTTTCCAGGCCTGGATAAAATCTGCCCATGCGGCGGGACTGAAGATATTCATCGGAGGTGTTTGTCCATAATAATAAGCTTTGTTTGCCATTTTCTGGAACTGCATTGTGGCGGCTTCGTTGCCACTTGTCGGGACGGTTCGCATCAATATTTTTCGCTTGGCGGCATCAGTATTCTTACGGGCAATCTCAATATCGTCATCGGGCACTTTGGTATTCACAAAATCCCTTGCAAATTCTTCGGGAGTAGGGCGGGGTCGAATTATGGTAGCAGGTAAATACACGGTATCGTTTACCATTAGTTGCACAACACTGTATTGATTCCCGTTAAGGTTGCGGGGAATAGTGATCGTTTTGGGTTTAAAGCTTACATGACTGAATTCTACCTGGTCACCTTTTAATACCACAATTGAGAATACTCCCTGGTTATTGGTGATGGTGCCCCTGTTCTGACCTTTCACAACAACACTTACAGCGGGAATACCGCGGAGACTATCGGCAGTCATGATGACTCCATACAACTGAACTACAGAATCACGGGCCGTTTCAAATTGAGCTTGAGCAGCTAAAGGGGATAGGAAAGCAGCCAGAATAACGTATTGTACAATTTTCTTCACGGTATCAAAAATAATGACAAGTTGCCTAAATCGTAAAACAAATTACCGGTAGCAATGGTTAACTTTACAACCCCAAATCTTTTTTAACATAAGCTTTGAAAATGACAAAAGAAAAAGTACTGGAAGCATTAAGTAATGTTCAGGAGCCAGATCTTGGAAAAGATATCGTGACGCTGAACATGGTAAAAGATATTCAGATCGAAGGGAATTACATTTCTTTTACGGTGCAGCTAACAACCCCCGCTTGCCCTCTGAAAGATATGATAAAAAATGCATGTGTGAATGCCATAAAGTTGCTGGTAAGTAAAGATGCGCTGGTGAATGTGAAATTCGATGCTAACACTACATCCAAGAGAACCGATAACGGAGCATTATTGCCGAAAGTAAAAAACATTATCGCAGTGGTGAGTGGAAAAGGCGGTGTAGGAAAATCAACGGTGGCCGCTAACCTGGCATTGGCGCTGGCACAGGGCAAAGCAAAAGTGGGATTGATGGATGCTGACATTTACGGACCCAGTGTTCCAATCATGTTTGGTGTAAGAGGTCAACGGCCGATGATGGTGAGTGTGGGAGGAGAAAAACCGATGATTGCACCCTTGGAAAAATATGGGATCAAACTGATGAGCATCGGTTTGCTGGTAGATGAAAAGAATGCAGTAGTATGGAGAGGTCCGATGGCAAGCAGCGCATTACGACAGTTCGTGACTGATGTATATTGGGATGAACTGGATTACCTCGTTGTGGATATGCCGCCGGGTACTGGTGATATTCATCTCACATTGGTGCAAACAGTTCCTGTTACAGGAGTGGTTATTGTTACTACCCCACAAGATGTGGCATTGGCCGATGCAAAAAAAGGAATTGCTATGTTCGGACAAACTCAGATCAATGTTCCAATTATTGGGTTGGTAGAAAATATGAGCTATTTCACTCCGGCAGAATTACCCGAAAATAAATATTACATTTTTGGGAAAGAAGGCGGAAAAAGATTGGCAGATGAATACGAGATCCCATTCCTTGGACAAATTCCTTTGGTGCAAAACATTCGTGAAGGCGGCGATGCGGGTATACCTGTAATGGTGAGTGATGATGCCATTAGTAAAAAAGCGTTTGAAACTTTCGCTGCACATGTAGTAAGAAGTGTGGCAATGCGAAATGCGAATGTGGCCACCACCAAAATCGTAGAGACTGTAGAGTGAAAAAGAAAATAGAATTCTTGTTGCTCGCTGATTCCCGAGATTTTTTACAGGTCATGATGAAAATCCGGGTAATCTGAACGGGCCAATGGATCTGCAATTCCGTTTATGTACAATTATCCTCATTACAAAGAGCATGACAGGAACAAAGTGATTGCGTTCATGAAGGATCACCCTTTCATTACTTTGATCGGTTCTGATAAATGTGGAAGGGTAGAGGCTACCCAGATCCCGATCTTATTAGAGCAAAAAGAAGGGAACATATTTTTGTATGGACATATTGCCCGAAAATCAGATCATCACAAGGCTTATGTAGAAAATCCACAGGTGCTGGCGTTGTTCACCGGTCCGCATACTTACGTCAGCGGCAGTTGGTATACCGGCAATCCGAAGCAGGCATCAACATGGAATTACATTTCAGTTCATGCAAGAGGAAATATAAAATTTCTTGATGATGATCACCTCACAGATATTTTAAAAAAATTGTCCCTGCTTTTTGAAAATTATGATGTGACTTCCTCCACGGTGTATGATAACTTACCAGCGGATTATCTTGAAAAGCTGAAAAAAGCGATTGTAGCATTTGAGATCGAAGTCACAGAACTGGACAATGTTTTCAAACTAAGCCAGAACCGTGATGAAAAAAGCTATGATAATATCGTTATCGAATTAAAAAAACAAGATGGCGATGCAAAGATCATTGGGGAGATGATGGAGAAAAGAAGAGGAGAAGTATTTCACTAAAAAGCTTAACTATGAATCTTTCGCTCGAAGGAAAATATGCGGTCATTTGCGGCAGCACACAAGGCATCGGTTTAGCCATTGCAGAAGAACTGGCTTTGCTGGGAGCCAACTGCACTTTGATGGCAAGAAATGAAACAGCACTGAAGTCAGTTATCAATAATTTAGATAGCTCATTACGTCAGCAACACAATTACCTTGTCGCCGATTTCAGCAAGCCGGAAGAAGTGAAAAAAGTAATTGAATCTTATGTAAAAGATCACCCGGTTCATATACTGATCAATAATACCGGCGGTCCTCCTGCTGGCGCAGCAATAGAAGTGTCAGAAAATGATTTTCTGAAAGCGTTGGATCAGCACCTGATCTGTAATCATATTCTTGCCAAAGCGACCCTTCCTTCCATGAAAAAAGAAGGATATGGCCGGATCATAAATATCATTTCTTCATCGGTGAGAATTCCGATCCATAACCTGATGGTGTCAAACACTACCAGAGCGGCAGTGGCATCATGGGCCAAGACTTTATCCAACGAGGTTGGTCAATTTAATATAACTGTCAACAGTATTCTTCCGGGATTTATTTCTACCGGTCGTTTGGATCATCTCATTACTGTAAATTCAAAAAGAAAAAATGTAACAGAAGAACAGATCGCTGAAGAAATGATCAGTTCTATTCCTATGAAACGGTTTGGTGATCCGTCGGAAGTGGCAGCAGTCGCTGCATTCCTGGCTTCACCCGCTGCATCTTATGTTAATGGAGTAAGTATTTTGGTAGATGGAGGAAAGACCGGAACGATCTGATCTTTCATGATTTCAAAAACTTTAATTCACGAGTATGAATTTTGAAAACAGCTTGTCATTTGCACGTCAATTGGATCAACAGGATGTATTGCACAAATTCCGTGAACGCTTTTTGATACCAACAAAAAACGGGCAAGAACAAATTTATTTCCTCGGCAATTCACTCGGGTTGCAACCAAAAGCAACGCGGCGCTATATGGACCAGGTGTTGGACCAATGGGCTAATTACGGCGTAGAGGGATTCATGCATGGCGAACAACCATGGATGAACTATCATGATGAATTAACAGGCTCTTTGTCAAAAATAATCGGAGCGCTACCGCATGAAGTCGTTGTAATGAATCAACTCACGGTGAATTTACATTTAATGATGGTGAGTTTTTACCGGCCAGCGGAAAAAAGAATAAAGATCATTTGTGAATCAAAAGCTTTTCCCAGTGATCAATACATGTTTGAGACGCATATAAAGCACTATGGATTAAAACCGGAAGAGGTGATCGTTGAAGTGTCACCAAGACAAGGGGAAGAATTGGTACGAATGGATGATATTCTTTCTGCCATTGATCAATACAAAGATGAACTGGCATTAGTATTATGGGGCGGAGTGAATTATTACACCGGCCAGTTATTTGATATGCAAACGATCACTAAAGCCGCCCACTCAGCAGGAGCTAAAGTTGGTTTTGACCTGGCTCATGCAACTGGAAATGTTCCGTTGCAATTGCACGATTGGAATGTGGATTTCGCCTGCTGGTGCAGTTATAAATATCTGAACTCAGGCCCCGGGGCTGTAGGCGGAGCTTATATACATGAACGATATCATCAGGATACTTCAATACAACGATTGGCGGGTTGGTGGGGTTATGATAAGGCCACTCGTTTCCAGATGAAAAAAGGTTTTAAACCGGTGTTGACTGCAGAGGGCTGGCAACTCAGCACTCCATCGCCTGTTTTATTTGCTGCGCACAAAGCTGCATTGGAACTATTCGAAGAAGCAGGACTGGAACAAATACATGCTAAAAGAAAAATGCTGAGTGATTATTTATTGTTCATATTGGATTCCTGCAATTCACGATCAAAAGAAAAAGTGTTTGAAGTGATCACGCCGAGGCAGGAAAATGAAAAAGGCTGCCAGGTTTCTATGCAGATGCTGAAAAACGGGAAACAAATATTTGATAAGCTTTCTGCCAATGGAATATTTGCTGATTGGCGGGAGCCCGGTGTGATCCGCATTGCTCCGGTTCCCTTGTACAACACATTTGAAGAAGTCTGGACCTTTGGCGATGCATTTCAAAAAATTCTATCTTTGCAGTAATGACCCGCCAGCAACTCGTTGAGCAGATTTTTCAAAAACATTCTTATCTCTGTATTGGCTTAGATTCCGACATCACCAAGATCCCTAAACATCTGTTATCAGCTACTGATCCTGTTTATGAATTCAACAAACAGATCATTGATGCAACAAAAGAACATTGCACCAGCTATAAGATCAATACAGCCTTTTATGAAGCAATGGGAGTGAAAGGATGGGAAACATTGGAGAAAACAGTAAACTACATTCCTTCCACACATTTCAAAATTGCAGATGCCAAACGTGGTGACATCGGGAATACTTCTGCGCAATATGCTAAAGCGTTTTTTGAAACATTGAATTTTGATGCGATCACAGTGGCTCCGTATATGGGCGAAGACAGCGTAAGGCCTTTTTTGGAATATCAGGATAAATGGGCCATTGTACTCGGATTGACTTCCAATTCCGGAGCCAAAGATTTCGAACTTCAACAAACAGGAAATGTTCTTTTGTATGAAAAAGTTTTAAAGACAGTTTCCAAATGGGGAACGACAGACAACCTCATGTTTGTTGTAGGTGCTACTCAGGCAGATGAGTTTATCAATATCCGGAAGATCATTCCCGAACATTTTCTTCTTGTTCCCGGAGTAGGAGCGCAGGGAGGAAGTTTAAAAGAGATCTCAGAAAAAGCAATGATCAGAGATTGTGGTTTACTCGTAAATGTTAGCCGTGCAATTATTTACGCTTCCGATAAAGAAGATTTTGTGGTTCAGGCAAGATCAGCCGCAATGAAATACCACGATGAAATGAACAAGTATCTACCTCGATAGTTTGTTGGAAATATTTCATTTCGATTTCCTGCTTCCCAGCCATTCTCCCGTAAAATATCCAAATGGGATCGCCAGCAAAATTGACCATGAAGCGAAAGAGCCTTCTTTTAAAATACCACCTCCGGAAATAAAAAAATAAAGTGCCAATGCAACCAGCGAACTGATGATAATATGGCTCACATCATTTTTGCCGGCAATGGTAATGCAGGCCAATCCACCAACCAATGAACATGCAAATAGCCATATGCCAAATCCGATCAGGATATTTACAGTTTCATCTGAATTAATTGAAGTACGGCTAAAGAGATCGATTTGAAAAACTTTATGAAGGATCAGGTGAATCAGGAATCCTGCGGCCATAGAAGCCAGCACGCCTCCTAACACTGCCAAAAAATGGCGGTTAAAATTATAGTTAGAATTGCTGGTCATTAATCGATTTTTGGTTTACCGGGAACAAAGCTTCCCATCGGGGCGGTCCACCAAGAATGAATTTCAAAATTAAGTCTTCCCGCTGAGATAGCCGGATCGGTTTTAAGCAGTTGCTCCACTTCTTCTTTTTTCTCACAATCAAAAATAAAAATACCCTGCCAGTCGCCATCTTCACCAAAAGGACCGGCCACTTTTATTTTTCCTTCTTTATATAATCGCATGATATTCGCTAAATGCCCTTTTTGAATTTTAGCAGCAGTAGCAGAGTCCTGGCTGCGGCTCGGACCTTTGGTCAGCAATACAAACCAATATTGACGGATCTGCATTAGTTTATCTTTATTTAGATCCTGTTGGCTTAATGCAGATATACTGATCCCGAGCAGAAAACTAACAGTGCAAATGATAATCCTTTTTTTCATTTTACTGATGTTTCAAACAAGATATAAATTTTTTATGGATTGATAACAGCACTGTTCAATTTTGCTACATGGTTAATACCTTACCTTTGCAGCGTACTGATCAATTAAAAATTTCAAATAATAAATTGGCATGGCAGCCCGAACTGATCTTTTTCAAAGCCCGGACTATTACCAGTTGGATGAATTGCTTACCGAAGAACAGAAACATATTCGTGAAGCAGTTCGCAATTATGTGAAAAAAGAAATTTCTCCTATCATTGAAGATCATGCACAGCGGGCAGAATTTCCGCAACAGATCGTACTGCAATTGGGAGCATTAGGTTGTTTTGGCCCAACCATTCCTGTTGAATATGGCGGCGGCGGGTTGGATTATATTTCTTACGGATTGATGATGCAGGAACTGGAAAGGGGCGATAGCGGTGTTCGTTCTACTGCATCAGTGCAGGGTTCATTGGTGATGTTTCCTATTTATGCTTATGGCAATGAGGCACAGCGAAAAAATTTTTTACCAAAATTAGCGAGTGGCGAATGGCTTGGTTGTTTTGGATTGACAGAACCCAATCACGGTAGCGATCCT
>DASZXQ010000019.1:0-16636 GCA_035545755.1 Chitinophagaceae bacterium | reverse complement strand
TTTCTTTTTTTCAATAATTATTTCACCTTCCTTTGCCATTTGATTGAATATTACCGATAATGTTTTTATAAGTTTTTCTTTCTCATTTTCAGATTTATTTGGGTATAGCATATTTATTACTGGTACTGTTTGGGTAGGTTGGCTATACATACTAAAGAAATTGCGAATAGTTTCCCTCGTTAATGGGGCATCTGTGAGAGGTAATTTTCTTGGTTCCGGCTTATGCTCCTGCCACATTTTTTTATGTAGTTCTAATGTAGCGATCATTTCTTTGTAGTGAGCGATATGCTCATCTATCTGCTTAATTGCGTTCTGAACATAAGGAGAATATTCTTGTTTAATGTCGTTCATGAAACAAAAATAACTTGTTTAATCTAATTAACCAAATATATTTTTGGATTAATAACATTAACTTTAAAGCGTTATATTTGAGGGTGAAATTGAACTTGTGTTTAGACTACATATATACCATAATTTATACCTTTCGCAGGTTTTGTCAGCTTTGTTAAACCGGAAAATTATATGAAGAAAACACTAATAGCAATTACAGGAGCCAGTGGTTCCATTTATGCCAAAGTATTAATGGATAAACTTTCTCTGCTAAAAAACCAGTGGAGTGAACTATCTGTTGTGATGACAGATAATGCCAGGGAAGTCTGGAAAACAGAATTGGAAAATGATTCGTATGAAAATTATCCGGCGAAATTTTATACTACGCAGGATTTCATGGCGCCGTTTGCATCGGGTTCCGGCCAATATGATACCATGCTGATCGTGCCTTGTTCGATGGGAACATTGGGCCGCATCGCCTCCGGAGTCTCCAATGATCTTATCTCAAGAGCTGCAGATGTAGTATTGAAAGAAAGAAGAAAACTGATCTGTGTTGTTCGTGATACTCCCTACAATCTTGTACATATCCGTAATATGGAAACGATTACATTGGCCGGAGGCATCATTTGTCCAGCCACTCCTTCTTTCTACAGCAAACCAAAAAATATCGAAGAAGCTGCTGCCACTGTTGTGGACAGAGTGCTCGATCTCGCCGGTTTTGATATTTATACATTTCGTTGGGGAAAATAAAATGATACAGGCAAAAAAATTTATCCCGCTCGTATATAAGATGGCCGCTATTTCTTTTTTCTTTCTTGAAATGGTTTTGCCTGCAAGGAGAACAATATTCCTGCGCTATTCAAATGCATTTTTCCAAAACCAATACCATCAACCGGGATTTTTACATAAGGTTCAGCAGCTATTGAAATTGTTTGGTTCAGGTTTCGCTGATAACCGCCGGAAAGAGTGACCACGGAAAAATAGTGTTTGTTTTTGTTATTAAAGGTCTCTTCATTATTGGTGATTTGTCCTGAGGGAAGTTTGGAGATATAATTATATGTTTCCCGCTTCATGAGATATGAAGAAACTCCCGTTGAGCCAAAAATGGAGTGGCCATTGGAATGAGTGAAATTATAACTCAACAGCAGTGGAATTTCAAAAACCCTGCAGTCCGCATCCACTTTATTCAAATAAGGATAATAGGTCCAGAAATTATAAGGTGGATGATATTCATCGGGTGAGGCTGTATATACTTTCCTTACGGAATAAAAACCAGTTCGCAAACTGAACTTGTCGTGAAAAGAAAATCCAACTCCGATACCAAAAACCGGTTTTAGTTTTCCAAGGCTATTGATGCCTGCTGCGCTTACGTCAGGGCCAGCGGATAATGAAAGGAAAAAATAATTGCTCTTTTTATTGTTTAAGCCGGGCTTTTTAGACCTGGAAGTTGTATTAGAAGTTTCAGTCAGATCCTTTTTATCAGTAGCCTCCGGTTTCTTTTCTTTACCTGTTTCAGATGTTTGCTCTGGTGCAATAGTATTTATTGTTGGCTGTAAAATGTTTTTCCCCTTCGCTGAATTGTTATCAACAGGAGGCAATGAATTTTTAACATCGGTATTGCTGCTGACATTTTCCGATGATGGATTTTTGCCAGTTTCCTGAAGGGATGCATTATCGGGAATAATGTTTCGTACAGATCTCTGATTTTTGATAAGATGTGAATTTTCTGCTGAAGTAGAATTTGTACGAACTGTTTTCTTCATCCGGTTATTGATAATGTCTACCACGGACTGCTTGTATTTGTTACGATCAAAAGAAACAGAGGTCTTTTCATCGTTATTTCCTTGTTGGAAAGTAACTGTTCTGTTTTCATTAGCATTTACCGCTGGTGCTGTTATCAAAGTGCTATCATTAGAAGTGCTTTTATTATTTTTTGCTGTTGAAGTAATGCTGTTTTGCTGAACTTTTTGATCTGCTTTACCAATGACTGTATTAGAGTGTCCGGAGCCACTAATAAAATACCAGGCGCCTCCGCCAAGCAACATGAACAACAGGAGGAAGAAAATATTTCTCCTTCTGTCATCTTTTTTCTGCGGCAGATGCTTTTCAAGCAGTTTTTCCATCTTTTCCCAGGCTTTCTCATCATAAGCCGGGTGATGATGGTCGGCTGCTTCCCTGATCTTCTTATCAAAATTTTCAAACTGCATTCCTGTTCAACTCAATTTGGTTTTTCTTAAATAATATTTTTTGCAATTGCTTTCTTGCTTTGGAAAGATTTGATTTTGATGTACCGGTGGATATTCCCAGTTTCGAAGCTATTTCGTCATGACTTAATCCTTCTATCACAAAAAGATTGAACACTGTCCGGTAAGCAGGCGAAAGGTCCTGTATAGCCCGGATGATCTCTTCATATGATAATTTATCCACCGCATCTTCGCTTTCCGAAATTATCTGGTATACAACATTGTCCAGATCGGTTACCAACTGGTGCTTTTGGTTTTTTCTGAAATGGTCGATGGCAGTATAGATCATGATCTTTCTTAACCATCCTTTAAAAGAACTGACCACATCCTCATAGGAGGGTTTATAATGATATATTTCTTTGAACACTTTAAGAAATCCGTCATTCAGTATTTCTATTGCATCCTCCTGGTTATTTGTGTACCGGTCACAGATAGCCATAGCATAGCCATAGAAAGAACTATACAATACTTTTTGGCTCTCTCTGCTGTTCAGGGCGCAAGCCCCGACATGATACGTAAGTTCCTCAGCCGATAACAATGCCTGAAATCATTTCGGATATTAATCGATTTCCTGGAAGGAAAGGTTGCCCCTTCAATCTTACAAATTACCGTATATTTTCAGGGCCTAAATTCTTTGAAAGGCTGAAAAGTGAAGAACGGCAAAAATGCCGGAATTACAAGATGCTACGGAGATTTTTGTGGTAAGTAAAAAACAGAAGAAGTAACATGATAACGCCTGTGATCCATACAAAGATGCTGGAAAGTATGACTGCCCTTATAGGTGTATAGAACAAAACCGCTCCGGCCATAATAGCGGTCCCGAATGATAAACCAATGGCCCGCTCTGTTTTTCCTTTTAGCGATTGGATCAGCAGGGCAGTTGTGGAAGGAATGCTGGATTGCAAAAGTCCGATGCCGATGCAAAACAATATTATTTCATTTCTGAAAAAAGCAATTAAAGGAGTGGCAAAACCAAGGGCAATAAATGTGTACAAGCGCCAACCAATGCGGTCAGCGATCCATCCTCCTGTGATCTTTCCGGCAAAAGCTGCTGCCGCAATAGAGATCAACCAGCTATAATTATTTTGATGGATCAATTGAAATATATCCCAAATGACAGAACGAAGAGAAATAATGGTCAACAAAAGGATCATTATAAGGTCATGTTGATCCAACTGAAATTTTTTGTTTGACTCCGGTTCATTTTTTGGCGCCTCGTACAATTTATTTTCTCTGGCCGGAAGGAGGACAATAAAACCAAGAATCAAAACGGCGGCTATAAACAACCATGAAGACACAGCAATTTTTTCGTAAGCAAAATATCCGCCGAGGATGAGGCCGGCTACTCCGGGCGCCGCAAATAATCCAATATTCACAGCTTTATTTTTTTCAGCGCATACCGTGCCACCCGCCACATGATACATGGCCGATGCAACTCCTGCAAACACAATTGAAAGTTGGGCATCAAATCTGAAAAAAACCAGTCCTCCGATATTTAATCCATACGCAAGCAAAAGAAATTTTTTGGGGGTTTTGATCTTTTCCATTAATACGGCAACAGGATATTGTCCTCCAAATGCCAGCAAATTATAAAGGAATAAGCCAAGGCTGATCTGGAGCAGGCCTGTCCTGGTTTGCACAAGGTTGCCTAAAAAATAACCGGCGATCATATCATTCAATCCATGGCCAGCGCCTAATAATAAAATGACTAATGTGTTACTTTTTATTACTTTCATTACAACAAAGTGAGTAGGTATAAAAACACATAGCTTACCAGGTTCATCACTACTGTCACCAACCATAATTTACTTTTAGAAGTATGAGTGAATAAAAGCATCATCAGCAATCCTTCCATCACAACCGTGACCCAATAAAAAATGAGCCATTGCTCCAATGAAGATATCTTTCCGCTGAGAGGATCCAGTTGATTAATCAAAATATAACCCACAATAGTTGAAACAATATTTACAATAGAGGAATGACTAAACGCCTTCCAAAAATTTCCGATCTTGAAAAGAACCATCACAACAGCTTCGATCAATATAACTGCAAACAGAATAAGCAGCAATATCCATAAAATGTTACTTGCTAAACCAATACCTGCATCTAATAAAAATGTGTTCATGAAAACAATTTTAAGGAATAAGATTCCAGATCAGAAAATCAGTACCCCGGTACGAAGCCCCGAAACAACAACAACAATATTGCGTAGCTCAATAAATTCATCACCAAAGTAGCCAGCCACACTTTTTCCCTGGGTTTCTTTTTAGTAAGAAGTATCAGCAGGAATCCTTCTACCAATACAGTAACGGCAAAAACAAATATCCACCGAAGAATTGAACCCGAAGTAGTGAAAGTATTTCCAATCTGGCGAATCAGGGGCAATATAATATATCCCACTCCCAGAGAAGCGAGATTGACAATTAAAGAATATAAAAAAGCTTTTCCGCCTTTCTCAATTTTAAAAATGATCAAAACCACTCCTTCTAAAATGATCGTTATTGCCATAAAAAGGACGAGGCCCGAGAATACAAGAAATGCTCCGCCTCCATCAAGCAGGAATGGTTTCATAAATTTTTCTTTCTTTAAATATATGCAAAAACGATTAGTTCGCCACTTTTGAACAAGTGTAGATTCCGTATTTCCCGCTGAAAAACAATTCATTTGCCAGGTCTCAGAAAAATTTAGAATAAAAACGCTTTTAGCTCTTTCAAAATACCTACCTTAATAGGTCACTTATTCTTCACCAAAATCATTGTTTATGAACCCCAGCAAATTTTTTCTTGGAGGCATTGTAGGTGGTGTCGTCTACTTTGTCCTCGGCTATCTATTTTACGGTTTGCTTTTGAAAAGTTTTTTTGATACCAATGCAACGCCAACCGATATGAGCAAAATGATCTGGTGGGCATTGATAGTTGGTAATTTAGTAATGGGCTTTTTGCTTTCCTATATTATAGGCAAAGCAAATGCTTCAAGTATGGGAAGTGCTGCAGGAATTGGGTTCGTGATAGGATTATTGATGGCATTAAGCTTTGACTTAATGATGTATGCAATGGGCAGCGGCATGGGTAACTTGAAAGCTATCGCAGTTGATGCTATTACGGCGGCAGTAATGTCTGCTATTGCAGGGGCTGCGATCGGGTGGATTTATGGCGCAGGAAAAAAATCAACAGCATAAGAACTATATGCTGAAATTAAAAAAAGGCTCTTTTTAAAGAGCCCTTTTTTAATTAAAATTTTATATCAAATCATCTCATGTACTGAAAGATTTGAATGCGGTTATTTTTCTTCGGTAAGTTGTATCTCACAATTAATGCGAACCTCTTCTCCTACCAATAAACTTCCTGCTTCTGTGATCACATTCCATTTTAAACCGAAATCTTTTCTGTTGACACGTCCTGTTATAATAAACCCTGCTTTGTTAGTTCCCCATGGATCTTTCACCACCCCGGCAAACTCTACATCCAGTTCAATAGTCTTTGTAACATCCCTGATAGTGAGATCACCGAACAATTTATAATTGCCCTTGTCATCCAGCTTCTGATACCGGGAGGCAACGAATTTTAGTTGTGGAAAGTTTTCTACATCAAAAAAATCAATGCTCTTAATATGTTTATCTCGATCCGGGTTTCCGGTAGAAACAGAAGCTGTATCTGCAGTAAAAGTGATCTTAGCCGTCATGAAATCGTCTTCTTCTGTTTCAACACTCGTTTTAAAGCTGCTGAATCCGCCGGTAATGGTAGTGATCATGAGGTGTTTCACCTTAAACTGTATCTGTGAGTGGGCTTTATCTAATGTCCATTTTTTTATTGCCATGATATTGTTTTTATCTGCAGCAAATTTAAAGTACAATTTGTTCAGACATCAAATTATTTAGCACTTTGTAAGATATACTTAAAGTTAAGTTCCAAATTCCTACTCATCTAAAATTTTTCAGATTCAGCAACAATGCTGCAGATAAGCGGTGATAGCTAAATAGCCACCAGCTCCTGCCCGATAGTTGGTTGGAACAACTCAGTAACAAATAATTTATTTCCTTTTATTGTTACCCAAACAGCTATTCCCCTTGTTTATAAAAACATTTCCGGATTTTTAGCAAAGAATTTGCTTTATAAAATAACCATCCTTCCTTTGAGTGAGAAAAATATTACATTAAAAAAATGACTATGAAAAAGGGAGTTTGTTTTTCGGTATTACTGGGGTGTCTGCTAACAGTCCGGGCACAGCTAAAACCCAAACCTAAATGTGATGATTTTTATGTGGATATTCTTAGTGGAACAGTGAATGGACTCCGCACTGATTTTACAATGTGACAGATCAAAGATAAATTACCGTGTTTTACCAGCAGCGATGCTGAAGGTTCTGCCGCTTCCCCATGCGGAGGCACGTTTTTTTTTTGCCGACAAAGGTGTGTATTTCTATATTAACAGAAGTTATGTAGAGATAAAAAACAATTTCAAAGGAAAAATGAGTATTCCCCTGCTCGGCGCTGCAAGAAACAGCCTGTTCAAATGGCTGGGCCATCCCGAAATGAAAGATGAAACATGGGACGCCTTTGAAACAGCTTATGGAACATTGGCATTAAATTACAATAAAGCTGGGAAAGTGGATCACCTGGAGATCACGACCAAATCAACGGAGACTATGAATTTATATGAATGATGGGAGCGGGGTTCATTTCCCCGAATTCATCTTTGTGTTATAAATAACATCCAGCAAACCATTGCTGAATTTATCATCCATTAATTGCCAGAACATAATACCACCCAATTTTCGTTTGATAGCATATTTTGTTTTTAGTGCAATGGAAACACTATCATCATAAGTGACCAATACTTTTCTTTCAGGATTAAATGCATATGGCGCTTGCGCTATGGTATCCCAATGCTGAATAAATCCGTTGGCAGTTGTAATTGTATCATACAAATGAGAATAAGATATGCCATGAAAAAAAGATGCAGAATCATATAAGCCATTGTTGGCAGTATCAGTCAATTGAAACATACGGGCGTAGAATGCAGCACCGATAATAATCTTGCGCGGAGGAACACCTTTGGCGATCAATTTATTTACTGCATTGTCCGTAGATAGTTTTTGCCCCGGTGTGGAATATAACGGCGTATGATGTCCGCTCATCTTACTAAAACCATTCACGAGATCATAACTCATGATATTTACTTTATCTGCAATTTTCATTACTTGCTTCCACTCAACAGATGAGTCAATGAACTGATCAAATCCTCCCGCAGCAAAACTGATCTCATATTTTTTTCCCAGCCTTTTGCGTAGCGAATGTATTAATAAAGTAAAATTCTTTTTATCATTTGAAGAATAAGCATGCCCGGGAAAACCTGGTATGGCGGGATATTCCCAATCCAGGTCTATGCCGTCAGCATTAAAATATTTTAAAAGCCCTTTTGCAGATCGGGCAAATTCTTTACGGCCAGAGTCTGTTGAGAAAACTATTGAGCAATCTTTACAACCGCCCCAACCTCCCATTGATAAGATTATTTTTAAACCAGGATATTTTTCTTTGAATGCAACCATTCTTTGGATTCGCAAAGAATCATAAGCATTTGCCACAGATAATTTATTTCCATTCAAATGACAAAAGCTGAAAATAAGATGCGTCATTTTCCCAACCGGAAAACTATCCAATGCGGTTGTACTGCCGGCGAAATAACCAATCACGCTGATGTCATTATTTTTTTGAGCAACCGCAAAGCTGAAGCTACACAACGCAAATAAAATGCTGATAAGAAATTTTGACATTTTGCACTCGATAATTAAAAAAAGCAGCAATATGATCTGTAATGTAAATAAAAATCATAAGACCAATTACCTGAAAGGTTAAATCTCAATGATTATTTCATCAGGCTAATCAGTTTTGTCTTATAATTATGCAGATTGCTTTCTATATCTATTTTCTATAAGTAACACCAAATATGGCAGAAGTTTCTCATCCATTCTCCTTAAATTACAATTTTCAAAAATCAACGTTATGGGAAAAGGACGACTGGAAGCTTTCAGCGATGGCGTACTTGCCATCATCATTACCATCATGGTACTGGAATTTAAAGTTCCTGAAGGAAATGAATTAAGATCATTATGGCCTTTATGGCCAAAATTTCTCAGCTATATTTTAAGTTTCACTTATATTGCTATCTACTGGAACAATCATCACCACATGATGCATGCGGTGAGCCGCGTTAGCGGCGGAGTGCTCTGGACAAATATTCATTTACTCTTCTGGCTTTCGCTGGTTCCTTTTGCTACGGCATGGATGGGAGAGAATCATTTTTCATTATGGCCCGTTGTAGTTTATGGCTTTATGTTGATCATGGCGGCCATCGCCTATTATTTCCTGGCACATTGCCTTGTCAACATTCACGGAAAAAATTCAGAATTTGCACGGGCACTTGGAAATGACCGGAAAGGAAAAATCTCTGTAGTGATCTATGCCATTGCTATCGGGTTGTCTTTTGTTCAGCCTATGATCGGGTTTACCCTGTATGCTTCAGTAGCTGCAATGTGGTTTATTCCTGACAAGAGATTTGAAAAGAAAGAAATTAGTTGATCGGTTGATTAGTTGATCAGGGAAATATAGTAATCAACTATTGAACATATGAGCTGACCCACTAATAAATTTTCATCCTCCTCTTGAGATCACAACCCCGAGATATGCCATCGTCAATGAAATGAGAAGCAAAATACGTCCTGTCCACCGGGCAATAAGTTTCAATTTTCTTCTGTCACTTTCTTTGACTTCACCAATGGCTTTTCTTCCTACAAAAAGATCATGGATAAAGCTGACGAGTAAAATGGTTAAAAAAAGGATCACTTTTATGATCACCAATTTTCCATAGTGGCTTGATGTAAAAAACTCCCAGGAAAAATTAATACCCCGGAAATACATATTCAATATGCCGGTCAGCAACAAAATACTTAATACGATATATCCATAAAAGCGAAACTTCAAACCCGTTACCATCAGCAGTTGGCTTCGTTCAGGATTATTTTTAATTCCGGGTAACAAGACCAATGGAAGGAATAACATTCCTCCTATCCAGAAAGCGGCACAGACTATGTGTAGCCATATGCTTATATAATAGAATGGGTTCATAAAATAAATGCTCTTTGTATTCAACCAAATTTTCAAAAAAGCGACAGCTGTTCATGCGTACGTTGTGATGCATTGTTAAGTTTCAATCCTTTTATTCCTGCAACCGGTTTCACCTGGTAAACTTCTGTCTCTTCATATCTGGATGCAACAACAATCTTAATATTTTCCGCATAAGGCTTGAATAATTTATGTACCAGTTTCGGGTCGTTATTATTTTCTGATAAATGCGAGAGAATAAGATGCGAAAGATGATGAGGCTTGTGTTTACGAAACAGTTCAAGCGCCTGCGTATTGGACAAATGCCCTTTTCTTCCGCTGATCCTTTTTTTCAAATGCTTTGGATAAGAACCATTCTCCAGCATGTCTTCACAATAATTTGCTTCGAGGAAAGCAGCATGGCATTTTTGGAAATATTGAATGAGTTCCTTTCCCAGGTAACCAATGTCGGTAAAAACGCCGATGTTCACATTATTGCCTGATACGATGAAACTATGCGGATCGCTGGCATCATGAGATTTCCGAAATGCAAGTACCAACAGTCCTCCGATAGATACCACTATCTCTTTCTGAAATGGATGCACCAAATGTTTTTCTATCCTGAGCCTGCTTTTCTCTAACGTTCGATCGGTAATATAAACAGGCAATTGATATTTTTTTGAAAGCGTCGGAATACCTGTGATATGATCGGTATGTTCATGAGAGACAAAAATTGCTTTCACCATCGGCAAAGGAAGCTGAAGCCGCTTCATTCGTTTTTCTGTTTCAGCACAGGAAAGGCCCGCATCAATTAAAACTGCTTCCCGGTCATTGCCGATATAATAACAATTCCCATTGCTGCCGGAATTCAGAGCTGCGATATATAAGGACATAAGAACAAATCTACAATACAATTGCGTATTGAAAATACCAATCAAATATATCGTATAAAAAAAGCAGAACCATTGTCGGATCTGCTTTTCTATGTACAAACTTATTTTTTAGAAACCTCTTTTTTGCGCAGCGGGCCGCTGAGGTTTTTGATAACCTTTTTCTTTCATTTCCTTTTTAATTTCTTCAATGGCTTTTTCCAGCTGAGGATCGATGCCTTTTGCCATAGCACTTAGATCTTCCGGTACCGCAATATCCGGATCAACACCATGTCCTTCGGCAAACCATGTTCCATTAGGATTATACATACGGAAAGTTGGAACTGTCACTCCTCCTCCGTCAATTAATGTCGGCGCTCCGCTGATGCCGATCAATCCGCCCCATGTCCTGGCGCCGATCAATGGTCCTAATTTCTTTTTACGGAAGAAATCCGGAAATGCATCGCCACCGGAACCACTCCATCCGTTAATGAGCATCACCTTGGGACCAAAATTGGCATAAGGCGGCCAGGGCCAATCACTGCCATCACGAATAGCCCAATAAGCTAATGGATCTCTGTTCAGCATTTCAATAAAACGATCGGGAATTTGTCCACCGTCATTGAAACGTTCATCGATCACCAATGCTTTTTTATCCCATTGTGCGTTAAATTGACGCATCAATTCATCCTGGCCGTCAATACCGGTACTCGGAACATAAATGTATCCTGCCTCGCCATTCGTTTCTTCATCTACTTTTTTCCGCATACTTTCTATCCAGGCAAGGTTACGCAAACGGTACTCGTCACTCATTGTTTTTACTACCGTTGTTTTTGCTCCTGCCCATGATGGTGTGGAATTATAAGTAAGCTCTACTGTTTTATTGAATAATCCTGTAAATGCCGCAAATGGCTCCTGTGCTGTGGTCAATGGCACACCATTCACCGCTAAAATATAATCGCCTTCTTTGATGTTAACTCCCGGAGCATCCAGTGAAGAATGCACTTCAGCATCCCATGGAGCGCCACGAATAATCGTTTTTATTTTATAATAATCACCATCAGCCTGCCAGTCAACGCCCAGATAACCGACAGATTTATTATCAGGAATTTCAACATCACCGCCACCATGATAAGTATGTGATGAATTCAATTCACCAATTAGTTCGCCAATAATAAAATCTACTTCTTCACGGGTGGTCGCACCGTCCAACATTTTCAGATAACGTTCTTTGTCCTGGTTCCAATTCACTCCATGCATATTGGGATCATAGAAGAAATCTCTTTCAAAACGCCAAACGTCCATGAAAATTTGTCTCCACTCTCTAGCCGGATCCACTATCATCTGCATATCGGCAATGTCAAGAGGTTTATCAAACTTTTGTCCTTCCTGCGGAGCTATTACAGCAAAACTTCCTGCTTTCGATACAAGTATCTTTTGCCCGTTAGCAGATAACCGTGCATCATTGACGCCATCAATGATCGTCTTTTCTTCTCTTTTATCAAGATCAAAATATTTAAGAGAACCCGGTCCGCCCCCTGCGCCGGTATTAGGTTGTTTCAGGTAAATGATCTTTCCCTTAGCTGCGGCTAAAGCACCGAAATTTCCTGCTTTGACAGGAAGAATCTCCATTCTTCTTTCGATACCATCAAAATCAATATTAACCTCTTTGGAATTCGCTTTCTTGGCTGATGTATCTTTTTTGTTTTCTTCTTTTGCAGGCTCGGGTTCTTTAACCGCCACTGTATCATTTTTTGGAGCCATTATAGATGGAATTTCTTTTGTCAATGGAATAGCAGCAATTTCTGTAGTATTTGCATAAATAAAGGTGTTATCAAGATCACTGTAAGAAGGATTGAACGATTGGTTCGTCAGCAAATACAAATATTTTCCTTCTGGATCAAACACCGGGCTATTGCATTCATAAAAGCCATTTGTTACAGCATTTGTTTTTTTATTCTGATAATCATAAATGAAAACAGCGTTGTGCTGATTTTCCATATCACGATGATAAGCTAACCACCTGCTGTCAGGCGACCAGTTCATGCTATATCCTTCTAATGTTCCATGAGTATAACGCAAAGCATGATCCACATCAATAGTTTGATTAGTGGTCATGTCAAAAATTTTGATACGCATTGCTTTATCAATAAAAGCGATCTTCTTGCTGTCGGGAGACCAGAATGGATGATAACGATAGCCCGGGCCATAATCAGTCAGCTTCCTAGCTGAATTTTCTTTCTCCGGTTCCATCACCCATAATTCATATTCCCCTGATTGATCACTCCAATAAGCAATATATTTTCCATCCGGCGACCACATTGGGTAGCGTTCTGCCGAGCCCGATGTTCTTGTGAGATCTTTGATAAATCCATTCTCAGCAGGCACAGAAAAAATATCACCTCTTGCCTGTATCAGTACTCTATTACCGTCAGGACTAATTGAAATATCCTGGACATCTTTAGAAACAGATTCCAGTTTCGGTTTCAGCATAGCTTTATCAGTAGTGATATCTACATCGATGGATTTTTGTTTCCCGGTCGCAAGTGCATAGAGATACAATTTTCCTCCTGCTTCAAACACAATGTCATCAGGTCCTAAAGATGGATAATGCACATCATAATCTTTGAAATCAGTTAACTGCGTATACGTTTTATTGGTAAGATCATATTTCCAGAGATTCATTCTTAACTCGGGTCCACGATCGGATAAAAAATAAATATTGTTGCCGCTCCACATTGGAAATTCATTTCCTGCATCGGCTTCAGCGCCTACGCTTATTGATTCTTTTGTTACCAGATTAAATAATTTAATGTCGGCTTTCCAACCACCCCGATACCGTTTCCAGTTGCGACCAACCTGCGTACGAAACACAACAGCTATCTGTTTTCCATCAGGAGAATAAGAGCCATACTCAGCATAAGCTAATGGCAATTTTTCATCTGGCCCTCCTGTTGCAGCTACTGTATAAAACTGGTTGAACCTTGCTTTACCACTTTCACGGCTTGAAGCAAACAATACTCTTTTACCATCGTTGGTCCAGTTAACAACACGGTCAGGATAACCGTGACTGGTGAGGCGAACAGGAACACCGCCGGCAACCGGCATCACATACACATCAATATTCCCATCATAATCTCCGCTGAAGGCAATACTTTTTCCATCTGGTGAAAATTTTGGATAACTCTCCACTCCCGGAGGTGAGCTGAGTTTGATCGCGGTACCACCATCCTTCGGCATTACCCAGATATCGTTGGCATAAGTAAAAACAATTTGTGTTTTAGATACATCGGGATACCGAAAGAGCCCGGCATCAATCTGTGAAAAAAGTTTTGCAGAAATAACAAAACTGATCAACAGGCAAGCAATTATCTTTTTCATAAATTAAAATTTTATAAAAAGAAAGAACTGTGGGTTTGTGCAAAGTTTTAAAGCTAAGAAAAAATTAAGTACAGAAACGGAAAATTACAAGAATGGAAATTATAATTATGGAAAATAAAAAGCCGGCTACAGGAACCGGCTTCTATTAAAATCTTAATATAGTTTTATTTAGCGAACTCTCTCCGGATCACATTCAATGCCCCGCCGGCTTTAAACCATTCTATTTGTTGTTCATTGTAAGTGTGATTCACGGTAACTTCATCTTTACTTCCGTCTTTATGATTCAATACAACAGTCAATGATTTGCCGGGAGCAAAAGATGTGAGTCCAAGAATATCGATACTGTCATCTTCCTGCACTTTATCATAATCATCTTTATTGGCGAAAGTCAATGCGAGCATTCCCTGTTTCTTCAAATTGGTTTCATGGATTCTTGCAAAACTGCGAACGATAATAGCACGAACTCCTAAATGTCTTGGCTCCATGGCTGCATGTTCCCTGGATGAACCTTCACCATAATTTTCATCTCCCACTACAACACTGCCAATTCCTGCTGCTTTGTAAGCTCTTTGTGTAGCAGGAACAGGACCATATTCACCGGTCAACTGATTTTTTACCGAATCAGCTTTATCATTGAAAAAATTAATCGCACCGATCAAAAGATTATTACTGATATTGTCCAAATGGCCACGGAATTTTAACCAGGGCCCTGCCATGGAAATATGATCGGTAGTACATTTGCCTTTTGCTTTGATCAATAATTTCAAACCTTTCAGGTCAGTTCCTTCCCAGGCAGCAAAGGGTTCTAATAATTGTAACCGCTTGGAATCCGTCGCCACTTTTACCTGCACACTGCTTCCATCTTTTGCCGGAGCCTGGTAACCCGGATCATCTACTGCAAAACCTTTCGGAGGTAATTCAAAACCTGTTGGTTCTTTCAGCATCACTTCTTCCCCATTTGCATTTTTCAATTTATCCTTAAGTGGATTGAAAGTAAGTGATCCAGCCATTGCCAATGCAGTCACTAATTCCGGTGAACCGACAAATGCATGCGTGCTGGACAATCCGTCATTTCTCTTTGCAAAATTCCTGTTGTACGAAGTAACGATCGTGTTTTTGCGATTTGGATCATCAATATGCCTTGCCCATTGACCAATGCAAGGACCGCAGGCGTTCGCCAACACCATTCCACCTACATCTTCAAACTCTTTGATGAAACCATCTCTTTCTATAGTAAAACGAACCTGCTCACTACCGGGAGTGATAGTAAATTCAGAAACAGTTTTCAATCCCTTGCTCTTTGCATCCTTAACAATTGAAGCAGAACGGCTGATATCTTCATAAGAAGAATTGGTACAGGAACCGATCAGTGCTACTTCAATCTTTTCAGGCCACCCATTTTTCTGTGCTACTTCTTTCAATTTAGAAATTGGGGTTGCCAGGTCGGGAGTGAATGGTCCATTGAGATATGGCTCCAATGTATTCAGATCTAACTCTAATACATGATCATAATATTTTTCAGGATTCGCATACACTTCTGCATCAGGACGAAGATGATCTTTTATTTTATCTGCCATAGAAGCTACTTCTTGCCTACCGGTTGCTTTTAAGTAAGCGCTCATCTTTTCATCGTATGCAAATAAAGAACAGGTAGCTCCAATTTCGGCACCCATATTACAAATAGTACCTTTTCCGGTTGCACTTAAACTATCAGCACCTTCTCCAAAATATTCGATGATAGCACCGGTACCGCCTTTCACTGTCAATTGTCCCGCTACCCAAAGGATCACATCTTTGGCTGAAGTCCATCCACTTATTTTTCCGGTGAGTTTTACCCCAATCACTTTAGGCATTTTTAATTCCCATGGCAATCCTGCCATTACGTCCACAGCATCGGCGCCACCCACACCGATGGCGATCATTCCTAATCCACCTGCGTTGGGAGTATGAGAATCTGTTCCGATCATCATACCTCCGGGAAAAGCATAATTCTCCAATACAACCTGGTGAATAATGCCTGCACCGGGTTTCCAAAAGCCTATACCATATTTATTGGAAATGGAGGCAAGAAAATCATATACCTCACGATTTGTTTCCAATGCCAGTTGCAGATCTTTTTTTGCTCCCACTTTTGCCTGGATCAAGTGATCGCAATGCACTGTAGAAGGAACCGCCACTTGATCTCTGCCGCAGGTCATGAACTGAAGCAAGGCCATCTGCGCTGTGGCATCCTGCATCGCAACTCTGTCCGGAGCGAAGTCTACATAATCTTTCCCCCGCACATATGGCGTTGAAGCTGGTTGCGACAAATGAGCATATAAAATCTTTTCGGTGAGTGTCAGTGGTTTACCTACCAATTTTCTCGCTGCATCAATTTTACCAGGAAGTTCTGAATAAATTTTTTTGATAAGATCCAGATCGAAGACCATGTGAAAGAATTAAGAATTAAAAATTAAGAATTAATAGATAAGAATACTATTAATGTGCCGCAAAATTACGATAAAGCTATCGTTTCGAAAATCCGTTTTTCAGAAATTTGAGAAGATTTTTTAAATTCGCAGTGCCATGAACCGTTTCAGAAACTTCGTTGAATGGAATGCCTTTGGTGTGTGCACTGCCATCGGTGAAAGATTGGGTATCGCTACTACCCGGATCCGCCAGTATTTTATTTATACTTCCCTGCTCACCATGGGTTCTCCCATTATTATTTACCT
>DASZXQ010000018.1:0-2539 GCA_035545755.1 Chitinophagaceae bacterium | reverse complement strand
GAGTTGCCTGATATCTTCTGCAGTTTTTAGCATATGTCTGTATTATGGTGATGCAAAGTACGAACTTGCTTTAAGCAAATAATTTGCCGATAAAATAAAGACGGTAAATCCCCGTTTTAAAAGACGTATTTATACCGTTTCGCAGCCGGCTTTTAATAGCTAATTTTAACATTAAACCCAATTGATATGAAACCAACCATCCTGAAAATTGCCATTATCCTTATTTTGTTTGCAGCAGTACTGCAAGCTTGCAACAAATCATCATCTTCATCTTCTGCTCCTTCAAAAACAAAAACGGACCTGCTCACTCAGACCACCTGGAGATTCAGTGCAGCTACGGTTGGCGGTTCTGATGTCTCGGCACTATTACAATCCTGTCAAAAAGATAATATTCTCACTTTTCAATCCAATGGGAATGGCTCAGTAGATGAAGGTGCAACCAAATGCAATTCCGGCGATCCGCAAACCAATCCATTTACATGGGCATTTCAAAGCAGTGAGACAATGCTGCATGTTTCCACGGTGTTGTTCACCGGCGGCAGCAGCGATTTTACTTTGGTGAGCCTGTCAGAAACACAGTTAGTGGTTTCACAAAATATAATGGTGAGTGGTTCATCTCAAAATGCTGTGGTGACTTTTATCCACTAAAAATCAGGAAAGATATTTTCCGACAATCGGCACTCTTCTTCCTACACCAAAAGCTTTGGTGCTGACACGAATTATAGGGCAAAATTGATTTCGTTTGTACTCATTTGTATTAACGAGCTTCAACACTTTTGCCACCAAAGCCGGATCAAATCCTTTTGCAATAATTTCTTTCGGACCTCGTCGCTGTTCGATGTATTCATACAGCACTTTGTCAAGTATTTCGTATGGCGGTAATGAATCGACGTCTTTCTGACCCGGACGTAATTCGGCAGATGGAGCTTTTTTAAAAATGTTATTAGGAATGATCTCTTTTTTCTTGTTAATGTACTTTGCTAATGCATACACTTGTATTTTATACAGATCACCCAACACACCTAAACCTCCGGCCATATCACCGTATAAAGTTCCATACCCCGTTGCCAGTTCACTTTTGTTGGAAGTGTTCAGTAAAATATAACCGAACTTATTGGCGATTGCCATTAAAAGATTTCCTCTTGTGCGACTTTGAATATTCTCTTCCGCTACTCCAAAAGGAAGATTATCAAATACGGGCTTGAGTTCTTTCAGAAAAGTTTCATAAATATTTTCAATCGGAATTATGTCATATTGATTGCCGAGATTCAAACTCAATTGTTCGGCATCGGTAACGGAATGAGCACTGGAATATTGAGAGGGCATTAGGATGGCTCTTACATTTTCTTTTCCCAATGCATCTACAGCGAGTACCTGCGTCAAGGCACTATCAATTCCGCCGGAAGCGCCGAGGATGGCTTTGCTGAAACCCATTTTGTGGAAGTAATCCCTAATACCTAAAATAAGTGCATGATAGATCTCATCAATATTCTTTTCATCCGAAAGGTATTCCAATGTATTCACCCCAGTTCCCACTTCTTTTGCAGAGTAATAATATTTCTCGGCCCCTGCCAAAGGAGTGACTTTTGAAGTCTCTGAAACCTGTAATAATTTTTCCAGCTCAAAGAGCTGGTAATCTTCTTCAAAGTATTTCATCTCTTTCACCTTACATCCATTAATGTCATATACAAGGCTGCCGCCGTCGAAAACAATTTCAGTTTGTGAACCCACGGCATTGCAATACAACATGGGCAATTTATACTTCAGCGTATGAGCTTTAACAATGCTGTTGCGGACAATATCCTGCGCATAATTATATGGTGAAGCCGAAAGGTTGATCATCACATCGGGTTTCATCGGCATCAACTGTTCCATTGGTGTAATGCGATACATGGGATTGTCACCAAAATTCCAGATGTCTTCGCAAATGGTGACGGCCAGTTTTTTCCCTTTGAATTCAATTACTTTCCATTCAAATGCCGGTTCAAAATACCGGTACTCATCAAACACATCGTAATTTGGAAGTAATGTTTTTTGAATTTCTGCTTTGATCTCTTTTTCATATAAAAGAAAAGCAGCATTGAAAAGATCCTTTCCTTTTTCATTAGGATTCCTGGATGGGCTACCCACTAACACACCGATCGTATCAGCATGTTGTTTGATCACATCCAGCGATTCATAACATTTATTGATAAAATCATTGAACTCCAGGAAATCCCGTGCAGGATAGCCGGGAATACATTGTTCTGAAAAAACCACAAGATCGGCGCCTTGTTCTTTCGCCCATCGTATGCCTTCAATGATCTTGCGGGTGTTATCTTCAAAATTGCCGATATGATAATTCTGCTGCGCTAAGGCGATCTTCATACTGCAAATTTACAAAGAGGTTTTTAAGCCGTTTAAAAATCTATATAAGGTTCCACCCGGCTTCTTCTATCTTCGCATACAACATTTTCCGGCCACAGGCGTTTTAAAAATCGTTATGAAAAAAATAGCTGTATTTGTTTTTATCGCTCTCCTGATCATTTCCTGCAAAAGC
>DASZXQ010000017.1:0-5094 GCA_035545755.1 Chitinophagaceae bacterium | reverse complement strand
TACTATCAAAATACCAAAGGGCATTTCCATCTTTGCCCTTTCCACGATCGCTGATATTCAAAAAAACATAGCGTTCATCTTCATTGGTAAAGACGGTATGAAAACGCTGTGGATTGTCCTTATCTTCATAAATTAAAATATCCTGGTCCTGCGGAGTTCCTACTTTGTGAAAATAGACCATGTGGTCCTCATTTTTTGTAACCAATTCTTTTCCTTTTTCCGGTGTCGGATACCGGCTATAATAAAATCCATCGCCCTGCCACGATGCGCCGGACACCTTTACCCATTTGATAGAATCAGGAAGATATTGCAGAGAGGTCATATCCATTACATAAAAAATTCGCCAATCACTGCCGCCGGTAGATTTTCCGATCACGGCATAGTGGCCATCTTTCGATAAAGAAAAAGTAGCAAGACTTGTAGTGCCATCTGCAGAAAATTTATTTGGATCCAGCACTTCTTCCGGCCTTCCATCCAATCCTTTTTGACGATACAATACGCTTTGATTTTGCAAGCCATCATTCCTGGAGTAATAAAAATAATCGTTGTTTCTTGAAGGAGCAGAATATCGGGGATAGTTACTTAAATCTTCCAACTGCTGCAACCAATCAGCCCGATATGGTATTTTATCGAGGAAGTCAAATGTGAGCTTATTTTCTTCTTTCACCCATGCTTTTGTTTCTTCACTGTTATCATCTTCCAGCCAGCGATACGGATCGGCCACTATGGTACCATGATAATTTTCAGAAACATTATCCTTCTTGGTATCCGGGTATTGAAGCTGGGCGATTAAAAAATAAGGAGTTAATAAGAATAAAATAAAAGAAATGTATTTCATAAATATTCTGTATTAGATAAATAAAGTTACAGTATCAATGTAAAATATCTGTACCGCTCCTATAAAAGCCGTTGGGAAATTATAATTCTCAATCCGATTACAAGGAAGACGAGCTTAAGGTCAAGAAAATTGGAATTTAACCAGAAACGATTAATTTGCTGCCCGAAACGAAAAGCTGATTCCGTATATGTTAATTTATACCGGCAATCAGAAACGATCAACTCTGATGAAAGGAAAAATAATGAAGACAGGCTTTTTCCTGTTGTTATCGGCTTCAATTTATGTTAGTTGCGCTGCTCAGGATAAGAGAATGCAATACCCGCATTTTCTGTTAAACAAATATTTTGGAGTAAGTGAAGGACACATAACTTATCTACCTCCTATTCAGAAATTGGAAGCGGGCTACAATGCACAAGAGATTCGATTACCTCATCCGGGAGTACGAATCATTTTTGGTCATGACTTCAATAAATTTTTATCGGCAGAGCTTAGTTATATGCGGCCGGTTGACTGGATATTGTACCGCAATATCAATGGAGATCAGCAACAACATTCTGTCTGGACCAATGTCGTGGGACTTACATTAATTACTCATACTGAAATTTTAAAGAACCTAACCGTATTTGGAGAGGGCGGCCTGGGGTATATCACTCAAACCGGATTTAAAATAAACAATCAGTTTGCAGTTAAAGATGAAAATTATATTGATTTTCTTTTTGGCGGCGGCATTCAATACCACCTTAATGAAAAATGGGCATTGAACATAAGCGGTCTTTTCCCTACATCTACCAAAACCATTAAGGGTCCATATAAAACTTTCTACTCGGCAGGATTTACATATTCTATCCACAAACTACCCGAAACGATTCTGCAGAACACATCTCAGAAAAACTCGCCGGTTTTTCCCAAAAACGTTGTTCAGGTAGGATACGCTACGAATACATTTGGATACGGTGTTAATGCATTTGCAGAAAAGACATACATTTTCTGGGGCGGCGATGTAGAAATCAAGAATGGATTTACAGTACAATACCAGCACAATGTATTTCATACCCGAAAAATTTTTTCGCTTAGTTGGGGATCTTCCGTTGGATATTGGAAGACTAAACAACATAATGATGATTTTGTAACGATCTCGATTTTTCCTGTATTACGATTTACTGTGATACATAGCAAGCCGGCAGATCTGTATTTCAATTATTCAGTGGCAGGCCCTACGTTTATTTCAAGGGTTGATATGGATGGACATGATACAGGCAGCCACTTCACATTCCAGGATTATTTGGGTATTGGAACTTTTGCAGGTAAAAACAGGAAATTTAATGCTGAGATAAGGATTGCTCATTATTCCAACGGCGACCTGGTACCCCAAAACGGAGGAATAAAAATCCCGCTTACGTTCAATCTAGGTTATACATTTTGATCTCATTTTCCGCATGAATGATTTTGATCTGAGTGAATGGTCCAAAAACCTGGGAATGTCAATTCTTAATATCTGTGATTTAATTAGATTTAGCCGGTTAATTTGAGTTAGTCCGATGAGATCGAAAATCACAAATAGTTTTAGAAGATGAAATGTAGTTTCATTCGAATCAGCTTTTTGTTAGTATTCCATTTTCTGCAAAAGTGTCCGGCAGTTGCACAAGATAAAAGTGCAGAACTTCCGAAATTTTTACAAAAGAAATATTTTGGCGTAAACATTGGCTATATAAATTATTATGCGCCGGAATTAAAACTAGAACCTGGATTTTCAGCTGAATCTGTTCATACATACAATGCTGGTATCCGGGTTCTTGCCGGACATCAATTTAATAAAAACCTGCAATTGCAAATAAGTTACATGCGACCGGCCTATTGGATTACTTATAAAAATGTGAACGGGGATCAGTTGGAACATACAATTACGCTGAATGAACTGGGGTTAACACTGCGAGCTGGTATTTATAACCGGAAAAAAATTTCGTTATACACTGAAACCGGTTTAGCATATAACAAGCAACTTGGGTTTAGCGTATATGGAATACCTGCTGCAAAAGATGCTGTTTATTTTACAGCATTGGCAGGCTTAGGGGTAAAACTTGAATTGAATCGATCATGGAATTTGAATGCAGAAGTAATTGCTCCATTATTTGCAAAGAAACAATACGCTTATAAATATTTACTTGGCGGTGGAATTTCCTACCACATTCAAGAGCCAAAAACAAAATTGACTTATACAAAAAAAAGTAAGAAGTTTTTGTTTCCAAAAAATATCATACAGGCTTCTTATACTACGAACCGGTTAGGCTATGGCGTAAATAATTTTAGTGAGCGGGCATATTTCTTCTGGGGAGGTATAGTAGAATTAAAAGAAGGTTTTTCGATGTACTACCAGCGAACCTTTTTTCATGGCCATAAAGTTTTCTCACTTAGTTGGGGAACTGGTCTGGCATATATGCGAAGCCGAAAACAAAATGATGATTTCCTTTTACTGTCTTTTTTCCCGGTTTTACGATTCACGCCTCTGCATACACGGTTCGCAGATCTCTATTTGAATTATTGCGTGGCGGGCCCTTCGTTTATTTCAAGAATACATATCGATGGTGAAGACACCGGTGCTCATTTTATTTTCCTGGATTATCTGGGAATCGGAACTTTTGCCGGAAAGGATAAAAAGATCAATGGAGAAATACGTATTGAACATTTATCCAATGGAGGACTGGTAGAACAAAATGGAGGAATAAAGGTTCCTCTTACTATTGTCGTCGGGTACACATTTTAATAAACTGAATTTGGCCGGAACAGTAATATGCTAACAATTGGTAGTGTGTCTTCAATACGCATTCCGTCTAAAACCTTACTTTTGCGTGGCATTTGAATTGCTGAACGTTTATAATTAATGGAAAATAAAGTAACGAAGATCGGCATACTTACATCCGGAGGGGATGCACCGGGTATGAATGCCGCCATCCGTGCCGTAGTTCGCACGGCAATTTACAATGGTCTTGAAGTGAACGGAATCCTACGTGGTTACCAGGGCCTCATCGAAGATGATATTTACTGGATGGAATCCAGGTCTGTCGCCAACATTATTCAGCGTGGCGGTACGATTCTGAAAACTGCCCGCTGTAAAGAATTTTACGAATACGAAGGAAGGAAGAAAGCGTATGAGAATCTCCGCAAGAGAGGCATCAACGGCCTTGTAGTGATCGGAGGTGATGGGTCATTCCGTGGTGCTGTTCAATTCAGCAAAGAATTCAACATTCCCTGCGTTGGCCTTGCTGGTACTATTGATAAAGATATCTATGGCACCGATTTTACAATAGGTTTTGATACGGCAGTTAATACAGCTGTACAGGCTATTGACAAGATCCGGGATACCATGGAAGCGCATGACCGGATTTTCATTATTGAAGTGATGGGCCGTGATGCCGGTTATATTGCGTTGCATAGCGGCATTGCTACCGGAGCAGAAAATATTCTCATCCCAGAACGGCAAACCGATATTGAAGACATGATTCACTCACTGCAGGAAAAAGAACGCAGAAAAAAACTGGTAAATCTTATTGTAGTAGCAGAAGGCGATAATTTCGGCGGTGCGGAAGAATTGCAGAAAGTACTAAAAGACCGGATGCCCCAGGCAGAGATCCGCATTTGCATTCTCGGGCATATTCAGCGGGGCGGTTCCCCAAGTTGTCTGGATCGTTTGATCGCCAGCCGCATGGGTTATCATGCAGTAGAATGCCTGGTGCAGGGAAGACATAATGTTTTTATCGGCATTTTGAACAATCAAATGAATTATATCCCATTGTCTGAAGCAGTAAAAAGTAAAGGACATATTAATGAAGAATGGATGAAGATCGTCAAGATACTCGCTTCGTGATTTTATTAATTGAATGAAACATTACAAATCTTAACCCGAATAACTGATTTCAGTATTAAACTATGAGCAAACACGCAAAGAAATATTATCACGACCAGATGGATAAGGATGCCGGTATCCAGCACACATTTCACCGCACCAAGATCGTTGCAACTGTCGGACCGGCCTGTAACACTTACGAGAAATTGTTGGATCTTGTAAAAGCAGGTGTCAATGTTTTCAGATTAAATTTTTCGCATGGAACTCATGAAGACAAAAAGAAGATCATAGAACATATCAGGCAGATCAATGAAACGGAACCTTATAATCTTGCTATCCTCGGAGATCTGCAGGGTCCTAAGTTAAGAGTAGGTGAAATAGAGAACGGTTCGATCGAAGTAAAACCCGGAGACAT
>DASZXQ010000016.1:0-1521 GCA_035545755.1 Chitinophagaceae bacterium | reverse complement strand
AAATTCCCATGGTTGCAGGTTGAATAAAAAATCAGAATGAACTTTATATTGATATTCTATTATCGAACCTTCTTTGATATTGGGAAATGTAAATTTTCGCACTACTTCATGTTTATTAATCACATCTTTAAATACGCCACCTTTGGTATCCAGCCTGGTTTCTGAAATTTTGCCGTTTTCTAAATTGTATGTAACAGCTTTCAGGTTATCCAGTTGTTCCTCATCGTTGCCATCTTTATACAGATCCACCTGGACATTGGCAATATCATAACCGTTTTTGTTGAGAATATGCATTCTTCTGTAATGGGTAAATTCCAGTGAAAACCAGCCTTTGGAATTTCCCACAATCTCTGTCGTGCCCACATCGGCCAGCACAATGGCATTCGCATTGCTGTCAATGGAATATACTTTTGAATTGAAATCTTCCGCATCAATCTTTCCGTATTTAAAGTTGACATGCTTTTGATCCTGGGCGGCAGCAGAAAGAGTGAAGATGACTAATGCAATAAATAAGCTATAAATTCTGGAAATCATGGATTAAAGTTTTTTGGTCGGAGTTTGCACTACCAACTTACTGCGTTTTTTTTAATTTACATAGAAAATAAACTGTTTGTTTTTTGAATTGATAACTGCCGACAGGTACGACCGATTTTCTTACAATATGAAAGCAGTAAGTTTGCAATGCATTGCATAAAAAATTTTGAATTCCGCAGCAAAAAATAAACAACTGATCAAAAATTCCGCAGCACGGCTTGGATTTGATTATTGCGGTATTGCCAAAGCTGTGAAGCTGGACGATGATGCGAAACGTCTGGAAAACTGGCTTTCTAAAAAAATGCATGGCACCATGCATTACATGGAAAACTATTTTGATCTGCGTGTGGATCCGTCTGCACTGGTTCCCGGCGCAAGATCTGTCATCACTTTATTAAAAAATTATTTTCCTTCGGAACAACAAAAAGATCATGCGCCAAAGATCTCCAAATATGCTTACGGAAAAGATTATCATGAGGTGATCCGGAAAAAACTGCATGAATTACTGAATACCATCCAGTCTGAGATCGGAACGATTCATGGAAGAGGTTTTGTGGATTCAGCGCCGGTGCTGGAACGAAGCTGGGCGCAACGAAGCGGATTGGGTTGGATCGGCAAAAACGGAAATCTTATTACCAAACAAAACGGTTCTTTCTTTTTCATTGCAACGCTGATCACTGACCTGGAACTGGAGCCCGATGATCCTTTTGCAAGAGATTATTGCGGCAGTTGCACCCGGTGCATTGACGAATGTCCTACCGACGCCATTTTGCCCGGCAAAGTAATTGATGGAAGCAAGTGCATTTCTTATTTCACTATTGAATTAAAAGAACAACTTATTCCCGCTGAAATGAAAGGGAAATTTGAAGGCTGGATCTTTGGTTGTGATATTTGCCAGGATGTTTGCCCCTGGAACCGTTTCAGCAAACCCAATACAGAAATTGAATTCACACCCATTCCTGAAATTTTGAATCTCTCTACAAAAGA
>DASZXQ010000015.1:0-5999 GCA_035545755.1 Chitinophagaceae bacterium | reverse complement strand
CATCAACAGCGATGAAAGGCAATGGACATGGATGGATGAAGGGCTGAACACTTTTGTAGAATACCTCACTGAAGAATTATGGGATAATAAATATCCGAGTCGCCGCGGGCCGGCATGGACTATTGTTGATTACATGAAATTGCCGAAAGATCAGCTAGAGCCGATCATGACCAACTCAGAAGATATTGTTGGCTTCGGACCGAATGCATATTCCAAACCTGCAACCGGCTTGAATATTCTTCGTGAAACGATCATGGGCAGAAAATTATTTGACTACGCCTTTAAAGAATATGCGAGGAGATGGGCATTCAAACATCCAACACCTGCTGATTTCTTCAGAACGATGGATGATGCCAGCGGTGAAAATCTCGATTGGTTCTGGAGAGGATGGTTTTACAGCACAGATGCCTGCGATATTTCATTGGACAGTGTAAAATTTGCCAAAGCCGATGTGAACGGAAGAATTCCGGAGCCAAGAACCATCAATCAAAAATTACCGAAACCCGCTGTAAATGATTTTGAAGATATTTCCAAGATCCGCAACCGGGAAGATAAGAGCATCACTTTTGCTACCGATGCCGATACGGCCACAAGAGATTTTTACTGGAAATATGACCGCGGCATGGAACCTTATGACAGCAGCAGTTACTCGGTAACGATGCCTTCAAACGTGGAAGAACTCGATGCTACAGAAAAAGAAAAATATGCGAACAAGTATTTTTATGAGCTATCTTTTTCCAATAAAGGCGGGCTGGTGATGCCGATCATCATTCAGTGGAATTACAAAGACGGTACTTCGGAAATTGACCGCATACCGGCACAGGTGTGGAGGCTGAATGAAAAGAATGTGACAAAGTTTTTCATGAAAGATAAAGAAGTGGCCAGCATCAAACTGGACCCGATGCGTGAAACAGCCGATATTGATGAAAGCAATAACAGCTGGAACAGTATTCCGCAGCCGAGCAAGTTTGCATTGTTCAAACAAAAGACAACAACAGCCCGCGGCGCTCAGCAAGGCGGCCCTAACCCAATGCAAAAAGCAGGAGAAAAGAAAGGATTTTAGACAGAATATTACGATTGGAAAAATTTAAAGTCGCTTGTAATAAAGCGACTTTTTTATTGAGAATTCTTTAATTTCAGAATTCAATTTCACCACATAGGCACATAGAAACATAGATTCACATAGAAATATGCCGATCACTCAGAAATATCTCGACGACCTTACCTATTCGATTATCGGATGTGCTATTGAAGTTCATAAACAATTAGGACCGGGATTGCTGGAAAGTGTTTATGAAAAATGTTTTTCCAGGGAACTTTCCTTTAAGAACCTGAATTTTATTACTCAGCAAATAGTTCCTATTAAATATAAAGGTATACCTCTTGAAGCAGAGTTGCGTTTTGACGTATTGGTAGAAGACCAAATTATAGTAGAATTAAAAGCAATCGAAGGAATTTTGCCGGTTCATGAAGCGGTATTACTTACTTATATGAAATTACTGGAGAAACCAAAAGGCATCCTTATTAATTTTAATTGCGTCAATATATTTAAAGAAGGACAGAAAACACTGGTAAACGAATATTATGCCGCTTTAGCCAAGAACTAAACTATGTGCTATCTATGTGCCTATGTGGTAAAAAGAATAAATTATGAACAAAAAATCATTTTTACTATTTCTCATTTCTGCGTTTTCATTTATCACTAATGCAGCAACTGTTGATACAGTCAATATTTACAGCGATGCGATGCATAAGAATATAAAATGCGTTGTGGTAAAACCTGATTCGTATGAGAATGATACTAACCAATATCCGGTGGTGTATTTGCTGCATGGTTATAGTGGTAATTATTCTAACTGGATCACAAAAGTTCCGAAACTAAAAGATGAAGTGGATCAATTGCAACTGATCATTGTTTGTCCTGATGGTAATTACAGCGGCTGGTACCTCGACAGCCCGATAGATCCTTCAATGAAATATGAAACCTATGTAGCCAAAGAAGTACCTGCCTATATTGATTCCCATTACCGCACGATCAAAGACCGAAAAGCAAGGGCCATCACCGGTCTGAGTATGGGCGGGCATGGCGGATTATTTCTTGGTTTTCGACATGCTGATTTTTTTGGCGCCTGCGGCAGTATGAGCGGCGTAGTGGACCTGAATTTCACCAAAAACAAATACGATCTTATAAAACGAATTGGAGATACTGTTCAAAATGCAGCCAACTGGAAAAACTATTCCGTGATCAATATAATTGATCATTATCCCAAAGATTCACTGGCGATCATTTTTGATTGCGGCAATGATGATCCGTTTGCAGGGATCAACAGAGAACTACATCAAAAAATGCTGAAACTAAAAATCCCTCATGATTATACGGAAAGGCCGGGCACTCACAATTGGGATTACTGGGGCAATGCCGTGCAGTACCAATTATTATTTTTTAGGAATTACTTTTATAAAATGAAAGGGAAACCATAACTCGTAATTCTAATTTCAATATCCCGTTCTCCCGTCTCTCACCTTGATCTTTTTCTTCCCGGAATTTTTCTTTTCATAATCCAATACCTCTTTCGGTTTGGCAACTGCTTTGCTTGCAGTAGTATCTGTTTTTGATTTATCGCTGACGCCGATCAGTTTCAGGTCATCATCGGTAGCGGCGCCGTTTCCTGATGCATTTGCAGGTTTATCCAGCCAGTATTTTTCTGTTTTTACAATGGTTCCCTCTTCAGGGTCATAGTAGGTCCAGGTACCATGTTTCAATGAATAACCTTCGAGCTTCACCACTTTTCTCTCAACTACCTTTGAAGGATCATGCAGATCATAAACATCAACTGTGTCATAAGGATCATCAGGATTCACCGCTTTCCAGCTTTCTTCCCTAATCAACCCGCCGGTCATGTTATAGTATTTGCATTTCCCGTCTTTATTTCCCCAGCGGTAATTTTCTTCAGCGATCTTATCTCCCATCAATGAAAAACGCTGCCACAAACCTTCTTTTTTTCCATCTACAAAATAACCCTGTTCATCATAGCCCGGCTCGCCCCGCAATTCATCCTGGTGAATGACCCAGGGCCCTTGTTTTTTCCCATTCATATCCACACGGTTCAGAGTATCACCCCTCACGCCGATGATATAACTCTTCCACTGACCAAAACCGTTTATGGAAATAAAAAGAAAAACAAAAAGTACGAATCGCATTGTTTAGTAAGTTTGATCGAAGTATTCAGATACAAATTTTTTGCCATTAGTTATATCGCAAAAAAATATTTACTTCATACTTTATTAAACGCCAAAACTGCCTGTTTATGTTATCAAAATTAGCGCAATTTTCACTGACGCTCTCAGCCTGCCTGTTCACTTTAACAGTATGGTCGCAGGTGGCTCCTACTTCTGCCGATGACCGTCTCAAAGGCTTGCAACAGAGAGAAGTATTGGAAAAAAGATCAGTCCTCAACGACATTAAATTTCACAGCATCGGCCCCAATATCATGAGCGGCCGTGTAGATGATATTGATGTGAATCCCGATGATCCAACAGAATTTTATGTGGCCTATGCCACCGGCGGATTGTGGTACACTCATAACAACGGTCAATCTTTCATCCCTGTTTTTGACAGCGCTGATGTGATCGGCATTGGCGATGTAGCAGTGAACTGGAAAACAAGAACCATCTGGCTCGGAACCGGCGAAGTGAATAGCAGCCGTTCTTCTTATTCCGGCATCGGTGTTTATAAAAGCACGGACAATGGAAAACACTGGGATTATCTCGGCCTGCCGGAATCACAACATATCGGAAAAATTGTATTGCATCCTACCGATAATAATACAGCATGGGTGGCAGTGCTCGGACATTTATATTCTCCCAATAAAGAAAGAGGCGTTTACAAAACAACTGACGGAGGAAAAACATGGAAGCAAACTTTATATGTAGATGATAATACCGGCTGTGTGGATATGGACATCAATCCATCCAATCCGAATGAAATATATGCAGCCATGTGGTATCGTACCCGCAGCACCTGGAAATTTGAAGAAAGCGGAAAGACCAGCGGTATTTATAAAAGCACTGATGGAGGGGAGACATGGAAATTAATTTCTGGTCCCGGTTCCGGATTTATGACCGGTGATAAGATCGGAAGAATTGGTTTGGCCGTGTATCCGAAAGATCCGCAGATCGTTTATGCTATTGTTGACAACAATATGCTTAAACCAGCTAAGGAAAAGAAAAATGATTCATCTTCCTATTCGAAAGATGATTTTAAAGATCTCACCAAAGAACAGTTTCAGCAACTGGATACTAAAAAATTGGAAAATTTCCTGAGACAAAATCGTTTCCCCAAAAAATATACTGCTGAAACGGTAAAACAAATGGTGGCCACAGATAAAGTGAAACCTACGGCAGTATGGGATTATTTAGACAGTGATGATGGATTTACCAACGCCGGCATTTACGGTTGTGAAGTGTATCGCAGCGTAGATGGCGGAATGAATTGGAGAAAAGTAAACGAAAAAGACATCAATATTTACAGCACCTACGGCTATTACTTCGGAAAAATTTTTGTATCCCCTGTTAACGACAATAAAATTATTATCACTGGTGTTTCACTCCAGATGTCAACCGATGGAGGAAAGACATTTAAAGATATTGAACAGCGAAATGTGCATAGTGATCATCATGCCGTCTGGATCGATCCCAAACGTGACGATCATTTTTTTGATGGTAATGATGGCGGTTGCAATATTACTTATGATGATGGGGAACATTGGTTCTATGCCAACACTCCCCCGGTAGCGCAATACTATTCTGTTGTCACCGACGATGATAAACCATACAATGTGTATGGCGGATTGCAGGATAACAATGTATGGTACGGCCCTTCTTCCTATCGTGATAATATCGGATGGCAAAGCACCGGTGATTATCCATACAAATCATTGGTAGGCGGAGATGGCATGCAGGTGCAGGTGGACACAAGAGATAATACCACCACCTATGCCGGTTCTCAATTTGGCGCTTATACAAGATTGAACCGAAAAACAAGGGGCGACAGAAAATCAGTGCGGCCACAACATGAATTGGGAGAAAAACCGTTGCGCTTCAACTGGCAAACACCGATCATGCTCAGCAAACTGAACCAGGATATTTTTTATATCGGCGCTGATCGTTTGTATCGTTCATTAAATAAAGGTGATAGTTTGGTTGCCATCAGCGGTGATCTTTCCAATGGAAACCGGGGCGGCAATGTACCTTTCGGAACCATTACCACCATTGCCGAATCACCCACAAGATTTGGTTTGCTGTATGTCGGCACTGATGATGGAAACGTACAGATCTCCAGGGACAATGGTTATACATGGCAGTTGATCAGCAAACTGGAAGAAACAAAAGAAGTAAAAAGTAAAAAGTCAAAAGCTGCTTCTACTCCCGACTCCCGACTCACTACTCACGGCCTATGGGTAACCAGGGTGATCGCTTCGCAATACAAGGAAGGAAGAGTATATGTAACATTGAATGGCTATCGCAATGATAATTTTGCACCGTTACTTTTTGTGAGTGATGATTACGGAACAACATGGAGACAACTCGGAAAAGACTTGCCGATGGAACCATTGAACGTAGTTCGTGAAGACCCGAAAAGTGACAGCATATTATATGTAGGAAGCGATGGTGGATTGTATGTAAGTTTTGACCAGGGCAATAGTTTTATGAAATGGGATGGCGGCTTGCCGGTGTCTGTGCCGATTCATGACATTGCTATACAGGTACGTGAAAATGATATAGTATTGGGAACACATGGACGTAGTCTCTATGTAGCCAAATTAGATGATGTACAAAAATTAAGAGTGGACCCGGATTGGCTGAAGAAAAAACCAAAAGAAAAGCCACAGGAAACAAGAAGACGATTCAGTGAAGATGATGAAAATGAAATGGTGCCGGACAGAGAATAACGGATAAATAATTCTCTGTTATCATTTTTTGTATTGTTCATCGCTGAC
>DASZXQ010000014.1:0-3413 GCA_035545755.1 Chitinophagaceae bacterium | reverse complement strand
GGAATCTTCCATTTACATTCATGATGATTTTCAAAAAGCAGGAGTGGGGAGAGCCTTGTATGAAACGCTGATCGCAATTTTTAAACAACAAGGTTTCCGCAATGTATATGCTGTCATCAATCTGCCCAATGAAAAAAGCGTGGCTTTTCATGAAAGCCTCGGCTTTAAATATTTTGCTACTTATGAAAAGGTGGGATATAAATTAGGCAAATGGAAAAACGTCGGTTGGTGGCAACTTTCCATTAATGAGTATGGCGATGAGCCTGCTCCTCCGATAAAGTTTTCAGAATTGAATAAAGATTTTTTGCCTGGTTTGTTTCAGGAGAAATCAAAACTTATAAGACTTGGCCCCTAAATCCCCAAAGGGGACTTCCGAAATTTTCCTATTATAGAAATTTCGAACGATAATCGCAATTCAAAAATTTAGTCTCTTCATGCCGAATTATATTCTGAAGTTGATATGGAGGTGATGTAATTTGGAGTAGTACTACAGCACCGTCCCTTCTCTTTTGGAGAAGGGAATGAGGGTTGAGGTCATTTCGCCGAATAGATAATTTGCCACAGATGAACACAGATTAACACAGAGGAGATTTTGCGTTCATCAGCGTTCATCTGCGGCTTTACCTTGTCATTGCGAGGAGTGAACCGACGAAGCAATCTTCTCTTTGAATCAAATTGTTTCTGTTCTTTTTTTCTTGACAAAAAAAGAACCAAAAAAGTCAAGCCGATTCGATATCGAACATTTCTTATAGTCGGATATTCATTCAGGCGAATCGGCGAAGGAACAGCATACTATCCGAAGGGCTTAAAGTTGTGATTATTTGCTTCCTGTTATTCGGGAAACCTGTAGGCGCTGTGTTCTGTCCGGGATGCTTCAAAGTTTTAATAGCATCAAATAAGGACAGAACAAGGCGCTGGAAAAGTCTTGATAATCGAAAAAAAGCCGCTTTAATGGTAAAACCTTCAAGCGCCTCTTTTTCGCCTTATATTTAAATTGTTCGTCTTAGATGAAGGCAAGCGAAAAAGTTAGCGCTTTCGGAGTTTTCGACAATCAGGAAACAGAGTTTTCAACTTTTTATCGCATTATCAAAATGAAATTTAAAACTGTAGTACAGTTCATGTGCGTGGGCCGGCAAAACGGCCGGAGGCATTCGTGTTTGCCTTGATTTTTTTGGTTCTTTTTGCATCAAGGCAAAAAGAACATGAAGAAAAAACTTTAATCTGTCATGCCGAGGTACGAGGCATCTCAAAGACTTCGGATGATCGAATATTGGAGATTCTGAGATTCCTCCTCAGTCGGAATGACAATAATGGTGGTTGGCAATGACGAATAACTATTTCGCCATTGATGCAGCATCAACTTCAGCCATCACCCGGCCGGGATATTCTTCCAGCGCCTTCTCCAGACAATCCATCGCCGCATTGATAGATTCCAAATTCAACACATACGCCAACCGCACTTCATTCTTTCCCAAACCTTCCGTGCCATAAAAGCCGGTAGCAGGCGCCAGCATCACCGTTTGATTCTTATAAGAAAAATCTTCCAGCAGCCATTGACAAAACCGGTCGCAATCATCAATCGGTAATTTAGCTATAGCATAAAAAGCCCCGCCGGGGTTGGGACAATACACTCCCGGCATTTTATTCAAGCGGCTCACCAATAAATTTCTTCTGGCTAAATATTCTGCTTTCGGTGCATCAAAATAATGTTCCGGCAGGTCCACCGCTGCTTCACCCATTATCTGCGCCAGGCCCGGCGGACTCAACCTTGCCTGTGCAAACTTCAATGCCGCATCATACACATTTTTATTCTTAGTCACCAATGCGCCGAGCCGTGCGCCGCAGGCGCTGTAGCGTTTGCTGATCGTATCCATCAGCACCACGTTTTGCTCCATACCTTTTAAGTGCATGGCGCTGGTCACCTCAACGGAAGCCTCTCCGCCGGCAGCAGGATAGGCAAACTCACGATACGCTTCATCGCTGAAGAGATATAAATTGTATTTCAAACAAAGCTCTTTCACTGCTTCCATTTCGGCACGGCTGTATATGTAGCCCGTAGGATTGTTAGGGCTGCACACCAGTATCGCTTTGGTCTTCGGCGTTATCTTCTTTTCAAAATCTTTTATCGGCGGCAGAGCAAAACCGGTTTCAATATGCGACGTGATGGGCACCACGTTCACCCCCGCAGCGCAGGCAAACCCGTTATAGTTGGCATAAAACGGTTCGGGAATGATCACCTCATCGCCCGGGTTCAGGCAGGTGAAGAAGCCAAACAGTATCGCTTCGCTGCCGCCGGTAGTGATCAGTATCTGGTCATAGCTTACCTCAATGCCCACAGTTTTATAATACTCCACCAGCTTGCGGCGGTAGCTTTCATTGCCGGCGCTGTGGCTATACTCCAGCACTTTTATATTGGCATGGCGCACGGCATCCAGTATGGGCGGCGGCGTTTCAATATCCGGCTGGCCGATATTGAGATGATAAACTTTAATTCCTTTTTGTTTGGCTGCCTCTGCATAGGGCACCAGTTTGCGAATAGGCGAGGGCGGCATCTGCCGGCCTCTTTCAGAAATAGATAACATGCGCCAAAGGTACTACTCAGCAGCGTCATTGCGAGGCGACAAGAAAACTTACATCTATGTTTAGAACGCTGCCGTCAACGAAGCAATCTTTTTCTTTATGTTACCGGCTTCAGTGCTACTATCATCGTCTGTTGTGTCACTCACTTCATCGTTCAGAATTCTACTGAGTATCATTGAAGTTGTTGGAACTGCCTCAATGTAAATCGTAAGATTCAGCATATTTGCTTTACCTTTATTGAAAAGCTGGCTCTGAATAAGGGTTAGCTTTATTTTTTGGTGAATAATTGTATTATATAACTATGGTATCCTTTACTTTAATTTGTATGGATGAAACAAAGGACGTATATGAGGGATAAACGTTCTCCAGTTCCTAAGAACGAGAATGTATCTAGGGTGATGAGCGCTAATAAAGCAAAGGACACTAAACCAGAGATCATTTTAAGGAAGGCTTTGTGGAAAGCAGGACTTCGTGGATATAGAGTGAATTATAAAAAGTTACCTGGCAGACCAGATATTGCTTTTGTTTCAAAGAAGGTCGCAATTTTTGTGCATGGTTGTTTCTGGCATCGATGTCCTTATTGTAATTATCCACTTCCAAAGAACAATACTCGATTTTGGAAGGAAAAATTTAAAAAGAATGTTGAAAGGGATGAAAGAAAAATTAAAGAACTTCAAAAATTGGGATGGCAAGTGATTGTTATTTGGGAATGTGAGTTGAAGGGAAAGATTAATTTAAAAGAAATTATTGTGAACTAAAATTTGGATCGAATATTTCATACTAATATCTTTGATGAATTACAAAAATGAAAAAGATTAAAGTTGCCGAATTAT
>DASZXQ010000013.1:0-22763 GCA_035545755.1 Chitinophagaceae bacterium | reverse complement strand
ATGCCCTTTGGTATTTTGATAGTAAAAGCGGCGATAGAACCTTTAAGCCGGTGATCAAAGATGTAACCAATTATTTTTACCGGTTTGTAGAGGAAGTGAATGGAAAATTTCTTATCAGCACAAACGACGGCGCAAAAAATTCACGGGTGGTACTGATAGATCCACAACACCCTGAACCTGCAAACTGGAAAACGGTTATTCCTGAAAAGCCTGAAGTGATCTCCAATATTACATCTTCAGGGGGAAAACTTTTTGTGACCTATCTCAAAGATGTATCCAGCCATGTGTATGTCTATGATTACAACGGTAAACTTGAAAAAGAGGTCAAACTTCCTGCATTAGGAACTGCCAATGGTTTCGAAGGTTTGCGGGATGACAAGTTTGTTTTCTATACGTTCACTTCTTTCACATTCCCACCTACGATTTATAAATATGATATCGCTACAGGAGTAAGTACCGTTTTTCGTAAGCCGGAAGTAAAATTCAATCCGGAAGATTATGTGACCGAGCAGGTTTTTTATCCCAGCAAGGACGGTACAAAAATTCCAATGTTTATTGTGTATAAAAAAGGAGTAAAGTTGAATGGAAGCAATCCAACCATTCTTACTGGTTATGGTGGTTTTAATATCAGTACCAATCCTTCATTTAGTGCATCACGGATCAGTTGGCTGGACCAGGGCGGTATTTATGCTTCCGCAAATTTGCGTGGAGGAAGTGAATACGGTGAAAAATGGCACCAGGCCGGCATGCGATTCAATAAGCAAAATGTTTTCGATGATTTCATTGCTGCGGCTGAATACCTGATCCACAAAAAATATACTTCTAATAAATATCTCTGTGTAGAAGGAGGCTCCAATGGCGGTTTATTGATCGGCGCTGTGATCAATCAACGGCCCGAATTATTCAAAGTGGCCGTGGCACAGGCAGGAGTGATGGACATGCTTCGCTATCAAAAATTCACCATTGGCTGGAACTGGATCGCAGAATATGGCAGCAGTGACAGCGCAGCTGATTTTAAAAATTTATATTCCTATTCGCCGATCCACAATATTAAAAGCGGTTTGCCTTACCCGCCTACTTTCATCACCACTGCCGATCATGATGATAGAGTAGTGCCGGCGCATTCATTTAAATATGCAGCTACACTACAAGAAAAATATAAAGGTTTAAACCCGGAATTGATCCGCATTGAAACGAATTCAGGCCACGGCGCCAGCAACCTGAAAAAAGGATTAGAGATCACTTCTGACATTTATTCATTCATTTTTTACAATATGGGATTGACCCCTAAATTTGACAAGGCAAAATCTCAGAAAGCTTTTTAACCAGGAATACAATTATAATTTTTATAATCGTGCCACGGGTTTTTAACTGTGGCACGATTAATTTTATGGCATGAAGGTTCTCGTTACCGGCGCCAATGGATTTTTAGGATATTACCTAGTAAAGCAATTGCTGGAAAAAGATTTTTACGTCATTGCAACCGGTAAAGGCGCCAACAGGCTGCCATTTCAAGGGCAATCAAATTTTATTTATAAAGAAATGGATATTACCGATCCGTTTCGGGTGCATGATGTATTTGAAGAAAATATGCCGGATGCGGTGATCCATTCAGCAGCAATGAGCAAGCCAGATGAATGTGAGTTGAATCAATGGGAGGCATACCTGGTCAATGTAGAAGGAACGATTTCGGTTTTGCTGAATGCAGCAGAGTACAGAAGTCATTTTATATTTTTGTCTACTGACTTTGTATTTGATGGATTGAAAGGAATGTACAAAGAAGGTGACACACCCAATCCGGTGAATTTTTATGGGAAAACAAAACTGGAAGCTGAAGACGCAGTGAAAGAATACGAATATAACTGGACGATTGTAAGGACGATCACTGTTTATGGAAAAACTTTTTCAGGTAGGATAAGTTTTCCTGAATTGATAAAGGAAAAACTGGAGAAAGGGGAGAACTACAACATTTTTGATGACCAGTTGAGAACACCCACTTATATAGAAGATCTTGTCTCCGGAATTATTGCCATTATTGAAAAAAAAGCTGCAGGAATTTATCACTTATCAGGTGCAGACACCTTAACACCATATCAGATGGCTTTAAAAGTTGCGGAATATCTACACCTGAATAATTCTCAACTGAAGAAAGTTACTGCCACTGAATTTATGCAACCAGCTATACGTCCTTTAAAAACGGGTTTTATAATTGATAAAGCAAGAAAAGATCTTGGGTTTGATCCAATCGGTTTTCAGGAAGGATTGAAAAAAACATTTTACTGATTAAAAAATGTCCTTAGTGCTTAATTCATCATTAATATATTCACACTTCTTTGCAGAATATTAAATGCGATCTCTGCCATCAGGTTTTCTTTGTCCAGGGTAGGATTCACCTCTGTGATCTCGAAACAGCAAACTTTCCGGTTATACATGAATTTACTGATCAGATCTTCTGCTTCCCTTTCACGAAGCCCGTTGCTGACCGGCGTTCCGGTACCTTTGGAAATAGAAGAATCCAAGCTATCTACATCAAATGAAATATAAATATCACTGCAATCGGCGAGATAACGAATAGTTGCCCGTACGATATTTTCAGGCCCGTTATTTCGCACTTCTTTTGTTGTAAAAACTTTCATCCCATATTTATCGATCAGGTATTTCTCTTCTTTTTCAAAATCCCGAAGAGAAATGTAAACTACATCCTCAGGTAACACCTTAGGCGCAATCTTACCGATATTTTTCAGATGATCCCAGTATGTAACTGTTTCTTCATCTACCTGGTGAACAGCACAATCTTTATTATTTTCATTAATAGTAATAGCCATCGACATGCCATGTACATTACCAGAAGGGGTGGTAAAAGGAGTATGAAGATCTGCATGTGCATCGATCCAGATCACACCAAGGCGGCTTTTGGGTTTTGCCATTTTAATACCTGCAATTGTAGCGCCTGCCGTGCTATGATCACCGCTGAGCACTACCGGGAAAAAATTATTTTTTATCGCATCATCCACTGCTTTGCTCACCCGATCATACATGGCTGCGATGCCTTTTATGCGCTTGGCATAAGGAGACTCAATAGGTTCGTATAATAATTTGTTTTCTGTTGGAATTTTCTCCGATGGAAAATGAATGAAAAAATTACTCATGAAGTCCAGTGCTGCAATCTTGATGGCTTCAATGCCCAGGCTGGCGCCTCGTGTTCCTGCCCCAATTTCAGATGGTACTTCTATCAGCTTTATGTTTTTCATAATTCGGCAATCGTTTAATAGATGATGGAACAACTCAACAGGTTAGTAAGCAAGAAGAATAATAATCAACCCGGGATATAATAATTTGCGGGTAAAGATTGCTCAGCAAATGAACAGGTAATTATAGTGCCGGTATCAATGAGGTTCATAGCTACTTGTTGGCACAAAATTACTTATTGGCAGCCACGCAGGCAAGGAAAAGGAATTAAAAGTTTAAATGGAGATCTTTCTGCCAAGTTATTCATGCACAGCAAGAACCGGCACAGTGCTGTGGTACGCAAGTTTCTTTGTATAGCTGCCTTTGAACATTTTTTCGATCAAAGAGTGATCTCTTGGTATTGTAATGATCAAATCTATGTTTTTGTCATGTGCGAATTGGTTGATCGCTTCGTCCACATCGTACCAGCCAAGAAAATAAAATTCAGGGTTGAATTCAGCCAGCATTTCAGCCAATTTTGCTTTTTCAGCCTGGTATTCTGCTGTCAGTGCCACGTAGTGGTTGCTGTCCACATTAATCACATGAAGGTTCGGCTGAAATGTTTTGAGCACCTTTTTTATCGGAGCCGAAGGCGTCGTTGCCTCTACATTTTTGAAATCTGAGGTAAGGAGCACATTCTTTACGTCCCTGTATTCCGAGCCTGGCGGAATGATCATCACGGGACAAACTCTTTTTTCTATTATTTTAAAGGTATTGCTGCCGATAAATGCCTGACCCAGCGGAGAGCGGCCAGTAATTCCCATAATAATAAGATCAGACTGCTGATGTCGGGCTAATTTCTCCAACTCTTCAATAAAGTCATCGCCCTGTTCAGCCAGTGTTGTGATCTTGATACCTTTTTTTTGCAATTCTTCTTTCAGGTTCTCCAGATATTCTTTTGATCCTCCAGCATGTGCCGGCTTCTCATATACATGATAAAGGATCAGGTTGACACCATAATGACCGGCTAGTAACTGTCCGGCATAACGGGCTGCATTCAATGATGTTTCAGAAAAATCAACGGGAACAATAACAGTGTTCATCTAATAAAGTTTTCGTTTCAGCAATACTGTAAAGGGACGCAAATCTACAAAGAAAGATTTTGTCAGTAAAATATGTGTGATGCTTATTATTGATGAACAGCTAACAAAGGAATTGTTGTATGATATGCCAACTTTTGCGTATGAGTTCTCTTAAACAAATTCCTTGTTGTTTTATGATATTTCGGAATAGTGATCAGCATATCGATCTTATAATCCTTTATAAAATTATTAATAGCATCATAAAAGTCGAACATACCGATAAAATAAAATTCATGTCTGTAATCTTTGAACATTTCATCCATTTTTGCACGCTGTTCACGGAAGGCTTCGGTTAGCGCCACATAGTGTTCGCTATTCACATTCACGATATGCAGAAAAGGATTGAACATGTCCAGCACTGATTTGATAAATGGAGTGGGAGTGGTCATTTCCACATCAACAAATTCGGAAGCGAAAGCTACATTCTTAATGCCATTGAATTTAGCATCCGGAGGAATGATCAGTACCGGGCAAAAACTGCGCTCTACCATTTCCAGTGTATCATCTCCCATCAATGCATCTTTTAATGCAGAATGTCCTTTGATACCCATTACCACGGACGTAGCCCGGCGGGTTTCAGCCAGCCGCTCCAAATTATCGACAAGGTGGCCCCCCATTTCATTCTCATATTCTACGGCAGCCACTCCTTTGTCCAAAAATTCTTTTTTCAGGCTTTCCAGGTAACTGATACAGTTGTCACAGTCATGTGCATGCTGGTAATTATGATATAAGATTGCTACCGTATCTTTCTGACCGGCCAGCATATCTGCCGCAAATCGGGCAGCGTTCATAGATATTTCTGAAAAATCAACGGCAACGATTACTCTGTGCATGGTTTTGGTTTTGTTTCGTGAGGCATAAATTTACAGGATTTGAAGCGGAATTATAAAAACTTTATCGCCATATTTTTTGATAAGGAACTCCGATTCCGGGCAACTTCATTTATTGAATTGGGTTTAGCAATGAATATATCACTGAGTCAAGATATATTCCAATATAGAAATAGTTCCCGTAAAATAAGCGTCTCTTAAAAATTGTTTTTTTACAGCAGCCGGATCGATGCCTGATTGCCGGGATTGACGTTGGCTTCAACCGAATGCAGATTCATTTCCCGGAAATCGTATCCCGCACTGCTTTCATCGCTTCAATCATGATCCTTTTACCCTGTCATTTTGGATTCAGTATATAGCCAATCTCAGCCAGGTAATTTTTTTTCGATCCGCCGGAAACCAATAGTGCCTATCAGTCTTGAATCGGGCTTCTGAGTAATGGACTATGTTAATCTTTTATTTGAAATAAGGGATCATGAATTTTTTGGATCAATTGCAGCACATCAGCTGAAGAAGCGGTTAAGGTTCGGTCAATGTAGCGCATTAATATTTGATCAGAACTTCGAAAGAAAGGAGCATCTGAATCTTCTTCCTGTAGTTGTCGCAACAGCAAACTTTCAATTTCTACGACCGGAAAGGATGAAAGTTCGGATCCAGCATAAAACTTATGCAGAATAAAATTTATTGTATTTGAAAATGAAAAAAATCGAGTTGTTATTTCTACTGCTAATTAGTAATCACGAATTCAGTAGACTAATTTTTAATTCTTGCAGAACGTTTTTATGGAAGGCTCATCCATCGGGGAATCGAAAAATGCAGACAGAGCCCTGATCCAAAGATCATCTTTTCTGCCCATCGCAATGATCTCCTGCAGGTATAAACATCTTTTTTTGTAGTCAATATCATTCAGAATATACCGAACCACCAATTTCTTTGTCGCTTCATTTGAACAGGCGTTTATCATAACTGCAATTTTAATAAAATAGGTTTTAAAAATTGTGCCAGCTTCATTTTTTGTGATAAAAAGATATGCACAGTATCTGAATTTTTGCGGCCATTTTATTTTTCGAGAAAAGAATCCATTTTGACCTATCTTTTCTAAAGATTTTATTAAAATAAAAACCTGGCACAATAAAATAATGCTATGCCTGCGGAATTTGAAATGATTTTTGACCGGTTGAAACAAATCTTAAAGAAACACTCCGGGCAGTTTACTATCAAACCCGATTCCGATTCCAAATATGGTTTGTATGCCAAGGTGGGCCCCGCCACACTGAAAGCATGGAAAGGCAAAATGAAAAGTCCGATCATGCCTGTTGCATGGGTTGAGGTCGGTAAAGCGTATGTCAGTTATCACCTGATGCCGGTCTATATGAACCCGAAATTACAATCAACAATTTCAAAAGATCTTAAGGCCCGGATGCAGGGCAAAAGTTGTTTCAATTTTAAATATGGAGATGAAAAAATTTTTGAACAATTGGATGAATTGACAGGAAAAAGTATTGATGCTTTTCGCAAATTGGGGTATATAGCTGATTGATCATTTCGCAACAATTAAACCGGTTCTCTGCATTTTTATTTTAATGACTTAATTAAGATCTGGCTCAACGATGTATCCTTACTTTGCATTGCTGATAAAGTCGATTTTTAATGCATCAAAAAATTGCTGCCATTAAAACGGAACGATAAAATGAGCATAGCAACAGATGATGCCATGAAATACCGAATCTGGCCGTCAAACTTTTGATATTTCCTTGAGCTATGTGAACGATTTATCTTCTCCACATTTTATTAAAAATTGTGGAAAACAAAATCTGCCAACGATTTTGAGGGCGGAATGCCGTAAATTCGCCGCTAATTAATCCGAAAAATTGTGCGTTTAAAATCTCTTGAGATCAAAGGCTTTAAAAGCTTTGCCGACAAAACGGTGGTCAATTTCGATGACAACATTACCGGCATCGTGGGCCCGAACGGTTGTGGTAAAAGTAATATCGTGGATAGTATACGCTGGGTGATCGGTGAACAAAAGATCAGCCATTTGCGTAGCGAAAATCTGGAAAGTCTCGTATTCAATGGCTCCAAGACCCGCAGCAGCAGTGGCCTTGCTGAGGTAAGCCTGACTTTTGAAAATACCCGGAACCTGTTACCAACGGAATTCAACACCGTCACCGTTACCCGGAAATTTTATAAAAGCGGCGAAAGCGAGTATCGCCTTAATGATGTTCAGTGTCGCTTGAAGGATATTCAGAATTTATTTTTAGATACCGGAATTTCTACAGATAGTTATGCAATCATCGAATTGGGCATGGTGGACGACCTGATCAAAGACAAAGAAGGCAGCCGCCGCCGCATGCTGGAACAAGCTGCTGGCATTTCCATTTATAAAACCAGAAAGAAAGAAGCGAAGCTGAAATTAGATGCGACCGAACAGGATCTTGCCCGTATCGAAGATCTGTTGTTTGAAATAAACAACCAGCTGAAAAGTCTGGAAAGCCAGGCAAAAAAGGCTGAGAAATATTACGAGGTAAAAAAAGATTATCGTGAAGTCAGCATTGAATTGGCGAAAGCAGCTTTGGAAAGTTTCAATATTACATATAAAGAACTCAATCAGCAGCATGAGGCCGAGATGGATAAGAAGATGAGAGTGGAAGCAGAGATCGCCAATGAAGAAGCAGCGCTGGAACAGGAGAAATTAGCTTTTGTAGAAAAAGAAAAAGAACTGCAGGCAATGCAGCATGCATTTAACGACCTGTTGCAGACGGTTCGCAGCAAAGAAAATGAAAAGAACCTGGCAGCACAGCGGCTGGAGCATTTGAAAGAAAAAGAAAATGATCTGAAAGATTTTTTGCAAAAAGCCGGCGGCCAGTTGAAAGGAATTGAAGAAAGCATAGCATTTACCAACCAGCAAATCGGAGAGGAAGATAAAGTGCTGGCGGAATTGAATGAACAATTGGATGAATTGCGTCAGCAGGTGGATGCCAAGAGAAATGTACTGGATGAAAAACGTCATTCTGTGGATACCCTCCGCAATGAACATCAGCAAGTGCAGCGCAATCAGTTCGATGCTGAGAAAAAAGTAGTTGTGGCGGATACTTCTGTGCAAAATCTGCAGCGCATGATCGCACAGATAGAAGAGGAAAGAAAATTGCGGGAACAGCAACGTCATCAACTGGATCAGGAGCGTATTCTTAAGGAAAAAGAACTGAAGATAAAACAGGTAGATCTGGAGCAATTGCAGAAGCACAGGGATAATACCAAAGAACAAATTCTTCAAACACAGGCGGCGTTAGAAGAGCTTCGCAATAAGCTGGCTGAAGAAAGCCGCAAACTGGATGCAAAGAAAAATGAGCACGATCTGTTGAAGAGTATGATCGATTCTATGGAAGGTTACCCGGAAAGTGTAAAATTTTTGCATAACAATAGTGGCTGGAATTACAGCTCTCCGATTTTATCCGATATCATTTATGTAAAAGAAGAATACCGGGCTGCGTTGGAAAACGTGCTGGAACCTTATTTGAGCTATTATGTAGTGAATGATTGGCAGGAAGGAATGCAGGCCATTCGCTTGCTGGATGAAAATAAAAAAGGCAAAGCCAATTTCTTTTTGCTTGACAAGATCAACAAAACCGGCAGTGTGTATTTCCATATTATCGAAGGGTCTGTTCCGGCTTTGAGTGTGGTGGAAGTAGATGAGAAATACAGAAAATTAGCTGAACATTTATTGAACAATGTGTTCATTGCCGAATCAGATGAAGCGTTGAATGGAGAAGAAGGGCATGTGATCATAGAAAAGAGTGGTAAATATGTGAAAGGAAAATATTCACTTAGTGGCGGAAGTGTAGGAATGATCGAAGGGAAAAAAATCGGAAGGGCGAGAAACCTGGAAAAATTGCAGGAAGAAATATTGGCGCAGGAATCAGCGGTTGAATTACTCCGGTCCGAGATACAGGAGCGCCAAAATGAAGTAACGGCTTTTAATGAAGAATTGAGAGAATCCGCCATTGACAATACAGAATTCGAGATCCAGCAATTGACCAACCAGGTATTTGCCCTGCATAATAAACTGGAGAATTTGCACTCCATGCAAATAAGCGGCCAGCAACGCTTTGAGGAACTAAATGTTCAAATGCAGCAAACACACAGTTCAGTGGAAGGAGTGCGGAAACAATTGCAGGAATACAATGTGGAACTGCAGGTAGTAGCTGCTAAATTGAATGAGGCAAATGAAATGTTTAAAGTAGCCGAGACAAATTATAACGAAGCCTTGCATCATTTCAATGATTTTAACCTGACTGTTACAAAACAACACAGTAAGATCAATGCATTGAAACAGGAGTTAGAATTCAAAAATAACCAGTTAAATAACCTCAAAATTCAGATCGAAGAAAGCACGACACAATTCGCCGAAACAGAAAGCAGTATTGCGCAGTCTCAACATGTATTTGGCGAACTGGATGATTCATTAATGCAGTTACTCGTCAACAAGGAAGAAGAAGAAAGAAAGTTGAATGAGGCTGATCAACAGTATTATAATTTGCGTAACCAGTTATCTGAGAAAGAAAGTGAGTTGCGCCATCGTACCAAAGAAAAAGAGCAAACCGAACATTTGCTGGGTGCGATTAAAGATCAATTGAATGAAGTGAAATTGCAACTTGCGGGAATGAAAGAACGATTGAATGTGGAGTTCAAAGTAAACCTTGAAGAGATCATTGATGAGCCAAGAATAACGGATATGCCAATTGAAGAATTGCAGGAAAAGGTGGACCGGATGAAAAAACGTCTGGAAAATTTAGGTGAAGTGAATCCTACAGCGATCGAAGCATTCACTGAAATGAAAAAACGCTATGAATTTATTGTAGAGCAAAAGAACGACCTGGTGACTGCCAAAGAAAGTTTGTTGAAAACGATAGAAGAGGTGGAAGCAACTGCCAACCAGAAATTTTTCGAGACCTTTCATAGAGTTCGTGATAATTTCCAGAAAGTGTTTAAGACATTGTTCACTGAAGATGATCAGTGCGACCTGGTGTTGGAGAATCCGGAAAATCTTGCAGAGACTGGAATTGATGTAATCGCAAAACCAAAAGGCAAGCGCCCCACTTCTTTGACACAATTGAGTGGCGGAGAGCGAACCTTAACGGCTACTGCATTGTTATTTGCCATATACCTCATAAAGCCGGCCCCATTCTGTATTTTGGATGAGGTAGATGCTCCGCTGGATGATGCGAATGTGGGCAAGTTTACTAATATGATCCGCCAGTTCAGCGAAAACTCTCAGTTCATTATTGTTACACACAATAAAACGACTATGAGTACTGTGGATGTGATTTATGGCGTAACGATGCAGGAACCGGGTGTAAGTAAATTAGTCCCTGTTGATTTCAGAGGGTTGAGTGAAAACTAAGAGTTGATTAGCGATGTTTAACTAAAAAAATTAAATGACATGAAGTCTGGCATAGCCGGACTTTTTTAATTACATAGATTTTATGAGAACAATTGTATTATTATTATGCTCCAATGTTTTCATGACTTTTGCCTGGTATTATAATCTCAAGCAACAGGGTTGGCCATTATGGAAAGCTATTTTGATAAGCTGGTGCATAGCTTTTTTTGAATACTTGTTTATGGTTCCTGCTAACAGGTATGGTTACCTGAATAAAGGTTTTTCCGGTTTTCAACTCAAGATGATACAGGAAGTTGTTACACTGACAGTTTTCAGCTTTTTTGCGATATTTTATTTAAAAGAGGCTTTTCATTGGAGATACCTGGTCAGCTTCCTTTTTTTACTCGGCGCTGTGTATTTTATGTTCAGCAAAAAACCGATCTGATAGGAATCATTGATCAATTGTAAATTCTGCGTATTCTTCTTTACGGTGTTTTTGCCTCCTGATAAAATCTGCTTTTACTTTATGTACAAAAGCTGACCCCAGAAAAAACAACCCGATGTTGACAACAACAGCAATTACAGCGGCCCAGAGATACCAGTTTTCTTTTTGTATTCCCGCCAGGTTACTATAAAAGATCAAAAAAATACCGACTGTTAGGAAAACAAAACCTTGCAATAGATTTCTTACGAACTTGTCATAGTGTTTGCTACGCATAAGGGTGTTTAATTTAAGCCATAAAGGCAGGCAAAATACGACAAAATAATCTTTTGTTAATTGATAAATTGCCGAATTATTTTAAATATTCCTGAGGATTAATTTTGAATCGCTAAATACTATAAATGAAACGTATTATTTTATTGCTATCTACACTATTCATCATCTGTGCCACTTGGTCGCAAAAGACTCCTGAAGGTTTGTTCATTGATTCCAAGGCACCTGACTTTCGGGCTAAGGATCAAACAGGATTAGAAGTACATTTGAAGGATCTGTTGAAGAGAGGAGAGGTAGTTCTTGTATTTTACAGGGGACAATGGTGCCCTTATTGCAACCGCGAATTGAAACGATTGGAAGATTCATTGCAACAGATCATTGCTAAAAGTGCAACTTTAATAGCTGTAACTCCGGAAAAACCAGAGAGCATCACTAAAACAATTGAAAAAACAGCTGCTTCCTATTCTATTCTGTATGATGACGGGTTAAAGATCATGAAAGCTTATGATGTAGCATTTGAAGTGGATGATAATACATTGACCCGGTATCATAATACAGGGATTGATATTGAAGCCAACAATGGAAAAAACGGAAAATATTTGCCGGTGCCGGCAGTGTACATCATTAATCAACAATCAACAATTATCTACAGATACTTTGAACCTGATTACAAAAAAAGGCCGAGTGTGAAAGAGATTCTTGAGCATTTGTAAAAAGCCAGGGGGAATTATTTCCAGATCAATTTTGCAATGGTTCCATTATTTCCAGCTAGATAAAAAGCAGTTCCCATTTTTGAAGTTCTGCAAACATTGAAACTTTCTTTACTGATCCATTTCCAGCTTTTCCCTGCATCAGAAGAATAATCAACTCCATTCAAGCCGCAAGTGATAACTGTGTTTTTAGAAATATATTCCACGCAACTTCTGTAACCATGCGGCGGAGTATCCGGAGCATTCCATATTCTTCCGCCGTCATTAGTATAAAAACAATTATTTTCCACGGAAGAGGCATCATTAAAGTCTCCTCCAACAACGATCATTTTTTTACCGCCATTTATTTTTTTATTATCCCAAACTGCTACCGAGTTAGCGCCAGTGGTTTCTTTTCCCTGGATCAACGGAAGAACAACCGGTGCATTTTTAGTAAACAATCTTGATCTTGTTCCACCGCTTACAAACACGGCTTCATCCCGGTCCAATGGCCGGATGTTCGTGCCGCTGGCTGCGAAACAAGCTTCACCGCTATCTGCCTCAGGTCTTTTGTCAAAGGGGATATCTTGCCAGGTATCGCCGCCATCAAATGTTCTTGTAATAAAAAATTTTCCATTGATAGGATCGCCAATAACAATACCTGCCTGTTCATTCCAGAATTCCATAGCATCCAGAAACATTCCTTTGGTTTTATTCTCATACACTACCTTCCAGGTCTTGCCGCCGTCGTTTGTTTTTAAAATATAGGCAGGTTCTGCTACGGCCATGATCACGGCAGTGGCTCCGTCAAACGCTTCAATATCTCTGAAATCAGATTTCGCAAAGCCATTCACCCGCATCCAGTCCCAGGTTTTTCCTCCGTCAGTTGTTTTTCCTACTGTGCCATTGCTTCCACTTACCCAAATCACATTATCATTAACTACACTTAATCCACGAATACTTGTTTTTGTACCTCTGGTTAATATCTGCAATTCGGGTTGTTTTGAAAAATTCGGACCTGCATAAATAGAAAGAAATCCGGCTAATAAAAATGGGATGATGACCTTAATGGAAAATAGCATGCAACAGAATTGTTTTGCCAAATTAAACTGTTAATTCGATATTTCCATTTTGATATTTTAATCATTTTTGTCAGCTATTATGAAATAGATTTCCGGTTTATACGTTTTCAACTGAACGGTATTCAGTTTCATACCCTTTGACGATTAGGGACAGTAATTCCAATTAACTTTTGCACATCGGTGGATATTTGTTTGAAACATTTCAGGCATCAGGCAGGATTTTGGTGAATCTTTGCGGCAAAAATAAAACTGGCAACTGAAGGTCCTCCTTTAAAATGTAATTATTTGTTACGATGAGTAATTCTATTTCAGGGAATTCAGCAGTTTTTCCAGATTGACCTTGAATTATAAAGATTGAATTAAACTATGCTTATTTATTGGCGATCAAAAAACTTGTATATAAAATAGTCGTATTTTTAACAGAAGTTAATTCTCCTTTTATGAAACAACTGTTATCCTATTTATTAGTGATAAGTTCCATTATCCTGATGAATTCTTGCCAGAAAGAATTGAGTTTAGAAAACGGTAATAATCCGTCGCAAGGGTCTTTGCAGGATGATGGCACCGGCAACTGTCTTCCTGAAACTGTAAAGGGAGCTTATATTGCCGGTACTTCTCTGGTTCCGGATTCCAACACAATACAGGTAACGGTTAACGTAACAAAGACAGGCTCATATACTATTTATTCTGATACACTCAATGGGTATTACTTCAAAGCCACCGGCGTTTTTACTACATTAGGCATTACACAGGTTACATTGCATGGCAATGGTAATCCGCTTTCAAGCGGGGTCAATAATTTTTTAGTTACTTATGACTCTACTGCCTGTAGCATTCCCGTGTCAGTACTTCCTGCCGGATCAGGGCCAGCGGTATTTACATTAGCTGGAGCGGGGGGCAGTTGTACCGGGGCGATTGTGAATGGAACTTATGCAACGGGTGTAGTTCTTGGTTCCAGTAATACTGTTACAATCACAATTGATGTAACTACGATTGGAACCTATAATATCACTACCACATTTCAGGGAATGACATTCTCCGGTAGCGGTGCATTTACTACTACTGGCATTCAAACAGTGACCTTAAATGGTTCAGGAACTCCCACCACAGCAGGTGTTAATAATGTTCCTATCACTGCGGGTTCGGCTTCCTGTAGTTTTCAGGTCACAGTAAGTAGCCCGGCAGTCGGAACTATTTCCTGCGGTTCTGCAGTGATCGGAGGACTTTATGTTGCATCTACTGCAATGGTTGCAACGGATACAGTTGTGTTGCAGGTAAATGTTACTACCGCAGGTGCCTACAATATTACCACCAATACTGTAAATGGATTCAGCTTTTCCGGCTCCGGTATTTTTGCTACTACCGGCACGCAAACAGTAAAACTTACAGGTGTAGGAACGCCAACCGCATCGGGCAATACTACATTTACTGTTTCATTTGGAAGCAGTAGCTGCACTTTTTCTGTGACTGTAAAAGATATTGATTATTTTCCCAGAACGACAAACAGCAATTGGAGCTATGAAAATAACAATGTAGCTTCAGATTCACTTTTGCTTTATGTTATTCCAAATACACTCACCTTTCTCGGAAATACATTTAATGATTTTATGGCAACTGATGGCTCTACTGTTGATACTTTTGGATATTACAGAAGGGCAGCAACCAATTATTATATCTATGAAGACATAAGTTATTTCGGCTTTGATAGCCCGGTGTGGGGTGAATATATTTTTCTGAAAGATACTGCTGCTGGTTCTACATGGACTTCCGGAGCATTTTCGGGTACTGTACAGGGTAATCCCACAACCATTCGTATACGATTTACTATCAATTCACCAAGAGATATTTCAAAAACAATTACAACTTCAACAGGAACTACCACTTACCTGAATACAATTGTCGTAAAAGAAGAACTTGATGAATATAATGGAACAAATTGGATCTCTCTGACCCCTTCAATTGGATATTTACAGGATTATTATGCCCGGAATATCGGGTGGATTCTGGAGGAGTCATATGATGGGACAGGAACTCTAAATGGAACCTTTACAATGCGACGATCGCAGGTATTTTAATCTCCAACTTTTAAGAAATACAAAGGCTTCTGATTTCAGAAGCCTTTAATTTTTTCGATTTTCCCAAAGTTGATAATAATCTTTAGTCCTCATCATCGTCTTCATAGTAAGCATCTTCATTGCTTTTATACTGCTCTTCCCACGCCTTCACGGTTTCATCGGAAAGACATTCAATGATATCGAACAAAGGATCTTTTTTTAATTTCCATTCTGTTTCTGTCGGATCATCGAACCGCTGGATGAACAGGCAATGATCCGATTCAACTGCTACTTTTATAAGAGTGATGGACGAATCTTCTTTTTCTTTCACCAGGTAGTAACAACCATTTTCCAACAAATCGTACGTGTACATAAATTCCTCCTTTTTATAGTTCCATAATTATTGGCTTGGCTACATTTCCAATCTAAAATGAAATAACTGTGACCAGAATTTAAATGTGTTGAGTAAAATTGTTCCGGAAGATGAATCAAATGGGTTAGGAGTATGATTCAAATTTAGTGGATTTGATTTGAGAGTTCCAAAGACTTTTTGATAAATAAAATAAATACTTTATTACAAGTTGTTTATGTTTGATATACATGTATTTACAATGATTATTGAATCTTAAATTTAAGGCATTATTTACTGCTTTGATATTCATGTTTTTATTCCTCAAATCAGGGCATCCTGCTATAATTGACCTGAGGTCGGACATCTAAAACGTCCAAAATTTGCCCCATGCAATAAATAAAGAAAGACTTTGTTGTTCATCTATGAGCTTATCCTGAACCAGCTCACACAGCTTTCTCTTTTCATTTATCATTGAAATTCAGTAATAATTTAAAATATCTTTGCAGCCCGACTCCGTAGCTCAGTTGGTAGAGCTACTGACTCTTAATCAGTAGGTCCAGGGTTCGAGTCCCTGCGGGGTCACTCATTGATTATCTTAATTCCGGATTAATCTTTTTTAAATTTTATTTTGTTCATAGGAACAACTATGATCGGAATCACTGAATGCCGCAAAATATATTCAGCAGTACTTCCCATCACCAGGTGCGATAAGCCTGTTCTTCCATGGGTTCCCATTACAATAAAAGTGCTATGACGCTCCACTGAAAGACGAATAATATCCTCTTTCGGATCACCAATAAAAGTTGCAATATCAGTAGGTACATCATCATGATTATTTTTTATTGCCAATAATGTTTTTTGCGCAATATCTTTTCTTGCTTCCCATTGATTTTCGAATACCTGTCCGGTATCGGGGGGGACATAATCAATGAATTTGTTTATGATCGTAACAAGGGTCACAGAAGCACCGATCTTTTTTGCTAAAGCAAATCCAACTTTTTCCACCTCAGGTGAAAATTCACTGAAATCAAGTGCGATCAGGATGTGGCTCATAATTTATAGTTTTAGTCCATTGACCATTCTATTTCTTCTTCAGGTTGTATTGGTTTCTTTTTGGTTTTGAACATGACCAGCAATGGGATTAATATTAAAAAGAAAACACCGATATAAATGAATAAATCTTTATAGGTTAAAAATGTGGCTTGCCCTGATATGATCCTTGAAATTAATTCATAGGCTTTCGAAGTTGCAGCATGCTGATCAAATCCTTTGCTCATAAATCCATTAGTAAGCAGGGAAACCCGTTGCTGTGCTTCGGGATTTGTTGCTGTTATATTTTCTACAAGGTATGCATAATGCCTGGCAGTATCCCTGCTGATATATGTTGTTATCAATGCGATCCCGATAGAGCCACCTAACTGGCGAACCATATTGCTGAGTGCAGTTCCCTGAGGAATTTGCGTTCCTTCCAGGTCGGCCAATGAAATAGTGGTAAGCGGGATAAAGATCAGTCCCATTGCTATGCCGCGAGTGATCAATGGCCAGAAAAAATCATGCTGGCCTACTTGTGTATTCATTTGCCCTAACCGAAAACTGAAAACAAAAAAGAGTAACAAACCCATACCGGCATAGATGGCGGGATGAACCAATTTTCGTTTCAATAAAGTACCAACAATCGGCATCACAAAAGCAGTGGCAAGACTTCCGGGCAGTAAGATCAAACCGGTTTGCATTGCATCAAAGCCCAATAAATTTTGACAAAAGATCGGGATCACCAAAGTAGTTCCATAAAGCCCGAATCCTAATACGAAATTGAATAAAGTACCGGTGGTAAATGGGCGATTACGGAATAACCTGAGATTAACGATCGGGTCTTTTCGGATCAATTCACGAATCACAAATAATATTCCGGTGATGGAAGCAACGACCGTGAGGATCGTTATGTATCTTGTGTCGAACCAATCTTCGCTCTGTCCTTTCTCTAGTACTACTTGCAAAGAACCAATGGCAGCGATCAGCAGCGCTAATGCCAGCCAATCCATTTTCGGGGCAAAAGCTTTTACTTTTGGTTCTTTCACAAAAGCCATGGTTAATATGGTTGCAAGTATTCCGAAAGGAACATTGATGAAAAAGATCCATTGCCAGGAATAATTATCTGTTATAAAACCACCTAATGTGGGTCCGATGGCGGGGCCAACAATAACGCCGACTCCGTAGATCGCAGTGGCAAGTCCTAACTCTTCTTTTGGAAAAGTCTCGACCAATATTGCTTGTGCAGTGGAGAGTAATCCACCACCACCAATACCCTGGATGATCCGGAATACTACCAATTCCCAGACACTGGTAGATGTTCCGCAAAAGATAGAGGCAACGGTGAACAAAATAATGGAACCGGCGAAATAATATTTTCTTCCAAACCGGGCACTCATCCATCCCGAAAGAGTGATCATGATGACATTGGACACAGCATAACCAGTGATCACCCAGCCAATCTCTTCAAACGTGGCGCCGAGATTGCCCATCATCTGCGTCAATGATACATTCACGATGGAAGTATCGATCAGCTGTAAAAGCGCTGCAGATACAACAGTAAATATGACGATGATTTTATCTCCGGTCAGTTTTGCCATTCATTCAATCCCTTTAATGAATAAATATTCATTTCTGAATTAAAAAAATTATCTCTTTAATGCATCCCAGCAGAGTAAGAACATTTGTTCGATCTGGGGTCCGGTGATCTTTTTGCTGCTATACTTGCTGTATTTGATGAATTCATTGATCCCACCTACCATGAATGTCAGCAATAGTGTATTGTCCAAATCTTTTAAAAGACCTTCTTCTTTTCCCCGCTCAACCAGTTTATACAAAGGTTGTATCATTTTTCTTGTGATCTCTTTGGTGGTTTCCGTGATAAAAGGGGAGTGGTGGCACTGATCTACAAATACGGCTTGCTCAAAATGTTCTATACGGAATTTCAGCAAATTCAGCCAGATCACTTTGAGCCCTTTTTTAAAAGGATCAGATTCATGATAATTCTTAAAATAAATATTGACAGCATTTTTCCTGCAATCGGTAAACAATGCGTTGATGAGATCATTCTTATTTTTGAAATAAATATATAAAGTGCCCGTAGCGATCCGGGCAGCTTTGGCGATCTCACCCATAGTGATGCCAGCCAGGCCGTTTTCATGTACCAGTTTTAAAGTTGCTGAAAAGATCTGTCTGATCTTCTTTTCATCCTTTGGCTTCATTTTACAAATTTAAATGAATATTTATTCAGTCAATGAGCTTTTTCAATACCTTTAGCCAGTTTCGGTTTTTGATTTTTATTAATTTTACGATTGCGGACAACTATTTCATTCACGTAAAAAATATATTATGGATTATGTTCGATTTGGCAATACCGGTATGAAAGTATCCAGGTTATGCCTTGGCACCATGACCTACGGCAGGCCTAATGAACGCTGGCCTTGGGCTTTGAACGAAGAAGAAAGCCGTCCTTTTATTAAAAAAGCTCTGGATCTTGGAATTAATTTTTTTGATACGGCTGATATTTATTCTTATGGTGCCAGCGAAGAAGTTGTGGGTAATGCGTTGAAGGATTTTGCCCGCAGGGAAGAAATTGTGATCGCAACAAAAGTTTTTAACCAGATGAGCAAGGATCCGAATGATGGCGGGCTTTCCCGAAAACACATAATGCGATCCATAGATGCCAGCTTGCGCAGGTTGAAAACGGATTATGTGGATCTGTACCAGATCCATCGTTGGGATTATCACACACCGATCGAAGAAACACTGGAAGCATTGAATGATGTGGTCAAAGCCGGTAAAGCACTTTATATTGGTGCATCTTCCATGTATAGCTGGCAATTTGCAAAAGCATTATATACATCAGATGTTCATGGATGGGTGCGGTTTGTTTCGATGCAGCCGCATTACAATTTATTGTATCGTGAAGAAGAAAGGGAAATGATCCCGCTTTGTGAAGATCAAAAGATCGCCATTATTCCATGGTCGCCATTAGCCCGGGGATTATTGACCGGAAAAAGATCAAAGGAACGCAACGAAACCCTGAGAGCTCAAACGGATGAATACGGGAAAAAATTATATACTTCTGAAAATGATTTTGAAATTGTAAAACGTCTTTCTGACGTTGCTGCTAAAAAAGGTTTGCCCGAAGCACAATTGGCGTTGGCATGGGTACTGAGTAAAAGGTTTGTCACCGCACCGATCATTGGTGCCAGCAAACCCGGACATCTTGAGGATGCAGTAGCGGCATTATCAGTGCAGCTTTCACAGGAAGAAATAAAGCAACTGGAAGAATTATATCAGCCACATCCGGTGCTTGGACATTCATAATTTTTTTGAAAATAAAATTCCTTAAAATGATCAACCACGATTTTATTACACTGAACTGCTCCGATGGAACTTCAATGGATGCATATGTGGCATTTCCGGCGCAAGCTGGAAATCTTTCTGCGCTTATCCTGCTGCAGGAAGCTTTTGGAGTGAATCATCACATTCGAAATGTGGCAGAGCGTTTATCGAAAGAAGGTTATGCTGTGATCGCTCCGGATCTCTTTCACCGTACTGCCAAAAGAATTGAAATTGCATATACCGATTTTGCCTCAGTTGCTCCGCATTTTCAAGCTGTGACTAATGAAGGATTAACCAGCGATCTTATTGCTTGTTATGATTGGCTGAAGAACCAGGCAGTCATCAATTCCTCTAAGATCGGATGCATAGGCTTTTGTATGGGAGGACGTGTTGCTTTTTATGCAAATGCTATTTTGCCAATGGCAGCGTCAGTTTCTTTTTACGGAGGACGAACTGATGCAATAGTACATTTAGCAGAAAAATTGCATGGCCCGCAGTTGTTTTTTTGGGGTGGATTAGATAAACATATTAGTGAAGACAGCATTAACACTGTGATCAATGCTATGAAAAAAGCCGGTAAAGATTTTACGAACGTAGTGATATCCTATGCTGATCATGGATTTAATTGTGATGAAAGAAGCAGTTATCATCCGCTCGCAGCAAAAGAAGCATGGGCTCACACAATTGCTTTTCTGAATAATAGGTTACGATAACAAAATCTTGTCGATCATTTCACGTCACTGATGTCATAATGTACATAACCTTTCAATTGGTAATTAGACAAAACGGTTTGTGCAGTCAAAGAAACTTTTACTTCGGGCAATAGGTTTTCTTTTTTAAATCCGAAAAATGCCATGGCCTGGCCGCAGGCGATGAACCTGGCACCGGCTTTTTGTATCAGATCATGTATTACTGCAATATTAGGATTATCTGTTCTGAATTTTTTCTGATACATTTCATTAGTACCGATTGCATTTAATGACATGCCATGTACAACAATAACTGGCATTATTCGTTTCAACGGAATTCCCGAAGCAAAATGCAGGTTGATGATCCGTTCAATTTCAACTAATCCTGCATTTACTTCTTTTGAAAGTGAATCAGGATTGTTATAAGTGAGTTCAAACAACAATTTATAATCCTGGTTAGGGTCCGGTATTTCATCAGGATCTTTCACTGGGATTACTCCGCTAAACATTCCTGATTTAAAAAGCGGGTATTCCAGTTTACTTTCCATCTTCAGCATTTCTTCCTTTTCTGAAAAATCTTTTTCGATTTTGATAGAATCTGCATGCATGGCAGCACGAAGCGTACTGTCTTTTACCCGTTTTAAACTATCCAGTGAGTTTTGTTGTCCGGAAGCAATATAGAATACAGTGATACCAAAAAGTGAAGCAAGCAGTCGTTTTCTCATAATAATAGTTTTAAGTGATTTTGTCATTCAAAGTACGAAATAAAAATTTGTCGCCTTAAAGACAGTTGTGAGTTGTTTCATTTCGGAAATTTGAGTATTAAAATTCCAAAATATGGAACAGTATATCGTCAAAATACTTTCAGTAGAGGCTGTCACACATGATGTGCGGAGATTTAAAATTCAGAAGCCGAATGGCTATACGTTCATTCCGGGTCAGGCAACTGATGTGGCAATCAATAAACCGGAGTGGAAAAATGAGAATAGGCCTTTTACTTTTACTGCACTGAATGATTGGGATCACCTGGAGTTTACCATAAAAATATATCCGGAACATAAAGGTGTTACCAATCAATTAGGCCAATTGCAGGCAGGAGATGAATTGATCATTCATGATGTGTGGGGAGCTATACAATATAAGGGAGAAGGTGTATTCATTGCAGGCGGCGCCGGTGTGACTCCATTCATTGCTATTTTACGTCAACTAAAAAAAGAAAATAAGATCGGGAAAAACGTATTGTTGTTTTCCAATAAAACCCGTGATGACATTATTCTTCATGATGAGTTTTCAGCCATGCTCGGAGAAAATTTTATTAATACCCTAACCCATGCAATAGTACCGGGTTACGATCATCATTTAATTGATGAAGAATACCTGAAGCAAAAGATCAAAAACTTCAATCAGAATTTTTATATCTGCGGGCCGGACCCGATGGTGACTTCCATAAAATCCATTATAGAAAAATTAGGAGGCAGCAATGCGGTGATTACGGTGGAAATGTAGCTTGAATCTTTTCAAAAAAATACGGTAAAATTTTCCACACCCGTTAATAACTCCAAATCTTGTTAACAAGAGGTGATTTGGTATATTTGCCCGAATAGCAAATCAAGAATTTGCTGTAACCGATAACCGACGGAAAAACAGTGTATTTAGAAATTTCAGAACGTACCTTTTACAATGGCAAAAGAAAAAGAAACCAATCTCTTTGATTATACCGAAGAGAGTATCAAATCCCTCGATTGGAAAGAGCATATCCGCCTCCGTCCCGGCATGTATATTGGCAAGTTGGGAGATGGGTCTTCTCCTGATGATGGCATTTACGTCTTGCTGAAAGAAGTGGTCGATAACTGCATCGATGAATTTGCGATGGGTTATGGAAAAACTATTGAGATTACTATTGAAGGAAAACAGGTGACCATACGGGATTATGGCCGCGGCATTCCATTGGGAAAAGTGGTGGATGCTGTGAGCAAAGTAAACACTGGCGCAAAATTCGACAGTAAAGTATTTCAAAAATCAGTTGGATTGAATGGGGTAGGTACTAAAGCAGTTAATGCGTTGAGTAACTTTTTCAAGGTTACTGCTTTTCGTGAAGGAAAAGAAAAAACGGCGGAGTTTGAAAAAGGATTTTTGATAAAAGAATATAAACTAGAAAAAACTAAGGAATCTGATGGTACAATGGTGACTTTTATCCCGGATGATTCCATGTTTAAGAATTTCAAGTTTCACAAAGAATTTATCGAGAACCAGGTTTGGAATTATTGTTTCCTGAATGCCGGATT
>DASZXQ010000012.1:0-7671 GCA_035545755.1 Chitinophagaceae bacterium | reverse complement strand
GACTCACGTCGCACGATTCACGACTCCCCTTCAAACTCAAGTCTTCTTCAAATCTCCCCTTCGGGGTATCAGAAAATTTCAACTTTAGTTCTCTCTTCGGGGCCGTCTCACGTTTGACGTTTGACTTTTGACTTTTGACGTTTCACGTCTGACGTTTGACCCTTCATGCTTACAGCGGCACTCCGCTCACTTCCACCAAAGCCAGCGCATTGAATGCACCATTCTTCAGTGAATACTTTGTTCCGTTTACATCCTGGTAGAATTCTACCCCCAATGCAAGAAACAAAGGATGCGTGCTGTTTGCCGTTACTTCATTCGTCAGGGTAGTGACAGCGGTGGCCGTGCTGTCCCAAGGCAACAGGTCGGTACTTTGCGCATCCACTTCAAAACTTTCCGTATCAAAATCAATCGCTGCTCCCGCAGAAATGATTTTGAAATGCGTAGTACCGGATGGTGCACCGATCATATTCGCAGGAATGAAAGATGGAAGATCCACTCTCAATGCTCCTGTTACACGATCAATGCTTGCCGTGTAGGGCGCATACAATGTTGCTCCCAGTTTTCCGTTGATATTAAAATCAAAACCTGTCAGCAACGTCACATCCCCGCCCGAAACCGAACGGGCTCCTCTCGGATTCGTTGTATCTGATTTGACCACTTTCATCAACTCTTTGGTCAGTCGTCCGACGACCCGGCTATCACTGCTGTGCTGGATCACGTTACGTAGCGCATTCCGAACCACTTTACCCGCTGCGCCGGCTCTCCCGAATTCAGCGCCGTTTTCACGGGTTCTCTGAAAGGCCGGATCAGTTGCGATTCGTTTTCCATCTACACCGCCTTTTCCTCTCATCATGTACCCATCACCTGATTTGTAAAAAGTGATATTACCTGATGTTCCCTGTATCGGCAGTATTCCTTTTTGTTTAGGCATCGTTCACATTTTTAATTTAATTGAATCGAAATGTTCAAGGGCACATTTCATCAGGCCCGCATGACGCACTGACTTTTTATCGGAGCTCTTCAACAAAAAATAAATGCGCTTAACATGCTTTGTCAATTGACAACACAAGAATAAAATGGAATGACAGGAGGTAAAAATCAACCGGCCGCTTTTGCACCCTTTTGCCTGGTTTTGTACTTTTTTGCAACAAGAAAAGAAGTACGGAATCTAACGGAGGCATCCATGATCGGGATACGTTCTTTTTATAAAAAATTGCGTTCGTGCAGGTATCCGCAACAGCAACCTATAGTATCCCGGTTTTGTTTTGTTTCAGGAGACAGTGGAAATCTTGCGACGCTATTGTTGCATTTGCAGAAAATAATTATTAATTATGTTTTCACGTATTGATCCATTACAAGCATGTCAAAGAAAAAGCGCAGGCAACAAGCCGCCGTTGCTGCTGCTAAGAAGCAGGAAAAAAGAACGCTTCCGGCTGCCGGATGGCGGAGCCTGACCAACTGGACGATCCTGTTATTGATAGTATTGCCTCTTCTATTTTCAAGGCAGGAAATAGATCCGGTTCTGACAGTCCGCTATATTTTCTTTGCAGGCTTTATCGTGTTGTTTCTCGTTGCCTTTTATGTGTTCCGTAAAAAGGCAATGGAAATAAATTCGCCAAAACTGGTAAAGCTCATCTTTGGATCCGGAATCGCTTTTACAGCCTGGAGCTGCATCTGTTCTTTTTCTGCTACAAACAGTGCCGCCACCTACTATGAGGTAAGCCGATATGCACTCAACATCGTTTTTCTTTTTCTAATGATGGTCATGGTAAGCCGTGAAGAAGCAAATGTGGTAAAATGCTGCAAGGCCTTGCTGATAGTTTCGCTAATACAGAGCATCGTGGGCATTCTCCAGTTTTATGAGATCGCTTTTACTGACTTACCCGGCAATTATCCCCCTTATGGATTGATGGCGAATCGCAACCTTTTCGGTTCGGCACAGGTATTATTGCTTCCCTTTGCAGTTTTCGTATTATATAAAGAAAGCCGGAAGTGGAAATATATCGCAGCCATAGCAATAGCCGGCATCATTACTTCAGTGATTATTTCACAAACACGTTCGGCATGGGTAGCTACCGTTGCTATACTGGTGCTCTCACTGGCAGGTATAGTGATAATGTCGCCGGTAAATCGTAAAAAATGGAGTATAGCAACCGGTATAGGTATCATTGGTATTGCTGCGATAGCTTCGCTGTTGGTCATAACAGATACAGAAGGAACCTTCTCGCAATCAATAAAAGAAAGATCGGCCCTCATATCTCAAAATGCCCCGGCTAATTCAGCCACTGTTGTTGATGTAAAAGATAGAATTGCTGTTTGGAAAAAAACAATTGCACTGATCAGGGATCATCCTGTATTGGGTGTAGGACCCGGCAATTGGAAAGTAATAATTGCTTCTTATGGCACCAAAGGCCTTGCCTGGGCCGGCGGCTATTATGTGCCGGATCGACCGCATAATGTGTACCTGCTCGTTGCAGCTGAAACAGGAATACCAGGACTCATTTTTTATGTTGCCCTATGGGTACTGATCGCATGGGCGGCGATCCGGGTGATCCGCAACGCTGCCAATGAAGACCAGCGGGTGCTGAACATTCTGATGCTTTCGGGACTGGCTGCCTTTGCCTCTGATGCCATGTTCAGTTTCCCCAATGAACGGATCGAACATTCTTTATACCTGCTAATGATGGGGGGAATTATCCTGGGGTCATACTGCAATCTTTCCGGCGCCGCCGGCAAAAAAATTATCCTGAAAAAGAATCTATGGTTTTTTTTCCTCTTCATCGCGATTTTCAATCTGTTCCTGGGTATTAAAAAAAACAACTTTGAAGTTCATCTGAACAAAGCCACTGCTTATGATAAGCTCGGCGAGTATCGCAGTGTACTGAATGAGGTAGAGGCAGGGAAATCAACCTGGGTTACCATTGACCCCGTTGGCAAATCACTCCAATTGTATAGCTGCATCGCCTGGAAAGAATTAAAGGATTATAACAAGGCGTTGCAGGAAGCCGAAACAGCCAGGAAATATAATCCCAATAGCGCTTTGGTTTACAATAATACCGGCACCATCTATACCGTCATGGGTGATTTTGATAAAGCCATTGAATCCTACAAAAAAGCGCTGCAGTTTGCTCCGGATTTTGAAACCACGTATAAGAATCTCGCAGTAAATTATTTCCAGGTTGGAAAGTATGATGCCTGTATCGATGCCCTTAGCCATATTAATGTAGCTGGCGATAAATATCTTTCAGGATTGCTGGAAGAAGCTAAAAAAAGAATCGCATCCCAAAAACAGCCGCCGGTAAAATAAGGTTGATGATTTGTTCTATGCTTTTGTTAGCGCCCCAAAAACAAACATGACTTCAAAAACACTCCGGCTAAAATCCGGACAAGACCACCGGTATAGTTATTTTAGGACTAGACAAGGACTAGTCACCTTGCAGGATGGAGCATAGATGCTCCCTATCTGCTCCCTATATAGTAGCACCTGACTAGCACTTTTTAGTAATTCTACCCGTTTTTCGAAACTATACGATAAAGTTGGATTACACTAAAGATTAAAACCCTGGCACCGTTATCTGCAGCATTAAGTTCTATTGTTGTCAGGGGTGCTAACTCCCTACTCCCTACTCCCTACTCCCTACTCCCTATCTCCTCAACACTTCTCTCGAAATAACCAGCTTCTGAATTTCGGAGGTCCCCTCTCCTATGGTGCACAGTTTCGCATCACGATAATATTTCTCTACCGGAAAATCTTTGGTGTAACCATAACCGCCAAAAATTTGCACCGCATCGGTGGCCACTTTCACCGCCACTTCACTGGCATAATATTTTGCCATCGCAGCATATTTGGTCACCGGTTCCTTTCTCACTTTAAGATCGCATGCCTGCAAGGTTAAAAGTTCTGCAGCCTGTATCTCCGTTGCCATATCGGCTAATTTGAAAGAGATGCCCTGGAAATTGGAGATCGGCTGGTCGAACTGGTAGCGTTCTTTGGAATACTGCAGCGCCGCTTCGTATGCTCCTTTTGCAATGCCGAGCGAAAGGGAAGCAATGGAAATTCTTCCGCCATCCAATACCGCCAATGCCTGTTTGAAACCATCACCCACATTGCCCAGGCGATTCGTATCGGGAATGCGGCAATGATCAAAGATCATTTCTGCGGTTTCACTGGCACGCATGCCTAATTTATTTTCTTTCTTGCCGCCGCTGAAACCTTTGGTGCCTCTTTCTACCACAAAAGCAGTAGCATTATCTTTTGTTCTCGGTTCTCCTGTCCGGCAGATCACTACAGCAATATCGCCGCTTTTTCCATGCGTGATCCAGCTCTTGGTTCCGTTAATGATCCAGTCCTTTCCATCTTTCACTGCCGTACATTTCATATTGCCGGCATCGCTTCCGGTGTTGGGTTCCGTTAGTCCCCAGGCGCCGATCCATTCTGCCGTAGCAAGTTTGGGTAAATATTTTTTTTTCTGTTCTTCATTGGCAAAACTCATGATATGGCCGGTACAAAGAGAATTATGCGCCGCAACACTCAACCCGATGGAGCCGCAGACCTTGGCTATTTCTTCAATGATGGTTTTGTATTCAAAATAACTGAGGCCGGCGCCGCCGTATTGTTCAGGCACCAGCACACCCATCAGGCCCAGTTTTCCCATCTCCTTAAATACATGCAGCGGGAATTCCTGTTGTTCATCCCAATCCATCACATGCGGTCTTATATGTTGCTGTGCAAAATCACGGGCTGTATGCGCCACCTGCTGTGTCAGTTCTGAGATTTCAAAATTCATAGAGCGATCAACATTGAATAGCGTTTAGAAAAGAGTGCCATCCGGGTCAGTTCCGAATGGCACCTGTCACCTTGCAGATCATATAGCAGGCAACTGTCAACACAACAATCGTTAAAGGCGATGCAAGCTAATAAATTTTCAGATACACTAACAGGTGTTAGTATAATTTTTTTATCACCCTCCGGTTTATTATCCCATGCTGAGCGGAGCGAAGAATCCGGGACTCTATCACATTTGTTGCTATACTTCCAGTACCATCCGGTCAAAAGCCAAATGAATATGGTCGGGAAGCTCTGCTTCCACTTCGGCATGTTTGCCCAACTGATGCGAGATATGAGTGAAAAACGTTTCCCTCGGTTTCAGTTCCTGCGCCAGTTCAATAGCCTGGCCCAGGCTGAAATGAGAGATGTGTTCTGTTTTGCGCAGCGCATTTAACACCAGCACTTCAGTCCCCTTTATTTTTTCTTTTTCGGCATCATCAATACGGTTGGCATCGGTGATATAGGTGAATCGGCCGAAGCGAAATCCCATCACGGGCATTTTGAAATGCCAGGCCAGTACCGGGGTGACCGCGATATCACCAATTGTGAATGGCGCCAGGGTGATCGTATTCATATGGATCTCCGGAATGCCGGGATACCTGGTATCGGAGAAAGCATAATAAAAATCCCTGCGCACGGCTTCTTCCGTAAGTGAATCGGCATAGACCTGCATAGGCTTTTTAGAGAAGAAATTAAAAGCCCGGATATCATCCAGTCCTGCCAGGTGATCTTTGTGCGGGTGGGTAAACAGCACTGCATCCAAATGACGGATATTTTCCCGAAGCATCTGGTAACGAAAATCGGGGCCTGTATCCACAACGATGGACGTCTTTGAAGACTTCACCAAAATACTTGACCGAAGCCGCTTGTCTTTTTTATCAGCAGAACTGCAGACCTCGCAATCACATCCGATCATGGGTACGCCGCTGCTGGTGCCGGTACCCAAAAAAGTTATTGTCAGCCGGGGATAAGTCACCGGGCAAAAGTAAAATTCAAACAGTAGAATGAAAAATGTAAAACCTTACTGATCGCCGTTGCCCTGTGTTTCCAGCTTGGAGATGATGTCCATGAACAGTTGCTTCGATTCTTCGGAAAGCAGTTCCGTATTCACTTCCAGCTGCGGGATCAGGTCGATGAGGGTGTTGATGCGGCCTTCCAATTGCAGGTATTTATTCAGCACCACCACTTTTTTATTTTCCAGGATGCAATAGCCGCTTTGAAAAGTGCCTCTTTCGTAGCGCAGGATATAACCGGTTTCTTCTACCAGTGCGTTCAGTTTGTCAAGAGTGGATTGTGTGTACTTCATGTTCTGAATTAAAAGGTCAAAAGTCAAAATTAAAAATAACGGATCAGGTCTTGAATAGTATTTATCAACAGTTTGACGTTTACCATTTCACTTTTGACTCTTTACTTTTGAATTTTGACTATTGCTTTCACTTGCTCACCATCTTTATCACCGGCACGATCATTTCTTCCAGGCTTACGCCGCCATGCTGGAAGGTGTTGCGGTAATAGTTCACATAATGATTATAGTTATTCGGGTAGCAGAGATACCCATCTTCTTTGGCAAAAATGAAAGAGGAGTTCACGGTAGGCACCGGCAATCCCGCTACCCTGGGGTCACGGAATGCCAGCACTTCTTTGGATTCATAATTCAGGTTGCGGCCATGCTTATAGCGAAGATTGCTGGTCGTTTGTTTATCACCCACTACTTTGTACGGGCTTTTCACTCTCACACTTCCGTGATCGGTAGCCAACACTATTTTAATATTTTTATCGGCGATCTTTTTCAAAGCCTGGTGCAATGGCGAATGTTCAAACCAGGAAGTGGTGATGCTGCGATAGCTCATTTCATCTCCCGCTAATTCTTTCAACACTTCCATTTCCGTTCTGGCATGGCTGAGCATATCCACAAAATTGTATACGATCACATTCAGGTCATTGTTCAAAAGGTTATGGATATTATTCACGAGGTCCAGTCCCGCCTGGTTGTTCAGGACTTTGGTATACGACACTCTCAGGTTCTCTTTGCCCAGGCGTTTCAATTGTTCCCTGAAAAATTTTTCTTCATGTAAATTCTTTCCGCCTTCTTCATCATCATTCTTCCACTCAGCAGGAAAGTTTTTTTCAATATCAACTGGAAGCATGCCGGCAAAGATGGCATTGCGGGCATATTGTGTGGCCGTGGGCAAAATGCTGTAAAAGGTATCTTCTTCCTGTATCCGGAAATTTTCTGAGAATATCGGTTGGATCGCTTTCCACTGATCGAAACGAAGGTTATCGATCAATACAAAAAATAATGGCGTTCCCTTTTCTACATGCGGCAGCACTTTAAACCGAAACATGGTGTGGCTCATTACCGGCCCGTCGGTACTCTTAGGGCTCACCCATGATGCATAATTTTTGGAAACAAATTTGAAAAACTCCGTATTGGCTTCGCTCTTCTGGCTTTGTAACACTTCCTGCATTTCCGGGCTATCGGTCTTTTCCATTTCCAGTTCCCAATACACTAATTTTTTATAGATGTCCATCCACTCATTATGATCGGGATTGCTGTTCAGTGCCATGAAGAGATTGCGGAATTGTTGCTGATATGCTGTAGTTGTTTTTTCCGCAACCAGCCTTTTATTATCAATGATCTTTTTTAAACTCAATAAAACCTGGTTCGGGTTCACCGGCTTGATAAGATAATCGCTGATCTGGGAACCGATGGCTTCATCCATCAGATTCTCTGTTTCATTTTTTGTGATCAGCACAACAGGTAGTGATTGACTCACCTCTTTGATCTTCGCCAATGTTTCCAGGCCGGTGATGCCGGGCATGGTTTCATCGAGTAAGACCAC
>DASZXQ010000011.1:0-2164 GCA_035545755.1 Chitinophagaceae bacterium | reverse complement strand
GTCACTGCTCCTGAAATTATTTTCTTCTGGGTAGCAAGAATGATCATGGCGGGTTTTGAATACAGGAATGAAAAACCGTTCAGTGATGTCTATTTCACCGGGACTGTTCGGGACGAATTGGGAAGAAAAATGAGCAAGAGTCTCGGTAATTCCCCGGATCTGTTGAATCTTATTGATAAGTACGGAGCCGATGCTGTTCGTTTTGGGACTATCATCTCCTCACCTGCCGGTAATGATCTGTTGTTTGACGTAAAAGAAGAAAGCACCCTGAAGCAGGGAAGTTTTTTTGTCAATAAGATCTGGAATGCATTGAAGTTAGTGAAGAGTTGGGAGGCAAGAGTGAAGAGTAGCGAGTCAGGAGACAGGAGACAGGAGACAGAAGAGAATTTTGCTGTAGCTTGGTTCGAAAATAGATTAAATGAAGTAAAAACCGACCTGGAAAAAATGTTTGCGGAGTTTCGCTTGAGCGAAGCTTTAAAAACAATCTATTCATTGATATGGGATGATTTCTGCAGTTGGTATTTAGAATGGGTAAAACCTGAATTTGAGAAGCCGATTGATAAAAACGTTTTTGAAAAAACAATTGAATTTTTCGAGGAGTTGATGCAATTGCTGCATCCCTTCATGCCATTTGTTACAGAAGATGTGTATCACCAATTAAAAGAAAGGGCTGAACAAGATGATATATGCATCAGAAAACTTAAAGGCATTGAAGCATCTAAAGCCATTCTACTTCAAAGTGGTGCACTATTAAAAGAGATCATTACAGGCATTCGTGATGCAAGAAATAAAAATCAGATTAAGCCGAGGGAAAGCATCAAACTGTATATTCAAACCACAAAAAAAGAAGCATACGCTGCTATCAAAAATATTTGCGCCAGGCAAGTGAACGCTGAAGACATCCTTTTTACTGAAGAGGCTATTCCCAATTCTATTGCCGTCGTTATTGAAAAAGATACATTCTATATCGAAACGGAGAAAAAAATAGATACATCCTTTCAAAAAGAACAACTTCAGAAAGACCTCGACTATCAAAAAGGTTTTCTACTTTCTGTAGAAAAAAAATTAAGCAACGAACGCTTTGTTCAAAATGCCAGGCCGGAAGTGATCGAATTGGAAAAAAAGAAAAAAGCAGATGCCGAGGCCAAGATCAAAGCCATCGAAGAAAGTTTGGCGGCCTTATAAGAGTTTTTTATATTGAGTCAATAATCAATCCCATTTACGGTATTCATACGAAAGCCGGGAATTGGTTCACTCAAAAAAATTCTAATGCCATTTACAAAGAAAGGATCAGCTAAGAAAGTGTGGTTAAGATCATCCCTCATTGCTTTGCTATCGTTTGCCTCTCTATTCTCCCAGGCTCAACTATTAAATAAATTTGACCGCAGCACCGAAGAAGATTTTACGGAAGACCGGACAAAAACCGTTACACAATTCATGCAACATGTTTCCAGTACTACAGGAGCCATCAGCTTTGGCATTCCGGCAGCGCTGATCATTGATGGATTGATCTCTCATAACAAGGCCACGGTTCATAAGGGAATGTACATAGTGAAAACGATAGCTGTTTCCACGGCGATCACTTTTATTATGAAATATTCCTTCAACCGCCAACGGCCTTTCACTTCCGACTCATTGGTGATACAAGCCAGCAGTGGCGGCGGCCCTTCCTTTCCATCGGGACATACTTCGCTGGCATTTGCTACCGCCACTTCCTTATCATTTGCTTATCCGAAATGGTATGTCATCATCCCGTCTTATCTATGGGCAGGCACTGTTGCATATTCACGAATGTATCTTGGTGTGCACTACCCGACCGATGTATGGGTAGGCGCCATGGTAGGAACGCTCAGCGGTTATCTCAGCTATAAACTCAATAACTGGATCACTCATAAAAAAAATGCTCCCGTCATTCCAACGATCTATTGATAATGCAGCTTAATCTTTCATCTTATTTATTTCAATCCTGTCATAGAAAAAATGTACAGCTATTCTCTTTAAGCCTTTTTATCGTAAGCTTTTGCGCTCCCCGCTCACATGCCCAGGTCAATAATTTTGATTACCGCATTTTGCGAAGCATTGCCGAAACAAGAACTCCTGAAAAAAATGATTTTTTCAAATTCATTTCAAAATATAATAACCCAGTTTGCCTCGCTGCGCCTGC
>DASZXQ010000010.1:0-52930 GCA_035545755.1 Chitinophagaceae bacterium | reverse complement strand
CCGGATAATGGCACGGGATCCTGTGACATATAATACATATCAAAAAGTATTGCCTGTGTAGCAATATCTTTCATCGTGATATTCTTTATAAATATATTTTCAACAATGCCGCCACGTCCACGGGTAGTTTTAAAACGAAGTCCTACATCGGTCCCCATGAAAGTGCAATCGGACACGTATATGTTCCTGGCACCGCCACTCATTTCGCTGCCGATCACAAATCCACCGTGTGCATGATAAACGATACAATTGCGAACGATCATGTTTTCCGTCGGCATTCCTCTTTTTCGCCCAGCCTCATCTCGTCCTGATTTTACACAAATACCATCATCACCCACATCAAATGTGCTACCTTCTATCAAAACATTTTTACAACTCTCCACATCAATGCCGTCGCCGTTTTGTGCATACCAGGGATTTTTTGCATAAATATTTCTGATGGTCAGATCCTCGCACATCAACGGATGTAAACACCAGGCTGGTGAATTTTGAAATGTCACGTCTTCTAATAAAACTTTTTTACAACTTTCCAGCACTAATAGATTAGGGCGAAGGAAATCTTTTATAGAATCATAAAATGCCGCGGTCTTGTCTGGGCTGATCACACCGGGATTTTTCAATTGAGAACCTTTTAGTGATTTCTCTGAAGGATACCAGGTCTTTTTATCATCATTCAACACTCCACCTGACTCCAATAGTTTTTTCCATTGCGTTTCGTTCAGTTTATCTTTTCTTACCATTCGCCAGGCGTCGCCATTTCCATCAATAATTCCATTACCGGTGATCGCAATATTCACGGCATTATTCGCAGAGACCGGGGATTGGTTTCTCATTTGCGGCAGCCCTTCCCAATTTCCTTTCACCAATGGATATTGATCCAGATCTTTTGTAAACTGTAACACTGCATTTTTAGCTAAATGAAGATTTACATTACTTTTTAAAATGATCGGCCCGGTCATCCACATTCCGTGCGGGATCAGCACCACACCACCTCCTTTCTGGCTACAGGCATTAATGGCATTGTTAATACTATTGGTGTTTAGCGTAATTCCATCAGCAACGGCGCCAAATGAAACTATGTTGAATGTATCTTTTTTGAAAGAAGGAAAATGAACGATGATCGCAGGCTGGGCACAAGATATTTTTTGCAACACTACAAGAATGAAAACAAAGAAAATGGTCGTCCGATAAACAGCTCTCATCAAAATTATTTTTATTATTATATCTTTTTAAAAAAAGAAGCTACACCCCGAAAGGTAACGGGGCGTAGCTTTTACTAAACGACTGCTTGCTATTCTTGTCGTTTTCTCATTGCTTATTAACCTAAAAAAGAAAGAGTTTTTGGACGAATATGCTGGCAAAAACCACCGCCTGCAGCATGGGTCAATTTGAAGATCATTGCTGATAAAAGCATCACTACAAGCAAGTCGTTTTAAAACCATGATAAACGATTAACGCACAACCTTTCAACGAATCATTTTAGCATAACAATTCTACGCAGATATTCACGAATGAAACAGGCTTTAGAACTCTTTTTTTACGCAAACGTTACCGGTAACGTTGTCATGATTTTACCTGCGGGAAATTGCGGTGTAAATCGGTCACTATCAAAGTCTCCGAAACGGCTATTTGAATTGTAGATGACATTAAAAGCCTGCTAAAAAATGGTATTGGAGAGTATGTGACCAATCCAATTATTATATACATTAATCAATTGCCGAAAGCTGCAGTTCAAGTTGCTTTTTCCAGCGCTCATAAATCGCTTCATACTGTAATGCATTAGCAGGTTCAATTTTTTTATCGGCTTTTAAATTCTGGAACGCTTCTTTCCGGTTTTTATAAAATCCTGCGCCTAAACCTGCCCCAATGGCCGCACCAACACTTCCATCACACTGATATAACTCAACCGGAATACCCACAGTATCAACAAATGATTGAGCAAATACATCACTTAAAAATAAATTAGCCCTTCCAGCCCGGATGATCTCTCCATTCATTCCATTTTCTTTCATTATATCAAATCCATAACGGAAGGCAAATACGATTCCTTCCTGCACAGCTCGCAATAGATGAGCTTTTGAATGCAGGTTAAGATCAAGATTACTGATCTGAACGCCTGTTATCTTGTTGTTGAGTATTCGCTCCGCTCCGTTTCCAAACGGTAATACTATCAAGCCATCAGAACCAGGTTGGATCTTTGAAGAAAGTGTATTCATTTCTTCATAAGTCAGGTTACCAATATTATCTTTTACCCAACGGTTCAAAATGCCTGCACCATTAATGCATAATAACACACCGATCCTTTTTTGTTCAACACTGTAATTGACATGAGCAAAACTGTTGATCCGGGATTGCTTGTCGTATTGCAATTCATCCGTTACTCCATAAATGACTCCGGATGTACCTGCAGTTGCAGCAAACTCACCGGGTTCAAAAACATTTAATGATAAAGCGTTGTTGGGCTGATCACCTGCTTTATAGCTGACAGGAATTCCGGCGGTCAATTGTAATTCGTTAGCAACAGAAGGCAACAATTCTCCATGCCTGTCAAAAACATTTTTTATTTCCGGAATGAAAGAAGTTTCAAAACCGAAATACTCAAATACATCTTTTGATAAACGATCTTTTTTAAAATCCCAGAAAATTCCTTCTGACAATGCAGAAATGCTGGTTGTAACGTCGCCTGTAAACTGTAGTGCAATGAAATCACCGGGCAACATTATTTTGTCGATCTGTTTATAAACCGGTGGTTCATTTTTTTTCACCCATGCTAATTTAGCTGCAGTAAAATTTCCCGGAGAATTCAGCAAATGAGATAAGCATCTTTTCTCCCCGATCTTTTCAAAAGCTTTTTCTCCGAAGGGAACAGCACGGCTATCGCACCAGATGATGCTGTTGCGCAAATTGTTTTTGTTTTTATCAGCAAGAACTAATCCATGCATCTGGTAAGCGATACCGATAGCTTTGATATCATGAGGATCGTATTTTTTTGTTGCGTTTGCTTTTAAAATAGCTTGCTTCACATCTTCCCACCATTGCAATGGAGACTGCTCGGCCCAACCGGTTTTTAAAGCAATGATATCTCTTTCTTTCTCGGGATACTGTGCTGATGCAACAGTTTTTTGGGTGGCACCATCTACAACCGAAACTTTAATAGATGAAGTACCGATATCAATTCCCAATAACAACATGAAATAAACTTTAATTGATCCTGAATTTTATGAACGGCCTGACTGATACAATGAATCATTCCATTTTAATTCATTTTTGAAATGATACAGGTCCGTGTTCTTATCGATCTTCACATATTCTATACCCGCCATTTCTGCAAAATCTTCCAAATGTTCACTTGTAAGATTTTGACTGTAACATGTATGATGTGCTCCCCCTGCCAGTATCCATGCTGCGCAAGCAGTTTGCATATCAGGTAAAGGTTTCCATAAAACTCTTGCAACAGGAAGTTTAGATAAATCATGAGTTGGTTTCACGGCATTGACTTCATTTACAAGTAATCTGAAACGATTACCAAGATCAATGATTGAAGCATTAATTGCAGGGCCTACTGCAGAATTAAATACTAATCGAACCGGATCGGCTTTTCCTCCGATACCTAAAGGATGTATTTCGCAAGAAGGTTTTTTATCAGCAATGCTTTCGCAAATTTCCAGCATATGTGCACCGAGAACCATTTCATTGCCAGGTTCAAAATGGTACGTGTAATCTTCCATGAATGAATTACCTCCTTTCAATCCTGTTGCCATTACTTTCATTGCCCTTACCAGCGCTGCGGTTTTCCAATCGCCTTCAGCAGCAAAACCATATCCTTCTGCCATTAACCGTTGCACTGCTATTCCCGGCAGCTGAACCAATCCATGCAAATCTTCAAACGTATCTGTGAACCCTTTGAAATTTCCTTGCTTCAAAAAATTTCTTAAGCCGATCTCAATCTTTGCGGCTTCTCTCAATGAGCTATGCTTTGTTCCCCCCTCTTTTAAATCTTTTGTCACTTTATACTGTTCTTCATATACGGCGCATAGTTTATTGATCTCAGCTTCTCTTACTCTTGAAATTACTTTTACCAAATCACCAACGCCATGTGTATTTACAGAATAACCAAATTTTATTTCGGCTTCTACTTTATCACCTTCAGTAACGGCAACCTGGCGCATGTTATCACCAAAGCGAACAAATTTTGCTCCCTGCCAGTCATTCCATCCAGCTGCTGCACGAACCCAGGTGTCAATTTTTTTCAAAACATTTTGATCCTGCCAAAAACCTACCACAACCTTTCTTTGTAATCGCATCCGACTCATGATAAATCCAAATTCACGATCACCATGTGCTGATTGATTCAGATTCATAAAATCCATATCAATCTCACTCCAGGGAATATCCCGGTTGAATTGAGTATGCAGATGTAGTAATGGCTTTTGTAAAATTTTTAATCCACTGATCCACATTTTAGCCGGAGAAAAAGTATGCATCCAGGCAACTACACCGATACATTTCTTTGCATTATTCGCTTCCTGGCATATAGAAAAAATTTCTTCCGGTGTTTTTACTACCGGTTTGAAAACAACACGTACTGAAATTTGATTTGCATTGTTGAGAAAAAGAGAGATCTCACGGGAATGCTGCGCCACTTGCTTCAACGTTTTTTCGCCGTATAAATGCTGACTGCCGGTGACAAACCAAACTTCAAGTTCTTTTAAATCCTTGATCATTTCTTAGAATTGATTACTCATTATTGATTACTCATTACTCATTACTCATCACTCATTATTTAATTGAAAATTTATAGATCGTTGTTTGATGATAGGTTTCTCCTGGTTTCAAAATAGTGCTGGGGAATGAAGGTTCATTCGGACTATCTGGATAATGTTGTGTTTCCAGACAAAGAGCTCCATGCTGTACATATTTTTCTCCATTCTTTGTATCGGTTAAAGAACCATCCAGAAAATTTCCTGTATAAAATTGAATACCGGGCTGCGTTGTGAACACTTCCATATATCGTCCGCTGCCCGGATCATAAACTGTAGCTGCTTCTACTAAACCACTTCCATTTCTGCTTAAAACCCAGTTATGGTCATAACCACCTTTTACCTGGTCAATATCCCGCCCGATCTTCTTTGCTGTTGTAAAATCCATTGGCGTTCCTTTTACCGGTTCTATTTTACCAGTAGGGATCAGCGCATCATTGACAGGAGTATAATTATCGGCATTCAAGCTCAAATCGTGATCAAGGATAGTAGAATCCTTTCCTCCAGATAAATTAAAATAGCAATGATTGGTGAGATTCACCGGAGTTGGTTTATCCGTAGTAGCCGAATAATCAATCTTCAAAGAATTATCAGAACCCAATGTGTAGATCACCTGCACGTTCAGATTGCCGGGATAACCTTCTTCACCATCTTTACTGAGATAGGTAAGTTTTAAACTACTATCCCCAGGCATTTTTTCAATGTCCCAATATTGTTTATCAAATCCCTTGTTGCCACCATGCAAACTATTCCCATTATTGTTCGGCGCTAAAGTGTATTGTTTTCCATCCAAAGTAAATTTTGCATTAGCAATACGATTACCGTATCTGCCTATCAAAGCGCCGAAATAAGGATCAGCTTTTTGAAGATAACCGGATAAAGAATCAAAGCCCAGAACCACATCTCCCATCGTCCCATTTTTATCAGGAGTGATCAATTTGGTTACCGTTCCGCCATAATTGATAATGCTGACCTGCATTCCAGAACCATTCGTAATCGTGTATTCCTTCACCGGCTTACTTTCATACATGCCAAACGATTGTTCTGTAATGCCGGGTTTCATAGCAGCAGCCTCATTTTTTTCTGATTTGCTTTTGTTGTTGCAACCAATTGAAGCGATAGCAACTGTTACTAATACAAATTGAATTGTTCTCTTCATTATTGTGATGTTTATTGTCCATAATAAGAATCGGGCCCGTGCTTGCGCTCAAAATGTTTTTTGATCAATGATTCCTTTAATCTTTTTGCGCCGGGATTGATCTGCTCTGTCAACCAGGCCATCTGAGCAATATTTTCCAGCACGGCGCTATTATACACTGCTTTTTCTGTTGTCTTTCCCCAGGTAAATGGCGCATGATTGCCGACGAGGACCATTTCAGTTTCCCGGTAATCCAATTTTTTTTCTTTGAAACAATTTATGATCTGAAACCCGGTCTGATATTCATAATCGCCTTTGATCATTTCATCATTCATCGGTGCAGCGCAGGGGATATCTGAAGTGGTATGATCGGCATGAGTGGTCCCGAATATCGGGATCTCTCTTTGTGCCTGTGCCCAGGCAGTGGCATACAAAGAATGTGTATGGGAAATACCACCAATCTGATCCCATTCTTTATAAAGTACTGCATGTGTTTTCGTATCTGACGAGGGACGCAATTTCCCTTTAACAACATTCCCATCAAAATCCACAACTACCATTTTTTCAGGAGAAAGTTTTTCGTAAGGAACTCCACTCGGTTTCATCGCAAAAACTCCCAGGCTTCTGTCGGCAGCACTGACATTACCAAATGTGAAGATCACTAACCCATATTTTGGTAATAGCATATTCGCAGCGTATGCTTCTTCTTTGATATGATCGTACTTAGCCATTTGTTTGTTGTTCTATAAATGCTCCCAATTGTTTATATTTCTCATAGCGCTGATGGTAATATTCGGTTCTTGAAGGATTGGGTTTATATTCTTTATCAAAACCACGACCCATCGCCTCCATTGCATCTTCCACTTTGTTGTAAATTCCTGCCGCTGTCGCCGCAAACATGGCAGCTCCCATCGCACAGGTTTGCTCGGAGCGATGAATGCGTATCGGCATATTCATCACATCCGCCATCACCTGCATGATGTATGGAGATTTTTTGGCAACGCCTCCCATTCCAATCAAACCTTTAACAGGAATCCCCTGGTTGATGAAACGATCAACAATTGCTTTTGCTCCAAAACATGTTGATTCCACCAGGGCTTTAAAGATCGCAGGGGCATCGCTGCCGAGATCCAGATTTGCAATCGCAGATTTTAGCAATTGATCGGCATCCGGTGTTCTTCGACCATTCAGCCAATCCATTGCTATTTCGTCGTTTGAATGTAGTGAAAGTTTTTCAGCTTCGGCAGATAATCCTGCAATAATTTTATCTTTTATATCCAGCCGCATCTTTTCATCATGTAAAAAATTATTTATCGGCCAGCTTAACAAATTCCGGAACCAAGCATACACATCTCCGAAAGCGCTTTGTCCCGCTTCCATTCCCATCATGCCTGGGATAACGGAACCAGGAACCTGTCCGCAAATTCCTTTTACCAGAATTCCTTTTACTTCATCCAATGGCGCAACGAGCATGTCGCAGGTAGAAGTGCCCATTACTTTACTCAAATAATAAGGTTCGATTTGTCCACCAACAGCTCCCATATGTGCATCGAATGCACCAACTCCGACAATTACGTTTGTGTTCAATCCTAAACGCTCTGCCCATTCGTTTGATAAATTCCCGGCTGCTTTATCCGCAGTGAATGTTTCAGTAAATAACCTTGAAGTAAATCCATCCAGTAATGGATCTATCGATGCAAAAAATTTATTAGGAGGAAGGCCACCATATTCCTCAGCCCACAAAGCTTTATGACCTGCAGAGCAGACTCCCCTTTTCATTTGATGAACATCCGTTCCCCCTGTTAATAAAAATGGAACCCAATCGCAATGTTCTACCAGGGAATAACAAGAGTTTCTGACTGATTCATCAGCCCGTAACAAGTGCAGTAATTTTGCCCAAAACCACTCGGAAGAATAAATGCCGCCAACATATTTTAAATAGTTGGTTGAAAATTTTCCTGCTTGTTGATTGATCTCTGCCGCTTCTTTTGTCGACGTATGATCTTTCCACAATACAAACATTGCATTGGGATTGTTTTCAAATTCCGGTAGCAAAGAAAGTGGTACTCCATTTTTATTAACGAGCACCGGAGTTGATCCTGTTGTATCTACAGAAATAGCTTTTATTTTGGATGCAACAGTATCGCGTGCCTGTTTCAAACAATCTTTGATCGTTGTTTCCAATCCTTCAATATAATCCAGCGGGTGCTGGCGAAATTGATTGATGGAAGGATCACAATACAATCCATCTTTCCAGCGGAGATAATAAAAAACAGAAGATGCAATTTCATTGCCGTCAGAAGTGTCAACAATGACTGAACGAACCGAATCCGTACCGAAATCTACCCCTATAACAAAAGAATTCTTTTGCATAAAGATTAAACTGCTTTGAGAAGATTCACCACTGAAATATCGGTAAAATCATTTATAAAACCGATAACATTATCATACTGAAAAAATTCTTCAGGCTGATGCATCGTCGTTATCACCATTGCCTTCATATCGGCATTTCGGGCGGACTCCACTCCTTTCGGTGCATCTTCGAAAACCAGGCATTCTGCAGGCGAGACATTTAAAATTTCAGCGCACCTGATCCATGTTTCAGGATCGGGTTTGCTGCGAGCCACGTCATCGGCACTAACAATAGCATCAAAATAATTCCGGGTGTTCGTTCCATCCAACACAAAATCGATATTAAAACGAATAGCTGCAGAACCGATCGCTATTTTGATCCCTTTATTATATGATTGTTTCAAAAAATCTTCAAGCCCATCTGTAAGTCTCAGCACGGGTGCAAATTCTTTTTGATATTGTTTTTCCTTCTCAAAACTCATCCTGTCTTTTTCTTCCATAGTGAATCTACCGGGAAAGATCCGTTCCAGCAATTCATGATTTTTTCCGTAACATTCTTCCCTCGTTCTTTCCATGCTGATGTTGGCGCCGAGTTCATTGAGTATCCTGTACCATGCTTTTACGTGAAAAGGCATGTCATCGATCATGGTGCCATTGAGGTCAAATAAAAATGCTGAATAATTATTCAGGGAATGATCTGATTGGTTCATTGCCGCAAAGGTATCCAATCGCCAAAAACATTTTTCAAAGTGTACTGTTTTATTTCCTCATCATTTAATTGACGAGACCAGGAAATTCGTTTTGACAGATCAGCACCGGGGCCGTAGTTTTCATATTCTGCAAAACGTGTCGTTTTATAGTTATCGGTATTGTTCCAATTTGACCAACCTCCAGGTTTGATATGTTGCCCGATATAACAATGAATGTATGTAACACTTGCGAAAGGACGCCATGGTCTTCCCAAGGAAACGTTGTGCAGGCTTGTATCTCCGGTTAAAATACAATCATAAAAAACATATCCGAATGGATGATCTTGCGGAGTGGATGCAGCGGTGACATGAGAATTCTTTTTGCTGTGAATATGGCATTTTTCAAACCAGGCAGTTGAAGAGCCGAAAATAAAATCTGTCGTGCCTTCAATATAACAATCCTGGTAATATTGCCTGCTTGTTGGACTGTTGGTAAATAAAACATCCTGGTTGCCGATGAAACGACAATTATAAAATGCTGCCCTGTCACCACGAACCTCTGCAGCCACTGCTTGCCCCGCACTAAAGCCAGCATCATTTTGAAAAGTGATATTTCTTGCATTAAAATCATTTCCCCTGATCAAAAAACTCCAGGAAGTCATGGTATTGATCGTATCGCCCTTTGCATCCACTTTCCCGGTGTGGTCATCGTAAGTCAGAATGGTATTGAATTTATCTTCGCCGACCAGCGTCACAAAATTTTTTGTGGAATCTAAATAAAGTTTTTCTTTATAAACTCCATTTTTAATAAAAATAGTAAACGGCTTTTTATTATTTAATGTAATTGAATTCAAAGCGGCCTGAACAGTTTTATAGTTTCCAGTACCATCCTGAGCTACCACGATCTTTTGCTGGCAAAAACCTATTATGGGTAAAAAGAAAAAAAATATTGCTAAAGAACATTTCATACGATCTTAATTCACCGGAAAATTTTCTTTAAAAAATCGTCAACATATCTCACTGTTGGTTGAAACCAGGGATCGAATAAACAAAATGCATGCGGCGAATTTTCAAATTCATGCACTTCAGTATAAATATGGTATCGATTCATCACATTTATATAATCCTCCCTTCCCGCATGCATTCGTGCTACACTGCTATTAATAAATAATGTCGGAGGATTTTGTTTACCGGTGTACGTAAGTGATGATGCTTCTTTCCATAATTCTGGTTTTTCGGTTTTGGAATAGCCAAACCAAAAAGTAGCTGCAGATGTTTTTTTGCTATCATCTCCTTCCCCGGACTCAGGATGAATAAATGCCAGTATTCCATCGATGTCTATCACGGCATGAACCCAACTGGAGCTACCCCGCAAACAATCATTATTTCCTTCAAACTCCTGATTGCCATTTGTAGATCCCATAAAAGCCGCTAATTCTCCGCCGGCGGAAAAACCTAATACAGTGATACGAGAAGTATCTACATTAAATTCTTTGGCATGTGCATGCACCCAACGAATAGAAGTTTTAATATCATAAACAGCAGCAGGATACAATGCTTCGGTAGACAAACGATAGTCCGGTGTAAAACAAACATAACCGAGAGCAGCTAGTCGTTGCGCCAGCGGATAATGTTGTGTTCTGTTGCCGCTGCGCCATCCACCTCCGAATACAATGATGATCGCCGTTCTCGGTTTTTTTATTCTGGCCGGATAAAAAACATCCAGTAGTAATTGTCTTTTCCCCAGTTCACAATAAATAATGTTTCGTTTTTCTTTTACTGATGAAAAATAGAATTCACCGACCAATTTAATATCAGGATATTTTTGTTTCGTTTGAATGTAGGCGCTGTAGTTAGTAAAAGATGTATCCGGCTTACCGGTAATTCCGGATGTAGATTGCGCAGTGATTTGTTGTATCAACGCAACAAAACATAATATCGAAACAATTCTTTTCAACCAAGATCATTTTTTCACTTCCAACGGCGGATGAATATGACTGGCCAGATCAAGATGTAATTCTTTTATACTCCACAAAACTAATTGAGCTATCTTTCTTGCACCTAATTCATTAAAATGTGTATTATCGTTTCTGCCCTGGGGATAATTGGGATGTTCGCCTGGCTCCAGTTGCATATACAATAATTTAGAATTTTCCGGACCAAATTGCTGAACCAGTTCCCTGCTTTTTTCATCAAGGTCAATTAATGGAACATCATATTGTTTGGCTACTTCACGTACAAGGGGAGAATATTCCGCATGTGTTTCTTTTATAGTTCCGTTTGCATCAAACTGCCGCCTGGTAACAGGAGTCAGTAAGACAGGTGTAGCTTTCTTACTTCTTGTTTCAGTGACAAACCGTGCAAGGTTAGCTTTAAATTCTTCTGGTGCAGTATAGCGATCTGTTTTTTCTTTGACTTCGTCATTGTGACCAAACTGGATCAGAACATAATCACCTTCCTTCACATCACCAATTAATTTTTGCCAAAGCCCTTCTGAAATGAATGTTTTTGTACTTCGTCCATTCTTCGCCCTGTTGTCCACCGTTACTGTTGAATCAAACATATAAGCGAACGGCATTCCCCAACCTGTTTCAGGATACGCTTTCACTTCTTTATTGGCAGCTGTAGAATCTCCGGCTATAAAAACAGTTATTTTCCTTTTTTGCGGAATAAATAAAAACAGCGCTGCAATCAAACCGGCAGAAAAGATCTTTTTCATACAAAAAAATTTATCAGAAAAAAGAGAAAGGCTGTTTTTGGAAAAACAGCCCTATTAAAAAATTTACCACCATATCAATAACCGGGATTCTGGGTCAAATTAACATCAGCATCTCTTGCTCCTTGCGGTATAGGCAATAGTTCTCCCTTGCCAGTAACAAACCCTGTTGCAAACCTTGACGCAGCAGTGGTATTGATAGCAGATCCGACCCAGGTCACTTTTGTAGTTCCCGATGGTGTTGAAGAAGGCGCTTTATTATAAAGAGAATTGTACCACAGTCCTCCAATGTTATTGTCATCGGAAGTCGTATTGTTGATCATAAACATTGATGTTGGCAATGTAGTAACCTTACAATAACTTGGATAACCTGCCATATAAGAGGGATCTGTCAGTACGGTGCTTGTGGACATATTGATCAAATTCGTACGGGTTTCTGTGATCGCAGAGGCTAACAAATTCCATCTTATCAGGTCGTATTTCCTGATTCCTTCGCCACCAAATTCAAGCGCTCTTTCTCTTACAATATATTTAAAGAAATCGGATTGAGATAAGCCGGAAGGAATATCAACAGTTGGATCAGGAGTATTAATTGGTTTGCCATATCCTCTTCTTCTTACCATATTGATGGCATTGTATGCAGCAGTGGTAGGCCCGCCGTTCACTTCATTCTCAGCTTCGGCAAACATTAAAAGCACATCTGAATACCTGAGAATTTGCCATTTCAATCCAAAATATTGAACGGCATCAGCCGGGCTAATGGCAGGATTCGTAATCCAATCCCTTCTGTATTTTCCATCGTTCATATTGGTAATGACCTGCGCTGCTCTCGTGCCATTGGTATTGGTATAATAATGGCATATTGTTACATCCCGCCGCAGATCGGTGGAATCGAAAAGGTAAAAGTAGGTTGGCAATGGATTCACACTGTTATTACCTTTATTATTAACACGTGGTCCATCATAATAACCAAGTTTTGTATCCTCAGCGCCGGATTGTCCAATTGCGCTGGCCTGAAACATAAGTTCACCATCGGGATCATTTACTGCATGAGCGCATACCTGATCTTTCCAAAGCGATTTAAAACTTGGGTTTAATGCATGTTGCCCGGACGTTATTATATCATTGCATTCATCTCTTGCGATCTGGTAATAGGTTTTATAATCGGCGCTCCTTTTCATAGTTCCATCCTGGCGTAAAGAATAACCACCCCTGTATAATGCGATCCTGGCACGTAATCCTTTAACAGCGCCTTTGGTAATTCGTTCATCATTGGGATCTCCGATGCTACTGATCTCATTGCGCCACGGTACAAGATCTTCTGCTGTTTTCAGATCGGCAAGCAGCTGATTGTACAAAGAATCCCGGTCTGTTCTTCCCGGTAAAGGATTGCTAAGCGCAAGCACAGCGGCTGGTTGAAATTGTGCTGGCAGATCTCCCCAGTTTCGTATAGCTTCAAGATAAAATTGTGCCCTTAATGTTAATGCTTCCCCATACATTCTTTGCAATTGTTTTTTCTGCTGATCTGATCCTTTGCTGTACAAATCCATAGTCGGGATATTTGCAATACAAATATTTGCATATTCAATACCCTGAAACAATTGATTAAACGGTTTTAATAGCTGGGCATTCCCGGGTGTGGCTGAGTATCTGGCGATATCTCTCCGATCATTATCAGCAGCACCAGTTGGCCCTTGCATGGCATCATTATCCAAAGGATAATACAAGCTCAAACGGATTCCGTAACCCTGGTCGCCTACGAGACGGCTGTACACAGATGCTAAGGCCTGCTGAACATGCGCTACATCACTAAACACAAAGGAAGGACCTACTTCTGTTATAGGTTGCTGATCCAGGTATTTTTTACAACTACTAACCAGCAGCGTCATACAAATTGCCACCAGCGTTGTCAGTTTATTGAAAAATTTTGTGCTCATATATAAGTTTTACTTTTTTAGAATGTTGCGTTTACACCAAAAATGAAACTGCGGCTTTTGGGATAGGCGGAATAGTCAAGACCTTGCGTTAAAGGATTGTTGTACCTGACATTCACTTCAGGATCATAACCTGAATAGTTGGTAACGATGGCGAAATTGTTAGCCGTCAGATACAGCCTTAATTTGGAGAATACCTTTTTGACAGGTATGCTATATCCTACCGTTAGGTTATTGAAGCGGAGAAATGATCCGTTCTCAATAGCCCATGAACTGGGATAAAATGCTCCCGCTCCTTTTATCGGCATCCAGATCTTTGCATTTGCATTCAATGCGCTCAGTTGATCCGGAGCGATACCATACACGTTGGTGCCATCTGTCCATTCTGCGGTTTGGCCGTCTGGAGTGATAACTCTCCAGCGATCATTCATTATTGCAAGTAAATTAGCATTGGCAGTATAACCATTCGTAAATTCAATTTTATTGGCATTATATACATCATTGCCAATAGAGAAGTTCAAGAATAAACTCAGGTCCCAGCGTTTGTAAGTCACTTGTTGGAATAATCCGCCTGTAGCCTTCGGATTAGGATTGCCAATAATGGTCCGGTCATTATCAATATCAACAGAGCCATCGCCATTCAGGTCTTTGAATTTAATTGCGCCCGGCATCACATTAGCGCTTCCAATAATTGAAGCGTCTGAAACAACTCCCGATTTCAACGTGTATTGTCCGGTGCTGCTATTATAATCAAAGTCGTCTACCTTATAAAATCCATCTGTTACTAAACCCCACATTGAACTGACAGGGCTTCCTACTTTAATAATATAGTCCGTCGGTTGGCCGGAAACGCCTGACCAACCTTGTGTTGTAAATGATGTTTGGTTAGGACCTAAAGCGAGTACTTTGTTTTTATTAAATGAAATATTGAAATTCACATCATACCTGAAATTGCTCTTTGGCTTTTGAATAACAACTGTATTTAATTGGAATTCCACTCCTTTATTGGATGTTTTACCAACATTCTGTATTTGATTCGAGTAGCCATAAGTAGGTGCAATTGGAACGTTTAACAATAGATGTTTCGAAGAATTATTATAGACATCTACACTTAGGCTGACCCGGTTTTTCAAAACACTTATGTCAACACCAAGGTTTCTGCTCAAAGTTGCTTCCCACTGTAGATCCGGGTTTGGTAAGGAGTTCGGATAATATCCATAAACCGGCTGGCCATTCAAACCATAGTAATAGGTTCCGTCATTGCTATAAGTAGCTAAATAAAGGTAATCCGGTATCCGATTGTTACCAACTGTTCCGAATCCAGCTCTGAATTTTAAATCACTGATAAAATCAACATTCTTCAGGAAATTCTCATTTTTAGCTTTCCAGGCAAATGAACCTGCCGGGAAATATCCCCATTGCTTGCCGGGAGCAAATTTGGAAGCTCCATCCGCTCGCATATTAAATGAAAACAGATAGCGGTCTTTATAAGAATAATTAATTCTGCCAAAAAAAGAAACATTGGTGTATCGGGTTTTATGCAATTTTGGATAACCCGAGAATGTAGATCCGAGACTTGTATTCTTAAATGCTTCGTTGGGAGAAGTGAACAACGGATAATTTTTAAAAAGATCATTACGTGTCACTGTCCTGTAATCATAAGTCTCCTCTCCTACTAAAACAGTAAAGTCGTGTTTGCCCTTCCAGTTATTTACTGTGTAGGTCAGCACATTTGAGTTTGTTATGGTAGTTGCGAGAACAGTGTCAAGTTCAGCGATTGGCATTCTGGCTCCCTGGATAATAGCCAGAGGTGTTATTGAATCACTGAACTGGCGGTTTGTATATTGATTCCGGTCATATCCAAAAGTGGAGCGAAAAGAAAAGTTTTTCAGAAATGTATAGTTCAGGCTTACCGATCCGTTAAAATCTTCTGTTGTTTTTTGACGGTATTCAGCATTTGCCAGGTCTATCGGGTTGTAAAGAACTAATCCATTACCAACATTTGGATCGGCAAGCGCATCTTCATCAGTAAGACCTTGGTTGGGCGATAGGAAAGGCCGGTATTTGACCGCATTACGCAATCTGTTGTAGGAAGATCCATTATCACTTGAAACGCCTGCACCAAATACATTTTGTAACAGATATCTTGCCGAAACTGATGCTTTCAGATTACTGAGTATGTTATAATCTGTTTTGAAGTTCAACAAATGTCTTTTATAACTTGAATTCAGCACTATTGCTTTATCTCCGTTATAAGTATATCCAAAATCATAAACGATTTTCTTATTTCCGCCTGAAACAGTAACATTTTGCGTAGTGGAAACACCGGTTCTTCCAAACACTTTATCTTGCCAGTCAACCGGACTTACATTTTTGTAATTGGATAAAGTATCCCATGTAGTTCCAAAATCAGAAAGAAAAGTAGTGCTATCCGTACTATTACCTCTTGATCTTTCAGATTGATAGATAACATAATCATAGGGGCTTAAGACTTTCAACTCTTTGGTTAAACTATTTATGCCAATATACCCATTGTAAGAAACAACTGTTTTACCGGGCCTTCCCGATTTTGTAGTAATAATCACAACACCATTTGCGCCTCTTGCTCCGTAAATAGCTGTTGCAGCAGCATCTTTCAAAACATCGATTGATTGAATATCCTGAGGGGAAAGCAGGTTCAATCCGTTTTCCACCTGCACTCCATCAATAATATATAATGGAGAATTATCCTGGGTAATGGACATTCCTCCACGAACTCTTATTCTTATATCCGCATCGGGGGAGCCTTCTGATGTGGTAGCTGTAACACCTGCCAGCCTTCCATTCAATGCTTCTGCAGCAGAATTGATCGGAATGTCTTTCAGATCTTTCGCACTAATTGATGATACCGATGCCAGCAAATCTTTTCTCCGTACACTTTGATAGCCGATCACTACTACATCACTTAGTGACTTTACATCCGGTGTTAATTCAACATTGATAACAGAGCGGCCATTTATTGTTTCTTCCACCGAAGTGAAGGATGCACTTGAAAATACAAGTACAGTCACAGAATTGCTCACCGTGATCTTGTATTGTCCACTGGCATCTGTGATCACAGCAGTCCTGGTTCCCCTGGCCGTTACAGTGACACCGGCCACTGGCTGTTTATTTTCAGACGAGGTCACAATACCTGTTATCTGTTTTCCTTGTGCATGTAGCTGGCACGGTAATAAATATGCTATAAAAAGCAATATCAAACCGCCAACGTTTTTTACAGTTCTTGCCATAGCAGTTTTTTTGATGTAAGTCTTTTTTAAAAATTTAATTGCCGGTAGTACCGGCACTATCGATTTGATCAATACTGGTTATGATTCGCCGCTTCAACCGTCAACAATTTTCTATCTAAAAAATAATCAGTTCTAAAGGTGTACGGGACATTCAATAAAAAGATACATTGAACAAATGCCCTGAGATAAGAAAGAATTAGCGAAGGAAAAGCTTTTATCCCTGTAACGCAGGAATAAAAACGAAGAAAAACAGAACTGAACAGTTCCTCTTTTGGTTTTATTAAATGGCTAAGCAATCTTTTCATCCCGACAGCAATTTTCATCAGCAGTAATTTGCCAGAACAATCATTAAACCCCGGCAAAAATTTGTAAACAATGCTACGCAGAACTTATATTTTGCAGAAGCCTTTCGTTGTATTTTTTTACGCAATCGTTCCCGGTAACGTTATCATTTTGAAGGAATTGAATCAATCAACTTATCTTTTTTGTTTTTAGTCATATTCGGTTCAAAAAATAACCATTTTGGGGCAAAGAAAAATATCCCACAAAAGAGATAGTTTTTAAATTTTAAGTATTTGTATTGCAGGCAAAAACATACAAAAAGAATACGCCTAAAATCAGTAACTTTAAATTATTGACAATACAGTATTTATAAAATATTCGTCTCATGAAATTTGAAGCTGTAACTATTAAAGATATTGCCAAAGCCCTTGGCTTATCCACTTCTACAGTTTCCCGTGCACTTCGTGATAGTTACGAGATCAGCCCTGAAACCAAAAAACTGGTATTGGAATATGCTGAAAAGATCAATTACCATCCCAATCCGATCGCATTAAGTTTAAAAGAACGAAGAAGCCGTTCTATCGGAGTCATCGTTTGCGAGATCGCCAACAGTTTTTTTTCCCAAACCATTAATGGCATCGAATCCATTGCTTACAATAATGGATACAATGTGATCATTGCCCAAAGCCGTGAATCCTTTGAGCGTGAACTCATGAATCTGCAGTTCCTGACCTCCCGTTCCATCGATGGCCTGATCATTTCCTTATCGACCGAAACAGAAGATTTTAGTTATTTTAAAGAACTTACTCAAAGAGGATTGCCCATTGTTTTTTTTGATCGCATAGTGGATGAAATAAATACACATAAGGTAATTGTTGACAATTTTAAAGGCGCTTACGATGCCACTTCTCACCTGATCAGCAATGGATATCGGAGGATCGCCACAGTGGCTAATGCAGAATTTCTTTCTATAACCAAAGAACGGCTTGCCGGTTACAAAGCCGCGCTGAAAGATCATCGTATTCCCGATAATGAATCGCTGATCCGCTATTGCCATCATGGTGGAATGATCCTAAGCGAAGTGGAAGATGCCGTGAACAGCCTTTTGAAGATCAAACAAAAACCGGATGCTATATTCGCATCTTCTGATAAATTGACCACCGGCTGCCTGCGCATATTAAAATCAAAAAAAATCTCAGTACCTGATGAAATGGCGCTGGTAGGATTTTCCAATACCGATTTAAATGAATTGCTGGAACCTCCACTTACGGTAATTCGCCAGCCGGCGTTTGAAATGGGAGAAATTGCCACAACATTATTGCTGCAACTCATCGAAAGCAAACGCCCCGTTACAGATTTTGAAACAAAAGTGCTGGCCAGTCAATTAATCATCCGGCAATCTTCCGTTAAGAAAAAAATGAAAGCAAAAGCGCTGGCATGATCATTTATTTTTTTTGGGATCGTTTTGCTGAGCTTGTTTTGCTTTTTGAGCGATCACATCCTGGACATTCACAGCGTTGATCTTACTTTCCAGCCAGGAGATCACATCGAGATATGCAAAAGCCCGGCTTTCCAGCGGATTGCCTTCATATCTTTTCAACGTGGATAATAATTTTTCAAATTCAGGCTTGAGTGCGTGAGCGCCGACATGAAATGATTTTCTCAAAAATGCAAACATCTCTTCTTCCACTTTACTCAGGTTTTGCATTTTCGCCATATAGCGATACACTGATTTGGTTAAATATTCGAGCAGATCAAAATTTCCCAATTCATAGTGAGCGATCAGGTGCAGCAACCGGGCATAGCATTGCAGATCGATCCACAGATCACTTTTTAAATTGATGATCTTATTTAAATATTCAATCGCTTTCTCATTATCACCACTTCCAAAATACAAACATGCGATCTTATAATAAAATACCAGCACCCGGTGTTCATCCAGGTAAAGCCCGTACTTCTTCAACATTTCTTCTAGGAAAGGAACCAGACGCAATCCTTTGGTAAAAGTGCCTCTTAAAAAATACAAATTAATACGGGCAGTATATAAATAAACATAGGCCAGGATACGATTGTTCTCATTCTGCTCGATAAGTTTCGTTTGCGCAAACTGTTCAAACGTTTTGATAGCCTCATGTAATTTTTGCTGATTCAGTAAATAAAAATGTGCATTCATCAGGTTATGCATGCCTTTGATGTAAGCAGCAGTTTCAATCGGCAATACTTCGGGATGATCATGAAAAAGATCTACCCATTTTTTTGAGTAACGATAATACTGCAAAAAATCCTGGCGAATAGAAGCATACCAGCAATAGCTCTGGTAGAGATATAATTTTTCATAGAAACCTTTAGCCTGGTAAGCGCCGGAAGGCAAATGCTTTTCAAAAAAAGAATGAATGTCACTCAAGTCTTTTTCATTGCGTGCATGTCCATGTTTGATATACCATCCGTATAATTGAAGTGAAAGATTGGATAACTGGTTGACTAAAGAAAGTTCGTGATTCACTGCATCCGATTCTGCACAAAGCTGATCGGCCCGGTCCTGCATACTGTGAGTGATGTATAACGCTTCAATTTTTTTCTCAAAAAACAAAGCCTGCTGCATATAAGTAAGCTGGTGATGAGATCTTGCCATTTCTTTCATTCGTTCCAGTTGCTTCAGGCTTTGCATATAAAGTCCTTTGTTGTATAAGATGCGTGCATAGTCCATCTGTTCGTGCAGCCGGATATCAATGTTGTCTTCATCACGGATCAGGCGCAAACTTGAAAGTATGGTCCGGTACAAGCTGGCCTTGATATTGGAAAGCTGTTTCTTTTTAATGCCCTTGTTTTTCTTCAGCAATGCTTTTTCGTCATAGTCAGTCATTTTATCCAATGCGTCAAAAAGCTGGATGGTCTTCAGATCATCCGAAGAAGAATTTCTTTTGACAAAAAGCTTGAAATTCCTTTTTTCAGACTTTTCAAGCGATTTTACCAGTTGAAACAGCGCATCGGCAGATCGGTTGGACATCGTAATTCCTTTTATCTAAAACCCTTTACTGTACTGCATTTCAGCGGAATTACAGGTTTTTACACAGTGTAAAAACTGCTCTATTTTGTTTTGAGCACCCGCTTACATGCCGGTAACTTAGTCAGGCAGGTTGTTTATCCTTTTGAGTCAATAGCAAGCAACGCAAAAATAAGCAGCCTGCATTTTTATCCAATCTAATTTATCAATTATTAATTATGTCAAAAGATAAAGTTTACATTTTTGACACTACACTTCGGGATGGCGAACAGGTTCCCGGCTGTAAACTGAATACAAAAGAAAAACTGGAACTGGCATTGCGATTGGAAGAATTGGGAGTTGATATCATCGAAGCCGGCTTCCCCATTTCTTCTCCGGGCGATTTTGAATCAGTGAGCCAGATCGCCAACCACATCAAACATGCAACCGTATGCGGACTAAGCCGTGCTGTGCAAAAAGATATTGAGACTGCAGCACAGGCATTGAAATATGCTGCCCGGCCAAGAATACATACAGGGATCGGCACTTCCGATTATCACATCAGATCCAAATTCAATTCTACCCGTGAAGAAATTTTGCAAAGGGCAATTCAATGTGTGAAATGGGCGAGAAATTTTACCGACGATGTGGAATTTTATGCTGAAGACGCCGGAAGAACGGATAATGATTACCTCGCTACCGTGATCGAAGCGGTGATCAAAGCCGGCGCCACAGTAGTAAATATTCCTGATACAACCGGTTACTGTTTGCCTTATCAATATGGAGAAAAAATTGCATACCTCGTCAATAACGTTTCTAATATTGACAAAGCAATCATCTCCTGCCATTGTCATAATGATCTTGGATTGGCAACAGCAAATTCAATAACCGGAGTGATCGCAGGCGCCAGGCAAGTTGAATGTACGATCAATGGATTGGGAGAAAGAGCAGGCAATACTTCATTGGAAGAAGTGGTGATGATCATCCGTCAGCATAAACATCTTGGCTTTCACACTGACATCAAAACTGAGCAATTGAATCCGCTTAGTCGCCAGGTATCGGATACGATGAGAATGCCGGTGCAACCTAATAAAGCAATTGTGGGAAGCAATGCATTTTCTCATTCATCCGGCATTCACCAGGATGGGTTTTTAAAAAATGCATTGACCTATGAGATCATCAATCCGGAAGAAGTTGGAGCAGACAGTTCAAAAATTGTTTTGACAGCAAGAAGTGGAAGAAGTGCATTGGCATATCGTTTTCAGAAACTCGGATTTCAGTTTGACAGAAATGATATCGATGAGTTGTATAATAATTTTCTTGTCGTAGCCGACAGAAAAAAAGAAGTGGAAGATTCAGATTTGGTTACAATGGCGCAACAATATCAAACAACGACAGCAACTGTGTAAAGGATTATGGGTAAAACATTATTTGAAAAGATCTGGCAAAAACATATTGTGAAACAGATCGATGGCGGTCCATCTGTTTTATATATAGATAAACATTTCATTCACGAGGTCACCAGTCCGCAGGCATTCACCGGCCTGAATAAAAGAGGAATAAAAGTTTTCCGTCCTCAACAAACCATTGCCACCGCCGATCATAACGTTCCCACATTAAATCAACATTTACCGATCAAGGAAGAATTGAGTCGTTTGCAAGTGGAAGCATTGAAAAAAAATTGTGCCGAGCATGGAATAGAACTATACGGCCTTGGACATCCCTTCCAGGGAATTGTTCATGTCATTGGACCCGAATTAGGGATCACTCAACCCGGATTGACCATTGTTTGTGGTGATAGCCATACTTCTACTCACGGCGCATTTGGAGCAATTGCTTTTGGCATTGGCACCAGCGAAGTGGAAATGGTATTAGCCACTCAATGTTTATTGCAAAGCAAACCGAAGCTGATGCGTATCAACATTGAGGGAGAATTGAATAAAGGTGTGGTATCAAAAGATATAATCCTATATATCATTTCAAAAATATCTGCAAGCGGAGCCACTGGCTATTTTGTTGAGTACGCAGGTTCCGCTATTCGTTCATTAAGCATGGAAGCACGAATGACCATTTGTAACATGAGTATTGAAATGGGTGCAAGAGGTGGAATGATCGCTCCGGATGAAATTACTTTTAACTATATCAAGGGAAGAAAGTTTGCGCCGCAGGGTGAAGAATGGAATCAAAAACTGGCTTATTGGAAAACTTTGTATAGCGATGCCGATGCAAAATTTGATAAAGAAATAAACATTGATGCTGCTGACATTGAGCCGATGATCACGTATGGCACCAATCCCGGAATGGGAATTGGTGTAACGCAAAAAATTCCGACAATTGACACAGTCAATGAAAATGACAGATCAGGTTTATCAAAATCATTAGCCTACATGGGACTGCAGCAAGGCACAGCGATCAAAGGACAAAAAATTGATTATGTCTTTATCGGGAGTTGCACCAATTCAAGGATCGAAGACCTGCGTATGGTTGCATCTTTTGTAAAAGGAAAGAAAAAAGCCAATGATGTCGAAGTGTGGATCGTTCCCGGAAGCAAGCAAGTGGAAAAACAAGCTATTGAAGAAGGCATCGACAAAATTCTTGCAGATGCCGGTTTCATCTTGCGTCAGCCGGGATGTTCTGCTTGTTTGGGAATGAATGAAGATAAAATTCCTGCTGGTAAATATTGCATTTCAACTTCCAACAGGAATTTTGAAGGAAGGCAAGGCGCCGGAGCAAGAACATTATTAGCAAGCCCGTTGACTGCTGCTGCTGCTGCAATAACGGGAGTGGTTACAGATGTAAGAGAACTTTTGAATTAAAAATATTTTTAAGTAAAAGTTCAAAAGTCAAAATTAAAAACAGCAACCCATTTTTGAATTTTGACTATCGATTTTTGAATTAGGTAAAATGAGATCACTAACCATCATAAAAAGCCGTTTCGTTCCACTTAATATCGAGAACGTTGACACCGATCAGATCATTCCTGCACGGTTTTTAAAAGCTACAACTAAGGAAGGCTTTGGGAAAAACCTTTTTCGAGACTGGAGATATGAGAATGACGATGAAACAAAACCTAAAAAAGATTTTATTCTCAATAATCCCGTTTACAAAGGAGAAATTTTAGTTGCAGGAAAAAATTTTGGTTGCGGATCCTCAAGAGAACATGCCGCATGGGCCTTACAGGATTATGGATTCCGGGCAGTAGTATCCAGTTTCTTTGCTGACATTTTTAAAAACAATGCTTTGAATAATGGAGTGCTGCCGGTACAGGTAAGTGAACCTTTTTTGCAGAAAATATTTGCAGTTATTGAAAAAGATCCTAAAGCTGAGTTAGAGATCAATCTGGAAAAACAAACTATCGAATTATTAGATCTGTCTAAAACCCCTCCCTCAGTGGGGCCAGGGGAGACTTTTGATATAAACAGCTACAAAAAAACCTGCCTGCTGAACGGTTTTGATGACATTGATTATTTGCTCAGCATAAAACAGGATATTGAAAATTTCGAATTGATAAAAGCATTCTAAAACTTATAACTCGTGCCGTTTGTTTATGAAAAAGAATATTGTAGTTATAGAAGGTGATGGTATTGGGCCGGAAGTGACCCGTCAATCTGTAAGAATTTTAAAAACAATCGCATACAGGTTTGGGCATGAATTTGACTTCAATTATTGCCTGATGGGAGCAGATGCAATTGACAAGACAGGAAATCCCTTGCCTGATGAAACCATCGAAGCCTGCCTGAACAGTGATGCGATTTTATTAGGAGCAATTGGCCATCCGAAATATGATAATGACCCAACAGCCAAAGTTCGCCCCGAACAAGGTTTATTGAAATTGCGGAAATCACTGCAGCTCTTTGCTAATATCCGGCCTATAAATACTTACTCTTCCCTGCATCATTTATCGCCGTTAAAAAATAAAAACCTTGAAGGAGTTGACTTCATCATTTTCCGCGAGCTGACAGGCGGCATTTACTTTGGGAAAAAAGAATTGAGCGAAGATGGAACGAAAGCAAGTGACGATTGTATATATAGTAAAGCGGAGATCGAAAGAGTGGCAGAACTTGCCTTTCATTTTGCACAAAAACCTGAGCGAAGAAAAAAACTGACCCTCATTGATAAAGCGAACGTATTAGAAACATCAAGACTCTGGAGAAAAACTGTACGTGAAATGGCAGAGCATTATCCGAATGTTGCGGTGGATTATATGTACGTGGATAATGCTGCTATGCAGATCATGCTAAACCCGAAACAATTTGATGTGATCCTCACAGAAAATATGTTCGGTGATATTCTGAGTGATGAAGCCAGTGTATTGAGTGGATCGCTTGGATTGTTGCCTTCCGCATCGGTAGGAAAAGGAATTGTTTTATTTGAACCCATTCATGGTTCTTATCCTCAGGCTGCAGGAAAAGATATTGCTAACCCATTAGGTTCTATTTTATCTTCAGCCATGATGCTGGAATATTTGGGCATGAATGCAGAGGCTGCCCTGATCCGTGAAGGTGTAAATTGGACCTTGCAGAATGGCTTTGTGACCAAAGATCTCGATCCTGTGAATTTTTATTTTACATCGACTATTGGAGAGTTGATCTGTGATTATATCAGTGGTAAAATTCCGGGATCAATCAAAAAGGATAATATCGAATTGAGAAAATCAACGATCATTTGATCGGGTTTGTCAAGAACAAACAATAGTTCGTTTAATTGTTTTAAAAAAGTTGCTTGCTGAGTTCTTTTTTAGAAACGGCGGGTGTATATTTACAAAACATACATCCTTCATGTTGAAGAATCATTCATATAGTATCATCACTTCTGTAACCGCAATTATTATTGTGGTTGTGATTATTATATCTTCTTCAAATGGAGGTGGTGCTTGATCAAAAAATAAAAAGTAAAAAATATCAACAACCCGCCTCCAAAAGGCGGGTTTCTTTTTAAATACAAACAGGAAAATAAAAATGGGTTCTTATTACAACGACAACACGATTCTCTGGTTAAATGGAGCTTTTGTTAAAGCAACAGAAGCAAATATGAATTTCTATAGTCAATCACTTCATTATGGTTATGCCGTCTTTGAAGGTATCCGGTCTTATAGAACGCACAATGGAGAAACACGAATATTCAAAGCTGTTGAACATTATGACCGGCTGCAACAATCAGCCCAGGCACTTAATATGCCTTATACATGGAGAACCAGTGAACTCATTGCTATTACTTATGAACTGTTGAAGAAAAATGATTTACAGGATGCTTATATCCGTCCGGTAGTTTATGCTCCCGCCAACATGAAGTTTGACAGAAACAATGAATCGTTTATTGTTATTGAAGTTTGGAAGATGGAACCTTTTTTGGGTGAAAAATTATTGAGAGTAATGACATCTTCTTTTCAAAGACCTAATCCCAAAGGATTTAAAATAACTGCTAAAGCTACCGGGCATTATGTAAATTCTATTCTTGCGAGCCAGGAAGCAAAAGCAAACGGTTACGATGAAGCCCTGCTGTTGGACATGAATAACAATGTTGCTGAAGCGCCTGGTGCAAATCTTTTCTATGAAAAAAATGGAAGACTTTTTACTCCTGCACTTGGAAATATTTTACCCGGTATAACAAGAGCAACTGTCTTAGAAATATGCAATGAATTAGGAATAGAAGTAATAGAAAAATTTTTCTCTGTTGACGAATTGAAAAAAGCTGATGCTGTTTTTTTCTGTGGTACAGCCGCTGAAGTTATTGGCTTTGAAAGCCTGGATAATGTAAAATTTCCGGTTGCATGGAATAAAACCTTGTCAAAACAAATTCAGGATGCTTATAAACATTTAGTAATAGAAAAAGAATTTAAACCTTCTTTAGAACTGGCATGAGCGAATTAAATAAATACAGCAAAACAATTACACAGGATCCGACACAGCCGGCAGCACAGGCAATGTTGTATGGCATTGGACTCTCAGATGAGGACCTGAAAAAAGCACAGGTGGGAATTGCAAGTATGGGATATGATGGAAATACCTGTAATATGCATCTGAATGATCTCGCCAAAATGGTGAAACAAGGTGTTTGGGATAATGATCTCGTTGGATTGATCTTTAATACTATTGGCGTGAGCGATGGTATGAGTATGGGAACTGATGGTATGAGATATTCATTGGTAAGTCGTGACATCATTGCAGATTCTATTGAAGCGGTTTGCGGAGCACAATATTATGACGGGTTAATTGCTATCCCCGGCTGTGATAAAAATATGCCAGGCTCTTTGATCGCAATGGGAAGATTGAATCGCCCTTCAATCATGATCTACGGAGGAACGATCGCTCCGGGCCATTACAAAGGTGAGGCATTAAATATTGTTTCAGCATTCGAAGCATTAGGGAAAAAAATTGCCGGACAACTGAATGATTCCGACTTTAAAAATATTGTAATGAATAGTTGTCCCGGCGCCGGCGCTTGTGGCGGAATGTACACTGCCAATACAATGGCAAGTGCGATAGAAGCAATGGGAATGAGTTTACCCTATTCATCTACTAACCCGGCATTAAGTAAAGAAAAAAAAGATGAATGTTTAGCGGCAGGGAAAGCGATCCGTTTCTTACTGGAGAAAGATATTAAACCATCGGACATCATGACCCGCAAAGCGTTTGAAAATGCCATTACGGTTATAATGGTGTTAGGCGGAAGCACCAATGCTGTTTTGCATTTGATCGCCATGGCAAAAAGTGTGAACGTAACAGTAACACAGGATGATTTCCAGAATATCAGTAACAAAATTCCTGTCTTAGCTGATTTCAAACCAAGCGGCAAATACCTGATGCAGGATCTTCATGAGCATGGAGGCTTACCTGCTGTCATGAAATATCTTTTGAAAAATAATTTATTGCATGGCGATTCCTTAACTGTAACAGGCAAAACAATAAAAGAGAACCTGGAAAGTATTCCCGACCTGGATTTCCAAAGCCAGGACATCATTTATCCATTGGAAAAACCCATCAAAGCAACAGGGCATTTACAAATATTGTATGGCAATCTTGCCGAGAAAGGAAGTGTGGCAAAGATCTCTGGCAAAGAAGGAGAAAAATTTTCAGGAACTGCAAGAGTGTTTGACGGAGAGTTTGAATTGATCGCTGGTATTCAAAATAAAAAAGTAAAAGACGGTGATGTAGTGGTGATCCGTAATGTAGGACCCAAAGGAGCGCCGGGAATGCCTGAAATGCTGAAACCTACTTCAGCGTTGATCGGTGCAGGATTGGGAAAATCTGTAGCACTGATCACTGATGGAAGATTCAGCGGAGGTACACATGGTTTCGTTGTAGGGCATATTACTCCTGAAGCATACGATGGAGGTTTGATCGCATTGGTACAAGATGATGATGTAATAGAAATTGATGCGACAAAAAACACTATCAACTTAAAAGTAAGTGAAGAAGAAATTAAAAGAAGAAAAGCAAATTGGAAACAACCTGATCTGAAAGCAAAAAAAGGAATTCTGTATAAATATGCGAAGTACGTAAAGTCAGCAGCAGAAGGTTGTGTGACGGATGAAGAATGATTGAATTAATAATTTATAATTAGTAATTAATAATTATTATGGAATTAATTGCTGAAAAAAAAGAAAAGCAAAAGGAGAAAGCGGTTACGATCTCCGGTAGTGAAGCTGTAATGCTTGCATTGATCGCTGAAAAAGTGGATACTATTTTTGGTTATCCCGGTGGTGCTATCATGCCGATTTATGATGCGTTATATGATTATCGAGATACAATCAATCATATCCTCGTTCGTCATGAGCAAGGCGCTATTCATGCAGCCCAGGGCTTTGCAAGATCTTCCGGAAGAACAGGAGTTGTTTTTGCAACCAGTGGTCCTGGAGCCACAAACCTCGTTACCGGTTTGGCAGATGCCATGATCGACTCCACTCCTGTTGTTTGTGTCACCGGACAAGTATATGCGCATCTTCTCGGCACTGATGCATTCCAGGAAACAGATGTGGTAAACATCACCACTCCCGTTACCAAATGGAATTATCAGGTCACCGATGCCAGTGAAATTCCATCAGTGTTGGCTAAAGCATTTTATATAGCAAAAAGCGGAAGGCCCGGACCCGTATTAATTGATATTACTAAAAATGCACAGCTTCAAAAATTTGATTTTGCAGGTTATGAAAAATGCGATCACATCAGAAGTTATCGTCCTAAACCGATCGTAAGAAAAGAATATATCGAACAAGCTGCGCAATTGATCAATGAAGCAAAAAAACCATTTGTGATCTTTGGACAAGGTGTGATCTTAGGAAAGGCAGAAAAAGAATTTAAAAATTTCATTGAAAAAACCGGAATTCCTGCAGCCTGGACCATAATGGGAATGAGTGCTATTCCAACGAATCATCCGTTAGCTGTTGGAATGTTGGGTATGCATGGAAATTATGGACCAAATGTTTTGACCAATGAATGCGATGTACTGATCGCTGTGGGAATGCGCTTTGATGATCGTGTTACCGGACGTTTGGATAAGTACGCTAAACAAGCAAAAGTCATTCATCTTGATATAGATCCTGCAGAAATTGATAAAAATGTAAAAACAACCGTACCTGTTTGGGGAGATTGCAAAGAAACATTACCGCTGTTGACTGAATTAACAGAACAAAAATCACATGCAGAATGGCTACAAAAATTTAAAGATTATCAAAAAGAGGAAGAACAGCAATGCATCATTCCCGAATTGAATCCCAGCAGTGATACATTAACAATGGGAGAAGTAATAAAGCTGGTAAATGAATTCACTGAAGGAAATGCGATTATCGTTACAGATGTAGGTCAACACCAGATGGTAGCTTGCCGCTATTCAAAATTCAATCATACCAAAAGCAATATCACTTCAGGAGGATTGGGCACCATGGGTTTTGCATTGCCCGCAGCTATCGGCGCTAAATTTGGCGCCCCACAGCGAAATGTCATTGCCGTGATCGGTGACGGCGGATTTCAAATGACCATCCAGGAACTCGGAACAGTGATGCAAAGCAAAGTAGACATCAAAATTTTGATCCTCAATAATAAATTCCTTGGAATGGTACGTCAATGGCAACAATTATTTCACGATAAAAGATATTCATTCGTAGATATAGAAAGCCCGGATTTTGTGCAGGTAGCAAAAGGATATGGTATCAATGGAAAAACTGTTACACAGCGAAAAGAACTGAAGAATGCGATCAAAGAAATGCTGGATCACAAGGGAAGTTATTTACTGGAAGTAATGGTTGGAAAAGAAAACAATGTATTCCCTATGGTACCCCAGGGTTGCAGTGTCAGTGAGATACGTTTAAAATAATTAAGAACGAGTAATTTAAATAAATAACAATTATGGTAAAGCATGAATACACGATAACCGTTTATACTGAAAACCAGATTGGCTTACTCAATCGCATCGCTATTCTTTTTTCAAGGAGAAAAATAAATATCGAAAGCCTGAACACCTCTCCTACTGAAGTAGAAAGTGTTCATCGTTTCACCATCGTGATCAATGAGATGGAGGAAGTAGTAAGTAAGCTTTGTCGCCAGATCGAAAAACAGGTAGAAGTATTGAAGGCTTATTATAATACCGAAGATGAGATCGTATGGCAGGAATTAGCATTATACAAAGTAAGTACTGATGCCATTGCAGAAAAAGTAAAAGTGGAAAGATTGCTCAGAGAGTTTGGAGCAAGAGCGGTAGCAATCAGAAAAGACTATACTGTTTTTGAAACCACCGGCCATCGTGAAGAAACCGACAAACTGATCAAAGCGCTGGAGCCTTACGGTTTGATCGAATTCGTAAGAAGCGCCAGAGTAGCTATTCTGAAAGGCAGTCATGATTTTCATGATCGCTTGAAAGAATTTGAGCAAAAAGAACCAGGTGAAGAAGTGATCGAGAATGAATATCTCGATAAACAGGAAGAAGTATTTACCATGTAATCAACAAATCATTTTTAAAAACTAACATACCAATAAAAAAACAACTATGGCACAATTAAATTTTGGCGGTGTTACTGAAAATGTAGTGACCCGTGAAGAATTCCCTCTCAGCAAAGCACAACAGGTGTTGAAAAATGAAACTGTTGCAGTGATCGGTTACGGCGTTCAGGGCCCCGGGCAGGCATTAAATCAACGGGACAATGGCATCAATGTCATTGTAGGCCAAAGAAAAAATTCCAAGAGTTGGGATAAAGCCGTCCGGGATGGATTTGTTCCCGGGGAAACCTTGTTTGAAATCGATGAAGCGTTGCAGATCGGGACCATCATTTGCTACCTGCTCAGTGATGCAGCGCAAATTAAGTTGTGGCCCACGGTAAAAAAACATCTTACCAAAGGCAAGGCATTATATTTCTCACATGGATTCGGTATCACATTCAATGATCAAACAGGTATCGTTCCTCCGAAAGATGTGGATGTATTTCTTGTAGCTCCCAAAGGTTCCGGAACTTCTTTGCGCCGGATGTTTTTGCAAGGCCGTGGTTTGAATAGTTCATATGCAATTTTCCAGGATGCAACAGGAAAAGCATTTGAAAGAGTGATCGCATTGGGAATTGCAGTTGGTAGCGGTTATTTATTTGAAACAGATTTCAAAAAAGAAGTTTACTCGGATCTTACCGGAGAAAGAGGAACATTAATGGGCGCCATACAGGGAATTTTCGCCGCACAATATGAAGTACTTCGTGCCAAAGGCCATTCTCCTTCTGAAGCATTTAATGAAACTGTGGAAGAACTGACGCAATCCCTGATGCCATTAGTAGCCGAGAACGGAATGGATTGGATGTATGCCAATTGCTCCACTACCGCACAACGTGGTGCATTGGATTGGTGGAAAAAATTCCGAGATGCCACAAAGCCCGTTTTTAATGAGATCTATGAAAGCGTGGTTGCAGGAAAAGAATCGCAACGTTCAATTGATTCCAACTCACAACCTGATTATCGTGAAAAGCTCGAAGCTGAATTGAAAGAATTGCGTGAAAGTGAATTATGGCAGGCAGGGAAAACGGTGAGAAGCCTCAGGCCGGAAAATCAGAAAGAAGTAAGACCAGTTTCACGTAAAGATTCAAAAACAGCTGAATTATTAAAAAAGATGGTTGAAAATCCTGAAAGCATCGACTAAAATATTTTTATAATGAATACGTCAACGACTGCAACATATCAACTGTCTTTTGAAAATGCTATAGAGCGATTGAAAAAAGTAGTGCACCGTACGCCACTTACGTACAATCACAATCTTTCAAAAAAATATCACTGCAATGTTTTTTTGAAGAGAGAGGACCTGCAGGTGGTTCGGTCGTACAAACTCCGTGGCGCTTACAATATGATGAGTTCTTTGCCAAAAGAACAACTGGAGAAAGGAGTTGTTTGCGCCAGCGCCGGCAATCATGCGCAGGGATTTGCATTCAGTTGTAAAAAATTAGGTGTGAAAGGAGTGGTATTTATGCCGGTAATTACGCCGCATCAAAAGATCCACCAGACAAAAATGTTTGGTGAAGACCGGGTAACGATCAAATTGGCCGGCGATACTTTTGATGATTGTGCCATTGCCGCCAAACAATTTACCGAGGAGAACGGAATGACCTTTATTCCACCTTTTGATGATTATCGCATCATCGAAGGGCAAGGAACAGTGGCTGTGGAAATTCTCGAGGATCAACCCGATATTGACTATTTATTTGTTCCTGTTGGCGGCGGTGGTTTGAGTGCCGGAGTCGGAAGCTATTTTAAAACGTATGCGCCGAAAACAAAGATCGTTGGCGTGGAACCCCAAGGTGCTCCCTCTATGTTCGAAGCTTTGAAAGCCGGACATCCTGTTACCCTGGACTCCATCGAAAGATTTGTAGATGGAGCCGCAGTAAAACGTGTAGGCGAACTGACTTTTCCCATTTGTAAAGAAGTATTGGATGATATGCGGTTAGTGAATGAAGGAAAAGTCTGCTCTACCATTTTGAAATTGTATAATGAAGATGCCATCGTTGTAGAGCCTGCAGGTGCATTATCTATCGCCATATTGGATGATTTTGCAGAAGAATTAAAAGGGAAGAATGTTGTATGCATCGTCAGCGGAAGCAATAATGATATTGAACGGATGCAGGAGATCAAAGAACGAAGCCTGCAATATGAAGGACTGAAACATTATTTCCTGGTGAACTTTGCGCAGCGTCCCGGTGCTTTGAAAGAATTCGTCAACAATGTTCTTGGACCTACCGATGACATTACAAGATTTGAGTACATGCAAAAATCCAATAAAGAAGCCGGCCCCGCATTGGTGGGAATTGAGTTAACCAGCAAAGAAAACTACAGCCGGTTGCTGGCCAGTTTGGATCATCACCGGATCAATTACACAGAATTGAATAAAGACGAGATATTATTCAATTACCTTGTTTGATGTCTTATTCATCATAAATAACTAACAAGTGTTTTGAAATTTTTTCTTTAACAGCTTCTTGCAAAATATATCTTGAAAATATTGGGCAATACTATCCGGGGAGCTATCTTTGCAGCATTAAAATGATCACTAATTTTCACATACATCATCATGCACATCTTACTCAAAAGGTAAGCCGGGATGATCGTATGCAATAATAAAGCATTCAATTTTTCACAAAGGCTTACCACCAGGTAAGCCTTTCTTATTTAAAATATATGGAACTAAAAATTGCAATCCAGAAATCAGGACGCCTGCACGAAGGCTCGATGCAATTGCTGAAAGAATGTGGCATCAAAGTCAGTAACGGCAATAACCAGTTACGGGTAAAAGCATCCAATTTTCCTGTAGAAGTTTTTTTCCTGAGAGATGATGATATACCTGAATACGTTCAGGATGGAGTAGCCGACATTGGTTTTGCAGGCGAAAATGTTGTGGTAGAAAAAAACAAAGAAGTCTCCATCGAAGAGAAACTGGAATTCGGCAAATGCAGGCTTTCCATTGCTGTTCCCAAAAACGGAAGTATCCGCTCTGTAAAAGATCTCACCAACAAACGTATTGCGACCAGCTATCCTTACATTCTTTCGGATTATCTGAACAAACAAAATATCAAAGCCAGCATTCATGAGATCAGCGGCTCAGTAGAAATTGCTCCGAAGATTGGCCTGGCAGATGCGATCTGCGACCTCGTGAGTTCAGGTAGCACTTTATTCAGTAATGAACTGGAAGAACTGGAAACCATTCTTCAGTCTGAAGCCGTTCTGATCAGTAATAAAAATTTACAGACGGAAAAAAGAAATATCCTGGAAAAGTTATTGTTCCGGATCCGTTCCGTGAAAAAAGCAAACAACAATAAATACGTTTTACTGAATGCCCCCAATGATAAATTGGAAACTATTTTTAAATTATTGCCCGGTATGAAAAGCCCGACAGTATTACCACTGGCAGAATCCGGGTGGAGTTCTGTTCATTCCGTGATCAGTGAAACAGATTTCTGGAATATCATTGAACAATTAAAAGCAGCAGGCGCCCAGGGAATTTTGATCGTACCAATTGAAAAAATGGTTATTTAAAAAAATCAGGAAAATAAAATGATCAAGGAAATAAAATACCCGGAAAAAATTAATTGGAACGAACTGATCAAACGTCCGGCCATTGAAAATATATTGCTGGAAAAAACAGTGAGGAAGATACTGGATAAAGTAAAAGCAAAAGGCAATAAAGCACTGAAGAAATTCACTAAGGACCTCGATGGCGTAAAACTGAAAAAGATTTCCGTTACTGAAAAAGAGATCGCAGCCGCAGAAAAATTGATAACTGAGGATCTGAAAAAAGCAATTCAACAAGCTAAAAGCAATATTGAAAAATTTCACAGTGCACAAAAAGAAGAAATAAAAGAGATAGAGATCATGCCGGGGATCATCTGCCGTAGAAGATCAGTAGCCATTGAAAAAGTGGGCATTTATATTCCCGGTGGCTCGGCTCCATTATTTTCTACTGTTTTGATGCTGGCGATCCCGGCACAATTAGCGGGTTGCAAAGAAATTGTTTTATGTACGCCACCATTAAAAGATGGAAGTATTCATCCCGCTGTTTTGTATGCAGCAAAACGTTGCGGCGTCAGTAAAGTTTTTAAAGCAGGAGGAGCCCAGGCGATCGGAGCCATGGCGTACGGAACAGAATCTATTCCGAAAGTCTTTAAAATATTCGGGCCAGGCAACCAGTTTGTGACCTGCGCCAAACAATTAGTGCAAAATGAAAATGTTGCTATCGATATGCCGGCTGGTCCGTCGGAATTATTGATCATTGCTGATGATACTGCCGTGCCTGAATTTGTTGCTGCCGATCTTTTATCACAGGCTGAACATGGGCCTGATTCACAAGTTGTATTAGTAACTGTTAGCGAAACACTCGCAGAAAAAGTTCAACTCGCTATTGCAGAACAAATTGATAATTTACCCAGAAAAGAGATCGCAGATCAGGCATTGAACAACAGTAAAATAATTTTGCTCGAAACTTTGGAAGAAGCTATTGAATTTTCAAATCTATATGCACCCGAACATTTAATACTTGCCTGTGAAAATGCTGATGCACTATCTCCGCAGATTGTTGCAGCAGGATCGGTGTTCATCGGCAATTATTCTCCCGAAAGCGCCGGCGATTATGCCAGCGGCACCAATCATACCTTACCAACAAATGGTTATGCGGCCATGTATAGTGGCGTTTCGGTAGATAGTTTTGTAAAAAAGATCACTTATCAAAAATTAAGTAAAGCGGGATTACAACAAATCGGTCGTACGGTTGAGTTAATGGCGGAAGCAGAAGGATTAAAAGCACATGCCAATGCCGTATCCATCCGTTTAAAAAATTGATCATGGAATTTAATATAGAACACCTCGTCAGAGAAAATATCAGGAAGATGAAGCCTTACTCATCAGCAAGGCATGAGTTCAGTGGCCCGGCTTCCGTTTTTCTTGATGCTAATGAAAACGCATTTGGCTCACCTTTACCGGAATCGTTTAACCGCTATCCTGATCCGCTGCAAATGCAGCTGAAAGAAAAACTCAGTCGCATTAAAGGAGTGCCCCCGCAAAATATTTTTTTAGGAAATGGCAGCGATGAAGCAATTGATCTTTTATTCCGGATATTTTGTGAACCCGGTAGAGATAACGTCCTGCTCTTCCCCCCTACTTACGGCATGTATGAAGTTTGCGCTGAAGTGAATAATGTGAAAACAAAGAAAATTTTTCTGACAAAAGATTTCCAATTAGATCTTGATGCGATAGAACAGGCGATCGATCCTTTCACCAAACTTATTTTTATTTGTTCCCCGAACAACCCAACGGGCAATAGCATCAACCGAAACGATATCGAAATAATCCTTAACAATTTTACCGGCATCGTTGTCATTGACGAAGCCTATATCAATTATTCCCGGCAACGTTCCTTTATTCCTGACCTTACAGAATATCCAAATTTGGTCGTACTGCAAACACTCAGCAAAGCTTGGGGACTTGCAGGATTGAGACTCGGAATGGCTTTCGCATCGCAAGCGATCATTGACCTGATGAATAAAGTGAAATACCCGTATAACATCAATGCAGCCACACAACAACTGGTATTGGAGGCATTGAATGAAATGGATTGGGTGAATGAACATATACGGCTGACAGCAACAGAAAAAGAAAAGCTCAGCAATAATTTATCAACTCTTTCTTTCACCGAGATCATTTATCCTTCTGATGCCAATTTTCTGTTGGTGAAAATGAATGAAGCAAGAAGTGTTTATGAATTTCTAAGTTCCCGCGGGATCATCGTACGTGACAGAAGCAATGTGATCCTGTGTGATGATTGTTTAAGAATCACTGTAGGGACTCCGGAAGAAAACCAGCAATTGATCGAAACACTAAAAACATTCTCATAATGAAAAAAGTATTGTTTATTGACCGTGATGGTACATTGATCAAAGAAGCGCCACCTACCTACCAGGTGGATGGTTGGGAGAAAGTGGAATTTTATCCGCATGCATTTCAATACCTCGGCAGAATTGTCCGTGAATTAGATTATACGCTGGTGATGGTCACCAACCAGGATGGGCTTGGAACTTCATCTTTCCCGGAAGAAAATTTCTGGCCCATACATAATTATATACTCAAATGTTTTGAGAACGAAGGAATATTTTTTGAAGCGATACATATTGATAAAAGTTTTGCGCATGAGAATCAACCTACCCGGAAACCCGGCATAGGAATGCTTACTGATTACTTAAACAGCGCTTCTTTTGATATTTCTAATTCCTACGTCATTGGCGACAGGGTCACCGATGTACAGCTGGCAAAAAATCTTGGTTGCAAAGCATTTTGGCTAAACAATAACTCCGGGCTTGGAAATAATGAAGCTGTAGATGAATTAGAACAACTCCAATCATTCATTGCGCTGGAAACCACCGAATGGAAAAAGATATACGAATTTCTGAAAGCCGGAAACAGGCAAATCCATTTCGAAAGAATTACAAACGAAACTCAGATCACAATTGATCTCAATTTGGATGGCTCAGGTAAAACTACCATCAGTACAGGATTGAATTTCTTTGACCACATGCTGGATCAGTTAGGTCGTCATAGCGGCATTGACCTGACAATAAAAGTAAAAGGTGATCTGCATGTTGACGAACATCATACCATTGAAGATACCGCAATTGCATTGGGAGAAGCGTTTGCAAAAGCATTGGGAAATAAAGCCGGTATTGAACGCTATGGCTTTGTGCTGCCGATGGATGATTCACTGGCGCAGGTAGCCATTGATTTTGGTGGAAGAAGCTGGCTGGTTTGGGACGCTTCATTCAAAAGAGAAAAGATCGGAGATATGCCTACAGAAATGTTTTATCATTTCTTCAAATCGTTCTGCGATGGCGCCAAATGCAATCTCAACATCAAAGTGGAAGGCGATAATGAGCATCACAAGATCGAATCTATTTTTAAAGCCCTGGCAAGAGCAATTAAAATGGCGATAAAAAGAGATACAGATAATATGCAATTGCCCAGCACCAAAGGAATATTGTAATGACAATCGCAATCATAAAATATAATGCAGGCAATATCCGCTCGGTATTGTATGCACTGGAGCGGCTTGGGTACACAGCATCGGTAACCGATGATCCCGATGAAATCAGGGCTGCAGGCAAAGTAATATTTCCTGGAGTGGGCGAAGCCAGTTCCGCCATGAAGTATTTAAAAGAAAGAGAATTGGACAAACTGATCGTTTCATTAACGCAACCCGTATTAGGCATTTGTTTGGGCATGCAACTGATGTGTGACTATTCGGAGGAGAATGATACAACCTGCCTTGGGATCTTCAATGAGACAGTCAAAAAGTTTGTTGCGGAGAATAATAATTTCAAGATACCACAGATCGGATGGAACACTATTTACGATCTTAGAACAGCACTATTCAACAATGTAAAAGAAAACAGTTATTGCTATTTTGTACATGGCTATTATGCGTCCAAAGGGGAACATGCTATTGCAACAACAGATTACATTCAACCATACAGCAGCGCCTTGCATAAAAATAACTTTTATGGTGTTCAGTTTCACCCGGAAAAAAGCGCTGTAACGGGAGAATTGATTTTAAAAAACTTTCTGACCTTATAACATGACCATCATACCTGCCATAGATATTATCGAAGGGAATTGCGTCCGGCTGGAACAGGGCGATTATAAAAAGATCACGGTGTACCATAAAAACCCGTTGGATGTCGCCCGGCAATTTGAAGATGCCGGTTTGAAAAGATTGCACCTGGTAGATCTTGATGGAGCAAAAGCAGGCGCAGTTAAGAACTGGAAAGTATTGGAAACCATCGCAGGCAAAACAAATCTCCTCATAGATTTCGGCGGAGGTATCAAAACAGAAAAAGATGTTCAGATTGTATTTGATTCCGGGGCAACATTGGCAACTGTAGGAAGTATTGCCACAGAAAACGAGAAGGAGTTCGAGAACTGGATACAAAAATTCAGTGCCGCTAAATTCTTTTTAGGCGCTGATGTAAAGAATGAAAAGATCGCCATTCATGGGTGGCAAACAATAACGGAAATTGGCATTTATGATTTCATCAAAAAATATCTTGACAAAAAGATCAGGCAGATATTTTGTACGGATGTAAACAAAGACGGAAAGCTTCAGGGTCCGTCTCTCGATCTGTACAAAAAGATACTTGAACGATTCCCGGATCTGTATTTCGTCGCCAGCGGTGGTATCAGTTCTTTAAAAGACCTGGAAGAACTAAGCAATATTGGTTGCAGCGCCGCTATTGTAGGAAAAGCCATTTATGAAAACAAAATTTCATTGAATGAATTAGAACTGTTCAATTCAAATAACCAATAGTGCTAACAAAACGCATCATACCATGCCTGGATATTAAAGACGGAAGAACGGTGAAAGGCACCAACTTCATCAACCTGCGTGATGCCGGCGATCCTGTAGAACTCGGAGCGCTGTACGCACAGCAGGGAGCAGATGAATTGGTTTTCCTTGACATCACAGCCACGATAGAAAAAAGAAAAACGCTCTCTGAGTTAGTGAATAAGATAGCCCATCATGTCAATATTCCCTTCACCGTCGGCGGTGGAATTAAAACTGTCGAAGATGTCAACCTGCTTTTGCAAAACGGAGCCGATAAAATTTCCATCAACACGGCTGCATTTAAAGATCCGGATCTTATTAATACACTTGCAAAAGAATTCGGAAGCCAATGCGTCGTTCTGGCAATTGACTGCAAAAAAGAAAACGATGGCAAATGGTATGTGTATCTGAATGGCGGAAGAACCAAAACCGATATGGAATGTTTTGCATGGGCAAAGCAGGCAGTGGATCTTGGAGCCGGAGAAATCCTGCTGACCTCCATGAATCATGACGGTACTAAGAACGGCTTCGCCATTGATATTACAAAGATGCTTTCAGAAAATCTTCCCGTTCCGGTGATAGCCTCAGGAGGAGCCGGTACCATGGAAGATTTCGCTGAAGTGTTTAAAGACGCAGCTGCAGATGCAGCATTGGCAGCCAGTGTTTTTCATTTTAAAGAAATCGCCATTCCCGATCTGAAAAAATATTTATTCGATCAAAATATATCTGTAAGAATATGAAACCTGATTTTTCAAAATACCCTGATGGTTTGATGCCAACCATTATACAGGATGCAACAAGCAACAAAGTGCTGATGCTCGGATTTATGAATGAAGAAGCGCTGGCAAGAAGCCAGTCAGAGAATAAAGTCACTTTCTACAGCCGCAGCAAGCAACGACTCTGGACAAAAGGAGAAACCTCAGGAAATTTTCTTTTGATAAAAGAGATCATTGCAGATTGCGATAACGATACATTACTAATTAAAGTCACTCCTACCGGTCCTGTTTGTCACACCGGCGCTGATACCTGTTTTAATGAAAATAACTCTTCATTCTCATTAGAAAAGCTGGAAGAAATTATTGTTGAGAGAAAAAATAATCCTTCCGCAGCTTCTTATACTTCATCCTTATTTGAAAAAGGAATCAACAAAATAGCACAGAAAGTCGGTGAAGAAGCAGTGGAACTGGTGATAGAAAGTAAAGACAACAATGATTCTCTTTTTCTAAATGAAGCCGCCGATCTCATGTATCATTATCTCGTCTTGTTACAAGCAAAGAATCACCGCTTGAGTGATGTAGTGAAAGTTTTAGCGGAGCGGCATAAATGAATTGTCTGAATGTTGAGTAAAACGTCAACTGACTATTGACTCCTGACTCCCGACTATAGACTCTGAATCACCATCGCACTCGCCCCTCCTCCTCCGTTACAAATTCCTGCAGCTCCATACTTCGCATTATTTGCTTTGAGTACATTAATTAAAGTAACGATGATCCTTGCACCACTGCATCCCAAAGGATGACCCAAAGAAACTGCACCGCCATGTACATTCACTTTTGCAGGATCCAGTTTCATGCGTTTGGTGTTTTCAATACCCACCACAGCAAATGCTTCATTCAATTCCCAATAATCAATATCGCTCATCTTTAATCCTGCTTTCGCAACCGCTTTCGGTACGGCGAGAGATGGAGTTGTGGTGAACCATTCCGGCGCCTGCTCCGCATCGGCATAAGAAAGAATTTTTGCAATAGGTTTCAATCCCAATGCCTCTGCTTTTTCTTTACTCATCAGCAGCAATGCAGCAGCGCCATCATTCATCGTGCTGGCATTAGCGGCAGTCACTGTTCCGTCTTTTTGAAAAGCGGGACTCAATGAAGGAATCTTATCAAACTTCACATTGAAGGGTTCTTCATCTTTACTCACTACAACCGGATCACCTTTACGCTGAGGGATCACCACCGGCACCACTTCATTGCTGAACCTGCCACTCTCCCATGCTGCCTGGCTGCGCTTATAACTTTCTATGGCAAATGCATCCTGTGCTTCACGACTGATGCCACATTCCTTAGCGCAAAGCTCCGCGGCATTGCCCATCGCTTTGCCATCATACACATCCGTCAATCCATCTTTGGCAAGGCCATCTATTAATGATGCATTACCATATTTATTTCCCCAGCGAAGGCTATCTGCATAAAAAGGAACATTGCTCATACTTTCCATTCCTCCCGCCACCACGATGTCCGCATCTCCCAATAAAATACTTTGTGCAGCCTGTGCGATTGCTTTCATGCCGCTGGCGCAAACTTTATTCACCGTAGTACAATTCACGTCATTAGGCAAGCCGGCAAACTTAGCTGCCTGTCTTGCGGGTGCTTGTCCCAAATTTGCCTGCAACACACAACCCATCAATACGTCTTGCACTAAGCCTGGCGAAGTGCCCGCTCTATTCAATGCTTCTTTTATTGCAACCGCTCCCAACTGCGTAGCCGATAAACTTTTTAATGCCCCGCCAAAACTTCCCATGGGTGTGCGCACCGCTGATATGATATAAACCTCTTTCATCAATAATGAGTTTAGAGTTTAGAGTTATGAATTATGAATCTTGAACCTTGAATTTTTCCTTTTTAATTTTGACTTTTGACTTTTGACTTTGAAACTCAAAGATAACGATTGTTAGTCTCCTGGATTTATGAGGAAACTCAGTGTTGTGTAGTAAATAATATGTGGTCGCCTGAAGTGCTACCCTGCCTGCAGCAACTCGGATGGGAACAGGAATTCAGAACTTATTTTGATCATGGGGGGCTGTTCCATATATCCACCACACATTTCCATTCGCCATTATCTTCCTTGCGCCAAACTGTATAGCCTCTCCCTGCAAAAGATATTCTGTTTCCGGAAGAGTCATTCATGGTGGTCAGGTTTTCACTATACAAATAAGCCATTTTCCCGTCCGGAGCAAAATGCGGATCCGAAGATTTCCAACTGATATGAAAACCGGGAATTTTCTTTGAATCTTCTACAAACCGGCGTAATGCGTCCTTACCCTTCACGATTGGTTCGCCGGGAGGGATCACTACAGCATCATCCGCCCAGTAGGAGATTATCTTGTCTACATCTTTCATTGCTCCGGCAGACGCCGCCCATGCCGAATCAGTTTTCATAATAGCGGCTTCTTCTGCTTTCAGGTCCGCTTTATGTTCTTTACAGCTCAGCATGCTTAAAGAAAATAGACCGGCTAACAAGAGGAAGTATTTCGTATCCATGATCTGATTTTTTAAATGATGCCAGGATCTTTGAATAGTAAATTACGAATATTGAATCAAACTCCCGTTCCCAGCCGGGTCTCACCCATAGCTTTGTATTGAATTGTGGTCCCGATAATTATCGGGGCGGCCTGAATAAATATACGACCTGTCCCTTCGGAAACAGGGAGGCGACAAAAACATTCAGCAGCAGATCAAAAATATTTACTCTTATTACTAAGTCTCTTTTTACGTCTATTCACCTCTGCTGATAGAGCATTCAGCACCTCGGTATAAATGTCTCTTATTTTATTTTTTTGATCTTCTCTTAGCAAGCTGTTGTCAACAAAAGTTTTGAACACGTAAATATCGTCCTCTGTATAATGTATTCCCAAACCAACACCCTCTTGAAGTGGAACAAACAATTGCGACTTTCCGCTGTCCAGCTCTTCGTGGCAGGGAGTAAATGACAGATTTTTCCTGAAGAAAAGCTTTACCACATCTTCGGGCTTATCTAAATCTATTTTTGCACGTTCTTTATAGCGTTGAAAAAAATGAGTGTTAAAGTGAACAAAACTCAAGGTGCCAAGCGATGTTGTTAAATGGGATGCGGTAATGCCTACCTTGTCATAGAATATTACATAAGGCATAGCAAAAAGACCACGACTGGAACCGGTAACAAAAATGCGCCAAACATTCCTGCTTTTAGAAGTGAATAAGATTGTTTCCTTGAAATCTTGTTTTCCATTAACCAGCCATTTGCGCTTTGCGCCGGCTTTCAGGGCATTTATCTTGACATGCACCTCGTTTTCATAATCCTGAAGCAATGAACGCTTGATCTCAGGCAGGGTCATTGAAGGTACTAACATAGGAGGGTTCTTTATTTATATCATTCGGAATTTAATGGCGAATGCAAATTAGAGAAATTATTTTTTGTTTTTACTCCTTTTAGCGGCAATACCTCTGGCGGATACGTCGCTGCGACATAAACCAAGGCAATGGTATGTATTCATACTACGAATAAAAGCTCTGAAACCAATTCATCAATATTCAAATCGCAGCACTGCTTCATCTGTTATTATCGCTTCTAAAAATTTATTATGATTCTTTAAGTGGCCCTGTGTTTCCCAACTCAGCTTCAGATCCTTTCCTTCTTTTGATTCGCTGACCAGCCGATACCTGAGTTCATACTTCTTAAACGTTGATTCAAAATGCTGGATGATACCCGGCTCAAATGAACATTCAATAGTATAAGTTTTAAATTGATTCATTTTATCAACGATGCGTTCTACATAAGGCAGCAGTATCAGCACAACAAGAATAGATATTCCGGCTACTGTAGCAGCAAAATAGTTTCCTCCCCCGATGCCCATTCCCACCGCTGCAACAGCCCAGATCGTAGCGGCAGTGGTGATCCCGGTGATCCGGTTCTCACTTCTAAAAATGACGCCGGCTCCCAAAAAACCAATGCCTGTAACTATGTTGGATGCAATACGGTCGGGATTACTTTTATCTCCGATCCATTCTGACATCATCGTGAATAAACAGGCTCCTAAAGAAATCATCATCATAGTCCGGAAACCTGCCGATTTACTTCGGTATTCCCGCTCGATGCCTACCAGGCCGCCCCATAACAGGGCCATGGAAAACCGGAACAATATTTCATAATGCATGTTGATGGTTTTAGAATTAGTGTGGTCGCTTTGTTAACCGGGCTTCCCAACGATCCTGCATGGCACAGTCAGATCTTCCGATAAATAGTAAATGGAACAAGCCCTGTGATAGCCATCGGCAATAATAAGTTTTTGATCTCTCACCAATAATATTGGTGAAAGCTTTTTCCCTTTTTTTACCTTTTTCAGATTTTCCTGCACATGTATGTTCTCTTTAGGCAGCAGGGGCAGCCCGCTTGCTCTCAAAATATCCTTAGCTTTTTTGATAATAGTCTTCTCCTTTTTTAGTCCTTCTATTATTTCTTTACACAGCTCCGGCGGAAATAGTAGTTCAAGATAATCCTCAGCGGCAGGAAAATCGTGAGGCTCCGGATCGGAAAGCCAGAATTTAGATTTCATAAGCAGCTATTTTTATCAAGACATTTATTACAGCAGCTTAACTAAGTTACTTATTTTTTTATCCCCCGCCCTGGCTCCTGTCCCGGCAGAAATTAAATACTTCCCGGCAACGTCTCTCCCCGGCTATGTGTGTTGATTGAGGACATTGCGTCAATCTGAATAATGTTACAATTCATATTTACGCAACGTCCCTGGCGGAGACCCTGCTGCGAGATAGAACAACGAGTCCCTGCGGAGACTCGTTTGGGAAAAAGAACTATCAATAAAAATAAAGGATCCCGGATGCTGGTTATAAAAAAATATCTAACTTAGAAATTGTTTTTATCTTATTCTATCCTCTCCCTACCAATGCTTTCATAGCACCCTTAAATAGGTAATGCGCCGGGCTCACTAATTTGAGAAAAGTCGTTTGAATTTTTTTCAGCTTTTCCGTTTCCCTATAGGCATACAATGCGTTTCATAGATTGGGAAATTCTGAATAATAAATTGATGAAGCCACATATTCATTTACCATTAAAAACCTAAAAATGAAAAAACTATTTTACGCATCAGTAATTATTTTGTCAGGTCTTTCATTCCACCAATGCTTTGCACAAGAGACTAATATTATGGGCATGCCAATTTTTGCTTATGGATCCCCCGGATTTCGCAAAGGAAAACTTTTTACTGGTGAACATTTCGAAGCCCGTATATCGCTTGATTTATGGAGAGATAAATATGGTTACAGCAATTCTATCTCCGATGAAAAAGACCGTGCACTCATTGCGCAAAATATTGCTATTGTGCTTACTGAAGGTTTCATCTGGGGATCGGACGATAATCCACTCGGTATTTATAAGCCACACAGGAGCGGTTTATTTCTTGCAAAAGATGAGTTGGACAATGGTTTGACTCCTGAGTACTATAGAACGGATACTTCCCGCCAGGCAAAAATTATAAAATTTTATTTATCTGAAGGACTGGAATATGTAGCTAAAAACTCTCAAACAACTTACAATGGCTCCAGCCTTAAAACTGTTACAAAACTCAGTTACCTCCAGTTGCCCGTTCTTGTCAACTACCTAAAACTGATAAACAAAAACACTGCAGCCATACATGCAGGCATCGGGGCCTATTTTGCTTATGCCCTATCCGGAAAATTTAAAACCACCGGGCAGGCAGCGGTGGACGCACATTTTGGCAATTCGGATAATGACGATTTTAAAAGAACAGATTTTGGTATTGCGATCAATGCCGGTTATATGTTTTTGAAAAGATGGGATGCCTCCGTTGGTTATAATCTGGGTTTAAAAAACCTGAGTACCCAGCCGGATACCAAGATCCACATCAGTGGATTTTCATTAAACATCGGATATGCATTTCATTAATTCCTATTTCCCTATTAATCAGGCACTGGTTCGAATGGTTGTTGCAAAATAATCGAGTTGAATGTTAAAAGACATATTTCCGAGTCTCTCCCCGGCCATGTGTGCGATGAGGACGTTGTGTCAATCTAAATAATGTTACAATTCATATTTACGAAACGTCCCTGGCGGAGACCCTGCTGCGAGATAGAACAACGAGTCCCTGCGGAGACTCGTTTGGGAAAAAGGTAATATCTCACCTTTTGATTTGGCAACGCCCCTTCTTCCCGGCAACGTCTCTCCCCGCTCATGTATGTTCGCCGAGGACGTTGCGTTAATTTAAGTAATACTGCGATTCATATTTACGAAATTTCCCTTGCGGAGACGTTGCTGCGAAATAAATGATTCGTGGGGACACGAACCAAGGCAAGAGAAACCGGCAAAAGAAATGCCAACATACTTACTTTGAAAACTATTGCGGATGTTCTTAAGGTAGATTTAAAAGATTTGATTACCTAAAGTAGTTTACTTCCATTTTTTGTACATTAGTGGGATGCCGAAAGCTCGTCAACAAATAGACGCTGTTTTAAAACACTTATATAAATGGAAAGATATTGCAAGGTCATTGCATATAGATAGTATAACAGAAAATAAAGAATTATTAAAAATCTGTGGAAATAAAATTGAAATAGAAAGGATATTAGGTAAATTAAAAGAAGATGGTTACATAGTAATTAATCTGCGTTATCCTCTCGGCCCAGACGGAAAAAACGATATGAAGAAAGGACTTTTTAATTATTGCGGGATTACTTTTGAAGGGAGATTATTTTGGGAAAATGGTGGTTATACAAGTGATTTACGAAAGAAAAAAATAGTGGAGTTCCCCAAAAATTATTGGTGGCTAATAGCTATATTTTCTTTTATTATTGGTTTCTTTGCCGATGTGATTAAAGAACGAGTGAGGCAAAAAATATTGCTAAACACCATCCAATCACAGCCAGAATCTCAAGCAATAACCGATAGCTCTTTGAATCATAAAATCCCTTCTCGTTAATATCTCTTTTTTGCTTTTCATGGTCTAACAGGTATATACTTACCCTTCGACACGAACCTTTATGTTTGTTGAATAAAACAGTCGCATCTACCTATTTTTTCTAATCAAATCACCTTATCATGAAAAAAATTTGCCTATTACTTTCAGTGCTGACCTCATCAATTTCCTATTCTCAAAATGTGTCAGACGACAGTATTCATTTGACAATTGGAGTCAATGTAGATCCACAGAATGAATTAAATCAAAAAATAATAACAACACTTAAACTCTTTTTACAGACAAAAGACAGTTCATATACAGAGAATAAATATTGGGCCAAGTCAGACTTTGAAAAATACATCACACCTTATTCTGATCTTCAGAGCATTGAGGACGGAATGTTAGGAAAGCATGCTTACCAGCCCACTTTGATGGAAATCATTGAAACGAATAATCCCAATAGAAAAATCGTGAAGGTGGCATTTATTGAACACATTGATAAAACGAGATCTAATTTATTAAGAGCAATTTATAATATGGTTGCGACTGAAGAAAATGGACAAATAGTTTTCAGCGAATACATGGATTATATAACGAGGAACTGGAAAGAATTTAAAGATAAAAGCATATTATATAAAATATCACCATGCAAAACGATAAATTATGATGAGGTGCAGAAGCAACGCATAGGAGTAAATTCACTTTGTAAATTTTTAAACACAAATCCAATTCCAATAACGTTTTATTCATGTACATCGCCTAAAGAACTATTCGAACTCTTAGGATTTGATTACCATCTTAATTTATACAACGACACATCTGGGGGCTGGAGCAGAGATAAAAACATAGTCATTTCAGCAAATAAATCTGAATATTATATGCACGAGGTCACGCATATATACCTTAAAAATATTTTTCCTTCAATAAACGCCTTTTTCAATGAAGGCTTTGCTACTTATACCGGCGGAAGCGGGAAATATGACTATGAATGGCAAAGAGAAAAGTTAAAGAAATTCTTTGAGAATAATCCCAACTTTAAAAGTGAAGAGCATATCGAAGATCCTTATGAAAGATTATACTTTGAACACGAGACGCCAATTCCTTATATGTTAGGAGCATTGATCTGTGAAAGAACGTTGCGGCTTTATGGAAAAGAAAAACTGTTTGACCTTTTCAGAAGTAAGAAAGACGTTTTCGATATATTAAAAACAGTTAACCTGACTAAAGAAAATATTGATGTTGAATTGAGAAAAGAAATAAACTTGCCGCCGCTGTTGTTTAGCTCCGCTGACCTACGCTAACAAAAACAATTTTTGTTAGCACAAAGAGAGTTTTACAGAAAGCATGGTAATTTTCTTCATTCCCGAGTCTCTCCGCCTTGGCAGGTATTCCGAGAAAACAACACGCAGTGGTCGATGTTTTCTACACCGACCACACGAGCTTTATAGATTAACAGAGCATTTTAATATAATAAAATGTACTATTTTGGCTGTATGACTACTTCACGAAAATGGGTTCTTATCATAGCAATTTTCATTTATTCCCAGCAACGTCTCTCCCCGCCCATGTGTGTTGGCTGAGGACCTTGCGTCACTCTAAATAAAGTTACAATTCATATTTACGCAACGTCCCTTTCGAAGATGTTGCTGAGAAAAAGGGGGTCGAGGGATATAGGTTGTTTTTCTTCAGCTCCTCATTAGTTATAAGATGCTTCTTAATATATTCATCAGATGATTTTAAGAATATATCCCAATAGTTATTTAAATCATTTTTCATTACCTCATGAATTAAATTCCTGGAGGCAGTTTGATCCTCTATCCTGTTTTCATCGTGTTCAGCAACAGTATCCAAATCCCATTTAGACATTTGTATACAAAAATCTTTGTTTTGTTTTAAATAAGCTATCCCATTAAGCTTTAGGTTAATGCTTTTATCTGTTTCTGGAACATTATTCAGAGCTTCAATATTGCTATCTAAGTAGCTTATAAATTTTTTAAATCTTTTATTAAGAGAATCAATTTTGTGGTTATTTAAAATTAAAGTAGTGTCATTTATTTCTGAACTTCCCATTATATTCATTTCATCGATAAAATAGAGTGAAGTTTCGTTGTTTGCTTTATTAACTAGATTTAGGATTGAAAAATAATATTTAACCGCATCCTCATGTGAAAGTTTTGTATTACAAGAAATCAAAAGCAGAATTGTTATGGAACAAAAAAAAGTATAATTAAGTACAGTCTTCATAATAAAGTTTATAAAACATAAATGATTTTCGTCTCGGCAGCTGTTCCGCACCAAAATCTATCTCATACAAACATTACATCCTCCCCTCACCACGGCAAGGCATCCGGATAAAACCCATTGGCTTCTTCAGGCGCATTTATTCTGATGACCTGTTTGCGTTCTTCCTTGCTCAAGGATTCATACCAGTCAGCGACGTTGTGGTCTTTCGTTCTTACATTATTCCACACAAAATATTGTTTCAGCCTGCGGGTCATTTCCAGCGGCATTTGGTAAGTGATGCCCGCATCAACTATCAGGTAGCAGTTTTGCTGTACGTCAAAATGTAATTCCTTTATCGCCATCGGCACAGGGTGTTTCGCTCTCCTCATACTGTAAATTAAAGAAATTTTGATTTCAGTTTTCCTCTTCCCAGCAACGTCTCTCCCCTGCTATTTGTGTTGGCCGAGGGCCTTGTGTCAATCAAATAATGTTACAATTCATATTTACGCAACGTCCCTTGCGGAGACCTTGCTGAGAACAAGACTGACTTCACATAGCTGAACGTTCTTTTGTCTCCTGTTTCCTAAACGAGTCTCCGAAGGCACTCGTTGTCACATTTATTTCTTACGTCGGGTCCAGGCTATGCACAAATCCGGATTGTCTGACCCGGCTGAGAAGTAATATTGTTAAATTTAAAACTTTAGAATAAATTACGTGGATGTTGTTCCTCATTTAAACAAATACTCAATGAAGATTGCCGGAATAATTGATACCAACTTTTTATTCAGTGTATTGTTAGGGTTGATATGGAGTGATACTGCAATGGCTCAGCCGGTCCGGGATCCGCATACCCCCGGCTATGTTACAGCTACAGAGTTACCCGATGGAATGGTTCCTTCCCCTGACTCAGACGGAAATTTTATTATCGGTCCTACTCATAATCCCGCACCGGAAATGATGGTACAGTCGAATGTGCTTAATGGAACCGTGTACCAGTTTACTATGGAATCGAAGGATAGCAAAATTTATCCCGGTATTGCACGGGAGCCGGGCACATTTGGCACTGTAGATCCGGCAGATCCCGCTAAGTTAATAGTTACTACCAGTCACCCCGCTCCCTATACCCGCCACGTAGAAGTATATGTTCCCAAACAATATGTGCCCGGCACTGTTGCCCCTTTCATCGTTGATGCCGACGGACCCGATCATGATTTATTTAGGGCGCTGGATAACCTGATCGCAGAACAAAAAGTGCCTGTAATGATCGCCATCTCCATTGGCAATGGAAGCGGTGATGCACAGGGCAGTGAACGTGGACATGAATACGATGCCATGTCCGGCTTATATGCAGAATTCGTGGAAAAGGAAGTATTGCCATTGGTGGAAAGCAACTGCAATGTGAAACTTACCAAAGATCCTGAAGGTCGTGCCACAATGGGTGTCAGTTCCGGCGGATCCTGTGCCCTCACCATGGCGTGGTATCACCCGGAATGGTATCACCGTGTGCTTACGTATTCGGGTACCTATGTAAATCAGCAATGGCCCTATGACCCAAAAACACCACACGGCGCCTGGGAATTTCATGAACACCTGATCCTGCAAAGCCCGGTAAAGCCGATCCGCATCTGGATGGAAGTAGGAGACCGTGATCTTTACAATCCGAATGTGATGAGAGATGGTATGCATGATTGGGTAGTTGCCAATGAAAATATGGCAAAAGTATTGGCAGCCAAAGGTTATCATTACCAGTTTATTTTTGCCCGCAATGCTGTCCATGTAGATAAACCTGTGAAAAAACAAACGCTGCCTGAAGCATTGGAATGGCTCTGGAAAAATTACCATCCTGCAGAGAATGGTCAATGATGAAATTCGTTTGATCGCTGCTGTTAGTTTTTTCCCCCGGCCAGGTCTCACTGCCTGGCTTTATGGGTTGGCTGCGGACGCTGCGTTATTATATAAAAGACAACGACTCCATATGAAGACTCGTTTGGGAAAAGGCCGCTTTGACTATCTTCATTTTATGAAAATTAGTCTTCTCCTGGTATCATTTTTCCTTTTCAATAGAATTCTCTCGCAAGATTCTTTGAAAATAAAAAGGATCGATAAGGTCGTATCCGGTATTGAAGCTCAAAAACTACAAAAAGTAAAAACTGAATCAAACAGGTACCAGGATACTCCCGATCCTTCCAAACCCATTATTGTAAATGGCTATTACACTGCTGACTATTATGTGGACTCTTTAAAAGAATTAAAGAAAGTTGTATGCAGAAAACTGGAAGATTCAACCAGGGAACAATTTATTACCATCAGCTACTATGACAAACGAAGCTTAATAAAGGCCATTGCTTATATAGTTTCTGATGACGGAAGATCAACAACCGGCAGCAATGAATACTATTACAATAATATGGGCACGATATTAAAAAAAGAATCATTCAGTTTTGGGAAACGGCTGGACGTAGCATTATTTTCTTTAGGCAGGAATTATAGCGGCCAATTTTACCGGTAGCCAAAGTTCTTCCCCAACCACATTTGAAGAATAGAAACAACGCAGAAGAAATCAAACCATCGTCAATTGAAACAAAAAAAAAGCTACACGTCTGTAGCTTTTTACAAATGAAAGTTGGAGGAGGCTGTTATGCCAGCACGGTAAACTGCCCGGTGAAGATGCTGTTGGACGTCTCCCTTCCGTCTGCAGAAAAGAAGGCGATCCATGTTTGCACCACTTCACCTGCAAAGCCGCTGACGGCAATGCTGGCTGCTTCATCCTGCCGCTCCCCGCTTTCAAGCCAGGCACATGCCTGCTTTACGGGACAATACACTACCAGCACAGCCACATCATTATTAGCTGCCTTGCCGGTGCCGGCATTGTTGGTCCATTCAAAATTGACTACGCTGCCCGCTGCCACAGCAGCCGCCGGGTTGGACGCATTGGGCAGGTCGCCCCTGCTCACCAGCGCCAGGCTGTAATCAATTTCAAAATCAGGATAAACTCCCGTGATGGCATTGCGGATATTATAACTCAGGGCGCTGTTGGCGCCGGTCATCCGCACGGCATAACTTCTGAAACTTTCATTGAGCAGGCCATTCATCGGCGCCTGGAATTTGATCATCATGCCGAATTTGAGTCGCTGCTCCATTTGTCTTTGTGTGGCGCTGGCCGAACGGCGGCTGGGCTGGCTGCGCATATATTCAATGCCCTTCCAGCTGCCACCGATGACGGTGCCCACGGTTCCCGAGAATCCACCAAGGATTCCCTTCGAAATTCTTCCCATAGAAAATTTTTTTTTAATTATGAAATTTTGTTTATGAACAACTGCTATAAAATGCCGGCGCAGCCATTCATTTTAAAAACGGGTAACAAAAGGCGGGATTATTTTTCGGTTTCATATTGCTGCGAGTTGCCGCCAATTGCCGGGATTTGCCGCGAACTGCCTGTTCATTGAAAGGGGTTTTGTTTTGGTCTTGTTTTACTCTTGTTTTACTCATGTTTTGGTCATGTTCGGAAAAGCTTCGGAGCGGCGCCGGGACAAGTGATAGCCATCCGGCCAAAATTCCGAAGATGGGGCGAAGGAAACCCGGCGAAGTATGAAGCAGGGTGCCTGCTTGTTTGCAGCTGATTTTTGCTTTTATTGAACGGATTGCTGTAATGTTTTAAAAAATATTTCAACATAGATTGCTTCGTCTCCCGACTTTGTCGGGATCCTCGAAATGACGCTGCACCCCCAGGCCGTCATTGCGAGACAACATAGAGATCGATGCATTGTGTATGATAATTTTCCGTTGGCGAAGCAATCTATATTACTGAACTCAGATTGCTTCGTCGATGGAAGAGTATCGGACATAGATGAATGTTTTCTTAATCTCCTCGCAATGACGCTGCAACCCCAGGCCGTCATTGCGAGACAACATAGAGATCGCTGCATTGTGTATAATAATTTCCTGTTGGCGAAGCAATCTATATTATTGAACTCAGATTGCTTCGTCGATGGAGGAGTATCGGACATAGATGAATGTTTCCCTGATCTCCTCGCAATGACGCTGCAACCCCAGGCCGTCATTGCGAGACAACATAGAGATCGATGCATTGTGTGTAATAATTTTCCAGTTGGAGAAGCAATCTGTCTTACTCACTATAGATTACTTCGTCTCCCGACTCTGTCGGGATCCTCGCATTGACTAACTGTACTTTTTCGTTGAATGTAATAGCGAAAGAGAAGCCACTGCATTAGCGGGAAACGAAAAAAGCCTTTGGCTCTAACATTAATACGTCATTAAAAAATAAAACACACACAATATTTTTTTCAAATTCCTGTTAATTATTACGTCACCTTATCCATGTACGCAGGCTGTAGCTGTAAGGTGACAGCCTTTATTTTTTAAACCTGAAAATTCAACGAATGAATCCAATGCCAAAAGGATCATCGTATCCTAACCAACTGCCTCCGACAACCAGCCAACCATCAGCACAACAAATTCAATTTGATCAATGGGTGGATAAGTATGCGATCATGAAGGAATTCAACATCAGTGAGCGAACCTTATACACGCTGCGAAAAAATAATGAATTGCCTTT
>DASZXQ010000009.1:0-2919 GCA_035545755.1 Chitinophagaceae bacterium | reverse complement strand
TTATGTAATAAATATAAAATTAAACCTACGTATCTGGTTACTTCTGAAGTATGTGATGATGGTTTTGCACAAGAGCTATTAAAGGAATATATACATTTCGAATGTGCTGAGATAGGAGCCCATTTGCATTCCTGGACTACGCCCCCTTTCCTGGATAAAGAAGGATATCGGTTTAATGATAAGCGACATTCTTTTTTGTCGGAATTGCCGAAAGATTTGATTCAGCAAAAGATAAAAAACCTTACCAGGCAGATTGAAAACTCCTTTGGAGTAAAGCCTGTGTCATTTCGATCTGGCAGATATGGATTTAATGAAGAAGTAGCCAGGGCGCTTTTAGATAATGACTACCTGGTTGATTCTTCTGTAACTCCTTTTCTAAACTGGTCTTCTCATCAGGGGTTACCGAATGGCAAAGGAGGGCCAGATTTTACGGACAAAACCTCCATGCCTTATTTTTATCATTTTAATAACCGTTCACTACTTGAAATACCTACTACTATTTTGTCGACCCGATACCCCTTAAATGCAAATGAAAAATTCGCCCAATATTATTATAGAAATGTTCAGCGGAATTTTCTGCTGAAGGTTTTAAGAAAGTTTTGGCTCAGGAAACAACCATTATTATTAAGACCTTTTGAATGGATGAACATTCCCTTATTTGAAGAAATTTTAAACGAAGCCCTGGCACAAAAGCTTCCTTATATAGTAATGTTGTTTCATTCCAGCGAATTGATGGCCGGTACATCCATTTATTGGCGTGATGAAAAAGCGGTCAATAGGTTATTTTCTCTGTTAGAGAAATTTTACAGTCTCCTGAAAAAAAATAATATCGAATCAGTTACTCTGAAAGAAGCTGTATTAAAATTTGAAAAATGAAGTTCTGTTTCTGGGGTAATATATCCGGTGCATTACAGGGCAATAATCCGGGAGGTGGGGAACTGCAGATCGCTTTGCTGGCAAAAGCCCTTGCTTTAAAAGGGCATGAAGTGGTAATTATAGATCCCTATTCAAACAAGAGTTTCATTACGGAAGAAGGTGTAAAATTGATCAATGTTCCAAACTGGAATAAAGGCTTAAGAGGTTTACGCCTGTTTTGGAATCGGATACCTGCTTTGCGTAAACTGTTTATTGCACAAAAAGCAGATTATTATTATGTCAGGATGAGATCTTATTTACATCTCATCCCTTTTTTTGCTGCCAGGAAAAATAAAAGCAAGATGATAGTTGCCATTGCCAGTGATATTGATGTGTTGAGCCTTAAAAAAAAAATTAAATACTCTTACAAAGGCAATATCAGCTTGTTTCGGCTTCTGCTGATCAATATGCCCAATGACATGGCTTTTCGTTATCTTTTAAAACAATGTGATCTCGCTATTCTTCAGCATCCGGGCCAGGAATTTGGCATGGCTCGTTTAAAAAAGCGCCAGGCCATTTTCCCCAATATTATTCAGCCTGTTCATATACCGGAAGTAAAAAGCGAATCGCAAAAATATTTTTTATACGCTGGTAGTTTAACGATGCTGAAAGGCGCTGATCGCCTTCTTAAACTGATCAGGATGGTGGATGACTCGCTCGCTTTTAAAATTGTGGGATTGCCGCTGGGCAATAAGCCGATGAAAATTTATAAAGAATTAAAGAAGCATAAGAACGTTGAGTTGGTAGGGAAAAAAAATCACCAGGAAACAATGCAACTCATTTTAAATGCAAAAGCAGTTATTAACACTTCTTATTTTGAAGGATTTTCCAATGTTTTTTTAGAATCCTGGTCCTGTGGGACCCCGGTGATATCGCTGAATGTAAATCCCGGGAATATTATTAATAAATATGGACTGGGTATATGCTGCGATGGAAATTTGAACAGGATGAAACAGACCATTGAGTCGGGTGAAATAGATTCTATTGATAAAAGTAAAATGAGGGATTACGTTTTAGAATTTCATCATTTTGATACGGCCTCCGAACGATTTTTGAATATACTAGACCAACACGCTTAACAGACTTGTAATGTGTGGAATTACAGGAATTACCTACTTTAATAAAGATCGGGAAGTTAATCCGGCTACACTGAAAGATATGACGGATGTAATTGCTCATCGCGGGCCGGATGATGAGGGATTTTATATCAATCAAAATGTAGGACTGGGCTTTCGCCGCTTAAGTATTATTGACCTTAGCACAGGGCATCAACCTCTATGCAACGAAGACCAAAGTATCTGGATCATTTTTAATGGAGAAATTTATAATTACCATGATCTGCAGAACGATTTAATGAAACATGGGCATATCTTCAAAACAAAATCCGATACAGAAACAATTGTTCATTTATATGAGCAGTATGGAGTTGATTGTTTGAAGTACCTGAGAGGTATGTTTGCTTTTGCCATCTGGGATAATAAAAGGCAACAACTTTTTTGTGCCAGAGACCGTTTTGGTATTAAACCTTTTTATTTTTACAGAGACAATGAAAAATTTGTTTTTGGTTCGGAAATCAAAGCGATTTTAAAATGTGAAAATATAGACCGGACATTATCTCAAGAGGCAATCGATTCTTATTTTGCTTTTGGTTACATAACCAGCGATCTGTCAATTTATAAGAATATAAAAAAACTACAACCGGCCCATTACCTGTTACTAACTTTTAAGGAAAATGGAACTGCTACGACACATAGATATTGGGAAATAGAATTCAATCCCGACTTTACTAAAAGTCAATCGCAGTGGGAGGAAGAGATACGGAAATGTCTTTCAGAAACAGTAAAGCAACACATGATTTCTGATGTTCCGCTAGGTGCTTTTTTAAGCGGGGGGATAGATTCCGGTTCGGTAGTAGCCCTGATGGCCAGGAATTCGGACAGACCCATTAAAACATTTTCAATTGGTTATAAAAACGAGGCATTTAGTGAATTAAGACAAGCAAGA
>DASZXQ010000008.1:0-2170 GCA_035545755.1 Chitinophagaceae bacterium | reverse complement strand
GGAAAACCGGTACGGCCTTCTTTTTATACTGATAATTTCTTTTCACTGCTTCCCGGTGAAAGCAAACATATTACTATAGAAACAAATGAAGATGCTGTACTGTCTTCAACGCTTGTAGTAAAAGGATGGAATATTCGACCTGAAAAATATTTGCTCAACAATATTGAAAATTAAAAGAAGATGAAGAAAATATTTTTAGCCCTGCTTTTTTTTATCTTTCTACAGCATGATGTTGTATATGCACAGCAGGTAAAAGTGGATTATGTAAATGAATTCAGCAATATCAATCATCCTGAAGTGGCTTATTGGTTTTTTGCCAGCAATATGATGCCGGAAGATGTGTATAAAAGAAAGATCGACAGTTTTGCCCAATTCAGTAAGTACACACTGATCTTTATTACTGAACGTAATGGCTGTAATTTTTATGACATCAAAACCATGCACCCTGTTTTTGAAAAGCTTGTTGCTTATGCGCATCAAAAAGGATTGAAGATCGGTTTACAGATATGGAAAAGAGATTTTGATGTTAAGGTTGAAAACACTGATAGACTGATACAGGAAGGAGAGGTAGTGTTGGATAATAATGGCAAAGCACATTATGTGGCACATGCAAAAGGAGCAAGAAACATGAACACGCTGCTGAAGAGTGAGTTGTTCAAAATATTTGCATTCAGAAAAATTGCTGATGGCATTTATGATTCTTCAACCTTGAAAGAGATCACTCCTGCAGCAATATCTCAACCCGGATTGGATAGTGTGGAAGTTTCTATTGATGCCGGATCCAAATTCAAAGGATACACAGCATACATTCTTACGCAGCATTATTATAATTCCTGCAGCAATTTTTCCGACCAGGCAATGCAACTGATCACAAATGCCTTCAAAGCCTATGGCGATATTCCTTTTGATGGAGTAGGACTTGATGAATACAAGAATATGACTATCGCAAGACAACCCGTCTTGTTGCAAAACCATGATACATTCAGAGAACGGTTGTATTCGATCGGTATGGCAAAGAAAATGAAAGAGACTACCGGTATGGACCTGGATCGGGTACTGTTTGATATGCGATATGCTCCGGAAGGAAATTTTGCTGTGCGAATGAAAGCGATCAATGAATACATGAATCTTTTAAGAACGGCAACTTTAGGAATAGAGGCCGCCGTGTACGATCTTGGAAAAAAGCTTTTTGGCAAAAATACATTTGTTGGACTGCATGATACATTTCATAATAATCTCGATGGCGACGAGGTTTGGCAAACAGGAGTAAGTTGGTGGAACATCAAAAGAGATTATGGCCATACCGATGAAGAAACTTCTACGCCAGTTCAATTGGGAATTGGAATGAGCAATAAGATGAATGCGATGTACAACATGTATTATAATAAAAGCATTGATCGCATCTGGACAAAAGCGTTGTACGATCTGCGTTATGGAATCCGAACACATTATCATGCGGCGAATGATGTGCAAGGGTGGGGAGTTTCTATAGATGCGCCGGCAGCTTTGGAGAAAATAAATAAAGTGGAAAATGCTGCGAGAATGCTTAATCGTTTTAATCCTCCTTTTCCTGATATCAAATTACTTGTTGTTTATGGTATGGAAGCATTGTATGATTGGTTTCCGAATTTAGCGGACAGAGGCTTGTACGATGTGAATGATAGACTGAAAATGGAAGAAAAGTCAAAAGAACTTTGGGCCAATGGTTATTTGAATGCAGGAGTGCCCACGGATCTTATTGAAGACGGCCGGTTGAAATTGAATGCTGCAGGAAAACCAACGTTGAACGGTCATGTCTTTGATGCAATCATTTTTATCGGGCCGCAATATTCCAAACAGGTCACATTGAATTTCTTTCAGGATTATGTAAATAAAGGCGGGAAGTTATTGATAGACGCAACTGCCGCTAATAATTATTATGGACAAAAGATCGGTGTTGCCTGGAAAAATATTGTTTCAAAAGCGGTGGCGACTTCTTTCTCATTGGATAACGTTGAGAAATTAGGAATAAAGAAGAATACACTTGTTGATGGAGTTTCCAATGGAAACGGTGCATATACTTTTACCAGTATTGAATCATTGCAAAACAATATACCGGCAACGTTTTCATTCACCGATCATGGTAATACTTTTGCCGGCACTTATAAAGGACTTGCTGCGATTAAAGTTG
>DASZXQ010000007.1:0-4038 GCA_035545755.1 Chitinophagaceae bacterium | reverse complement strand
ACTCTTGCTCATTTTTCTTCCCAATTCGTCCCGAACAGTCCCGGTGAAATAGACATCACTGAACGGTTTTTCATTCCTGTATTCAAAACCCGCCATGATCATTCTTGCTACCCAGAAGAAAATAATTTCAGGAGCAGTGACCAATGTTTGAGTGGGATAATAATATTGTACATCTTTATTGCCGGGATCACTCAATCCATGGAAAACCTCAAAGGGCCAAAGCCATGAAGAGAACCAGGTATCCAGTACATCTTCATCCTGGGTTAGCTTGGGGGCCTGGATTTTAGATTCTGGGTTTTTTAATTTCCAAACCTGAATAGCTTCCTCCAGATTTTTCGCAACATAAGGATAACCTTGTTCATCGTACCATGCAGGAATCCGATGGCCCCACCAGAGTTGGCGACTGATGCACCAGTCTTTAATATTTTCCATCCAGTGGCGGTATAGGTTTTTGAATTTTGCCGGATAAAATTTTATTTCGTCATCTAACACTGCTTTCAGCGCCGGCTCCGATATTTTTTTCATAGCCACCCACCATTGAAGAGAAAGCCGTGGCTCAATAACTGAATCCGTTCTTTCTGAATATCCAACTTCACTCACATAGTCTTCAATTTTTTCAATAAATCCTTTTTGCTCTAATTCAATAGCGATTTTTTTTCTTGCTTCAAACCTATCTAGTCCAACATATATTTGCGCTTGCTCATTTAATGTGCCATCATCGTTAAATATATCAACCATTCGAAGATGGGTATTCTTCAGATATAAAGCGTAATCATTAGCATCATGGGCGGGAGTTACTTTTAATGCTCCGGTTCCAAAGTCCATAGAAACATACTCATCAGTTATAATTGGGATTATTGTATCGATAAGGGGAATTTTTGCCCATTTGTTCTGGAGGTGTTTGTATCTCTCATCTTTTGGATTAACACAGATAGCTGAGTCAGCCATAATAGTTTCAGGGCGAACCGTGGCAATAATAATGCTTTCATTGGCAGGTTTAAAGCCTTGATCAAAATCCCCTATAACCAAAGGATATTTTATGTAATAAAGTTTTTGTTTGGTTTCTTTTCTAAAAACCTCCTCATCACTCAAAGCCGTTTTTGCTTTTACATCCCAATTGATCATTCGCTTGCCCCGGTAGATATAACCTTTATTAAACAGATCAATAAATACATTGATCACAGATTGATAATAATCCGGATCCATAGTAAATGCTGTGCGGTCCCAATCACAACTGCAGCCCAGTTTTCTTAATTGCTGCAAAATGATGCCGCCATATTTTTCTTTCCATTCCCATGCATATTTCAGGAACTCATCTCTTGTGAGCGAGGATTTGGTGATGCCTTTTTCTCTGAGCATCTGTACCACTTTTGCTTCTGTGGCAATAGAAGCATGATCGGTGCCTGGAACCCAACAGGTGTTTTTTCCCTGCATGCGGGCTCGTCTCACTAAAATATCCTGGACCGTGTTATTCAAACAATGCCCCATGTGCAATATCCCCGTCACATTGGGCGGCGGCATTACAATGGTATGTCGTTCACTCTTTGGACGGTTATCGGGTTCACTGTGAAAATATTTTTTATCCAACCAATGCTGGTACCATTTGGCCTCGGCAGTTCTGTGCTCAAAGTTTTTGCTTAATTCCATGGGGAGCAAATTTACGGTTTTAAGCAGTTGGGAAAAGAAGCATGCACTAGTTTTCCCTCGGAAAAAGAAAATAATTGTGTGGTAGTGAATGAAGGGGAACGATTTCAGTTCATATTTTTTCGGATCTCTTCGCAGATATATTCCGAACCCTTGTGAACTTCCATAATGGCATGAGTCAATTCTTCAAATGAAGAGCCTTTAGTGACAAAACCTTTTGCTCCCAGTTTCATGATACGGTTGGCATAGCCAGGCTGGTTATTGATCGACACACCAATAACCTTGATGGATGGGTAGGCTGCTAATATTTTTTCAGTGGCTTCAAATCCATTGATGGGAGACATGTTGATGTCCATTAAAATAATATCAGGAGTAGTTGCCCCGGCTTCCCTGATCGCCTCGGCTCCATTTTCACATTCAGCTACAACGCTGAATCTTGGATCGTTGTCCAATAAAATTTTCCATGATTCAAGGACCAGGCGGTGATCATCAACCAGCATGATGCGTATCGCATTTGCATTCATTGGAAGCAGGTTTGTTTTGTTGTATGGGAAATTAATTTCATGGGTTGTGAATAAAATTCAAGAGTTGGAACTTTTATTTTTTAAAACGCTAATAGCCAATTTTATAATAAGGAAATCCCGATTTTGTATTCTGGATAAAGGTTTTCAGTATGGCAATAATTATTTTAGTAAAAATACTGAAATACCAAAGTAAAAATACTTAGCTAAACTACCAAATCTGACCTCCCTTTTTGATAAATGTCAAATATTGTGTTGTGAATACACTGTGGATTTCTGGCAGGCATTCTGTGGGTTTTGATCATTCTTTATTAGGGGGGAATGACAAGTTGGGTCCGTAAAAAATACTTCGGCAGTACCCGCCGGTATCTATTCCGGCAGTCGAATTAAAATTATATTCGTAAAAATTTCCTTATGCGAAAAGTCTGGGTTTATTCAGCTTTTATCCTTTTTTCAAATCCTGTCCATTCGCAACAGTTAGTAGACCTTGAAGAAAACGTGCCTTACCCGTACAATGGATTAGAATATGGATTTTATATAAGCAATGAAAGCTCAAAAGAAGTAAAGGGGGAGGACTTCCAGCGCTATGAATTGAATTTGTATGTAACCAATAAAAGTGGTTGTTTGAAACTGATACCATTTCACAGCGGATGGGATGCAAATAATAATACTGGGGCCGATGAGATGCAGATCGCAGAATTTAATTGCGAGAATGCTACCGGGAAAAGGCTTACCGCAAAAAAAGGAGTTCTCGCTGCTAAACCATGGTTCACGAATGTGAAAATTCCGGATGATCAGTCAAAAGGCAAATACCGGATGGTAAATGCTGAAGTAGGTTATGCTATACGCAACGGTCAGACTATTACAACAAAGATCATTGTGATCGTTCCTAAGGATGAAAAGCCAAAAATGAATTGCCGCATCATATATTTTCCCGAATTACAATAAATCAAATTATCAAAAACCTCATTTATGAAAAGAGAGTTGACTTCCTGGCACAGCCCATCGTTAAATAAAGAAATGCCGATTGCTGTTTATGGCGATTATGGTTTTGCATTGCTGTTGGTACCGACGGCTGCGGCTGATTACCTGGAATATGAACGCTTTCAGTTAATGGATCATATTGCTTCATTTATTGACTCCGGCAAAGTGAAAGTATTTTCCATTGATAGCATCAATAATGAAAGCTGGCTGAATAATAATATGGATCCACGCCATAAAGCTATGCGTCATCAGCAATGGAATGATTATGTATTTAATGAAGTGGTGCCATTCATTCGCAGTAGAACCAGTTCTGAAACGCCGATCATTACCTGCGGTGCATCATTCGGTGCACTTCACAGCATGAACCTTTTTTTGAAACGCCCGGATATTATTAATGGCGTGATCGCCATGAGCGGTGTGTATGATCTTACCGAATACACAAAAGGATATTTTGATGACGATGTGTATTTTAACAGCCCGATGCATTATATGCCGAACCTGGCTGATCATGCTGTACTTGAACAAATACGAAAAAGCAAACACATACATATTCTCACCGGCAGTGGAGATTATGAAGATCCTGCTGCGAGCGGAAAATTTGCCAGGGTACTTTATGACAAAGGAATTTGGTATGAACTTTCCGTGTGGGGGCCGGAATGGCCACATGACTGGAATACATGGCGGGCAATGCTGCCGCACTATATCGGTTCGAAATTTTGATAATAGATCAAAGCATTTGTTCAGGAATTAATTTCCTTAGATAGCGATTAAATTCTATTCCCGGGATCATCCTTGCGCCGAAACTTTCAAGGTATTCTGTGTACACCTGGCAGTCGATCAATTCAATCCCTTCTTTCACCAATTGCTGCACATAATTTACAAATGCAAA
>DASZXQ010000006.1:0-13203 GCA_035545755.1 Chitinophagaceae bacterium | reverse complement strand
TTCTCCTTATTATAATAAACCAAACCAGGAAGGATTGTTTCAGCATTTCAAATCTTTGGATGCTGTGGCTCCGCTTCCGATCATCATGTATAACGTTCCTTCCCGAACCGGGATGAATGTGACAGGAGAAACGCAGGTGCGGATTGCGAAAGAATGTAAAAACATTTTTGCCACCAAAGAAGCCAGTGGTGATTTTGCACAGATCAATTATATCATCAAAAACAAACCCGCTGATTTCATGGTACTGAGTGGTGATGATCCTATCACTTTGCAAATGATCGCAGCAGGTGCAGAAGGACTGATCTCCGTTGTTGCTAATGCATATCCCAAAGATTACTCTGATATGGTACGGCTTTGCATGGCGGGAAAATTTCAGGAAGCTCAGAAGTTACACTATAAATATATTGACATCATTGCTTCAATGTTTGCCGAAGGTAGTCCCAGCGGTGTGAAAGCATATTTGTCCGAAATGAGCTTATGTGGAAATTATTTCCGGCAGCCGGTTTGGAAAGTGAGTGAGAAACATCATCAGAAGATCAGGGAATTGATGAAAACTGTATAAAATGTTTCAACGAATAATCGTTATTGTTTTTTTGCTCATAACGACTGAATGTACATCAGGCCAAAGCAGTGTTCATTTTATAATCAAATCTCTTCCTTCGTATCAGGATTCCAATTCAGATATCTATCTCGCTGGTTCATTGAACGGCTGGAATCCGCACGATAAAAATTTTCAATTCAGTAAAGACGATCAGGGGAATTATATTCTTGATATCAAACTTGCCAATGGTTTGTATCAATTTAAAATAACAAAAGGAAGTTGGGATAAAGTGGAATGTACTGCAGGCGGTGCTGATGTTATGAACCGAACGCTTGACATTAGTTCTGATACCAGCATTACGATCAGCATTGAAGGCTGGAAAGATCATTTTCCATCCGTAATAGTAAAAAGGGAAGCTACAGCGAGTAAAAATGTTCATGTCTTAAATTCTGCATTCTGGATCCCGCAATTACATCGCAAAAGAAGGGTTTGGATCTATTTGCCCGAAGGTTATGCTTCTTCTAAAAAAAGATACTCTGTTTTGTATATGCACGACGGGCAAAATCTTTTTGATGATGCTACTTCGTATTCAGGCGAATGGGGCGTGGATGAATGTCTTGATACCATGAAGAAAAAATGTATCGTGGTGGCTGTTGACAATGGACAGGATAAACGACTCAATGAATATTGTCCATATGATTTTTCACTCACGGGCATCGCTGCTAATTATTCTTCCAATAAAGGTGAAGGAAATCAGTATGTGGATTTTTTAGTAAAAACATTGAAACCATATATTGATAAAAGATACCGAACACTCCGTGATAAAAATCATACGTTCATTGCGGGAAGTTCCATGGGCGGATTGATATCTATGTATGCTGTGTTGAAATATCCGAATGTTTTTGGCGGAGTCGGAGTTTTTTCTCCTGCTTTTTGGGTAGGGCCGAAAATATTTCCGGACATAAAAACGAAAGGTAAAATAGTACATTCAAAGATCTATTTCTATGCAGGTAAAAAAGAAAGCGACTCCATGGTAACGGATATGTTGAAAGCAATGGAAGGGATGAGTAAAGTGTCTCATTCAAAAATGACCGCGGTGATCCGGGATGATGGAAAACATAATGAACAAACATGGCGAAAAGAATTTCCGTTGTTTTATCAATGGTTGATGAATTGAATCTGCAAGAACTTAGAAATATTTAGTAGATCAAACCTGGTACGAGACTCCTTCAATGGCGAGTTCGGTGTTTTCGAAAACCGTTCTCGCTTCTGCTTCAAATTCTTCTAACGTATCATACTTGCTGCTGAAATGTCCAATAAGCAATTTTTTCACATGTGCTTTTTGTGCGATTAGTGCTGCTTGCTTTGATGTAGAGTGAAATCGTGCCGTCGCTCTTTCCACTAAGTTGTCGAGATACGTTGTTTCGTGATAGATCAGATCGGCTCCGGCGAAATGCGGAATGATGGATTCATCATATTTAGTGTCGGCGCAGAATGCATACATTTTCTCTTTTGCTCCTTCTTCAGTTACCCATTCATTCTTTATTACCGTTCCATCTTTTTTTATATAATCTTCACCATGAGTGAGCCGGTCATAAAAATATGCGGGTATTTCAAATTCTCTTGTTTTTTCGGGGAGTAAACGGCGGGGTCTTTTCTTTTCAGCAAAAACAAATCCGTAACATTCGATGCGATGATTGGTGCGGAAACATTTCACAGAAAATTTTTCTTCATCCAGCAAAACACCTTCATTGCGGATAGTGTGAAAATAGAGATTATACGGTAAAATGGTATCTGCCACTTTCAACTGCAATTCTATAAGCTGCTGCAATGGCGAAGGGGCAAAAATGTGCAAGTCTTGCTGACGGTTCAACAATCCGAAACTATTAATTAGGCCAACAAGTCCGAAATAATGATCGCCATGAAGATGGGAAATAAATATGTGCGATATTTTGCTTCGCCGGATCTTGTAGCGGATCATTTGTATTTGCGTCCCTTCGCCACAATCTACCAGGAAACTGGTGCCATCAGTTGTCACGACCTGGCTGGTTGGATGCCTGTCGAAAGCTGGTACTGCAGAATTATTACCGAGAATGGTGACAGCAAGCATGAGTAAATTTATAAAAGTCAAAAGTAAAAGCTAAAAATCCAAGAGTCTTATCGGGAAGTATTTGCTGCTTCAATTTTTGAATTTTTGATTTTCCCTTTATTGGTTTCCCTCATCCATCATTTCTCTTTCTATCTCTTCCATCTGTACAATGTCAAACGCTTCACTTTGAGTAGGTGTAACATTCATTATCTCCAAAAGTTCATTTTCATCTAAAAATTTTTCCACGGGTTTTTGAAGTTCACAGATCACGAAGGAAACGTTATTCTCATAGAATTTCTGTTGCACATTGACCAGTGCTTCGGCCGCAGCATTATCAATGGAATTAATGTCTTTTAATACCAGTACAACGTTTTTAACGTCATTTTGCAGGTGAGAGAGTAAATAAACAGTGATTTCTTCTGTCATAGTAGCAGAAAGAGCAGGGCCAGGCAGCGTGATGACATGAAATTTCTCTTTGGTATCTCTTTTGAACTCCATAGCAACTGAGTTTATCAACATTCCGTTTATAATTACGGGAAAACTAGTGTCAAATTTATTTGTTAATATTGTATTAGAACCAATTATCTTAAAAATGGATAATAATTTTTCAGCACAAGTAAAAGAAATCATATCGTTCAGCAGGGAAGAGGCTTTACGGTTGGGAAATGATTTTATCGGTACCGAACACCTGCTACTCGGGCTGATCCGTGAAGGGGATAACACCGCTGTCCGTATCCTGAAAAGCTTTAATGTCGACCTCTATGAACTGAGAAAGGAAATTGAGTTGGCCGTTAAAGATAAAACAGGAAAGAACATTGCGAATATCAACAGTCTTCCGTTAACTAAGCAAGCCGAAAAGGTGATCCGTGTGACCGTTTTGGAAGCAAAAGCATTGAAAAGCGCTACGGTAGAGACGGAACATCTGATGCTTTCGATTCTTAAAAACAAAGAAAACATTGCCACACAGATCTTGAATCAGTTTGATGTGGATTACGATCTGTTCCGCCAGGAATTGGGAATTGTAAAATCCAATGATCCCCGTGCGGAATATACGGACGAGAATGATGATGATTTTGATGAGGAGAAAAAATATTCTTCTCCAAAAGGCAGCCGCCAGCAGGGAGCCGCAAAAAGCAAAACTCCGGTACTGGATAATTTCGGAAGAGATATCACACGCCTTGCCGAAACAGGAGCTCTCGATCCTATCGTTGGCCGTGAATCAGAAATCGAAAGAGTATCGCAGATACTTTCCCGCAGAAAAAAGAACAACCCGATCCTGATCGGTGAGCCGGGAGTGGGTAAAACAGCTATCGTGGAAGGATTAGCGCTTCGCATTGTTCAAAGAAAAGTTTCCAGAGTATTATTTGATAAAAGAGTCATTTCACTTGATCTCGCAGCGCTTGTTGCAGGAACAAAATACCGTGGGCAGTTTGAAGAGCGTATGAAAGCGATCATGAATGAACTGGAAAAAAATCGTGATGTCATTCTCTTCATCGATGAATTGCATACCATTGTAGGAGCGGGAGGAGCCAGCGGCTCTCTCGATGCTTCCAACATATTCAAACCTGCATTGTCGAGAGGCGAACTTCAATGTATCGGTGCCTCCACATTGGATGAATACCGTATGTACATTGAAAAAGACGGTGCATTGGATCGTCGTTTCCAAAAAGTGATGGTTGATCCTCCAAGTGTAGATGACACCATCCAGATATTGATCAACATCAAACCTAAATACGAAGATTATCACAATGTCACTTTCAGTGATGATGCGATCAACGCATGTGTGAAGTTGAGTGATCGTTACATTACTGATCGCCTGCTGCCGGATAAAGCTATTGATGTGATGGATGAAGTGGGAGCAAGGGTGCATTTGAAGAATATCAATGTTCCCAAAAACATTCTTGATCTTGAAAAGAAAATAGAAGATGTAAAGAATGAAAAGAATAAAGTGGTGAAGAGCCAGAAGTTTGAAGAAGCAGCTTCCCTTCGTGATACAGAAAAACGTTTGCAGGAGGATCTTGAAAAAGCAAAAGCAGATTGGGAAGAGGAAAGCAAGCATAAGCGTTACCCGATCGGTGAAGAAGATATTGCAGAAGTGGTGAGTATGATGACGGGAATTCCGGTGAAAAGAATGGTGGAGGCAGAAACGGAAAAACTTCGTAAGATGGCGGACGATATGAAGTTAATGGTGGTAGGACAGGATGAAGCGATCCAAAAAGTGGTGAAAGCTATTCAGCGTAACCGTGTAGGATTAAAAGATCCGAAGAAGCCTATCGGAACATTTATTTTCCTTGGGCCAACCGGCGTGGGAAAAACAGAATTGGCAAGATCATTGGCGAGATATATGTTCGACTCAGAAGATGCGTTGATCCGTATTGATATGAGCGAATACATGGAAAAATTCACGGTCAGCCGTTTGATCGGCGCTCCTCCGGGATATGTGGGTTATGAAGAAGGCGGACAACTCACTGAAAAAGTAAGACGTAAGCCTTATAGTGTGATCCTGCTGGATGAAATTGAAAAAGCACATCCTGATATTTACAATATTCTGTTGCAGGTGTTGGATGACGGACAACTGACTGATGGGTTGGGCAGAAAAGTAGATTTCAAAAATACGCTCATCATCATGACATCGAATATCGGTGTTCGCCAGTTGAAAGACTTTGGAGATGGAGTCGGGTTTGCTACCCAGGCAAGGAGCCAGAGTGTAGATGAAAACAACAAAGCTGTGATTGAAAAGGCGTTGAAACGCACTTTCTCGCCCGAGTTTCTAAACCGTATTGACGATGTGATCATCTTCAACAGCCTGTCCCGTGACCATATCTTCCAGATCATTGATATCCTGATGAAGGGTGTCATGAAGAGACTCAGCAATCTTGGATTCGGATTGGAGCTTAGTGAAGAGGCCAAAGCATTTTTAGCTGAAAAAGGATATGACCAGCAATTCGGCGCCCGGCCACTGCATCGGGCAATTCAAAAATATCTTGAAGATCCGCTGGCAGAAGAAATATTGAATCTCCATGTGAAAGCTGGCGACCTGCTCATTGCCGATGTGGATAAAGAAAATAACAAGCTTACCTTCTCTTTCAAGAAGAAAGCAGAGGAAAAATCCAAAGCATAATAAAAAATGTATAGATTTATGAAGTCATTTGCTTTTGCAAATGACTTTTTAATTATAACCTTACCATGCTGAAAAACATAGATACCCGCCAACAAGCAGCTCTTTTACAGAAGTTGTCTGTTGATCTGATGGCTGCCTGGAAAAATGCAGATCGTGACGCATTTTCACAGTTGGTGCATGAGGATTTTTTGTTAGTGAATGACACGCTGAAAAATTATTCGGTCGATAAGCCTCAATGGATGACTATCCTTTTTGATAAATTTCAACTTGTCACTTTCAATTACGATTTTTACAGAACAGATTTTCATTGTGAGGGAAAGATGGCAATTATCCTTTCCCGTTTATCCATTCATACTACGCCTCATTACAACACAGCACATCGTTTTTACCTGAACACTGATATCTGGACACATACAAGCAACAAGGCAGATGAATGGAAACTATTGCTTCGCAAGTCGGCATCGTTGAATTTTACTTGAATGAACTTTGGGCGGCATCCTTTATTTTTTGCATTTTTGCTCTGGCAATAGTTATGAAGAAAATTATCATTACCATTGATGGATGGTCGGCCTGCGGCAAAAGCACTTTGGCCAAACAACTTGCGAAGGCGTTGGGCTATGTCTATATTGATAGCGGTGCCATGTACCGGGCCATCACTTTATATTTCCTGCGTAATCATGTTGACTGGACCAGTATCAAAGAAGTGAAGCAAGCACTGCAAAATATCAACCTGCAGTTTATTTTTAATCCTGCGAGTAAGGCCACAGAAATTTATCTTAACGAGGAAAATGTGGAATATGTGATCCGTGACCTGGTGGTGGCAGAAAAAGTAAGCGATATTGCAGCTATAAAAGAAGTGAGAGCATTTGCGGTAAAACAACAAAGAAAGATGGGTAAAGACAAAGGCATCGTCATGGATGGAAGAGATATAGGTACTGTGGTATTTCCCAAAGCAGAGCTAAAAATCTTTATGACCGCAGATAATGCAGTGAGGGTGCAGCGAAGATTCAAAGAACTCTTTGAAAAAAATCCCAATATCACGTTGGAAGAGGTAAAGGCGAATTTGGAAATGAGGGATTATATTGATTCTAACCGGAAAGTCAGTCCTCTGAAAAAAGCAAAGGATGCTGTTGTGTTGGACAATACGAATCTTACAGAAGAAGCGCAATTCAAAAAAGCAATGGAATGGGTGAAAGAAAAGATTAAGTCAGCTCATTAAATATTCAACACATTATCCCTCCAGGAAATTTTTCAGTTTCTCTAATGCTGCAGGCCAGGCCAGTTTTACCGCATCGTGGTACCAATCCCAATCGCCGCCGCTTTGATAATTTCCCTGCATTAGTTGTATCGAGGTAATTCTATTATTTTCCTGCATCCTGATGCCGAGATACGTTGGCCCGAGAATTTTTCTTTCCGGGTTAAAATATACAAAGTGATCGATCAGCAATTCTTTGCCTGGAATGTATACTGTTATAACGCCTGTCGATATGTAATGAAAACCTTTTTCAGATATATCCCATGCAAGGGAATAGATGCCACCTTGTTTTTTTCTATAAGACATTGTTCCACTCCCCACCAACCTTTCAATAAATGCAATTCTGTAAAAGCGCTGAATATTTTTGATGCAGACTGATTAATGTCAATATGAGCTTCTACTTTTCTCATTATTGAGCCGGGCCTTTTTTAACGGCGAGCAATTCCACTTCAAATACCAATGTAGAACCTCCGGGTATGGAGCCATAGTCGAATTCACCATAGCCCAAATTATAGGGAACATAAAATTTGTATTTGGAACCCACCGTCATTAATTGCAAGCCTTCTGTCCATCCCGGAATAACTCCATGCAAAGGAAAAGTGATCGGCTGGCCTCTTTTGTAAGAATTGTCAAATTCAAATCCATTGAGCAATGTGCCTTTGTAATGGCAGGTCACGCTGTCGTTCGCCGTAGGCCGTTCTCCCGTTCCTTCTGTGATCACTTCGTATTCTAAACCACTGGCAGTAGTTTTTACTCCGGGTCTTTTTTTATTGGCTTCTAAAAATGCTCTTCCCGAATCGATCGCCGGTTTTACTTTTTCTGCCTGCAATTGAAACATATATCTATTCATGATCTTGTTGGCAGTTTCATCGTTGAATAAAACATTTTTTCCGGACAAGACATCATTTACCGCTTTGGATAAATAAACCGTGTTGATATTTTTTACACCCTGGCTTTTGTAATAATTGGCGAAAGACATGCCGCAGGCATAGCTCACTGAATCCTGAAATGTTTTCAAAGCTACTTTAGGGGCAATGGGCTTTGTTGTTGCTTTGGTTTTCGGTGCTGCCTGGGCAAAAATGAAATTTGATACAACTATCAGTGCCGGTAGGATTGGGATCAGTTTTTTCATATTATTCGATTAATACACAAAAATAAAGGTTGACCGGCGAATTCAAATAGCGCCAATAAAGTAATTTCGCTTAGCGTATGATCCGTTCTTCTCTTGCATTGTATCGCAATGCGTATTCAGGACTTTCCAAATCTATATGGTTGCAGGCGCTGGTCATGTTTGTGAACCGCAGTGGCACCATGGTCATTCCTTTTATGACGGTGTACCTGACGCATCATTTGCATTATTCAATTGCACAGGCGGGTTTGGTAATGGCGGCTTACGGAGCCGGTTCTATATTGGGTGCGTTTGCCGGCGGAAGAATCTCAGACCGGATTGGCTTTTACCCGGTCCAATTCTGGAGTTTGCTTTCAAATGGGATCATGTTTATTGTGCTGGGCCAGATGAACCAACTGTGGCGGATAGGTCTTTGTATTTTTATTATGAGTTCGGTCGGTGAATCTTTCCGTCCTGCCAATGCTGCGGCCATCGCTGCATACAGCGATGAAACGAATCGCACCCGTTCTTATTCATTGAATCGTCTCGCCGTGAATCTTGGATTTTCCATCGGCCCGGCCATGGGAGGATTTTTATCTGCTATCAGTTATCAATGGCTATTTTGGGTGGACGGCATCACCTGCATTATTGCTGCCATGCTGCTGCGAATATTTTTACGGCCGGTGAAAACCGGGCTGTCAACCTTGCACCATGAACGGGGAATAAAAGTTTCAAAAAAGGATTCAGTCTTCAGGGATACTGTTTATCTCAAATTCATGTTCTGTGTTTTTTTGGTCGCATTTTGTTTCCTGATGGTCTTTAGTCTTGTGCCGGTTTATTATAAAGATCATGTGCATATGAATGAATCGCTGATCGGTCTTGTATTAGCCATGAACGGATTGATCATTGCACTGGTGGAAATGATATTGGTTTATAAATTGGAAGGCAAAAGACGCAGTACTTTTTATATAAGTGCCGGCGCTTTTTTTATAGGGATGGCCTATCTTTCATTGACGATTGCTCCCGTAAGAGGGATCGTTATACTAAGCATGCTGATCATCACCCTGGGTGAAATGCTGATGTTCCCGTTTGTCAATACTTATTGGGTAGCGAAAAGCCAGCAGCATAACCGGGCACAATATGCTTCGATCTATACCATCTCTTTTTCGATGGCAAATATGCTGGCGCCAACAATCGGTTCGCTGATCGTGAAATATTCCGGATTTAATATACTTTGGTACACTGCAACCGGTATCTGCACCATAGCTGCTTTTAGCTTTTACCGGTTTCAGGAAATAAAAAAAGCATGATGGAACATTTTATCAAAGACATACAAGTTCGCTGGTCCGACCTGGATCCTAATTTTCATTTGAGGCATTCCGTGTATTATGATTGGGGCGCTTTTTGTCGTGTAGAATTCCTGATCGCATATGGACTGACTGCCGAAGTGATGGAGCAATTGCATTTCGGGCCGATCTTATTCAGAGAAGAATGTGTTTTCAGAAAGGAGATAAGACTCAATGACCCTGTCAGGATCAATCTTCGGTTGCTTAAAGCAAAACGGGATTATTCACGGTGGAGCATTCAACATGAAATTTTAAAGAATAGTGATGTCGTAGCAGCACTACTTACAGTGGATGGAGCCTGGATGGATACCATAAAAAGAAGATTGATGACGCCGCCCCAGGAAGTTGTCCATGTGTTCAGCAACATGCCACTCAGTGAAAATTTTCAGTGGCTGGATTGAACAGCTTGATGGGTAAAGGAAATAATTTTTGAAGGGAATCTTGCAGCATATCCATTCACCAGGTTACGAATGAAACTATTTTCTTTATACGGAGTAATATGATCTTTTAATTGTTCCGCCTCCGTGATCGGAATATCAGAAGGCACATAACCCATTCCATAAAATTTGCCGTTCCAAACCAGGATGCAGGATCGTTCATCTTCTTTCAATCCTTTATCAATAATCGCATAAGAGGGTTGAGCCGATAATGATCCTATCGCCTGCATCACTCTTTTATTATAGTGCTTTGATTTTTCCTTTTGTTCGCAGGCGCCAAAACATTTTTCTTCAGCAATGCCGGAACAAGGCTCGTTGTCTGTTTGCAGAAAACAAAGTTTGGGACAAAGATTGAATTCATGGATCAACTTTCTTAGTATCGCATGTCCATCCACCAGATAATGAAAAGTGTAAGCGGAGCTTAAATGTTTTTTATTTTTTTCTATTGCAAGGCGCAAATATCCATTCTGGTCTTCGAAAGAATAAATGCCATACACATCTTCCCATCTTTTTTGAGAATAGTTAAATGCCGGCCACCATTTTTTGATCTCGGTTGATTCCAGTATGCAGGCCATTAATTCGGTGGCACAGGTTTTAAAACTTATGGAATAAGTATGACGTATGAAATTTTGTTTTTGCCTTCCTTCAAACCCACTGCTGAAATGACTGTTGACACGGTTGCGGATATTCCGGGCTTTGCCAACATAAATGATCTTTCCTTTGGCGTCATGGAAATAATAGATGCCGGGCAGTAAAGGCAATTTTTCAAATTGTTCTTTCGGCACATTTGGCGGCAGCATGCTTTCTTTCGAATTGCGCAACAAACTTTTCTGAATGTGCTGCTCTTTATCATGCGCCAGCAGTTTCTGAAAAACTTTTACGGTAGCTTCTGCATCACCTGCCGCCCGGTGACGGCCATTGATCTTTATCTGGAGCGATTCGCAAAGATTACCCAGGCTGTAAGAAGGAAATCCTGGAAATATTTTCCTGCTAAGCCGAACAGTGCAAAGTTTTTTTGTGTTGAAGGAATAACCTGCAGCATGTAATCCTTCTTTGATAAAGGAGTAATCAAAATTTACATTGTGAGCCACAAAAATTTTATCATGAAGGATCCGGTACACCTGTTCCGCTATTGCTTCAAATTTAGGAGCGTTGGCAACCATCTCATCATTGATGCCGGTAAAAGCCGTTATGTATCGGGGGATCGGCTGACAGGGATTCACCAGGGTTTGAAATTTTTCCACTATTTTGTTGCCATCAAAAATAAAAATGGAAATTTCCGTGATGCCATTTGCAGCAGCATAGCCTCCTGTGGTTTCAATATCAACAATGGCGTACATACGATCAAAGCGGATCACGAATTTCGTAAAACCAATCAATAGTTAGACGTGCAGGAAGAAAAATTTATAATGTTCCGCAACCGGCTGCAAAAAGTTTACCGCCATTTGAGTAAACAGGCCAAAAGATCCTCGGTAAGTTGTTACCGGTTATATGATCATGACCTTCCTGAATTTCCTTTCAGTATTGAATTTTATGGTGATCATTTATATGTTGCCGAATACAGGCGCCGGCATGGCATGAGTGATCCTGAACATGAACTGTGGCTGGAAAAAAGCCTTGCCGTGATCTCGGAAATAGTATTGATTCCCTCAGAAAATATTTTTATTAAGCTTCGCCAAAAAAAGGCGGGAAGATCCGGCCAATACCAGAAAACCGGCGAAGCACAGCATGAATTCATTGTTGAGGAAAACGGATTGAAATTTATTGTCAATCTCAGCGATTATCTTGATACCGGTTTATTCCTGGATCACCGGGTCACCAGGCAAATGGTTCGTGAAAAAAGTAAAAACAAAAATGTATTGAATCTTTTTGCCTACACCGGATCATTTTCTGTATATGCTGCAGCGGGTGGCGCAAACGAAGTGGTCACGGTTGATCTTTCCAATACTTATTTAAAATGGGCGGAGCGAAATATGCAATTGAATTCATTTAGTGATTCCGGAAGATTCCGGTACGTGCGGGCAGATGTAAAACAATATTTGCAAAAGATCAATGCTGATCATTTTGATATTGTAATAATGGACCCGCCTACATTCAGCAACAGCAAAAAGATGGAAGGCTTCCTGGATATTCAGCAGGATCATGCAGAACTGATCAATCTTTGCTTACGCTCCATGAAAAAAGAAGGAATTTTATTTTTCAGTACGAATTACCGGAAATTTAGTTTGGATAAAGAAAAGATCAGGGCCGCTTCCATAAAAGATATAACTGCTGCTACCACTCCGTTTGATTTTGAAGGGAAATTGAATCGTCTTTGTTTTGAGATCATAAAATAAAAAAACCTTCCAAAGTTGGAAGGCTTTCATTAAGACATAGGGATTATAAATTACAATGTCTTCAGCACATTGTTCATGCTTCTTACAGCATCAGCGCTTTTATTGAAGGCGGCTTGTTCCTCTGCATTCAATCCGAAGTCCACAATTTTCTCCCAGCCGTTTTTACCGATAACAACAGGAACGCCGAGGCAAATATCTTTTTGTCCGTATTCTCCATCCAATGCCACGCAGCAGGAGAATAATTTCTTCTCATCCCTGACGATGGCTTCCACCAATGCTGCGCCGGATGCGCCGGGTGCATACCAGGCAGAAGTACCAAGCAATTTGGTTAATGTGGCTCCCCCAACCATGGTATCATTGATAATTTGTTGCTGCTGTTCTGCAGATAAAAATTTTGTAACCGGGACGCTGTTCCATGTGGCAAAGCGGATCAGTGGGATCATCGTAGTGTCGCCATGTCCGCCAACAACAATTGCATTCAGGTCTGCAGGGTTGCAATTCAGCCGAAGGCTCAATTGATATTTGAATCTTGAGCTATCCAAAATGCCTCCCATTCCTATGATCTTGTTCTTTGGCAATCCTGTTGATGTTAAAGCAAGGTAGGTCATTGTATCCATCGGGTTGCTGATCACTACAATGATGGCATCGGGAGAATGTTTCAGGATATTTTCGCAAACGCCTCTTACAATGCCTGCATTGGTACCGATCAGTTCTTCACGGGTCATTCCGGGTTTGCGGGGAATACCGGAAGTAATAACGACCACATTGCTTCCTGCTGTTTTAGAATAATCATTGGTAGAGCCAGTTATTCTTGTATCAAAACCAAGAAGAGCGGCGGTTTGCATCATGTCCTGCGCTTTGCCTTCGGCGAGGCCTTCTTTGATATCAAGCAAAACCAGTTCTGTGCATAATTCTTTTCTTGCGATATTGTCGGCTACTGTTGCTCCTACTGCGCCGGCACCTACAACTG
>DASZXQ010000005.1:0-2284 GCA_035545755.1 Chitinophagaceae bacterium | reverse complement strand
GCTGGTACCGTACAATGAAAGTTCCTAAGATCAATATCACAGAAATTGCAAATTGAAATACGACCAGGCTTTTTCTTACCGACAATCCCGACCTGTTTGTTTTAATCAATACTTTTTTTAAGGTCTCAACTGGTTTAAATCGTGAAAGCACCAGGGAAGGATAAAAACCCGCCAACAGTGAAATTAATAACGTTCCTAAAATAATGTATGGGAAAAATGAACTTTGAAAAATGTAGAATGGAATATCTTTTCCTAATAGGTTGTTCAGGTATGGCAATAACAATTTAACTGCAACAATTGAAATAACGACGGCGGCAAGAACTAGTAAAAACGATTCAGCCATAAATTGTATGAATAATTGTCCGAAGCTGGCGCCAACAGTTTTTCGTATACCCACTTCTTTGGATCGGGTAGATGTCTTAGCTGTGGCAAGATTGATATAATTGGCACAGGCAATCAATAGAACTAAAATAGCGATCGTAATAAATATGCGGATGTATTTAAAATCTGTAACGGCTAACTGATTTTGGAAATTGAACACCTGTGTATTGAAATGAACAACATTCAGCGATTCTAATCTCAGGTGCAATGCATTTTGGCTGGCAGTTTGGTTTTTGTCAGATGGTGGATTGACCCATGCTTCGATCTTATCAGCCAGTGTTGCAACATTAGTATGCGGTTTTAGTAACAGGTATGTTGAGTAGTTCGGATTGTTCCATTCAATTTTTGATTCTGAACTATCGAAACCGTCAATGGTATAAAATGAGGTCAGGAAATCGAAAGTAAAATGAGAGTTGGCCGGAACGTTCTCTATTACTGCGCTGACGATAAATTCTTTTTTGTTGTTGAAGAGCAAACCCTGGCCCACAGGATTTTCTTTCCCAAAATATTTAACAGCCATATCCTTTGTGATCACCAATGTATTGGGCTTATTCAATGCGTTATTCAGATCGCCGGCTATAGGTTTGAAATCAAAAACTTTAAAAAAATTGGGATCGGCATAGCAAAAATTTTTTTCATCAAAGAGCACATCGCCACGCCGGATAGTTCTTGGCGACCATTCCGCCATGAAGCGGGTTGCATCTTCTATTTCCGGGAATTTTTTCTTCAGTTCCGGCGCAACAAAAACGGGTACGGATGGTGAAACCGTTTCGCTTCCGCCCATCAGCACATCATAGTTGATACGGTAAATGCGATCTTTTTTGGTATGAAACTGGTCAAAACTCAGTTCATACTTGACGAATGAAAAGATGAGCAAGCAGCAGGTGATGCCGATGACTAATCCAACCAGGTTTATAACCGAAGAGGATAAATTTTTTTTCAATGACCTGAATCCGAGGATGAGATTTTTTTGGAACATAAAACCAATTTTATTTTTTAGTGTAATCATTCCGTTCTCAAACTTTTCACGGGGTTGGCAATGGCCGCTTTAATAGCTTGAAAGCTTATGGTGATCAATGCGATCAAAACTGATAACAGGCCGGCTGCTACAAATACCCACCAACCAATACTGATACGGTAAGCAAAATCCTGCAACCAGCTATGCATGATCCACCAGGTAACAGGAACAGCCAATATAAATGAGATCAACACCAGCGCTAAAAAATCTCTTGATAAAATATACACTACGCTCCCGGTGGAAGCCCCCAATACTTTTCGTATGCCGACTTCTTTGGTGCGTTGCAGAATGTTGTAAGAAGATAAACCCAAAAGGCCAAAGCAAGCGATCAATATGGCAAGCATGGCAAATAAAGTAAACACTTTTCCAAATTGCTGATCGGCTTTATATTGCTGATTATAAAAATTATCGAGGAAAAAATAATTGAAAGGATCATTCGGAAAATATTTATTCCATGTGGTTTGTATTGCCGCAATGCTTTTGGGCATATTGGCACTCATGATCTTTATCGAATAATTATTGCGGTTGTTGGGCCGCAGTAATATCAACTGCGGGTCAATTGCTTTTTGCAGGCCAAGATGATGAAAGCCTTGAACTACTCCGATGATAGTGAGGGTATCTCCTCTTATTATTTTCTGATTGATCGCATCACCAGGATTTTTAAAACCCAATAATGAAACAGCTTGTTCATTCAGTATGGCAGCTTTAGTGTCAGAGGGAAAATCTTTGGAGAAATTTCTTCCCGCTACCATCTTTAATTGATACTGCGGGATGAAATCATAGTCGATGCCGAGATGATACAATGTCACACTTTCTGAATTGGGTGGATTTAATCTTCTGATACCCGATGTCCAGTAAATTTCCTGGCCGGGAACTGTAGTAGAA
>DASZXQ010000004.1:0-24830 GCA_035545755.1 Chitinophagaceae bacterium | reverse complement strand
TTCTATCGCCATCAACATCGTAATAAGGTTGCGGCGTGTGAACAAACCGTACATGCCGATAAAGAACAGCGCTGTGCTCAGGAATAGAATATGGCTTATCGGTATTCCGTTCATTTTTCTTCTGGTTTTGATTTCATGGCAATCACAATACATCCCACCATCGCTGCTAATAGTAAAATACTCACTGCTTCAAACGGTAGTGCAAATCCTTGTTCACCTGTGCTCATCATCTGGTTGCCGATCCTGGAAACATCTGCATCGAATTTCCCATCACCGGCCTGGAAATTATTTTTATAGATCAGGAAATAAGTAAACGCAAATCCAAATAATACGGCCAATACTGATGCGATCGTTCTTGTAAGGGGAGCCTTTGGCATTTCCTTGCCGGATTGTTGTGTGAGAAAAATGGAAAAGATGATCAACACCACGATTCCGCCTACATATACTACGATTTGAACGGCAGCAATAAATTCTACCTGCAACCAGAAATACAATGCTGAGACTCCAACAAGAGAAAACAATAACCAGATCGCAGAGCGAAAAATTTTCCTTGTAGTCATTGCCAGCACACCGCAGCCGAGAATAAATGCAGCGATCAGGTAAAATATGATTTGCGAAGCAGTCATGTTAAAAATTCAAAATCACAAAAACCAAAATTCAAGAACCTGTTTATTGTTATTTGATGTTTGTAATTTGTTTTTTGATTTTATTCCACACCTGCCCGGATCTTTGAGCCGGGCTTATTCAATGTCTTGATCAATTTGCTACGGTCAGTAACACTATGCTCAAAAGTCTGATCCATTTTGATCGCAGCAGTAGGACAAGCTTCAATACACAGATTGCAAAAAGTACACAGTTCCAGGTGATACACAAATGTGTCTAATGCTTTTTTCTTTTTTCCTTCCGGAGTAATGTCAAATTTGGTGATGATCTTGATCGTGCCATTAGGACAAGCCAATTCACAAGCCGTGCAGCCGGTGCAGGCATGTTCATTGTTTTCATCATGGATCAACACCACTTCACCACGAAAGCGTTCCGGCAATTCAAGTGTATCCCTATTGTCGGGATATTGCTGCGTGATCTTTTCTCTTTTATGATGCAAGGCATAATGGCCGGTTAATTTCATACCCGTCGCAAGCGATTTCACCGCTCCCCAAACATCACCGATATAATTTTTTATAAAACTCATGGTAAAAAATTTAAAAATGCCAATTCATTATGGCGATCAACGTCACAAATAATAAATTGATCATGCTGATCGGTAATAAATATTTCCATTCTAAATTCAATAATTGGTCAATTCGCAATCTTGGAAATGTCCACCGGAACCACATGATCAGGAAAATCAGGAAAAATGTTTTGCCAAAAAACCACACGACCGACGGAATATAATCCATCACTTCATTGAATTTTGTTCCGGTGCCAAAATGCAACGGCATCCATCCGCCCAAAAATAATGTAGCTCCTATAGCACATACCACGAAAATGTTTACATATTCTGCCAGGAAGAATAGGGCGAATTTCATTCCTGAATATTCTGTATGAAATCCTGCTGTCAATTCCGATTCTGCTTCCGCAAGATCAAAAGGTGCCCGGTTGGTTTCTGCAGTGACAGCAATGATAAAAATGGTAAAAGCGATCCACACGGGCACATGGCCTTTGAAGATCCACCAGCCATTTTCCTGCGATGCAATGATGTCTGATATTTTCAAACTGCCCGTTAACACCACAATGGCTAAAACAGAAAGCCCGGCAGATAATTCATAGCTCACGATCTGTGCGCCGCTGCGCATGGCGCCGAGCAATGAGTATTTATTGTTGCTGGCCCAGCCTGCCATCAATATTCCTATCACGGAAAGCGAAGAGATAGCCGTAATGAAAAATACACCTATATTAATATCCCAGATCTGGAACCCTTTGGCAAACATCAGTGGGGCAAGTACCACCATGGCAACGATCATCACAATGAAAGGCGCCAGGTTGAATAATAATTTATCAACGCCGGTCGGGGTCATTCCTTCTTTTACGATCAGTTTCAATGTATCCGCCATGGTTTGAAAAATTCCTTTAGGGCCGACACGATTGGGGCCCAATCGCAATTGCATCCATGCAGATACTTTTCTTTCCATGTAGATCAATACCAATCCGAGCATTGCAAACAATCCGATCGCTAATGCACCGATGATCGCAAATTCGATCAGCATGGCGATGGTTGGATTGAACGTTGCATACAACCAATCGTGAACTTTATCTGCTATGTTTTGTAAACTCCACACTTTTATTTACGAATTATTAATTATTCAATGATCTGCTCTTGATTTCCAATTTTTAATTTTTCATTTTGACTTTTTTTTATCTGTCAATATCCGGTATTACTAAATCCAGCGTTCCCATAATTGCTACCATATCGCCAATCTTTTGTCCTCTTGTCATGTGATCCAAAGCTGATAGATTGGAAAAACCCGGTGAACGAAATTTAATTCTGTACGGAGTCGTTCCTCCTTCGCTTACTATATAAACACCAAATTCTCCACGTGCTGTTTCCACTCTTGTATAATATTCTCCCTTGGGTAATTTCAACACATTTTTTGTCTTAGCCTGGAAATCTCCTTCCGGTATATTATCGATCAATTGTTCAACAATGGATAAAGATTGCCTCATTTCTTTCATCCGGACTAAATAACGGGCAAATGAATCACCACCGGTTTCAATCACTTCGTCAAATTGTAATTTATCATACACTTCATAGGGATATAATTTCCGTATATCACATTGCACACCGCTTCCTCTTGCTGAGGGTCCGCTCATTCCATATGAGATCGCATCTTCCTTAGAAATATAACCGATGTCTTTGGTGCGGTTTTGAAAAATGATATTATTGGTGACCAGTTCATCATACTCATCGATCTTTCTTTTAAAATGATCAATGAAAGCATGAACTCTTTTTTGAAAATTCGGATGAATATCTGCCATCACGCCTCCGGGCACCATGTAATTCATAGTAAGCCGGGTGCCGCAGGTTTCTTCCATGATGTCGTTGATCATTTCTCTTTCACGAAATGCAAGAAAAAAAGGAGTCAATGCACCAACGTCCATTGCCAATGCACCCCACCATAGTTGATGTGAGGCAAGCCTTGTAAGCTCATCCATCAATACACGGATCACTTGTGCCCTTGGCGGAACTTCTACCTGCAATCCTTTTTCCACACACATGGCACAGCAATGATTATTCATGTGGGAAGAGAGATAATCCATTTTGCTCGTCACGTAAATGAACTGGCGAAAGGTCAGGCTCTCACACATTTTCTCAATAGAACGATGAATATAACCAAGATGTGGTTCTACTTTTTTAACTGTTTCTCCATTCAATGTAATGACAAGGTGCAACACGCCATGCGTTGATGGATGTTGCGGTCCGACATTGATCACGAGATCGCCTTGTTCCGTTGTGGCAATTTCTTCGTACATGATTATAACCTTATCATATTTACTGGGTCTTCAAAATCTTTTCTCATTGGATTTTTTCCTTCCCATCCTTCCGGCAGTATCAACAGCCGAAGGTCAGGATGATGCAAAAATTTCACACCAAACATTTCATACACTTCCCGCTCATGAAATTCTGCCGTTCTCCATATATGCGAAACAGTTTCTATCTCTGGTTGAGTGCGATCTAATTTTGATTTTACAACGATCGTGTGCCTGAATGTTGTGGAAGTTAAATGATACACCATTGATAAATGTGTTTTCCAATCAACACAGGTCAGACAAAACATATAATCAAATTGCAGATCGGGATCTTGTCTTAGCTGTTGCGCAAAAGGCTCCCAGGCTACTGGTTCTATCATCACATTTAACCACTCTCCACCTTCTTCGAAAGTTGAAGAAGGTAACAGTTCGGTGATCTTTATTTTCAATTCGTCTCTTGTCATTTAAAAAGAATGCGCTGGTTTTTCCATTCGGATTTGTTCTCTTGTCAAACCACTTCTTATTTTTTCCTGTAACGTCATCAATGCATGGATCAATGCTTCAGGCCTTGGCGGGCATCCGGCGATATAAACATCAACCGGAATGACATGATCGGCACCTTTCACCACAGAATAGGTGTTATAAAAAAACGGGCCACCGCTGGTAGCGCAGGCTCCCATTGCTACTACATATTTCGGGTCGGCCATTTGATCATATAATCTTTTCAATACCGGCGCCATTTTGTTTACGATAGTGCCCGCAATAATAATTACGTCGGCTTGCCTTGGCGTAGCTCTTGCTACTTCAAATCCGAACCGTGACCAATCGTATTTTGCAGAAGCAGCACTCATCATTTCAATAGCACAGCAACTGGTGCCAAAGACCAATGGCCACAAAGAATTACTTCTTGCCCAATTGATCACCTGGTCCATTTTGCCTAATAAAATACCTCCGCCGGGAGTTGGATGTACGGTGCCGGGGAAAGGGTCACCCTGTTGCAATCCGGGTTTTACTTCCATTTCAAGGCTCCTTTTTTATGTGCATATAAAAATCCTGTAAACAGTATAAAGAAAAATATTACGATCTCAATCAATGCCGTCCATCCGGTCTTTTTTACAACAACAGCCCATGGAAATAAAAAGATCAGTTCAACATCAAAAATGAGAAAAAGAAGAGCGAATAAATAATATCCTACATTGAACTGCACCCAGCTTGGTCCCTGGGTAGGAACGCCACATTCGTAAGGTTCGCCCTTTTGTTTATTGGTGGTGGCTTTAGTAACCAATTTGGCAACCAGAATTGCTATTCCGGAAAAAGCTATAGCGGCAACAGCGAGAGCAATCAGTGAACCGGCGCCCATGTGCAAATTGATTTGCACGAATATAGCAAGTAGTTTGTAAAAACAGACATGACAGATGTCAACAGTTCTGTTGTAAAAAATCATTGGATAATAAAAGATCGGATTAGAAACTAACCGTACAATTCGAGGTGAATGGATTTTTTATCATAGCCCATTGCTAAAATCCTTTTTTGCGCTTCATCCACCATATGTTTCCAGCCGCAGAGGAAAAAATGTGCAGGTTGTTTGTCTTTGCAAAATTCTTCGTAGATCGCATGTACATAACCATAATGGCCCTCCCAATGTTCTCGTGACAGGGTGGGGATATAATGAAAATTGGGTAATTCAGATTGCAATTGTTTCAATTCTTTATAATATAATAGGTCTTCTTTTTTGCGGCAGCCAAAGATCAGGTAAACGTTTTTGTGTTCAAGATCATGCAATTTCATATACTGCACCATGCTTCTGAATGGAGCAATGCCGGTGCCGGTGCAGATCAGGAAAAGATCTTTATCAAGAATTTTTGGCAGGGTGAAAACACCTTGTGGCCCCCGGAATGAAAGTGTACTTCCTACCGAAATATTATTGAACAAATAATTGGTTCCGGCTCCGCCTTGTGCCAATACAATGACCAGTTCAAATACATTGGTTCCATCAGGCCAGCTCGCAATGGAATAGCTGCGCCATCTTTTATTGGGTTTTTCATGAATGGGAAGGTCCAGCGTTACAAATTGACCGGGGACGAAATCAAATGAAGTGAGCTCAGGTACTTCCACCCAAAACCGTTTGGTGTTATGTGTCTGATCTTCGATACGAATTACTGTGCCGGTTCGCCAGGGTTGAAGTGCCATGCGTTGGTTTTAAAAATTAAACTAAGCAGTAAAGATAAAATGAATGCGTTTTCTTTTTCTTATGAAAACGGGAAATAAAAAGCGGCATCTTTTGATACCGCCTTATTGCCTGATGGCAAGCAATCGAATTCGTAAATATAGAAAATTTTTATTCAGATGCAACAGGAGATAAATTTTTAATTTTTCTTACCGGGAAATACCAGGTTTTGCCTTTCCACAAATAGATCAAGATAAGGTCGGATTGGCGAACCATTTTTTTCAAATGCCCTGATATTTTTGCGCCTTTAGTAGTAACCGATCCGGGAAGCACCTGCAGGAATTCATTTCCAAAACCGGGGGCCAAAGAAATGTTTCGGGATCCATCAGCGTATGCACCTTGAAATAGCAAAACAGGAGTTGTGGTAATAGGATCGACCCTGACAAGATATTTTTTCCCATACATCCATATGGCAATTATTTGGATAGACTCCTGTTTTTTTTTCTCTGCATAAAAAAAATAATTCATTTTTTTCTGCATCGCCGGTTCAATAGTATTTCCATTTTCATCCGGAATGACAATTTTTTTTTGACCGGGTAAAACCGTTTGTGTATATGCGTACATGTTTACAACGGGTGCTTTTTGCGCTGAAGCAAATGACATAGAAGTCACCTGCAGAAGCAAGAAGATAAAACCTGGTTTCATGCTGGTATGATGAAATGACCCGTGAAAATGCACAGCGGGTTCTGTTAAATAAAATCTTTTATTATGGTGCTGCGTTACTGAAAATTTAATGTTTTATTATTTTCTGGACATTGCGATATTTTTCATCATCGCTATAGATGCTCAGGATATACGTACCGCTGCTTAATGAAGAAATATCAATGCTACCGTCGCTATAACCAGCTTCGCTGTGAAATACTTGCTGACCGGCAGTATTATATAGTTGTATCGTGATCTTTTTTATAGTAAACATATTTCCGATACGATATTGTATGGGCCCGTTGCTAATAGTCGGATATACATACCGGATGAAATTTTTATCGTTGGTGACAGGATTATTTACTGCGGTGACCTGGTTGGGCGTATAGTTCGGTGTTCCCAAAAAAGTATAATAAAGGCCATTGCCATGCGTACCCAGCACCATTACATTATCAATTGGACGATATGCAATAGACTGAATAATGGCAAAGTTCAACACACTTCCGCCCTCCCGCTGCCAGGTAGGCGAACCGCCGCCGGTCAGAGTAGTACCGATATTTACAGCGCTGTACAGACCAACTGAAGTACCTACATAATATTCTGTTACGGGATTATTGCTAGCATCTTTCTTAACCACAATTGCGGCGCTTCTGAAAGAGGGTAAGGTCAAATTACCTTCAGCATTTTTCCAGGTAGGTGTTGCAGACTTTGCATTATTGGTCCACCAGATACCTATTACTCCGTAATTGGATATTACTGCCATTATCTCATTATCATTATTGGGATTCACTGCAATATCCTGCACATTTGCTCCTGCCGTCCATCCCAATGTTATGGAAGGCGTAATATCAACCGGAGTTGCTGAAGCGGCTGCATTTTGCGGATCGTTCAGCCGGAAAATTTTTCCGCTGGTCGTACCGATATATAATACATGACTGGTTGTGTAAGGGCCGCGACTGACCGCTAAGGCACGGATGCCTACATTAGTGCCTGCAGTAGGATTTGTTGGATTAACGGCTGCGCCAACGCCGGTCAACTCTGTCCACGTAGTAGAATCAACAGTGCTGGCACTTGTGGTGCGGAACAGACGATTATAATTTACATAATAAAGATTTTGGGTGTTGTCCGGGTCAAGTAAGAAGTTCGTAACAAATTCACCCCATTCTCCGGTAGTTCCATCTGTTGTTAAACCTTTTGGCGTGATATCATCTGTTTTAGGATTAGAAGATATTTTAAAACGTCTTAGGTTTCCCAACTGGAAACTGGCATATAAGAACTGTTGCTGTAAGGTATTATCAAAAGGTGAGCAACCAGTATGGCCGCCATCGCCACCCAGAATACGGACATGGTTGTTGCTGTCCGAGGCTGAAATACCATTCAATAAATAAAGATCTTTATCCCGGAATTGAACTCCATTATCTTGGGCACCTCCCAGGAAATTATTTATTCCTGTTCCAGGGTCTATTGATACATTATAATATTGAAGTGTTTGATAGTTGTTGATATTGGTCCAATTTACAGGTACCGTTGCAGTGGCAGTAGCTGTAACATCAGAGGTCATTTGAATGCCGCCATCATTGGCACAGATTGCCTGATTAAAGCCTGAAGGGTTGAAAACAACGTTATGAATGTCCGGATGACTATTGGTATAATAACTGAGATTGGGCAGTGAATTTCCATATCCACCTATCCATGATGTGTTGGCAGTACTGGCAAAACCGTTGGTGGAACGATAGAGGCTGCTGCCACCGAGCACCACAAAATTCGAATCGTCTGGTTTCACTCCTACAAACATGTCGTAACCTCCCTGTACAGTAAAAGGGTCAGTGGCCGCGTTATTAGTGGCACCATTGAAGTCCGGCATGTTGGCGGATAAATTGGTCCATGTATACCCATTGGCCATACTTAATTTGAACAGGTCTGCTTCCGGAGCATTATCAGGTGCAGAATTACTTAATCCGTTCTCATATAAAATATAGACGACATTCTGATTGGACGGAGCCATCCCCATTACTATTCTTTTGGAAATGGGAGTGGTGGTTCCGGAATAATTGACATAAGAATTAGCTCTCCAGTTGGCTACTGAATCTACTCCTAATGCAGCACCGCCGGCAATACGGGTCCAGCTACCCAGATTTCCAGTTGTGGAAACCCATACACCACGTAATGTAATATCAGGATTACTTCCATTCACCGCTAAAATCATTTTTCCGGAATTAGAAATTACTATATCCATTTGACCGCCTTCGGCAGTGGCTGCCACAGTGCTGCCAAATACTGTTTGAAAACTTGTGCCCCCATCACTCGTTCTTATCAATCTTCTATGCGCACAGATATAAACATTTCCATTTGTAGGATCAATTGCAATTTTATGAATGTAGTCAAATGCATTATCGAATGCTTCCAGTGCATTAGCCTGTGGCGCATTCCCGGGAATATCAGTAAAGTTGCCTGTTGTTAGTGAGATCTTTGTCCAGGTGACTCCGTTGTCCGTTGATTTATACAAGCCGGAACCAAGATAAGTAGCGCCTAATTCGCTGGCCGAATTACCGTAAGGTTCTCCGCCGCCTGCATACCAGGTGTCTTGGTTACCGGAGCGTGGGTCTTGTACAATGCAGGTCAAATTATGAATCTCGTTATCTGGCGAAACCCTGGTCCATGAATTGCCTCCATCACTGCTTCGCATAATTCCTCCGCTGACCCCGCCGGCAAGAATCACTTTGTTGGAAGATCCGTTATAACGAATATCATAGGCAACGGCCCTCGTTCGGCCGCCTTGGTTATTGGGACCTGCAGGATAATAAGTGTTCAAATTATCTAATCTCCCAAGACCGCCTTGTACCAAAGTTTTTTCTGGTATGTTTCTGGCAAAGGAGAGTTCTGCCTCCTGGATATTCAAAGGAATAGCTCCGGTAACCGGATTTTTCAGCATATCAAAGTCATAACGGGCTCTCATTTCAGTATAACGGGCCTCCTGCTCTTCATCTTCTTTGATAGAAACGGTTGCGATCTTTATTGATCCGGTTTTCGGCCGATGTATTGCAAAAAAAACAATAGCAGCCATCGCGGCGGCGCTGATCAAAAGGGACAAACGGGTTTTCACAATAATGATTTAGGTAAAAAAATTATTAAAAAGCAATTTAATCATTTTCAGTATTTATTGATAAAGAACAAGCGTCGGGGTTTAATCATTTTTTTATCTTTGCAGTTCTCATGGGTGCGAACGCTTTGTTGGACCAGTATCAAAACACCCCCCGCCTTTTTCAACTGGCGGATAGGCTCTCTTTTTCCCAACCTCAACAGATCTTTCTTAAAAACCTGCAGGGCAGCGCTTCGCAATTTGTTATATCAGCAACTTTTGTGCACCCGTCCTGCAGCCAGCTCAACCATCTTATCGTATTAAATGATGCTGAGGAAGCCGCCTATTTTCATAATACACTGGAAAATCTCACCGGAGCGCTGGACCTGTTTTATTTCCCGTCTTCTTTCCGGACCAAAAAAAACTTCAGGCAGCTGAATTCATCACATGTCATGCTGCGTACCGAAGCGCTGGCAAAGATCGCAGCGGGAGGTAATAAAAAAGTGTTAGTTACTTATCCGGAAGCGCTTCATGAGAAAGTGACACTGCCGAACAAACTTTCCTCGAGCATCATCTATATTAAAACAGCAGATCAGCTTGATGTCGGTCAATTATTGCTGCAATTGTCTGATTATGGTTTTGAGCGAACCGATTTTGTATATGAGCCCGGCCAGTTTGCCATCCGTGGGGGCATACTGGACATTTATTCTTTTGGCAATGATAAACCTTATCGTATCGAATTGTTCGGCAATGAAGTGGATTCGATACGGATCATTGATCCGGAAACGCAGCTCAGTGAACGGAAATTATTGCAGGTAAGCATTATTCCCAATGTGGATACACAATTTGAAAGTGATGAAAGAATCTCATTGCTGGATTTTTTGCCGGATAACACGATAGTATGGATGCAGGATGTGGACTGGTGTATGGAAAAAATAAGGGAAACATCTGAAGAGTTGAATTCTTTTTTACAACAAGGGAATACAGTTGAAAAAACTTCCGACGGTAATGAAGACCGGCTGGAACGAAAAAATATCACGGAAGATGATTTTATAACAGCAAAAAACTTTCAGGAAAAAATACTGAGCAGGCATATAGTTGAATTTGGTTATCGTTCTTCGCTCAGTTCATTCGAAATAGAATTTAATACCAAAGAACAACCCGCATTCAACCGGAAATTTGATCTGCTGATAAAAGATCTGAAAGAATGGAAAAAAAAAGGGTTTCAAATATACCTGTTCGCCGGTAATCCAAAACAACTGGAACGTCTTTATAGCATTTTCAATGACCTGAAAGAAGAAATTCATTTTACCCCGATCGCATCTGCAATTCATGAAGGATTTATTGATGAAGACCTGAAAATTGTATGTTATACAGATCACCAGATCTTTCAGCGTTATCACAAGTATAATGTCCGGCAAGCCTATAATAAAAATAAAGCGCTTACACTGAAAACACTTCGGGAATTACAGCCCGGAGATTTTGTGACGCATATTGATCATGGAGTTGGAGTTTTCAGCGGCCTTCAGAAACTGGAAGTGAACGGTAAACTGCAGGAAGTAGTACGGATCATTTACAAAGACAGCGATATTTTGTATGTCAATATCAATTCGCTGCACAAGATCGCCAAATACACGGGCAAAGAGGGAACTATTCCTAAGATCAACAAACTCGGAAGTGATGCATGGAACCGGCTGAAAGAAAAAACAAAATCAAAAGTAAAAGAGATTGCATTTGACCTGATCAAATTGTATGCGAAACGAAAGGCGCAGCAGGGCTTTGCTCATTCACCGGATAATTATCTGCAAACCGAACTGGAAGCATCTTTTATTTATGAAGACACACCGGATCAAAGCAAAGCGACTGCAGATGTAAAAAAAGATATGGAATCTCCATCACCCATGGATCGGTTGGTCTGCGGTGATGTGGGTTTTGGAAAAACGGAAGTGGCCATACGGGCTGCATTTAAAACCTGTGTGGATGGCAAACAGGCTGCTATTCTGGTTCCCACTACTATTCTTGCTTTTCAGCATTACAAAACATTCAGCGAACGGTTGAAAGATTTTCCTGTTACCGTGGATTATATCAATCGGTTCAAATCGGCTAAAGAAAAAAAGGAAACGCTGAAAAAACTGGAAGAAGGAAAAATTGAGATCATCATCGGCACCCATGCGTTGTTGGGAAAAGAGGTGAAGTTCAAAGACCTCGGGTTGCTGATCATTGATGAAGAACAAAAATTCGGAGTAGGCCATAAAGAAAAGATCAAAACTTTGAAGACAAATGTGGATTGCCTGACGCTTACTGCCACACCCATTCCACGCACTTTGCAATTTTCATTGATGGGAGCAAGAGACCTGAGCATTATCAATACGCCGCCACCGAATCGCCAACCGATCCAGACGGAAGTGTTGGTATATAATGAGGATATGATCCGTGATGCTATTTATTTTGAAACGGAGAGAGGCGGACAGGTGTTTTTTATTTTCAATCGCATCCAGGGATTGGCAGAAATGGCATCCATCTTACAGGGTTTGTGTCCCGATCTCAGCATCGGTTATGCTCACGGGCAAATGGAAGGACATGTACTGGAAGAACGGATCCTCGATTTCATTGACAAAAAATATGACGTGTTGGTTTGCACTAACATTGTCGAAAGCGGGGTGGATATTCCTAATGTAAACACTATCATTGTAAACAATGCTCATCAGTTTGGATTGAGCGATCTGCATCAACTACGAGGAAGAGTAGGGCGCAGTAATAAAAAAGCATTCTGTTATTTGTTAGCTCCGCCCATGAGCACATTGCCGGCTGATTCAAGAAAAAGATTACAAACACTGGAACAACATAGTGAGTTGGGCAGCGGCTTCCAGATCGCCATGAGAGATTTGGATATTCGTGGCGCCGGAAATTTATTGGGAGGAGAACAAAGCGGTTTCATGGCAGAGATCGGTTTTGAAATGTATCAGAAAATATTGGATGAAGCCATTAAAGAACTGAAGCGAACAGAATTCAAAGAATTATTCAAAGAAGAAATTGCCCGGCAAGATGATTATGTCCATGATTGCACCATTGATACTGATCTTGAGATCTTAATTCCTGATGAATATGTAGAAAACATCACCGAGCGATTGTCCTTATACACACGAATGGATAATTGTGAAACAGAAGAAGAATTGAATAAGATGAAAGAGGAATTAGCAGATCGGTTTGGTCCGGTTCCGCAACAGGTCGAAGATCTGTTCATCACTGTCCGTTGCAGGAAACTGGCAGTGGATATGGGTTTTGAAAAAATGTCGCTGAAAAATGATTCTTTGAAATGCTATTTCATCAATAAAAATGATTCCCCTTATTTTGAATCAGCAACGTTCCGGAATATTCTTTCGTTTATCCAGACGGCAACCAATAAGGCTAAATTGAAACAAACAGGCAAGCTGTTTTTACTGACAGTGGAACCGGTAGAAAGTATGGAAAGCATGTTCCGTTTTCTTACTCAATTGCATCAATATTGTTTCCGGGAAAATAAGGTACTTGCAATCTGAATCCACGATCAGCAGCCATTGCATTGAACTGGCAGATTTGATGTAATTGTATTATATTTAATTCATAATTGCGGGTATGAGATTGAATCCAATTCCCTTGATAGCTGCCCTGTCATTTTTTTGTATTACTGTTAATGCGCAACAAAAAGAACCATATGCTTTGTTGTTGAACAGCGGTGCCTTCGTCCCCCAAAAAAATATCACTGCTGAAAAAATAGATTCTGTAAACAGGTTAGCAGCAAGGATGAATCAAAGATCCTTTGCTATTATTCAATTTGAAAAAATTCCTACGGATGCACAACGGGAACAATTAAAGCAGTCTGGCATTGAATTGCTCGATTATGTCCCAAATAATGCGTACACAGTCACGATAACAGGCCCGTTAAATGCTGCTGCTCTTTTGCAGGCAAATGCGAGAGCTATTGTAGATCTTTCTCCTCAGCAAAAAATGCAAGCCGGCCTTGCTAAAGGAATTTTTCCAGCATGGTCAGTTAAAACTCCCGGCACCATTGATGTTTGGATCAGCTATCCGAAGTCATTTTCATTTGAGACCGTTGCTGATGAATTAAAAAACAGGAATTTTGATATCACCTCTTCTTTTTTCAAAGACTACCGGATATTGGCTTTGAGAATTTCACAGCAGCGAATCTCGGAATTGGCTTCATTGCCTTTCGTTGAATATGTTCAGCCGCTTCCTCATGAAGATCAGTTGCTGAATCACCAGAGTGTTCCGAATTCGAGAGCTAATGTGCTGAATTCTTCATTGATCGGCGGACGGGATCTGCATGGCGATAGCGTTGTAATTGGTATTGGAGACGACAGCGATCCATTAAGGCATATGGACTTTACAGGAAGATTGATCAATAGAGCCGCCATTGCAGGAGGCGGGCATGGTGTGCATGTTATGGGTACTGCAGCCGGTGCCGGAATTATTAAAGAACGATTTAAAGGATATGCGCCCAGGGCAACAATACTCAGCCAGGCATTTACAAACATTTTTGCCTTTGCTCCTTCTTATGTGCAGGATTACGATATGGTAGTTACAAATAATTCTTATGGAAATATTGTGGGAGACTGTAGTTATAGCGGTGTATATGATCTCTATTCCCGAATATTAGATCAGCAGGCTTTTGAGCTTCCCTATTTGGAAAATGTATTTGCAGCCGGCAACGACGGAGGATTAAGTTGTGGTTCCTATCCCTCTGGTTTCAGGACCGTATTGGGGAGTTATCAGTCCGCAAAGAATGTTGTTTGTGTTGGGAATACCACCGAAAATGCATTGATCAATGCTGGCTCCAGTAAAGGACCGGTAGCGGATGGGCGTATCAAACCCGAGATCAGCGCACAGGGCACAAAAATTTATTCAACTTATCCGGTTAATACGTATGTGTATAGCTCCGGAACCAGCATGGCCTCACCGGCAGTGTCAGGAGGATTGGCTTTATTATATCAACGTTATCGTCAATTACATAGTGGCGCCGATCCGAAAAACGGTTTGATGAAAGCTTTGATATGTAATGGCGGAACCGATCTTGGAAATACAGGACCAGATTTTACATATGGATTCGGATGGATGAACCTCTTACGCTCCGTGCAAATGCTGGAGAACAACAGCTATGTTGATTCTACCATAGCTAATGGAATTACTAATTCACAAAGCATCACTGTTCCTGCTAATACGGCGCAGCTAAAGGTGATGCTGTATTGGAATGATCCACCCGCTACATTGCTTTCTTCTCATACACTCGTCAATGATCTGGACCTGAAAGTGATCGGAACAGCATCTGATACTACACTTCCTTTGGTATTGGACACTATTCCCGGGAATGTGAATAATGCTGCACTAACAGGAGAAGATCATATCAATAACATTGAACAGGTTGTTATCAATAATCCCGCTGCAGGAACATATACCGCAAATGTGATAGGTACTTCGGTCACTCAAAACTCACCCCAGGAATATTTCTTAGTGTATGATATCGTTCCAACCTCAACGGTATTGACACACCCCATCGGGGGAGAAAAATTTGTGCAGGGAGATTCCATTTACATCAGTTGGGATTCCTGGGGCGATCCTGCCAATGATTTTACCATACAGTTCTCATCGGATAATGGTGCAACATGGACTGACACTACAGCACCCGCAAGTGCAAGACAATTGAAATGGTTCGTTCCTTCCGTGACAACTGACCAAGCTAAAATCCGGATAACAAGAAACTCCACTGCGATGAGCAGTACCAGCGAAGCCTTTACAATTTTAGGTACTCCTGCGGTTTCACTTGCATCAGTTCAATGTGAAGGATATATTTCTCTTAAATGGAATACTATGAACGGTGCAACGGATTATGAAGTGATGCAATTAAAAGGAAGTGACATGGCTTCTGTTGCCACCACTACTGATACTACCTACACCATAAGTGGTTTGTCAAAGGATTCTGTGTATTGGGTTTCCGTCAGGGCAAGATTAAATGGAAATCCCGGAAGGCGTTCGGATGCTATTTCACGCCAACCTGATAGTGGAACCTGCAGTGGAACCATTTCTGATAATGATCTTAAAATGGATGCCATAGTAGCTCCGTCTTCAGGGAGGAAATTTACGTCTACTGAATTATCTGCAACAACAACGATAACCGCCCGCATCAAAAACCTGGATGATGCAGCAATAAATAAATATGCAGTAAAATATTCCGTTAATGGCGGTGCATGGGTTACCGATTCTGTATTAACGCCTATTGCAGGCGGAGCAACCGACACTCATAATTTTTCAACGACTTATGATTTTTCTGCAACGGGTACTTATAACTTAACAGTAGTCGTTGTGAATGCAGCAGCTACCGACCCAGTAAATGCCAACGACACTCTATCTGTTATTATCAAACAACTGGATAATCCTGCTATTGATCTTGCTTCAACTTTTTTGGATGATATGGAAACTGCAACTGATCAAACTTATTCATCTAACCAGGTAGGCTTAGATGGGTTAGATCGTTATGATTTCACCACGTCTACATCTTATGGCCGCATCAGGTCTTTTGTAAATACCGGTATTGCATACTCAGGCAGCAAAGCATTGACGCTGGATGCTTATGAGTATAATCCTTCAGGCACTGCAGATTCATTGTTCGGAACATTCAATCTTTCATCTTATGATACAGCGACCGATGATATTCGTTTGGATTTCCGCTATAAAAATCATGGCGAGTTCCAGGATTCTGCTGATAAAGTATGGATCAGGGGAAGTGATACGCAACCATGGATAAAAGTGTATGACCTGTATGCAAATCAAAATGATCCCGATGGAACGTATAAACTTTCTTCCAGCATTGAAATGAGCGATTTCCTCAGGGCCAACCTGCAGAATTTCAGCAGCAGTTTCCAGGTACGATGGGGACAGTGGGGGCAAATATTAGCATCTGATGATTATGGTGGCGCCGGGTATACTTTTGATGATGTTCGTTTGTATAAAGCGATCAATGATATACAAATGATCAGTATTGATACGCCGATCGTAGCAAGTTGCGGATTAAATGCCACCACACCTATTGAAGTTTCTGTTCGAAACAGTGCAAATTCAACAATAACTTCTATACCGGTAAAATATCAAATTGATAACGGTGCTATTGTTACCGAAACGATCGCATCCATTGCTTCTAAAGCAACGATTCAATATACATTCACAGCTACAGCTAATCTTGCGGCTCCGGGCAATCATACTATCAAAGTTTGGGTTGATTATTCAGGAGATTCATTTCGTGAAAATGATACGGCCGAAACAGATCTGGTGAATTCTGCGATCATTAGTTCATTCCCATATTTAGAAAACTTTGAAAGCAGCAGCGGAGGATGGTACACCGGAGGTAAAAAAAGTTCATGGGAATACGGAACTCCTGCATCTGCCAAAATATCCGGTGCAGCAAGTGGCAGTAAAGCATGGAAAACATCGTTGACAGGTAACTATAATGATCTGGAAAGTTCCTATTTATATTCTCCCTGTTTTAATATTTCTGCTATGACCAACCCGACACTGAGTGTAAGCATTGCTTTGGATCTTGAAGATTGCGGCAATACACTTTGCGACGGAGCATATGTTGAATATTCTGCCAATGGAAAAACATGGACACGATTGGGTGCAACCGGGCAAGGAACAAATTGGTACAATAAAAATTATTCCGGAAACTATTTATGGAGTATCCAGGATTATACCCGCTGGCATGTTGCCACAATTCCGTTACCAACAGGTCTTACAAATTTGCGGCTTCGTTTTGTATTGAATTCAGACCCGGCTACGAATAGGGAAGGTGTGGCGTTGGATGATATTCATATTTATGATAACACTTTCGGAATCTATGATGGCGTGACCATGGGTTCGCCAGTGACACAAACTATTTCAGGAGGAAGTAACTGGATCGATTTTACATCAGGCGGTAAACTGCTGGCATCCATTCAGCCGAATGGTCAGAATATGGGCAGTACTGATGTGCAAGCTTACATTAATACCGGCGCTGTTCGTTACCACAACGGCCAATATTATCATGACCGGAACATTACGATTAAACCGGCAACAAGAAGTTTATCAGATTCAGTCACCGTTCGTTTTTATTTTCTCGATAGTGAAACAGATTCTCTTATCAATGCAACAGGATGCAGCGGTTGTAGCAAACCTTCCTCAGCCTATCAATTGGGCGTTTCGAAATACAGCGATCCTGATGATAATTATGAAAACGGAACGATCTCGGATGATAACCTGGGAACCTGGCTGTTCATTAAACCTTTACAAACAACCAAAGTGCCATTTGATAAAGGGTACTATGCGGAATTTAAAGTGAAAGACTTTTCAGAATTCTGGCTGAACGATGGCGGATTAGGAAATCTTCACTCGCTTCCGGTTCAGCTTATAGATTTTACAGCTCAGAAAAAGCAAAATAAAGACGTGCTGCTGCAATGGACTACCGCAAATGAGATAGACGTGAACCGCTACGAAATCGAAGTAGCAAAAGGTAATGATGAATACCAGCAAAATCATTTTGCAACAATCGGTACGGTCAGCAGCAGCGGCAATACTTCCGGTCAGCAGCAATATAGTTTTACTGATGCGGAGAGCAATAAATCAGGAGTACGTTACTACCGGTTAAAGATCATCGATAATGACGGTTCGTTCAAATATTCTGCTGTCCGGCCGGTGGTATTCAATGATGAAATTACCTGGCAGGTATATCCTAATCCATCAGGCGGCATTTTCAATTTAATATATCAGGCAGCAAATGGACAGAACATTTCAGTACAGGTTTATGATGCAAATGGAAGATCAGTGTTTAATACGACTACTGCAGCAACAGGATTTGTAGAGAAATTAGTCATCGACCTTCATGGAGCGCAATACGCTTCCGGGCTATATTTTGTTCAGACTGATAACAGCGGGAAAAAACAATCGTTCCGGATATTAAAGCAATAATGGTCTGGCCAATGAATTAAAAAACCCGTCATGCCGGAAGCGAAACGGGTTTTTTTATAGAGTATTTCTTTTTTACCAGCCTTGCTTTGCGATGCCTGCTTTAATAGCAGCCAGTGCTTTTTGTTCATTTACCAAAGTGGTCAGTTTATTTCCTTTGCCATCATGCCCCTGGGCCATGTAGGCACCTTTGGCTGTTTTTGTGATTACAGCATCAAGAACAGGAACATTTTTTTCTTTGGTTTTTACATTGTAAGCGGTAAGTGTGACTTCTGACATAATAGATAATGGTTTTAGATTCTGAAAAGTGAAATTACAGATTTGAGAAGTTATAGAAACCAAAACTTTCTAACAGATGGTAGAAAACATGTTGCCAGCTTAGTTAAGCGGTTAATTGCTAAGAGATTAGGGTCTATACATCCAGTTTTGCGTAGCGGGCATGGGATTCGATAAATTCCCTTCTGGGCGCTACTTCATCGCCCATGAGCATGCTGAAAATGCGATCGGACTCGGCAGCGCTTTCTATAGTGACTTGCTTAAGAGTACGTGTATCGGGGTTCATAGTAGTATCCCATAATTGTCCGGCATTCATTTCACCCAAACCTTTGTAGCGTTGTACATTGACCGAATCTTCTTTTCCGGCGCCAAACTTTTCTACCAACATTTTTCTTTGTTCTTCATTCCAAGCATAAGCCTGGTCTTTTCCTTTTTTTACCAGGTAAAGAGGCGGTTGAGCGATATAGACGTATCCCTGCTCCACCAATTCTTTCATGTACCGGTAAATGAATGTGAGGATCAATGTGGCAATATGGCTTCCGTCCACATCCGCATCGGTCATGATGATGAGTTTGTGGTAACGCAGTTTACTCAGGTCAAGAGCTTTGGGATCGTCAGCAGTTCCGATCTTCACTCCCAGCGCAGTGAACATGTTCCGGATCTCTTCATTGTCATAAATTTTATGTTCCATCGCTTTCTCAACGTTCAATATTTTACCCCGCAGCGGAAGTATGGCCTGATAACTTCTGTCTCTTCCTTGCTTTGCCGTACCACCGGCAGAGTCCCCCTCAACTAAAAATAATTCGCAACGTTCCGGGTCACGGTCCGAACAATCTGCTAATTTACCCGGCAAGCCGCCACCGGTCAATACAGATTTTCTTTGTACCAGGTCTCTTGCTTTTCTTGCCGCAGCTCTTGCCTGTGCTGCAAGAATTACTTTATTGATAATATTTTTGGCATCTCTCGGATTTTCTTCCAGGTATGCTTCAATTACTCTTGATACAGTAGTATCAACCACACCCATCACTTCGCTATTGCCTAATTTGGTTTTTGTTTGTCCTTCAAATTGTGGCTCCGGAACTTTTACTGAAATGATAGCAGATAACCCTTCACGAAAATCATCGCCTTCAATTTCCACTTTTGCTTTTTCAAACATGTTTTCTTTATCGCCATAGCTTTTGAACACACGGGTCAATGCTCTGCGAAAACCGGCAACATGAGTGCCGCCTTCAATGGTATTGATATTATTGACGTACGAAAAAATGTGTTCGCTGAATGAATCATTATAATTCATCGCCACTTCTACCACCACATTGGTTTCGGGATCCAATCCTTCTACAAACAGTACTTTTGGGATCAGGGAATTACGGCCGGCATTCTGATCCATCATTTCCACGAATTCAATAATACCGCCTTCGCTGTAAAAAGTTTTAGTGTACGGTGATCCATTTTCTTCCTTGTCTCTTTGATCTACCAACGTAATGCGAACGCCTTTGTTCAGGAATGCCAGCTCACGAAGACGGCCTTCCAGGATATCTTTTTTGTAAGTGGTGCTGGTGAAAATGGTATCGTCCGGCCAGAAGCGTATGCTGGTCCCTGTTTTATCGCTGGTCCCTATCTCACGAACAGCATACTGTGGAATACCGGTTTTATATTCCTGCTCAAATATTTTTCCTTCCCGGCGCACCAGTACATGTAATTTTTTGCTCAATGCATTCACGCAGCTTACACCCACACCATGCAAACCGCCGGAAACTTTATAAGAACCTTTATCGAATTTTCCACCGGCATGCAATACCGTCATCACCACTTCCAGTGCTGATCGTTTTTCTTTTTGCATAATGCCGGTAGGAATGCCACGGCCATCATCATCCACAGAAACAGAATTGTCTTCATAAATGGTAACCAGGATATTTTTACAATATCCGGCAAGGGCTTCATCAATGGAATTGTCCACTACCTCATACACTAAATGATGCAATCCTTTTTCGCTGATATCGCCGATATACATCGCCGGCCGTTTACGCACCGCTTCCAGGCCTTCCAGCACCTGGATGCTTTCCGCACCATAACCATTATTTGAAGGGGCAATTTTTTCTTTTATTTCTGCGCTCATAAAGGGGAAGATCCTCTCGTTAGATTGTAAAAAAACGATACCGGCAAATGTACGTAAATAAAGGCTTTTCGCCGGTTTTAAACAACTCTTTTTTCTTCACTGTTTAGTTAAAAAAGTGGATAAAAACAGTAGCTAAAAATACATTGATTTTTAACCGTTACCGGATCTAAAAACCAGAGGGGAATTTGTTGTTTTTACGATCTGTGAAATAGCCTTTACTTTTTTACGATCTGGGCCACCAGGTCAGCCTCAGTACACACTTTATTTCCTACATAGACTGTTCCTTTCATTTCACAGATGCCGCGGCGGATAGGTGACACTAATTCCATTTTTAAAAGCAATGTATCACCGGGCTTTACCATCTGCTTGAACTTGCAATTATCAATTTTCAAAAAGTACGTATCATAGTTTCCTTCGCCGCTGAGATTGATGGCAAGAATGCCGCCGGTTTGCGCCAGCGCTTCTATCTGCAATACGCCGGGCATTACCGGATTGCCGGGAAAATGTCCCTGGAAAAACCATTCGTTGAAGGTGACATTTTTCACGCCAACAATATGCGTATCGCTCAGATCAATGATCTTATCTACCAGCAAAAAAGGATAGCGATGCGGCAGTTTTTTCTCAATGTATTGTTGATCATAGATCGGCGGCTGCGTGGGATCGTAAACAGGAACGTCTTTATTGTATTTGTTTTTTTTAATGTATTGCTTCAGCTTTTTTGCAAACTCTACATTGCTGCTATGCCCCGGCCGATTAGCAATGATCTTTGCTTTCACCGGGTAACCGATCAATGCCAGGTCACCCACCACATCCAATAGTTTGTGACGGGCCGGTTCATTGGGAAAACGCAACTCCAGGTTGTTCAGGTAGCCTTCGCTTTTTACTTCTATCTTTTCTTTCCGGAAGATCTTTTTCAATTTGCTCATTTCAGCATCATCAACCGGTTTGTCTACCACAACAATAGCATTGTTTACATCGCCGCCTTTGATGAGGTTATTTTCCAGAAGCATTTCCAATTCATGCAGGAAACAAAAAGTACGGCAGGGAGCGATCTCGTTCTTAAAATCTTTTATTGTTTTTAAACCGGCATGTTGAGTGCCCAACACCGGGGAATTGAAATCTATCAACGTGGTGACCTGGTAATCCCTTGCAGGTATCGCCGTCATCTCCACTCTTTTCTTTTCATCAAAAAACTGAATGTTCTCGTCAATAGTGTACCAGGTTTTACTTGCCTCTTGTTCCACTACGCCGGTTTTTTCTATCAATTCAACAAATGGTTCCGAACTGCCATCCATGATGGGAACTTCCGGGCCATTCAATTCGATCAGGCAATTATCAATGCCCATTCCTACCAATGCGGCCAACACATGCTCAATGGTATTGACCTTGGCGCCATTTAATCCGATAGTGGTGCCCCGGCTGGTATCAGTAACCAGGTCGCAATCGGCCTTGATTGTAGGTTGATCCGGAAGGTCGGTGCGGCGAAACTGAAATCCAAATCCCGGATTCGCCGGCTTTAATACCATATCCACCATTACACCGGTGTGTAATCCTGTTCCTGAAATTGTTGCTTCTGATTTAAGCGTATGTTGTTTATCCGGGTTAAAGTTAGGCGCCATCCCTTCAGTTTTTAACGGGCAAATATAACCAATCGGTTAAAATCAGATGATCCTGTAATTTTTATAATCAAAAAGACGCTTTCCGGTCCATTTTTCTATTTTGTATAAAATGGCATCGGTGAAAGACAGTTTTTTCCCGGAAAGATCAAATGGTATATCCCAGTTTTTTTCCCGGATTCTTTTTTGCATCACAGCCGGATGCTCCTCGTCAAATCTTCTCAATATGTCGGCATCTTTCATATAATCGAAGAATTCGTGCTGCTCTTTTTTGAATGCTGCCCGCTGATCCTTGCTCCAGTAAATATGAAAATCCTCCACTTTATGTTTTTGCTGCTGCGGATTTTTCACCCAGCCATAATGATATATATAAGCTTCGATCAGTTTTACCTTTAATTTTTCTCCGTTCTTCCGGAATCCCTGTGCATCACGATACGAATGAATGCTTTTATCATTCCGGATGATCCGTATTTCCCGGTTATACCACCTTCTTGTATCGCCTACATAATCATACGTGCCATAAAAATGCAGGTACTTAAATAACAACCCTTCCACCTGCGGTGCGTTGAGATATTTTTTTGCTTCCTGCAAAATGGTCTCATGATATTTTTCATGTACCACTTCATCAGCCTGCAGGTAAAAAGCCCAATCGCTGTCGGGTGCAATGTGCGCAAAAGCTTTATCGGTTTCAACCGACAAAACTTTTCCTCCTTCACGAAGGCTATCATCCCATACAGAATGAACGATCCTGATCTTGGGAGATCCAATGGATTCGATCAGTTGCAAAGTGTTGTCTTCGCTGTTTCCCACACTTACTACAAACTCATCTACGATGGGTAAAACAGAGGTGATAGATTCCACAACCGGGTAATCATATTTTATGGCATTGCGAATAAAAGTGAAACCGCTGATCTTCATGAAAGGTCTGTGGAGGGAATATTTTTAATTATGAAATCTTTTCTTTCAGCAACTGCTTTACCAATGCCTCCAGTTCTTTTATTCTTTTTTCCAGTTCCGGAAGGTTGCGGCCGATGGCCTGGCTTCTTAATGCAGCCGTATAATCATGCGCAGGTGAACCGGTGACTGCTTTTCCGGCTTCAATGGATTTGCTCACTCCGCTCTGTGCATTTATTTTAGCGCCATCACCGATTTGCAGGTGCCCGACAATTCCAACCTGCCCGCCGATCATTACGCCTTTGCCGATCTTGGTGCTGCCGCTGATGCCTGCCTGCGCTGCGATCACCGTGCTGTTTCCCACTTCTACATTATGTGCGATCTGGATCAGGTTATCCAGTTTTGCTCCGGACCTTATAATAGTTGATCCCATTGTAGCCCGGTCAATAGTAGCATTGGCCCCAATCTCCACATGGTCTTCGATCACTACGTTGCCGATCTGAGGAACTTTTTTAAAACTGCCATCTGCTTGCGGGGCAAATCCAAAACCATCACTGCCGATCACTGTGCCGGCATGGATGGTAACATGATTTCCTATGACGCAATCATGATAAATTTTTACGCCCGGATGAATGATGCTGTTGTTACCAACTGTCACATTATCCCCGAGAAATGCATGGGGAAATATTTTTGAATTATTACCCACTTTCACATTGTCACCGAGGTAAGCAAATGCACCGATAAAAACATTTTCTCCAACCGATGCCGTTTTGGAAATATAAACGGGTTGCTGAATGCCGGATAATTGCTGTGTCACCATTTCCTGGTATTTGGTGAGCAGCGTCGCAAAAGCAGTGTAAGCATCGGGCACCCGGATCAACGTGGCTGCGACCGGTTGTTTTAATTCCAGGTTTTGATTGATGATGATAATGGATGCTTTGGTGTGGTAAATATGTTCCTCATATTTTGGATTGGCTAAAAAAGCAAGTTGCCCGGTTTGTGCTTCTTCAATTTTTCCAAATGAATGCACTGATGCGGAAGGATCGCCTTCAATGTTGCCATTGATGAGCAGCGCTATTTGTGATGCGGTAAAAGTCATAGATACCTGATGTTGGATGGCTGAAGCCGGAGGCCTGATCGTTCATGTTTGTTTTCAGACTTCGGGCCTCATTCTCTCATGTAACAAATGTAATGCTTTTTAATAGTGCTGCTGAGATTGCGCTGGATAAGTGCATTGTCCACCTGTGAAATATCTTTCACCGTTCCGTCTTTGAATAAAATATTGATCCGTTCATCAGCGGGATCGTACGTGGTATTGCTGGCTTCACCGGTGAAAACAAAATAACCTGTTTCTGCCAACGAAATATTCAATTTTGCTGCCGCTTCTTTTTTCTTTTCATCCACCCATGCAGGATCGAACGCTTCGGCCTGCAATTTTACTTTCAGCAATTTTCTGTCTGTCAAATAACGGCACAATGTAGCTAAGATCTTATCCGGATGATGGCTCCAGTTTTTTATCGTTGCCAT
>DASZXQ010000003.1:0-37273 GCA_035545755.1 Chitinophagaceae bacterium | reverse complement strand
GGTGGTGGTAATGCTTTCATGCCCCAGCATTTCCTGCACTGCCCTGAGATCGGCGCCACCTTCAATTAAATGCGTTGCAAAAGAATGACGAAAAGTGTGGGGCGAGATATTTTTTTTGATGCCTGCTTTTTTTGCCAGGTCTTTTATAATTAGAAAGATCATCACTCTTGACATTTTGCTGCCACGATTGTTTAAAAATAAAATATCCTCATTGCCCGGCTTTACAAGTATATGTACCCGGATCTCATTTTTATAAATATTGATGTATTTGATAGCACTGCTTCCTACCGGAACCAACCGTTCTTTATCTCCTTTTCCGATTACACGGATAAAACCTACGTCTAAATATAATTGTGATATTTTCAGATTCACTACTTCGCTTACACGAAGGCCACAACTGTAGAGTGTTTCGAGTATGGCTTTATTTCTTCCTCCTTCAGGTTTACTCAGGTCTATTTGTGCAATAATTCTTTCGATCTCTTCAAAGCTCAGGACATCCGGCAGTGCTCTTTTTAATTTTGGTGCTTCTACCAAAACAGTGGGATCTTTTTTTGAAATATTTTCTACCTGGCAATATTTGTAAAAAGCACGGATACCTGAGATCATTCTCGCCTGTGATGTTGGCGTCATTCCGAGATGGGCTGTCCATTTGATGAATTGTTGAAGATCTTTTAATACAATCTCATCAGGATTTTTTAATATTTTTTTTTCCTGCAAAAACTGAATGAGTTTGTCAATATCCCTCAGGTAAGCTTCGACGGAATTTTCTGAGAGGGATTTTTCCAGTTGCAGGTAAGCTTTGAATCCTTTTTTATAAGGTTCCCACATTTTTTAAAATTCAAATAACAAGAAACAAATTGCAAATAAGATTCGTCAATTGAATTTGATTTTTTTATTTATTTGGAATTGGAGATTTGATTCTCGTTATCTATGAAGCTATTCCAGCGTAACACTTTTCTCCAGTTCTTTCCAGCCCTCGTTCAATTTTACTTTAACCCAAATGCGTGACGGGGAAATATTCACAGAATCTAATGTTTTATGAATTGCATCAAAGTCGAATTGAAGTTGTTCGCCGAGTGTCATCATGGTTTTTTTCCCCGTCGCCATTTCTTCCACAAATATATTCCCCTGGTCGGTGTATGCCACCAGGCCTTCTGCTACCGAAAATTTCGGATCAAGATTGTTGATAGCACGGGCTGATCTTGAAATATTTTTTGATTTATTGAAAGGAATTTTCAGGTAATAACCACGGCCATTATTGCAGTCGTTGAACAGCAACCATGCATAGCTGGTATCTGTGATGATGCATCTTACAAAATGTTTATTCATGCGCACTACTGCACCGAGCATATCCGCCAGATCCATTTTTCGGTTATATCCCATTCCCTCGTAGCTCCAGATCAGCGTATCAGCCACACAATCTTTGGCACTTATATATACGTAAGGTTTGAGCGGATGATGATCGTTGACAAATTTCAATGTATCTTTTAAGCAGGCGGTATCACAAAATGAAACCGGCCCGGAAGAAGATTTGCAACCGCCGGAAGCAAAGGCGATAATACCTGCAACAAGTAAAGCCAGAATGATTCTCATGATTAATATTTTGAATTGAACAAAAGTAGTTATTGCTGAGCTGAGGAACTAAAAATTTTCTTAATAATAAAAATCTTCGATCAGGAAAAACTCCGGCTCGCTGTTTTTTAATTGTGTGATAGAGAGAATATCATATTGAAGCAACCGGTATTCCGGGTGCAAATAGAGAAATTCATCCGTTGCTTTCTGCAGGTATTTGAATTTTCTTCGGGTTACACTGTCCTCGGGATTACCGAATACTTTTGATTTCCGGGCTTTCACTTCTACTACATGAAGCACATTATTTTTTAGGGCAATGATATCTATCTCGTAATGCGAATGTCTCCAGTTGCGAAATAATATTTCATAGCCTCTTTCTTTAAGCCAGTTTTCAGCAAGCAATTCCGCTTCTTGCCCGAATACATTATGCGATGCCATGTAGTATCTTTACTTCAAGTTACAAAATGAAAATGGATGAAGGAAGCCAAGCGACTATTTTATATTGAAGGTGAACCACAGTATTATGCATGGGGTGGACAATCTCTGATTCCATCATTAGTGCCTTTGGCAAAATCAGGTGACAAGCCGGTAGCTGAGTATTGGCTCGGCGCACATCAAACAGCGCCATCAGTGGTGATCGATGATAAAAATTCAAAATTGGATCAGCTTGTTGCTTCTGATGCTGAGAAAATTTTGGGTAAACCGGTTGCAAAAAAATATGGGCGCCTTCCTTATTTATTAAAGCTGCTGGATGTAAAAGATATGCTTTCGATACAGGTGCATCCATCTAAAAAAGAAGCGGAAAGGGAATTTGCAAGAGAAAATGCTGCCGGCATTCCGATTACTGCTCCTGATAGAAATTATAAAGATGATAATCATAAGCCGGAACTCATGGTAGCGCTAAGTGATTTCTGGCTACTGCATGGATTTAAACCAGAAGAAAAATTGCTTCAAACACTTCAGCATGTTCGTGAATTGAATTTTTTAGCACCAACATTTGAACATTCAGGTTATGAGGGATTGTATAAACTCGTGATGACAATGTCGCAACAGGAAGTGAACAAAGTATTGCGGCCATTAATGGATCGGGTCATACCATTATATAATGCAGGAAAACTAAACAAGGAACAGGAAGATTTTTGGGCTGCAAGAGCAGCAATAATTTTTGGAAATAAACAAGATTCAATTGACCGCGGAATTTTTTCTATTTATTTCTTTAACCTGCTGCATTTGAAAAAAGGGGAAGCAATATTCCAGGATGCAGGGGTACCTCATGCCTATTTGGAAGGACAGAATGTAGAGATCATGGCAAATTCAGACAATGTGATTCGTGGCGGGCTGACCAATAAACATATCGATGTAAAGGAATTATTGAAGCATGTAAAATTTGAAGCGACTAAAGTGTACATTCAGTCCGGAAAAAAGATCCACAGCCATGAATTGTTATTTGAAACGCCAGCCCCGGATTTTCAACTAAGTGTTTTTAATTTGAACGAAAATGATCATGTTACTTTTACTGCATCCACTGCTGAAATAGTGCTGTTGACAGAAGGCTCCGTTCAGCTTACTGAAGGAACCAACGAACTGGTACTTGAAAAAGGTCATCCTTCTGCAATGATTTTTTCCGGTGGAAAAGTTCAATGCACTGCGCTTCAAAACGCTGTCCTGTTCAGGGCTTCCGTCCCTGTGCACATAAGTGAATAAATCGAAAGCAAAATTGCTTCAATTCATTTATTTTTGCTTTGAAACCTCATTAATATGAAACAGAACAGAACTAATATTATCGTCTTTGTATTGCTTGTAGTGATCGGCGCTTTGTATCGTGTATGGGATAATCGCCCATTGGGTTTTGCGCCGCAAATTGCCATGGCATTATTCGCAGGATCCGTCATAAAAGATAAAAGAATTGCATTCCTTTTCCCGTTGTTATCCATGCTCGTATCTGATGCATTGTACCAGTTGCTGTACACACAGGGATTGACCAGCATTGCCGGGTTTTATAAAGGGCAGTGGGTGAATTATGTTTTGTTTGCCAGCATTACGCTTATTGGCTTCCGGATCAATTCACAAAAAATGGGACAAATCATTTTAGGTTCATTAGCCGGCGTTATCTTTTTCTTTATCGCTTCTAATTTCCTGGATTGGATCGGCGGTGGATTGGATCTCTACAATCAGCCCTATCCAAAAACGTTTAATGGACTGATGACCTGTTACGCTGCAGGACTTCCATTCCTGAAAGGGAGTTTGATAGCAACATTTGTATTCGGCGCTGTTTTGTTTGGAGGATATAATCTTGCCGGCAGATGGGCGTTGAAGCCGGTAAAGCTGTAAAAGAAAAATTTATAACCCGGTTCTCGCCGGGTTTTTTATTTCAGGAAAAAAGATCTTTCTTGCTTGCTTCAAATCCTGTATCTGCGTGCAGGTGTTTTCCGTCTGCAGCTCCTGTCGCTAATTCATCGCAGCGATTATTGTATGGATTATTAGCATGACCTTTTACCCAAACGAATTTTATTTTGTGATTCTGTGCTAACTGATGAAATTTCATCCAGAGATCTCTGTTCTTTTTTCCGCCTTTGAAATTAGTGGCGATCCAGTTTTTTAACCAACCCTTTTCCACTGCATTCACTACATATTGGCTATCTGAATAAATGGTGACATTCAATTGATCTTTTTTCAATGCTTCAAGCCCGGCGATGACTGCCATCAGTTCCATCCGGTTATTGGTTGTTAATTTATAACCTTGCGATAATTCTTTTTGGTGATGGCCACTCATTAATATAACGCCATAGCCTCCGGGCCCTGGATTTCCTCTTGATGCACCATCGGTGTAGATAGTTATGTCTGGTTTCATTTAAAATTGTAAGAACAGATTGATTTGTTAGATTGTTTGATTGTTATTGTTCTTCTTCTTCTTCTTTATTTATACTGAAGTTATTTAATGCATAACAAATAAGCCATTAAACCATCAAGCAATTATTTTTATACCTGGAAAACCCCCAATTTCAATTCTCCCATTTTCGGATTATGATTCGCAGCATTGATCCCTTCTGAGATCACTTTTCTTGTTTCTATTGGGTCAATGATATCGTCCACCCATAATCGTGCTGCGGCATAATAAGGAGTAGTTTGTTTATCATATTTCCCTTTTATGTTGTCCAACATTTTTTGTTCTTCTTCTGCGCTCAGTTCTTTGCCTTTAGATTTTTGGGCTGCCACTTCAATTTGCAACAATGTCTTTGCTGCCTGGTCACCGCCCATCACTGCAATTTTTGCCGAAGGCCATGCATAGATGAATCTTGGATCATAGGCTTTACCGCACATGGCATAGTTGCCGGCTCCATAAGAGTTACCTATAATTATGGTGATCTTTGGTACAACAGAATTGGCAACGGCATTTACCATTTTAGCACCGTCTTTGATGATTCCGGCATGTTCGCTGCGGCTGCCTACCATAAAACCCGTTACATCCTGTAAAAAGACTAACGGAATTTTTTTCTGGTTGCAGTTCAAAATAAATCTTGCTGCTTTATCAGCGCTGTCATTATAAATAACGCCACCTAACTGCACTTCACCTTTTTTCGTTTTTACAACTTTTCGCTGGTTGGCAACAATTCCCACTGCCCATCCGTCAATTCTTCCATATCCGCAAATAATTGTTTTACCATAGTCTTCTTTGAATTGTTCAAATGCTGAATCATCCACAATTCGTTCAATGATCTCCAGCATATCGTACGGTTTTCCCTCGGATGAAATGATGCCGTATAATTCTTCCGTTTTTTTCTTAGGCGCTACGGCAGCAATGCGATCAAACCCAGCCTTTTCTTTTTCCCCGAGCAGCGATATCATTTTTTTGATATGATCCATGCATTCCTCTTCCGTCTTGAATTTATAATCGGCGATGCCGGAAATTTCAGTATGCGTTACGGCACCGCCGAGTGTTTCAATATCCACTTCTTCACCAATGGCGGCTTTTACAAGGTAGGGCCCTGCTAAAAAAATAGAGCCATTGTTTTCTACCATCAATGTTTCATCACTCATGATCGGCAAATAAGCGCCGCCGGCAACGCAGGCGCCCATCACTGCTGCGATCTGTGTAATACCCATAGCACTCATGCGGGCATTATTTCTGAATATTCTTCCGAAATGTTCTTTGTCAGGAAATATCTCGTCCTGCATCGGGAGAAAAACACCAGCGCTGTCAACAAGGTAAATGATCGGCAAATTATTTTCCATAGCGATCTCCTGCATGCGGAGATTTTTTTTGCCGGTGATGGGAAACCATGCTCCGGCCTTTACAGTTTGGTCATTGGCGACGATCACACATTGTCTTCCGCTTACATAACCAAGCCCTGCAACAGTGCCGCCGGCAGGGCAGCCACCTTCTTCCTCATACATTCCATATCCTGCAAAAGCACCGATCTCAATAAAAGGTTTGTCTTTGTCAACGAGATAATCTATTCGTTGCCTGGCCGTGAGTTTGTTTCTTTCTTTTTGTTTGGCAATAGATTTTTTGCCGCCGCCTTCATAGATTTTTTCAAGGCGCTGCCGCATTTCACTTAGCGACAATTTCATCACATCTTCGTTTTTGTTGAATTCAATGTTCATAGAGGCCAATCGTTAAAGAGCAAAGATAATTGATGAATAAGATGACTGGGAAATAAAAAAACAGGGTAGTTCAAAATAGTTTCAATGAATTTATCAGTAGCTTAGTTTTGTTTATCATAAATATTGATCGTCTCATGAAAAAAATTATTGTCTTTAGCCTTTGTCTTTTCATTATCAGCAAATCATTTTCTCAGCAAAGCGGTTGGCAAATGATCGCAGGGCATATCAAAACTATTTGGGCAGATAGTGTGGACCCTTACCGTCCTTTACCTGAATATCCAAGGCCGCAATTGCAGCGTACAGACTGGACGAACCTGAATGGCCTCTGGCAGTATGTGATATTACCTGTTTCAGAAACACAGAATATTCCATCTGCGTTCGATGGAAAAATTTTAGTTCCATTTTGTATCGAATCTTCTTTGTCAGGAGTGGGAAAGACAGTAGGAAAAGATAGTGTGCTTTGGTACCACAGAATGATCCCGGTGGCAGGAAATATGAAGGGGAAAAAAGTATTGCTTCATTTCGGAGCTGTAGATTGGAGAACACAGGTTTTCGTAAATGGAATAAAGATCGGCTCACATGAAGGCGGATACGATCCTTTTACTTTTGATATTACTGATGCGTTGAAGAAAGGAACGCAACAACAACTCGATATTTGTGTCTGGGATCCTACGGATAAAGGCCCTCAACCACGAGGAAAGCAAGTAGTAAACCCGAGAGGTATCTGGTACACTTCCGTTACGGGCATCTGGCAAACTGTTTGGCTGGAAGTGGTTCCTGAAACATATATTGAATCAACAAAGCAAACACCGGATGTAGATAATCATCAGATCACTGTTACTGCCAGTGTGCAAAACATACAACCCGGAGATGAGATTCGTTTTACAGCATTGAAAGGAAATGAAGTAGTGGCTGAAAAAACCGGTAGCAATACAACCGAAACATTGTCTATCAGCGATCCACAATTATGGTCTCCATCTGATCCTTTCTTGTATGATCTGAAAGTTGCCGTTGTTCGTAAGGGCAAGCCCGTAGACGAAATAAAAAGTTATTTCGCTATGCGAAAGATTTCAATTGCTGCGGATAAGAACGGCATTCAAAGAATGATGCTGAATAATCATTTTCTTTTTGAGTTCGGCCCGCTGGACCAGGGCTGGTGGCCGGATGGTTTATATACAGCGCCAACAGATGCAGCTTTGCAAAATGATATCCGGACAATAAAAGAAATGGGTTTTAATATGATACGCAAACATGTAAAAGTGGAGCCGGCACGGTGGTATTACTATTGCGATCAAATGGGCATCATGGTGTGGCAGGATATGCCCAGCGGTGATCTGGGAAATCACTGGGAATCTCATCCCGGAATTTTAGGAAATCAAACAGATAAGGATCGAACGCCGGAAAGCGAGAATATTTATAAGAAAGAGTGGAATGCGATCATGAATACGTTGTATAATTTTCCCTGTATTGTGGTGTGGATTCCATTTAATGAAGCATGGGGACAATTTAAGACTGCAGCAATCGTACGGCAGACAATGCAAAACGATCCGACACGATTGGTGAATAGTGCAAGCGGTGGTAATTATTATGATGTGGGGCAAATTATAGATCTGCATAATTATCCTGATCCGGCTATGCCGAAGCCGGAACTTTTTGGAAAAACAAGAACAATAGTATTGGGAGAATTCGGTGGGCTTGGTTTGCCGCTTGATGGACACACCTGGCAACAAAAAAGCTGGGGCTATCAGAGTTTCAGCACTAATGATAGCTTGTTCCGTCGTTACAATTCAATGATCGATCGTTTGGAAGAATTTATCCCGATAGGATTATCCGCAGCCGTCTATACTCAAACGACAGATGTGGAAGGTGAAGTGAATGGATTCATGACCTACGACCGGAAAATTTTGAAAATGCCTTTGGAGAAATTAAGAGCAGTGAACAAAAGTCTCTATTCTATTTTTAAGGATTAGCGAAAAACTGGTTACTGATCAGTATTTTCTTTTTCACTACTGCGCAATAGCATCATAATGATTCCAAAAACAAGGAATGCGATCCCGGTGTATAAATTAATTGTTTCGTTGGAGTGATTGCTGAAAAAATATCCACCCAACAGGACGACCGATGCCAGCAGAAAGAAGAGGCCGATCACAAAATTGAGTTCGTTGAATCTTTTATACATCTTTTACTCTTTAAAAGAAAATGATATTGAGGATGATAGTGATCAGCAACAGAATTATTCCAAGTGGTACTACTTTAAGGTACCATTTTCCCTGGTGATAAGATGGTTTCTCTGTCAGTGAATACACCAATCCTTTCAATGCTGCTTCTGGCTTTGGTTTGGTAAGCAAGCTTACAATGACGGTTGTTGTGAAATTGAATATCCATGAAACGGATGCTACAATGAAAGCCTGTCCCATTCCGCTTTTTATTTCATATAAAGGTGCGATCCATCCGCCTTTTCCTTCTGCAATGGTCAATCCATGTGTTAATGCGGCAGCAACAGTGCCGGCAAGTAATCCCCAAAATGCACCGTGACCCGTAGTTCTTTTCCAAAACATTCCTAATAAAAAGGTAGCGAACAATGGCCCATTCACAAAACTAAAAACGAGCTGAAGAAAATCGTTGATGTTGTTAAAGCTTTTTGCAATGTATGCGGTGCCGATGGAAAATAGAACACCAAACACGGTAACTAATTTTCCCACCCACAAATAATGTTTATCCGATCTGTTTTTTACAAAATAAGACTGATAAATGTCGTAAGTAAAAACAGAATTGAAAGCGGTGACATTGCCCGCCATTCCACTCATAAATGAGGCGATCAGTGCAGTGATGCCAACACCTAACAAACCGCTGGGATAATAATGAGCAATAAGTGAGGGGAGTGTCATTGTATAATCCAATCCATTTCCGTTTGAGGGAATACTGAAACCTTTTGATGCCAATGCCGGCTGCATCAGCGTAATAGCAATGACGCCGGGAAGCACTACTATTAGAGGCATCATCATTTTGGGAATGGCTGCCAATATTGGAGTTCGTTGAGCTGCATTCATATTCTTTGCGATCATTGCTCTTTGTACTACAAGGAAGTCCGTGCACCAATATCCAAACGACATCACAAATCCCAAACCGAATATCAATGACATAAAATTTATTCCCATCGGGTTGGAGTCGGCATGACCCATATATTTCCAGGCATGCGTGAGCTGAGGTTGCAGTTGGGCTTTTATATTTTGCCATCCGCCTGCATCATGTATTGCAACGATCACCAATGGAGAAAGCCCGAGTACAATGAGAAAAAATTGCAGCACTTCATTATATACGGCACTGGTCAGGCCGCCGAGAAATGTGTAGATCATTACGATCCCCGCTGCGAGCCAGATGGAAACGCCGAATTGCCAATGAAGGATCACTTCTAATAATTTGGCAAGTGCAAATAATGAAATTCCCGATGAGAAAACAGTCATCACTGCAAACGAAATTGCATTCAATCCTCTTGTTTTTTCATCAAAGCGGAGCGATAAATATTCCGGTACACTGCGGGCACGGCTGCCATAATAAAATGGCATCATGAACACACCTAAAAAAACCATGGCGAAAATGGCGCCCACCCAATAGAAATGAACCGTCATGATACCATACTTGGCGCCTGATGCCACCATTCCCAATACTTCCTGTGCGCCAAGGTTGGCAGATATAAAAGCAAGACTGGTGATCCAAAGCGGAATGCTCCGGTTGCTCATTAAAAAATCATTGCTGGACCGAATCCTTTTTTTTATGATAAAGCCAACGCTGATAACAAAAATGAAATACAGCAGGATGATGAGATAGTCGGCAACATGCAGTTTCATAAGCAATCGTTGGTTGAAGAAGCAATGAATTATTGATTGCACAATATATTTCATTCTTATAGCTCCCTGCGAAATTTTTTAACGAAAACGGTTTCGTAAATAAAGCGGTAGCCTTCTATTGTGGTTTAGGGTAAATTGCAGATATTAGGATTGCATTTAATCAAATTACAATTGAAATTGTATGCAGGAGTTCAACCCAAAAGAGATCAACCCGCTTCAGAGTCTTGATGAATGGGAAGATGATGTGCTCAACCGGTACCCCGACCCGGAATCGATTGCAAAAGAAAAATCAACTGAGGACTACAGGAATTATGAAGCCCCGGCGAGGGATACGGTAAAAGAATTCTACCGCTTGAATCATCAATACCAGACTTATGATTTTGTAATGAAAAAGAGAGACGAGTTTCTGAAGTTTGATAAAAGAGAGATGCCGGTCTGGAGTGCATTTGATTTTCTGAATCAATTGGTGGATGATTCTGATCCTGATACGGATCTCGATCAGTTTCAACATTTATTGCAAACATCAGAAGCCATCCGTGCTGATGGCCACCCGGATTGGATGGTGCTGACCGGCCTCATGCACGATATGGGAAAAGTATTATGCCTGTTTGGTGAACCACAATGGGCGGTGGTAGGAGATACGTTCCCGGTTGGATGTTCATACTCCGATAGAATTGTTTATCCTGAATTTTTTAAATCGAATCCTGATTACAGCAACCCCGAGTATAATTCTCAATTTGGCGTTTATAAACCCAATTGTGGTTTACGGAATGTTTCTATGTCATGGGGACATGATGAATATGTGTATCAAATGCTGAAAGACCATTTGCCCGAACCCGGGTTATATATGCTGCGTTATCATTCATTTTATGCCTGGCATAGGGAAGGCCAATATGATTATTTGATGGATGACCATGACAGGGAAATGCTGAAATGGGTAAAATTGTTTAACCCTTACGATCTGTATTCCAAAAATCCCACTCCGCCGGTTTGGAGTGAATTGAAGTCATATTATGAGGATTTAGTGGCGAAATATTTGCCCCCTGTTTTGAAATTCTGATCAACATATTTTTTCTTCTGATTACAGGTAAATGTAAAATCAGTTTAATTTATTTAAAACGTTGACGTAACAGCTCAACCAAATTGCAGGAAAGGAAACAAGATGTGTTGTGTGGTTCAATTTGCAGAATACTGTTGTAATTATTGCATGGATTTTTAAAGAGGAATCATGGATATAAAATAGAAACAAAATCCAAGAGCGGATTTTAATTTTCTTTGATTATGAATTATAAAAAACGCATTATTTATTTTTTTGCAATCAGCCTGTTATATTCCATTGTTGGCAATTCACAGGATTTAGTTCAATATGTCCAGTCTCTATCCGGTACTGCATCTTCAACAACGATCAGCGCTTTGAAACATAATGAAGCGGGGACAGAACAAAATGCCAATACGATTCCTGCTGTTGGGTTGCCGTTTGGAATGACACAATGGGTGGCACAAACAAGAGCAAAAGAAACAAAATGTCTTCCTCCATATTATTATAAGGACAATTTGCTAAGCGGCTTTCGGGGAACGCATTGGATCAGTGGTTCCTGCACCCAGGATTATGGAAGTTTTACCGTTATGCCTGTTGTTGGGAAATTAGAAACAACTGTAGATAAATATTCGGTTGCTTTTTCTCATGAGGATGAAACGGCTACTCCATATTATTATAAACTAAATATAAAAAATATTTCAACAGAAATGACTTCCACCTTACGATGTGGAATAATGCGGTTCACTATGTTGAATGATGATAGTTTGTATTTGCTCATCAGCCCTAACAGCGATTATAATGAAGGTTCCATCACGGTTAATGCATCAAAAGGAGAAGTATGGGGATACAATCCGGCACATCGTATTTACCAGGGTTGGGGACAACCAGCGGGATTCAACGGATGGTTTTATATAAAAATTCAAAAGAAGATCAGCAAAGCAGGAACATTTAGTGGTGATGAAATTTTTGCTTCAGATACAATCAGCAATAGAAAGGACATTGGCGCTTATATCGGATTTAAGTTAAAGAAAGGAGAACAGATACAAATATCAATTGGAACTTCATTCAGCAGCTTGGAAGGTGCTAAGAAAAATCTTGCGACAGAAGTTGGTCCAAAAAACTTTAATGATATAAAGTTGAAAGCAAAATCAATTTGGGAGAATGATCTGTCGAAAATTAAAATATCCGGGAAAGATGAAAAAGCCAAGAGGATATTTTATACTGCTATGTATCATGCCATGCAACTTCCGAGATTGTATAATGATGTAGATGGGACTTACCCGGCATTCACAAAGAGCTATCAACTTGAAAAACTTAAGGCCGGAAATTATTACGATGATTTTTCGATGTGGGATATTTTCAGGGCGCAGTTGCCTTTGTTTGAGATACTGGACCCAACAATGATCAACGATTTTGTGCAAAGCATGATGATAAAAGGGCAACAGGGAACCTGGCTGCCGATCTTTCCCTGCTGGAACAATTATACTTCTGAAATGGTCGGTGATCATGTCACGGCTTTTATTGCATCTGCATATGCTAAGGGGATACGTAATTATGATATAAACGAAGCGTATGATTTGATGCGGAAAAATGCTTTTACAATTCCGGACCAGGCGAGTTATGTAGATGGAAAAGGGAGAAGAGCTTTGCCGTCGTATTTAAAATATGGTTACATACCGATGGAAGACAGCGTTCCAATTGCATTTCACAAAAAGGAACAGGTGAGCCGCACTTTGGAATATGCTTATGATGATTATGCATTGTCAGTGATCGCAAAAAGTTTAAATAAAACTGAAGATTACAAAAGTTTGAATAACCGGTCATTTAATTATATAAATGTATTCGACAAAGGTGTTGGAATGGTTCGTGGTCGTCATGAAGATGGAAGATGGGCAGCTAGTTTCAATGCTGACAGAAGGGAAAAATATGTTACTGAAAGCACACCGCGGCAATATACTTTTTTTGTTCCGCAGGATGTTCCGGGTTTGGCTCAATTAATGGGAGGACGTCAGATTTTGGAAAATGAATTGGATAGTTTGTTTTTAAACGATCATTACTGGCATGGCAACGAACCGGATCACCAGGTTCCGTTCATGTATAATTATACGGCTGCACCGTGGAAGACGCAGAAGATTGTAAGAGAAATCCTGAATGGAGAATACAACGATGGCCCCGGCGGTTTGAGCGGAAATGATGATGCAGGACAGATCAGCGCCTGGTATGTGTTTGGAGCAATCGGTTTTTATCCTGTTGATCCTGTCTCGGGAAATTATATAATGTGCTCTCCTTTATTTGATAGCATTCAGATCAAATTACCCGGCAATAAATCTTTTAAAATTGTTTGTCACAAAAAAAATGGAAATGATCAATACATCAGCAGCGTAAAGCTGAACGGAAAAGAATATTCAAAAGATTACATTGACCATACTGATCTTGTAAAAGGAGGCCGCTTTGATATCTGGTTACAATCTGCTCCTTCTTCATGGGGATCGGAAGTGAGTGATCAGCCAAAAGGATTATCAAAACAATGATATGAAGAAAATTACTGTGGGAGCGATTGCTCTGATCGTTGTATTTAATGTTTCTGCTCAAAAAATTTTCAATATAAAATTATACGGAGCAAAAGGAGATGGTAAAGCAAATGATGCGGTAGCGATACAAAAAGCGATTGACGCATGTTTCAATGCAGGCGGTGGAAGAGTTTTGATTCCTTCTCCATTTACTTTTTTAGCAGGTCCATTTGATCTGAAGTCCAATGTTGAATTTTATGTAGAAGCAGGAGCGATCGTCAAGGCGAGTCCCGATCCAGGATTGTATACTAAATCTGCTTTTCGTGATAATCCCGGAGAAGGCACGATCTGGATCGGCGGAGAAAATATAAAGAATGTAACCATTGATGGACCAGGAAAAATTGATGGAAATGGTATTGCTTTCATGGGAACAGAATTATATGACTCGTATGAACTCAAACCATTTCATATCAAAGATCCACGACCACATTTGTTGACTTTAGTCGGAGGACAAAATATTCATATTAAAGATCTGCAAATTGGAAACTCTGCGTATTGGACAATTCATCTGGCAGGTTGTAAAGATGTAGTGATCTCGGGCATCACATTATTAAATAGTTTGAAAGTGCGTAACAGCGATGGTATTGACCTTGATCATGGCAAAAATGTTCGCATCAGCAATTGCCATATTGAAAGTGGCGATGATTGCATTTGTTTAAAGAATCGCAGGGAATATAGTGAATTTGGAAGTTGTGAAGATATTACTGTCAACAATTGTATTCTGACTTCACGGAGTTGCGCTATTAAAATTGGTTCAGAGAATATGGATACTATCCGTCAGGTGCTTTTCAATAATTGCATTATTAAAAACAGCAACCGGGGAGTAGGTATTCAAAATCGTGATGAAGGCGTGGTTAGTGACATCGTTTTCTCAAATATGATCATTGACTGCCACCTTTTTTCTGATGTATGGTGGGGAAAAGCGGAACCAATTTATGTGACGGCTTACCGGAGAGCTAAAGTGAATAGCAAAGATGCCAACTGGCGATTTCCGAAAGGAGCAACGGAAGGCAGAGTGGGAGTAGTGAAGAATATCACTTTCAGCAATATTAAATGCAATAGTGAGAATGGGGTTTATGTAAGTGCGGAATCAAAAGATAAAATTGATAATATCATTTTTGACCAGGTTGATCTCTGTATTGATAAAACAACTTTGTTGGAAGGTGGGATTTATGACCGGCGTCCCTGTGAAGTAGAAGGCTTTGTAAAAGGACGCACTTCCGGATTTTATTTTGATACTGCAAAAGATATTACTGTTAGAAATTGTTCTATAAAGTGGGGCGATAATCGTCCTGATTATTTTTCCTTTGCATTGGAAAGTAATAATGTTGATAAAATCGATCTGACAAATTTTTCAGGCGAATCTGCTTTTCCTGGTAAAATAGATGCGATCAAAAAATAAAATAGTTGGATTGTATGTATAGTATGCAGCAAACAATGAGATGGTTCGGACCAAATGACCCGGTAAGTCTATCCGATATAAAGCAAGCAGGATGTTCGGGAGTGGTTACGGCGCTTCATCATATTCCAAATGGCGAAGTATGGAGTATTACTGAAATTGAAAAAAGAAAAAAAATAATTGAAGAAGCAGGTTTGGTTTGGTCGGTTGTTGAAAGTGTCCCAGTGCATGAAGCGATAAAAACGCAAACTGGAAATTTCGAAGAGTATATAAGTAATTATAAAAAAACATTAAGGAATCTAAGTAGCTGCGGGATCAATATTGTCACTTATAATTTCATGCCGGTATTGGACTGGACGAGAACTGATCTTGCTTTTGAAACAGAAGATGGCTCAAAAGCATTGCGCTTTGAAAAAGCAGCCTTTGTGGCTTTAGATGTTTTTATGCTGAAAAGAAAGAATGCAGAAAAAGATTATACAAGTTTGGAGTTGGAAAATGCCCGGAAAAAATATTCGTCAATGAGCGAAGATGAAAAACAATTATTGCAACGTAATATTATTGCTGGCCTTCCGGGAAGCGAAGAGAGTTTTACATTAGAACAATTTCAGCAGGCTTTGGATGCATATAAAAATATTGATGCAAATAGATTGAGACAGCATCTTATTTATTTTTTAAAGGAAGTAATCCCTGTTGCGGACGAATGTGCTATTAAAATGGTGATACATCCGGATGATCCTCCATACCCGATCTTAGGATTGCCAAGAATTGTAAGCACCGCTGAGGATGTTCAGGCATTATTCGATGCTGTACCTTCAGAAAATAATGGCTTATGTTTTTGCACAGGATCATTTGGAGTAAGAGCAGACAATGATCTACCGGCAATGGTAAAACAATTTGCTGACCGTATTAACTTCATTCATTTAAGAAATACCACCCGAAATGCCAATGGAGATTTCTATGAAGCCAATCATTTGGAAGGTGATACAGATATGTACTTTGTCGTTAAAGAAATACTGGCGTTAATGGATAAAAGAAAAATTTCTATCCCTTTTCGCCCTGATCATGGGCATCAGATGCTGGACGATCTGAAAAAGAAAACCAACCCTGGCTATTCTGCTATTGGCCGGTTGAGAGGATTAGCGGAAATTAGGGGATTGGAATTAGGCATTCTTCGTTCTGTGGACTGAGAGAAATAACTAAAAATTCTATTCTTGCATCATGAAGAATTTATTTTTTCTACCAACAGCATTGCTGCTTTCAACCATTGTAATGGGTCAGCCAACAAGAATGATCATTACTTCGAGTTCGTCGGCACCAACTATCAATAGAAATATTTATGGACATTTTTCTGAACATTTAGGCCGTTGTATTTACGACGGATATTGGGTAAGCGATACGTCAACACTTCCACGCAAAGACCGGATTCGCCTTGATGTCGTTGAAGCGTTGAAGAAAATCAGGATACCCAATCTTCGCTGGCCTGGCGGATGTTTCGCCGATAATTACCATTGGATGGATGGTATTGGGGATAGAAACAAAAGACCAAAAATGGTGAATTCAATGTGGGGAAACGTAACGGAAGACAATAGTTTTGGAACTGATGAATTCATGGAGCTATGTAATTTATTGGGAACACAACCTTATATAACAGGAAATGTCGGAAGCGGATCGGTAGAAGAAATGCAGAAGTGGGTTGAGTATCTGAACTTCGATGGCGAAAGCCCGATGACTGAAAAGCGTAAAGAGAATGGACATGCGGCACCTTATGGAGTACAATTTTGGGGAGTAGGAAATGAGAGTTGGGGATGCGGCGGCAATATGACGGCAGATTTTTATGCGGATCAATTTCGTCGCTATGCCACATTTGCTAAAAATTATCCTAATGCCCGGTTGAAACGAATTGCGTCCGGCGCCAACTCGTTTGATTATAACTGGACAGAAACGATCATGAAAAAAGTCCCTCTGAATATGATGTGGGGGCTTTCGCTTCATTATTACACAGTGCCGAAAACATGGGGCGATAAAGGATCTGCCACACAGTTTGATGAAAAGGAATATTTCGGCACGATGGAAAAATGTTTGAAGATGGAAGAATTGGTTACAAAACATTCGACGATCATGGACCAATATGATCCGGAAAAAAAAGTGGCGCTGGTAGTGGATGAGTGGGGTGTGTGGACCAATGTAGAACCAGGCACCAATCCTGCATTTTTATATCAGCAAAACAGTATGAGGGATGCATTGATCGCCGGATCAACACTGAATATTTTTAATAATCATGCTGATCGTGTAAGAATGGCAAACCTGGCACAAACGATCAATGTGTTGCAATCACTGATCCTGACAAAAGGAAATCAAATGTTGCTGACACCTACTTATTATGTGTTTGATCTCTATAAAGTGCACCAGGATGCAAAATTGCTGAATATAAATTTCACCAGTCCTGATTATATTTTGGATGGGAATAAAATACCTGCGGTAAATGCATCTGCTTCGATGGATTCTACAGGAACTGTTCATATCTCATTCGTGAATCTAGATCCATCACATAACATTACGATACGAACTACTTTGAATGATATTAACTGGAAGTCTGTTAGTGGGAAAATTCTGACTTCAGCAAAATTCACAGACTTCAACAGCTTTGAGAAACCCTTCACCGTGAAAGAAGATGAATTTAGTGGAGCCAAAAAAGAAGGCAGCGACCTGGTAGTTACGCTGCCAAAAATATCAGTAGTGATTTTAGAGCTGAAATAACTTTCAGCGATCAGTACTGAAATACTTTTCCATTCACCATCACTTCCTGGGTAGCCTCATCAAATGTTGCTTTATATCCGGTTCTGACGGCAGCATTGGTCATGATGTTTGCAATGGAATGAGAATAGCCTGCTTCCACGGGAGCATTCGGTTGTTTCCTGCTTCGGATACATTCCATCCAATTACGAATATGATTTGTTGTGAGAACATCTCCCCCGGTATTTGCAGAAGCAACCACTTTTTCTGAAATATCTGTAAGATTTATTTCCGGCAAAAGATTCGGTTGCATGTGCATTGTTTCAGCTGCTTTTTTGGTCAATCCACCGGCAGGAGTCACTTTGTTGGTGATAAGATTCAATTCTCCGCCATTGGAATAATAGATCTCTGCAGGATTTTCTTCGCCATTGTCCATTCTTGATGAAAACACTACCTGGAATCCTGTTGTTGGATCGTCGTTCGGACCGTAATCAAAAACAGCAGTAGTGGTGTCCCAATTTTTTCTTCCATCTTTCCACATATAAATTCCACCGTTGGCAACAACACTGCGTGGATGTTTCAGTTTCGAGAACCAATGCACCGTATCGATCTGGTGACTCATCCATTGCCCCGGCATTCCGGATGAATAAGGCCAAAACAAACGATACTCTAAATATTTTCTCGGATCGAAAGGTTCATATGGGCGATTCAATAAAAAACGTTTCCAATCCAGATCTTCTTCTTTGCACTGTGCCACCAGTTCCGGACGACGCCAGCGTCCGGGCTGATTCACATTCCAGGTTAGTTCCACCATTTTTATATCACCGAATTTTCCGGATTGAATAAATTCCGCCGCAGCAATATAATTGGCGCCGCTTCTTCGTTGTGATCCGATCTGTACAATACGATCAGATGCTTTGATGGCTTTTAAAGCAGCACGGTTATCTTCCATTGTTTCTGCAAAAGGTTTTTCGCAATACACATCGCAATGGGCTTCGACAGCTTGCTTGGCAAGCAATGCATGTTGAAAATCTGCCGTGCTGATAAAAACAGCATCAATATTTTTCAGGTCATAGAGCTCTTCATTGTTGCGGCAGGCAGTGATATCGTGACCCATTTTTTCTTTTATAAATGCAACGCCTTCCTCTCTTCTTTTTTTCCAGAGATCCGAAACAGCCACCATATCAAAATTCATTTCTTTATAAAACTGCATGAACGGTGGTATATGGGAATTTCTGAAACGATCCGAAAATCCAACTACTCCCACTCTTACCCTGTCATTAGCACCGAGGATGCGGGAATAACTACTGGCACTCATTCCTTTTGAGACAATCAGTGTTGCAGCGGCGGCTTTGGCAGATTGGCCGATGAAACTGCGGCGTGTATGTGGCATATCGTTAAAAGTTTAAAATGGAAAAAAATTTCGCTTTCGGTAATTCGGGTTTCCCCGTTTATAGTTCATACAAACCAAAAAATAGATTTTAGATGGCGTAATGACTCAAATCAATTTTTGAATGTACGAACCAGTAAGCTTGAATGAAAAAGCTGATTCAGGCCTGCTCTAAAGTTCAAGTTTTAGTTTTTATGAAATACAGCTGGCGTTAAATTTTTTTTCGGAAACGTTTGCGGTAGATTTTGCACTAAAACCTTTTATCATGTTCTAATTTCCGTAATTTGCGTAACAGATTGCTTGTAATATGGGTGTTAATATTAAAATGCTCGCCGAGAGGTTGCAGCTGTCTATCAGTACTGTTTCCAGGGCATTACGAGACAGTTATGAGATCAGTGAAACCACGAAGAACAGGGTTCGTGATATGGCTTTGGAGTTAAATTACCAGGCCAATCCTTACGCAAGCAGTTTACGCAAACACCGCAGCAAAACTGTGGCTGTCGTTATCCCGGAAATCACTAACAACTTTTTTTCATTAGCCATCAACGGAATTGAGTACGTAGCACAGGAAAAAAATTATCATGTACTCATTTATCTCACACATGAGAATGTTCAGAAAGAGATCGGTTTTGCCAATCATCTCCAAAGCGGCAGAGTAGATGGTGTATTGATGTCATTATCTGCAGAAACCAACAATTATGATCATTTGATCAACCTGAAGAATAAAGGAGTTCCAATCGTATTATTTGACAGAATTTGTGAAGCTATTGAAAGCAGCATTATCACTACTGATGACTTTGAAAGTGGCTTTGCTGCTACAGAACATCTTATAGAATCTGGATGCGAACGTATCGCTTACCTGGATCTCTCCCGTTATTTATCTATTTCCAACAAAAGAATGCAGGGATACCTGGAAGCATTGAAAAAACATAACATTCCGGCGGATGAAGGACTGATCATCCGTTTCACAAACAATAATGCTGCTAACGAAGAGATTATTACCCAAATGCTCAGTGGGCCCAACAGGCCTGATGGCATTTTTGCTTCTGTGGAAAAATTGGCTATTTCCTGCTATAATGTCTGTGAAAGATTACAGATTAAAATCCCGGAACAGCTGAAAATTATTGGCTTCTCCAATATGGAATTTTCCTCTTTGCTTAATCCGAGCCTGTCAACTATCACACAGCCGGCGTATGAGATCGGAAAGCAAGCGGCATTGCAATTATTCCGCTATCTCGAAAAAAAATCGATGGCTGATGTGCACGAGCGGATCATTTTAAAATCTACGTTGATACCGAGAGGAAGTACCGGTTTCTGATCATTCATTTTCATTCAAATTTTTTTGTAATTACAGGAAATTATTCTGATTATTTTTTTGAATAAAAAAAATTAATTCAGGTACCTTCTCAATTTCAGCAGAAGCCTCTGCAACCGTTTTCGAAAACGTTTCCGTAAAAAAAGAAGGTTTCAAATTAGAGGGAATAAATTTTTATGTTCAAATTCATCATTCCAAAACAATGCTTGGCTATATGCGACTGCTATCTTCCGGTTTCTTTTTCAATCAAAATGATTCTTTCGCTGCCACGCATTGTTTGCAGAACAGGCTTCAATTCCTTTTGATGATTTTATGAAAATGACAGTCAGCGATACATAGTTGCTGACTGTTTTTTGAATTTAAAAGGCATGCGATTACAGCAAGAGTAAAATAGATCTGGCGGACATTTTTTTATACGAATTTGAAGAAACCTTGATAAAAATGAAAAAGATTGAAACACAGATTTTAAATAAAACGAAAACCAATAAATCATTTTCTCTGGAAGGAAGAGTGGTTGTAGTGACGGGAGGTACAGGTGTTCTTGGAAAATCTTTTGTTGATGGCATTGCAGAAGCTGGCGGCACAGTTGGTATCCTGGGTAGAAACAGGAAAATAGCAGAAGAAAGGGCCAGCAAGATCAACCTGAATGGCGGAAGAGCAATTGCATTGTGTGCTGACGTAATGAATAAGAACGACCTGAATAATGCAAAAAAGATCATGTTAGATACTTATGGCAAGATTGATGGCTTGGTGAATGCAGCAGGAGGCAACATGCCGGAGGGAATTGTTGAATATGACCAGGATATTTTCAATATGAATCTGAATGGTTTGAAAAAAGTGATGGATCTGAATTTGTGGGGCACAATCTTACCCACACAGATTTTTGGAGATGCTATTGCGAGGTATGGAAGAGGATCGATCGTAAATATTTCTTCCGCTTCTGCAAAAAGAGTGATCAGTAAAGTGTTGGGATATAGTATGGCAAAATCCGCTGTGGAAAGTTTCACAAAATGGTTTGCTGTAGAATTATCGAGGCGTTATGGCGATGCGATACGCATCAATGCAATCGTTCCGGGATTTTTTCTGACAGAACAAAATAAAACATTATTACAGGGCACTAACGGAACCATGACTTCGAGAGGAAATGTGATATTGCAACACACACCTTTTAAAAGATTCGGGGAGCCGGATGAATTGAAGGGCGCATTGATTTGGTTGTTGAGTGATGCATCAAAGTTTGTAACAGGTACATCTATAAATGTAGACGGAGGATTCAATGTCGACAGCAGTGTATAAGAATAAGACAAATGTGAGAGTGTTTTTCGGATACCAGCTTGTCGAAAACGTTTCCGTAGATTACTCTATGAAGATGTTTTGGAAAATCTAAATTTATATTCTATAATATTTAATTTTTTCTTCAACATTTTTAAACCATCGATTGCTTAATTCCAACAAAAAAACTATTATGAAAAAATTGTTTTTGCTTTCCATTCTGATGTGTTTTTTTGCGGCGATTGTGCATGCACAAACACGTAAGATCACAGGACAGGTAGTTAATGCTGCTACCGGCAAACCCATTGCCGGCGCCAGTGTTGTGGTGAATGCTTCCAACAAAGGTGCGGTAACAGATGAAAACGGTAATTTCAGTGTGAATGTTCCCGCAAAAGGAAAAGTGACATTGGCAGTTTCCTTTACGGGATATACGCTACAGGAAATTCCGGTCACTACAGAAAATAATCTTCTCATCAAACTTACTGAAGAGGTCAAAGAATTATCCGATGTAGTGGTGGTAGGGTATGGAACAGTGAAAAAGAAAGACCTTACCGGGGCCGTTGCTTCAATCAAAACAGAAGACATCGTTCGCTCCAATCCGACCAATGCAGAAAAAGCAATGCAGGGTCAGTTTGCCGGAGTAAACATCACCAAAGCCAGTAATCTTCCCGGTCAGGCTTTCTCTATGGATATCCGTGGTGAAAGCACAATCACCGGTGTTACAGAGCCATTGGTCGTCATTGATGGGATCGTTGGCGGAAGAATTCAAGATATCAATCCTGCCGATATTCAATCTATCGACATTTTGAAAGATGCATCTTCCACTGCTATTTACGGTTCAAGAGGTGCAAATGGCGTGGTGATCATCACATCAAAGAAAGGCCGCAGTGGACGGGCAAAAGTCAGTATTGATTCTTATATTGGTGAAAAAGTTCCGGCACATTTACCGCAATTCCAAACAGCACAGCAATTCTATCAGAGCCAATACACTGATGTTATTTTAAATAATGGTACACCTGCAACTTTCACTTCAAATGAATTGGCACAGGTCAATTCCGGGAAAAGTACAGATTGGGTAGCTGCTGTAACCAAACCAGCTATGCAAACAGGACACACTGTTGCTGTTACCGGTGGCAATGCTGGCACTACTTATCGTTTTTCCGGAGGCTATCTTCAGGAAGATGGTAATTTACCCAGCACCTGGTATAAAAGATATAGCTTGAACGGCGCTCTGGATAGCAGGATAAATGATTTTATTCGTGTCGGTTTTACAGCTTATATAAATTACAGCGATAATCACACCAGTTCATTAGAAACGCTGCGCTCAGCGTATCGGGCCAGACCCACCGGTGTTGAATATTATAGTGACCTTGTAAATCCAAGCGATGGATACGATTTGTCACAAGGTCCATGGAATGGATACGCAGTATGGATGGGAATTAAAGATAACCAGGTTTTAAATCCTGTAGTAGAAGGCGATCCTGCTAATGGTGAAGTGTTGGCAAAAGTTGCCAACCAGATGGGAAATGCTTTTGCGGAAATAACTTTAATGAAAGGACTTACATTTAAAACTTCTATTTCTGCTTCCAACATTGATACACGTACGGGAGATTACAGAGGTACGTACACAAAAGACCGTGCCGGTGTGAACTTGCCAAGAGCAACCTATTCCACGGCGGATATCACCAGTTGGACTTTGGATAATCAATTGTCATATGATTATTCAAAAGGGAAAAGCAAAATCAATGCTACGGCTGTACAAAGTGCATATAAGAGCAAGACCGAAAATTATTCCATTGCAGTACAAAATCTTCCATACGCATCTTACTGGTACAATCTCGGCACAGCAGGCCTTTCCAATATTACTTCAGTAAGCAGCAGTTATGTACAAAATACTTTGGAATCATTTATGGGTCGCATCAATTACTCATATGACGACAAATATTTGATCACATTGACGGGACGTGGTGATGGCGCCTCTCAATTAGCTAACAATAATAAATGGGCATTCTTCCCTTCAGGGGCAATTGCCTGGAGAGTGGCGCAAGAAAAATTTTTTAAAGAAAATGTAAATGCTTTTTCTGATCTGAAACTTCGCTTGAGTTATGGCCAGGTAGGTAATGCTAACGTTTCACCATATAGCACACAGGCACAAGTATTGAACACTATTTATGCTTATGATCAAACGGTGGGTAATGGATTTGCACCGGGTACCCTGGGCAACCAGGACCTGAAATGGGAGAGAAGTGAAGAATTAAATATTGGTTTGGATATGGGATTTTTGAAAAACAGGATCACTGGTACGATTGAATTGTACAAGAGAAATACCAAAGACCTGATCCTGCAGGAAAACCTTCCTACTTCTTCAGGATTCAGCGTGGTGACTGCCAACGTAGGTAAGATATCCAATAAAGGAATTGAAGTACTGGTAAATACTCAAAATATCAACAGTAAAGATTTTTCATGGAGCACTACAATTAATTTCTCCAGGAACATCAATCGTATCGAAGCATTGGCAAATGGAGTAAATGCGATTATTGGGAACGCTTTATTTGTGGGCAAGTCAGTGAAATCTTATTATGATTATAAGTTTGATGGCATTTGGCAAATTTCCGACAGTGTGCAGGCGGCATCATTTGGACAAAAACCGGGGCAGGTGAGAGTGGTGGATGAAAATAAAGATGGTGTGATCTCATCTGCTACAGGAAAAGATGACCGGGTTGTATTGGGAACTCAATTGCCGAAATTCACAATTGGTATGACCAATAGATTCACCTACAAAGATTTTGATCTTTCCTGCTTCATGTATCTCAGAAACGGAACCATGTTTATGAACGGCTTATTTGGTGGCGGCACCATGGCAGACTATACCAATAACCGTTACAATCACATTGTGTTGAATTACTGGACAAGGAATAATCCGACCAATGATATGTATGGTGTTGGCATCACGCAGCCGTATAAAAACGCTATCGCATATCAATACGCTAATTTCTTACGGATATCTGATATCACTGTTGGGTACACGATGCCGAAAGCGAAATTGGATAAATTCCATATCGATAGGTTGAGAGTATACGCACAGCTAACCAACCCCTTTATTTTTACGAAATATAAAGGATTGGACCCTGAATATAATGGCTCAGGCGGTTATATTGACGATGTGCCGAATATGATTTACACCTTTGGGGTAAACCTTGGCTTTTAATTCTTAAAAAATAAAATATCACTTTTAAAATAAATTTTTATGAATTTTTTTAAAAATGTAAAACTCGTTTCGATTTCAATTCTCCTGGTTTTTATTGGAGGAATGAGTTGTAAAAAGAGCTTCCTGGATGAATACAATCCATCCAACCGGACCACTGATACTTATTATGTGGATAAGGCAGGTTTTGAAAGCCTGGTTATTTCCTGCTATCCTTTGCTTAGAGATATCACTCAACAAAGAATATTGGAATTCGCCGGCACGGATGTGTTCGCAGCCAACGGATGGGGTGCTGTTTATTTCCATCAGCCCAATCCCATAGGAAGTGCTTATGATCAGTATGATATTCGCTTGAATGCATCGCTTCCGGAAATTCAAACACTGTGGGATTTGTTATATAGAGAGATCAACCGGTGCAATACTGTAGTATCCAGGGCTCCAAATATTACCGGCATTACAGATTCATTGAGAAATGTGAGGGTAGCAGAAGCGAAGTTCTTGCGTTCTCTTTGTTATTTCTGGGCAGTGCAGCAATGGGGCGATATACCGATGCCATTGACTGAAACAACAAGCGCTAGTCTTCAAGTAACAAAAACTGCCGCTAAAGATGTATACACCCAGATCATAACTGATCTTACCGGTTGTGTAAGCGCTTTACCTGTAAAGCAAACCGATTTAGGTAGGCCAACTCAAGGTGCTGCTAAATTTTTATTGGCAAGAGTTTATTTGACCCGGGGCTGGAATTATAATAATTCTTTGGGAGGCTCACCTGCTGACTTTACCAGTTGTTTGCAGCTTTGCGATCAGATTATTTCTTCCGGATTATATCCATTGGAATCCAACTGGAATAACCTATGGCCTATACATAACACTAATCCGAATTTAGAGACTGCAACCGTTACCTCTTCCGTTGCTACAGCTAATGCAAGCAAGGAAATAATATTCTCAGTCCAATACGCAAATGCATCAGCATACAATGGAGATCCGAGTGTTGGTACTTCTTTAATTGGCAATAATATGCATGAGGCTTTTGGCAATGGTCCCAGTAATGTGGCACAACAAGCAAGAACGAGTACTTATAATAGGTTTCTCCCTGTCGTAATTTGTACCTGGGCTGCGTATCGCTTATTTGACCCGGCCATGGATGCTCGTTATAAAGGTACCTTTAACAGTGTTTGTTATGCTACTACTACCGGAAGTGTTTCGTTAGCAACAAATAATCCTAATCCTCAAAGCCTAACACTTAGTTACAATGTTAATGATACTACTGCTGTAGCAAGGCCTTGGAACAATCCAGCAACGACTGCAGCAGAAAGAGGTGTAGATATTCCCGGCGGAACAAAACATTATTCAGTGATTAATGCAAATGAATATATGGGGCTGGGTTACGTTGGCGCTAATCCCATTGTAGATAACCTTGCATGGGGTGCCCCGATGTTTTGGAAATTTTGGCAACCTAAAATTACTTATGGTGACGGGTATTCCACATTTAATGATCCGCTCTTCCGTTCAGCAGAAGTATACCTGATGGCTGCTGAAGCAATAGTGAAAGGAGCTACAGGTGCTCAATTGGGAACTGCCGATGTGTATTATAACAAAGTATTAGACCGTGCATTAGGAGCCAATGCGGGAATGTCACCTCAATGTGCTGCCAACCCCGGCGATGTAAATGATCTTACTACTGCTTCTTATCGGGCTACTCCGGGCAACATCACAATAGATATGATCCTGGATGAAAGAGCCAGGGAATTACTCGGCGAAGGCGACCAAAGGTGGTATGATCTGAAACGTACCGGTACACTGATTTCAAGATCTACAAAATATAATCCGTGGACAGCATATGGAGCAAGTGGTAGTGCCGTAATTGATGCGCATGATTACCTGAGGCCAATACCGCAGGGAATGCTCGACAATTCTAATCCGCAGATTCAACAAAACCCAGGATATTGATTTTTTTATTGAAAAAGGATCTATACAATAGAATGGTTGCTGAATATTGTATAGATCCTTTTTTCTTAGATAAAAATGAACCATAGAAAATTTTTAAAAATTATCTGATGCATGCTTCGAAGACTTTTATTATAAATGAAACCAGTTTTTTAAAAGTTTTCTTATCATTTTCTCAGAACTTACACTTTTCCGGGTTTTATGATTACGATTTAGTAATTCGGCAGGCCAACTCAGTATTTCACAGCATATTTTATGGTTCTGCTATTTCGGAAAATTCAGGTACATCTTCATAAAGGTTAATAAAAGCACAACGGATGAAAAGAAATATTCTTCTGATAGTAGCATTCATTTGGTTTGGTTTGGGCCTTTCGTTTTCACAGGACATAAATTATGTGAAAAGATTTGCCAATGAAAATCATCCCGAAATTGGCTATTGGTTCATTTCTCCTGATTTGTTAAAAGATAATAGGTACCTGGAAGAGTTGGATTCGATCATTCATCAGTGTCCGTATACTTTGGTTTTTCTTACAGCAAGAGACGGTGCTGATTTTTATGATTTCAAGACGATGTACCCGGTTTTTAAAAAGATCGTTGAAACAGCACATCGATCTGGATTGAAAATTGGCCTTCAGCTTTGGGGCAATTACAAGGATAAAACAATAGATGGCTCGCAACGAATGATAGCCGAAGATGAAGTGCAATTGGATGAATCCGGGAAAGCTTCTTATACTGCACAGGCAAGATTTGTTCGTTTCCCGGATCGCTTACTGAAAACAGACCTGTTTCGTGTCTATGCATTTAAAAAAACGGCAGATGGTTTTTATGATCCTGCTACCTTAAAAGATATCACTTCAAAGTGTACCAAAAATTTGCCTGATAAAAAAACAGTAGAAATAACGATCAATGGTGGCGCTGCGGTAAAAGGATTAACCGCCTGCATCATGACCCAGGAATATTGTAGTCAGAGCAGTATGTGGGGCGATGTGGAGATCAACGGTTTTGTGGATGCCATGCAACATTATAAGGATATTTCTTTTAACGGTTTTGCTTTGGATGAATATGGTAACAAGTTTGTAGAGCGTCCGAATGAAGGTGGTCCTGATTTTATTTTCCGGGGACAATGGTATTCTACATCGATGGCAGCGGCATTTAAAAATTCAAAAGGAAAGTCATTGGATAAAGTTCTTTTTGATAGTCGCTATGCTCCCCAGGACAAGCCGGAGATAAGAATGAAAGCGATCAATGAGTACATGGAATTCATGCGTGGAGGGGCGCTACGGGTGGAAAATGCAGTTTACAAAAAGGCAAAAGAAATTTTCGGTCAAAATATATTCATTGGCATTCACGACACTTATCATAACCATTTAACGAATGATGAGATATGGGCAAATGGTATTTCCTGGTGGAAAGATCCGCCCGGTTATGGACAGACTGACGAGAAAACTCCGCTTCCCATACAGATGGGCATCGCCATGGCACATACCAAAAATGCGATGTACAATCAATACTACGATAAAATATTCCCTCCTGTACAGGAGAAAGCATTATTCGATCTACGATATGGTGTTCGTACACACTACCATGCCATGCATGATAAACGTCCCAATCGTTTTGACCTGCTGATGCCCGATGCAATTGACGGTATCAACAAAGTAGAACGGGGTGCAAGGCTTTTGAACAAATTCAATCCTTCATTGCCGGAAGTAAAATTGCTTGTAGTATTTGGTATGGAAGCGTTGCAAAACTGGTATCCTAATAATGCTGAGAGGGGCATGTATGATATCAATGATAAATTGGGAATTGAAGAAAAGGCGGTTGAGATCTGGAATGCTGGTTATCTCAATGCGCTGATTCCTTCTGATCTGATCGCAGATGGCCAATTGAAGATCGGTAGTGATGGCAAACCGGTTATCAATGGGCACCAATTTGATGCTGTAGTTTACCTGTATCCGCAATATGCAAAAGAATCCGAATTGAAATTTCTTGAAGATTATGAGAAAAAAGGTGGAAAATTAATGATCGAAGGAAAAGCCGATCATGATTTCAATGCCAATGATATTTCCAAAAGATTCAGGCTTATTTACGACAAAGCAACTGTAAAAGGGTGTTCCGTTGATGATCTTTCGAAATTAGGTATTTCAAAAAACCTTTTGCGGGATGGTTGTAAAAATGCAGACGGCTCTTATGTTTTTACCAATTTAAATTCGATCAAAACCGATGCGGTTGCATCTTTCTCAGTAAATATTGATGGAGATACTTATACGGGCCAATACAAAGGGCTTGCAGTTATCGGCGCTGAAAAAAAAGGCGTGTTGAAGAAATTTGGCGCAAGTGGTTTTAAGGAATTAACCCAAAACGGGAAGGTATTGCTTCGATTTGATGAGCCGGTTGATATTTTTATTTCAAAACAGGGAGTTAAATATATTATAACATTGGCAGATGCTTCAAAAAAAATTAAACCTGAGATCAATAAACTTTAATGAATATAACAGCAGTGCAAATTATTGATTCATGAAAAAAGCATTGTTCATCTTTTTACTTTTAGTCGTTGGCAATTTTATTATTGCACAGGAAAAAAATTATGAAAGAAGCAGCAATAAAATTTATCTTGATTCTAAATTGGGGCACGGAGGAAATTTTGAATGGAAAATGAAAAAAGTGAATGATGAAAAAGCAACTGCCGAAAATGTTTCGAAGCCCGGATTTATAGAAGACAACTGGATGCCAGCCATTGTTCCCGGTACTGTTCTTAATTCGCTTGTTTATGATAAAGTCTATCCCGATCCATATTATGGAATAAATAATAAACTATCTTCTAAACGCATTCCTGATATTGCTGAAACAGGCCGTGAATTTTATACTTATTGGTTTCGTACTGAATTTAATATGCCGGCTGATTATAAAAACAAAACCGTTTGGCTGCAGGTTGATGGAATTAATTACCGTGCAGAAGTTTGGCTCAATGGAAATTTAGTGAGCACCATTTCCGGAATGTTCATGCAGCAATTCATTGACGTTACTGATTTTTCACACATTGGTGAAATGAATGCGTTGGCAATAAAAGTTTTTCCTGTTGATATACCCGGGACCAATAAAGCCAAACCCTGGAGACCAAGAGGGGAAAACAAAAATGGCGGTGATGGAAATATCGGGCTTAACACCACTATGCTAATGTCTGTTGGTTGGGATTTTACTTTCAAAGATGGTATCCGGGACCGCAATACAGGGATTTGGAGAAGTATTTCTTTGTGTGCTACTAATAAGATAGCCCTTCGTCATCCTTTTGTGAGATCCAATCTTTCGAAACCGGATTATGATCAATCTGCAGAAACGATTTCTGTTGAAGTTGCAAATGCTACGATGCACCCGGTGAAATGTATTGTGAAAGGAGAAATAGCGGGAGAAAATATAAAATTTCAAAAAGAAGTTGAGTTGCTTCGCGGTGAAGACAAAGAAGTTGTATTTACTGCAAAAGATTTTCCACAATTAGTAATTGATCATCCTCGTTTGTGGTGGCCGAGATTTAAAGGCGATCCCGAATTGTATGAATTGAAACTGAAAGCTTATGTAGATGGTGAATTCGCTGATTCCATAAATACGCAATTTGGCATCAGGGAGATTACTGTGGACAGAAATTCGCCGGATAGTTCCAAGAATTTTTATATCAACGGAAGAAAAATTTTTATCCGTGGAGCTAACTGGATACCGGAAGCGATGCTGCGCAATTCAGACGAAAGAATGTATGCAGAGTTACGATATACCAAACAATCCGGAATTAATATGTTGCGTCTCTGGGGTGGGGGCATTGCCGAGTCGGATTATTTCTACCAGTTGTGCGATGAATTTGGAATATTAGTATGGCAGGAGTTCTGGCTGACGGGTGATACTAAGCAACCCCAGGACAGGGATCTGTATTTTAATAATCTAACATCAACTATAAAACGTATCCGCAACCATCCTTCGCTTGTTTTTTATGTTGCTTCCAATGAAGGCACAGAGGTTTCGGGGACAAAGGAATTATTGATGCAATTAGATGGTACAAGACCTTATCAAACGCAGTCAGAGACGGATGGTGTGCATGATGGAAGTCCTTACCAGCAAGTGAACCCGATGCGTCATTATGAAAATACGGCATCGGATCGGGGCAGCAGGGTCGATGGATTCAATCCGGAATATGGAGCGCCTACATTGCCAACTGTAGAAGCGCTAAGAGAAATGATGCCTGAAAAGGATCTATGGCCGATCAATAAGGAAGTTTGGGATTACCTGGACGGAAATGGATTTCATGGAATGACTACGACGTACAAAGATTTGGTGAATAATTATGGTGAATCAACTTCCATTGATGAATTTGCAAAGAAAGCTCAATTGGTTGGAGCAATAAATTCAAAATCTATCTGGGAAACATGGAATGAAAATAAATTCAATTATGGTGACCGGTATTGTTCCGGTTTGCTTTTTTGGTATTTGAATTCAGCCAACCGCCAGGTTTGCGGAAGAATGTGGGATTGGTCGCTGGAGCCAACCGCTTCATTATATTATACACAGAATGCACTGGAGCCGTTGCATGCGCAATTTGATTATTTGAAAAATACTGTTTCCGTTTATAATGATTATTTCAAATCGTTTAAGAATTATAAACTGACCGCTGAGATTTATGACCTGAACAGTAAAAAAATATCTTCTCAATCAAAAATACTGAACAGCATCGGGGAAGATAGTGTGCTGAATAATGTTCTTACTTTAAATTTTCCTAAGAACATTACGCCGGTTCATTTTATAAAACTGTATTTATTTAACGAAGAGGGTAAAGAAGTCGCCAGTAGTTTTTATTGGAGATCAACCAACAAATATGAAGGAAGCAAAACCATGACCGGTCCGGCTACTGCAGGATTTGAATCGCTGCAAACAATGAAAACAACTTCTTTAAATACTCAATACACGGTCGTAAAAAAAGGTAAGACTTATTCGATTGGCGCAATTATCAAAAACCCTACAAAACGGATTGCTTTTTTTATACAGCTTCAATTATTAGATAAGGAAGGCAAACCGGTACGACCTTCTTTTTATACTGATAATTTCTTTTCACTGCTTCCGGGTGAAAGCAAACATATTAATATAGAAACAAACGAAAATGCTGTATTGTCTTCAACACTTGTAGTAAAAGGATGGAATATTAAGCCCGAAAAGTATTTGCTCAACAACATTGAAAATTAAAAGACGATGAAGAGAGTATTTTTAGTTCTGATTTTATTTGTTTCACTAAAGCATACTATTGTATATGCACAGAAAGTAAATGTCAATTATGTAAATGAATTCAGCAATCTCAATCACCCGGAAGTCGCTTACTGGTTTTTTGCCAGTAACATGATGCCGGAAGAAGTGTATAAAAGAAAGATTGACAGTTTTGCCCAATACAGTAAATACACATTAATATTTCTTACAGAGCGTAACGGATGCAATTTTTATGACATCAATACCATGCACCCTATTTTTGAAAAGCTGGTGGCTTATGCCCATCAAAAAGGATTGAAGATCGGTTTGCAGATATGGAAAAGAGATTTTAATGTTAAGGTTGAAAACACTGATAGGCTGGTGCAGGAAGGAGAAGTGACATTGGACAATAATGGCAAAGCACATTATGTGGTACATGCAAAAGGAGCAAGGAATATGAACACGCTGCTTAAAAGTGAGTTGTTCAAAATTTATGCATTCAAAAAAATAGCTGATGGCATTTATGATTCTTCTACTTTAAAAGAGATCACTCATACAGCAATATCTCAACCCGGAATAGATAGTGTGGAAGTTTCTATTGATGCAGGACCGAAATTTAAAGGTTATACAGCATACATTCTTACGCAGCATTATTATAATTCCTGCAGCAATTTTTCTGAACAGGCAAAGCAAATGATAACGGATGCATTCAAAGCATATGGAGATATCCCTTTTGATGGAGTGGGCCTTGATGAATACAAAAATATGACCATTGCAAGACAACCTGTGTTATTGCAAAACCATGATGCTTTCAGAGAACGTTTGTATTCGATCGGCATGGCAAAGAAAATGAAAGCGACTACCGGCATGGACCTGGATCGGGTGTTATTTGATATGCGATATGCACCGGAAGGGAATTTTGCGGTGCGAATGAAAGCGATCAACGAATATATGAGTCTTTTAAGAACGGCGACCTTAGGAATAGAAGCGGCAGTGTATGATCTTGGAAAAAAGCTTTTTGGAAAGAATACATTTGTTGGATTGCATGATACGTTTCATAACAATCTTGATGGAGATGAGGTCTGGCAAACAGGAGTAAGTTGGTGGAATATAAAAAGAGATTATGGCCATACGGATGAAGAAACATCCACACCGATACAATTGGGAATTGGAATGACGAACAAGATGAATGTGATGTATAACATGTATTATAATAAAAGTATTGATCGCATCTGGACAAAAGCATTGTATGATCTGCGATTTGGGATCCGTACACATTATCATGCGGCGAATGATGTACAGGGCTGGGGTGTTTCCATTGATGCGCCGGCAGCATTGGAAAAAATAAATAAAGTGGAGAATGCTGCAAGAATGCTGAATCGCTTCAATCCGCCGTTTCCGGATATTAAGTTGTTGGTGGTATATGGCATGGAAGCATTGTACGATTGGTTTCCGAATTTAGCAGACAGAGGTCTGTACGATGTGAATGACAGACTGAAAATGGAGGAAAAATCAAAAGAACTTTGGACTAATGGTTATTTAAACGCAGGAGTACCCACTGATGTTATTGAAGGCGGCCGGTTGAAATTGAATGCTGCAGGGAAACCAACCTTGAATGGTCATGTTTTTGATGCAGTTATTTTTATCGGGCCGCAATATTCCAAACAGGTTACATTGAAATTCTTCCAGGATTATGTAAATAAAGGCGGGAAATTATTGATAGACGGAACTGCTGCAAATAATTATTATGGACAAAACATCGGTGCGGCGTGGAAAAATATTGTTTCAAAAGCGGTGGCAACTTCATTCTCGCTTGACAATGTTGAAAAATTAGGGATAAAGAAGAATACACTTGTTGACGGTGTTTCCAATGGCAACGGCGAATATACTTTTACGAGTATTGAATCATTACAAAATGATACACCGGCAACATTTTCATTTACCGATCATGGCAATACTTTTACAGGTACTTACAAAGGATTGGCAGCTATTAAAGTGGACAGTAAAGGAAATGTAGTGAAGTTGTCTGCTGCTGCATTCGGCTCCATTTCAAAAAACGGTAAAGAGGTATTTCATTTAAGCCAGCCGGCGGATGCTTTTATTGTTGCTCAGAACGGAATCATGAATGCAACAATTGCAGATGCGAACAAGACAATAAAATTAGTAATTGATAAATAATAGTAAATAAGCAAAAATGAAATTGATGAAAACAATTAGTATTACCTGTATCTTATTGTTAACAATCCTTTCATTAGAAGCAAATGCGGTGCCTGGGCCAGGAGCCACTTTTTACAATGTTAAAGATTATGGAGCCAAAGGCGATGGAACAACATTAGATACCAAAACGATCAACGCTACGATTGAAGCGGCTTCTGCAGCAGGCGGCGGAACCGTTTATTTCCCGGCAGGCGATTACCTGTCAGGCTCCATTCGTCTGAAAAATAATATCACTTTATTTATTGACCGTGGTGCGACGATCATTGCGGCATCAGAAAAAGATTCTGCAGAATATGATAAAGTTGAAGCTGCTATCAATGACAAATACCAGGATTTTGGCCACAGCCATTTTCATAATAGTCTTATCTGGGGAGAGAACCTGCATGACATTTCTATTATTGGAAGCGGGATGATCTGGGGAAAAGGAATGCTGAGTGGCGAAATAAAAGGCGGCAGTAATTATGGGAATAAATCGATCTCTTTATTGTTATGCAGTAATATTCTTATCCGTGATGTAACGATCAAACATGGTGGATGGTTTTGCATATTAGCGACCGGTGTTGATCATTTGACCATTGATAATTTGAAAATGGATACCAATCGAGATGGAATGGACATTGATTGCTGCCAGGATGTACACATTTCTAATTGCACAGTTAATTCTCCGGGAGATGATGGCATTTGCCTGAAAAGTTCTTTTGCGTTGGGTTATGCCAGGCCTACCAAAAATGTCACGATCACTAATTGCATTGTGAGTGGTTTCCTGGAGGGAACCATGCTGGATGGAACATATAAAAAAGATTTTCGGGGGGCCCCCATCGGCAGAATAAAATTCGGCACTGAATCAAATGGCGGATTTCAAAACATTGCGATCTCCAATTGCGTATTTGATAATTGCCGGGGGCTGGCATTGGAATCAGTGGATGGAGCCTTGCTCGAGGATATAACGATCAGCAACATTACCATGCGAAATATTATCAATTCTCCTTTCTTTATCCGGCTAGGCAGAAGAATGCGGGCTCCCGACAGCCTGGTCGTCGGACAGTGCAGGAGAATTTTAATCAGTAACATAAATATTTACAATGGGATGGATGATAGTTCTGCATCCATTATCAGTGGCATTCCCGGTCATGATATTGAGGACCTGGAAATGAGTAATATTCATATCTATTACAAAGGAGGAGGCCGAAGAGAAATGGACTCAATCAATGTTCCGGAATTTGAAGATCGCTATCCCGAGCCTTATCGGTTTGGACCCATTCCTGCCTATGCCTTTTTCATCCGGCATGTAAAAAACATGGTGATGCATGATATCACTGTCAGCTTTTTAGAGGAAGAGTATCGGCCACCGTTTGTATTGAATAGTGTCAGTGGTGTTACGCTTCGCTATGTTGAGGCACAAAAAATGAAAGGAACCCCATTTTTCATTTTAGAAAAAGTGAATGATCTCACTATACAGAATTTTGACGGATTAAAGGATGTTCGGATTAAAAAATCAGATCACCAACGTCTATAAATCTTATCTAAAAAACTAATGGAAAATGAATATGAAGAAAACCATGAGAACCAGCTTTTTTTTGTTTTTTGTGATTCTTTCACTGCTAACACGGGCTGTAGCACGACCAGGAACCACTTTTTACAATGTTAAAGATTACGGAGCCAAAGGTGATGGAACAACATTAGATACCAAAACGATCAACGCTACGATTGAAGCGGCTTCTGCAGCTGGCGGCGGAACCGTTTATTTCCCTGCAGGCGATTACCTGTCAGGCTCCATTCGTCTGAAAAATAATATCACTTTATTTTTTGACCGTGGTGCGACGATCATTGCGGCATCAGAAAAAGATTCTGCAGAATATGATAAAGTTGAAGCTGCTATCAATGACAAATACCAGGATTTTGGCCACAGCCATTTTCAAAATAGCCTTATATGGGGAATAAACCTGCACGATATTTCTATTATCGGCAGCGGCATGATCTGGGGGCGGGGCATGCTGGGTGGCGAAAGAAAAGGCGGCAGTAATTATGCGAATAAATCGATCTCTCTATTGTTGTGTAGCAATGTTCTTATCCGTGATGTAACAATCAAACATGGCGGATGGTTTTGCATATTAGCGACAGGTGTTGATCATTTAACCATTGATAATTTGAAAATGGATACCAATCGTGATGGGATGGATATTGATTGTTGCCAGGATGTTCATATTTCTAATTGTTCTGTCAATTCTCCCGGAGATGATGGTATTTGTTTGAAAAGCACTTTTGCACTCGGTTATACAAGGCCGACCAAAGATGTCACGATCACTAATTGCATTGTAAGTGGTTTCCTGGAAGGAACCATGCTGGACGGAACCTATAAAAAAGATTATCGCAGGGCGCCGACCGGCAGAATAAAATTAGGCACTGAATCCAATGGTGGATTTCAAAACATTGCGATCTCCAATTGTGTGTTTGATAATTGCCGGGGGCTGGCATTGGAATCAGTGGATGGAGCCTTGCTCGAAGATGTGACGATCAGTAACATTACCATGCGGAATGTTACCAATTCGCCTTTCTTTATCAGGTTGGGCAGAAGAATGAGAGCGCCGGACAGCCTTGTTATTGGACAATGTCACCGGATTTTTATCAGTAATGTAAATGTGTATGATGCAATGGATGATAGCACAGCTTCGATCGTCAGTGGCATTCCCGGTCATGATATTGAAGACCTTGAATTAAGTAACATTCATATTTATTATAGAGGCGGCGCATCAAAACAAATGGCGGATACAACGGTTCCGGAATTTGAAACAAGGTATCCCGATCCTAATAAATTTGGAGTGATTCCTGCTTACGGATTTTTTATACGGCATGTGAAAAACATAAAGATGAAAGACGTCACAGTTAGTTTTTTGAATGATGATCAGCGGCCTGCATTTATCCTTGATGATGTGCATGGGGCAGA
>DASZXQ010000002.1:0-3273 GCA_035545755.1 Chitinophagaceae bacterium | reverse complement strand
AAACAAATGGCGGATACAACGGTTCCGGAATTTGAAACAAGGTATCCAGACCCTAATAAATTTGGAGTGATTCCTGCTTACGGATTTTTTATACGGCATGTGAAAAACATAAAGATGAAAGACGTCACAGTTAGTTTTTTGAATGATGATCAGCGGCCTGCATTTATCCTTGATGATGTGCATGGGGCAGAGTTCAGGGAAATTACAACGCAAAAATTTCTGAATGTTCCAATATTTAAACTGGATAGTGTGAGTGATTTTTACATCACTAATAGCCGGCAATTCAAAGATGTTTATATTGATAAGACTGAGCATAAAACATTTTAAAAAGAATATCAAAATTCATTCTTAGTAATGATAAAGAAAGCGATCCATTTTCTGGTTGGTTTATTTATGTCGGGCTTTGCATTGGGACAGGTCGCCGATACAACCAATATTCCTTACGGCGATAATCCTGCTGTAGGGAAATACTATAATATAAGAGGTATAAAAATTTATACTGAAGAATATGGAGAAGGCACACCGTTGCTGATGATCCATGGTAATGGAGGTTCCGGGAAATCTTTTAAAAAGATCATCCCGTATTTTTCAAAAAATTACCGTGTCATCATTGCAGATAGCCGGGCACAGGGAAAATCCACTGATTACGGCGATTCCTTGAGTTTCGAGATGATAGCAGATGATGAAGCAGCGCTGCTTGATGCGATGCATATTGATTCAGCTTATGTGATTGGCACCAGCGATGGTGGAATTGTTGCATTGGTGTTGGCCATGCGGCATCCCGGCAAAGTGATAAAACTGGCAGAAACCGGCGCAGACCTTGTGCCTGATTCCACTCAAATAGCAGTTGTTCATTCTTCATGGTTGAAGGAAAAAAAGTTTTATGATGAAAATGTCAACAAAACTTTTAGCTCTGAAGAAGAAAAAAATCATTTCAAAGTGAAGATGCTGGATTGGAGACAACCGAATATTCCATTTTCGGCATTGCAGGCTATTCTTTGCCCTTCTCTTATTATCAGTGGAGATCATGACATGTTTCATGTAGAACATGCAGTAGAGATCTATCATCATATTGCTAAAGCGTACTTATGGGTGGTTTCTAATTCCGGGCATGGAACCATGGGCGAGCATACTGATGAATTTATAAAAACAATTGATAATTTTTTTAAGGAACCTTATAAAGAACGGGAAGGTTATATTTTATAAAATAATTCAGAACGATGAAACTTTTAAGACGATTACCGGCTTGTGCAGCATTAGTTTTAGTGATGCTTGGATGCAAGGCGCAACAGGAGAAAAGTATATGGATGGATGATTTGGATATAAGAGTATTTTCCGAAGGAATTCCCAGCATTTCAGCTAAAACAAATGCGGGAGGAGATTCGCTGAAAATTGGCGGTATGTATTTTAAAAAAGGAGTCGGAACTCAGTCATTAAGTGTACTTTCTTTTTCACTGGATGGAAATGCCAAACAATTCACGGCGCAGGTTGGAGCGGATGACGCCGGCAATCCCAAATCATTGATGAAATTTTATGTGATCGGCGATAGGAAAATATTGTTTGAAAGCAAGAGCATGAAAGTAGGAGATGCTCCAGAAAAAATAGATGTTGATCTTACAGGTGTTAAACGATTAGGTTTACTGGTCACAGTAGATTCTGCTTTTAATCGCAAAGCTTATTCCGATTGGGCCAATGCACAGTTTGTAATGCTGAATAATGAAATACCGAAAACAGTTTCCAATACCGAAAAGAAATATATTCTTACCCCGTCGCCTTCTGAAAAGCCGAGGATCAATACAGCTTCTATATTCGGAGCGAGACCGGGAAACCCATTTCTTTTTACTGTGGCTGCAACCGGTCAGCGGCCAATACATTTCTCTGCAGAAAATTTACCGACAGGATTAACGATCAATGCAATTACGGGAATTATTTCCGGCTCCGTAAATACAAATGGCCTTTATAAAGCCACACTCATTGCAAAAAATAGATTAGGCACTGCCAAAAAAGAATTGCGGATCAAAATAAGCGATACGATTGCATTGACTCCGCCAATGGGATGGAACGGATGGAACTCATGGGCAAGAGAAATTGATAAGGGAAAAGTGATCTCGTCTGCTAATGCAATGGTAAGTTCCGGCTTGGCAAATCATGGCTGGACATATATTAATATCGATGATGCGTGGCAGGGACAAAGAGGCGGGCAATTCAATGCGATACAGCCGAATGAAAAATTCCCGGATTTCAAAGGAATGATTGATTACATTCATTCCATTGGGTTGAAAGTTGGTGTGTATTCCACGCCGTGGATATCAAGTTATGCCGGCTACACCGGGGGATCTTCTGATTTTGAAAATGGTGTTTATCCTGATTCAATACGGGATAACAAAAGAAAATATCGCTATATCGGGAAGTATCGATTTGAAAAGGAAGATGCATTGCAGATGGCAGCCTGGGGCGTTGATTATTTAAAATATGATTGGCATATTGATCTGAATTCTGCGGAAAGAATGTCAACGGCATTAAAACAATCCGGAAGAGATATTGTGTATAGTTTATCCAATTCTGCTCCGTTTGAATATGCAAAAGATTGGGCGAGGGTTTCGAATCTATGGCGTACCGGCGGCGACATAAGAGATAGCTGGTTGAGTCTTTATGTTTCTGCTTTTACCATTGATAAATGGGCGCCGTTTGCCGGACCGGGACATTGGAATGATCCAGATATGATGATCGTTGGGAACATCACGACGGGTTCTAATTTACATCCAACAAGATTAACTCCTGATGAACAATATAGCCATGTAAGTATTTACAGTTTGCTGGCGGCGCCAATGATCATAGGTTGTCCTTTGGAACAACTGGATTCTTTTACGATCAATTTGCTCAGCAATGATGAAGTGATTGCTATTGATCAGGATCCATTGGGAAAAGCAGGAAGATTATTGATAGATAATGATGGAGTGCAAATTTGGATGAAACCATTGGAAGATGGCTCGTATGCGGTGGGCTTATTTAACATCGATGAGTTTGGTAAAACGCCGCAATCGTTTTTCCATTGGGGAGATGAACAGCCCAAATCATTTCAATTTGATCTTACAAGAATTGGATTAAAAGGTAATTGGAAACTGAGAGATGTATGGAGGCAAAAGGATTTGGGAGAATTTACCGGAGTATTTAAAACAACTATTCCGCATCATGGAGTAGTGTTGCTCAGGGCTTTTCCAGTAAAATGATTGATGAGTAAGTGATCAGTAATCATTTAAAATTTGTGAAAGT
>DASZXQ010000001.1:0-4188 GCA_035545755.1 Chitinophagaceae bacterium | reverse complement strand
TAAAGAAACGGCCCGCAATTTTAATCCGTTGATGGCAATGGCCGGTACAATCACCATAGCTGAAGTGGAAGAGTTAGTTCCTGCCGGTCAGTTGGACCCCAACGCTATTCATACACCGGGCATTTATGTACACCGGATTTTTCAGGGACAGAAGTTTGAAAAAAGAATTGAACAAAAGACAGTGCGGAAAAAATAATCTGATGATTCAATAAGTCATCGGGTCACACAATAATTTTTTTATGGCATTAACAAAAGAACAGATTGCACAACGGATCGCAAAAGAATTGCGGGACGGATATTATGTGAATTTGGGAATTGGCATTCCTACTTTGGTGGCTAATTATATTCCGGCAGGGATTGATGTGGTATTGCAAAGTGAAAATGGTTTGCTCGGTATGGGGCCGTTTCCCTACGAAGGTGAAGAAGATCCTGACCTGATCAACGCCGGTAAACAAACTATTACTACACTTCCCGGCTCTGCTTTTTTTGATTCAGCCATGAGCTTTGGAATGATAAGAGCCGGTAAAGTTGATCTTACTGTACTTGGTGCTATGGAAGTAAGCGAGCAGGGAGATATTGCCAGCTGGAAAATTCCCGGTAAAATGGTAAAAGGAATGGGTGGGGCCATGGACTTAGTGGCCAGCGCCAGGAATATCATAGTAGCTATGATGCATACTAATCCTAAAGGAGAATCAAAACTGTTGCCGGAATGTAATTTGCCGCTGACAGGAGTTCGAAGTGTAAAGAAAATTGTTACTGATCTTGCGGTTCTTGATGTCACTTCCGGTGGATTCAAATTATTAGAAAAAGCTCCCGGTGTGAGTGTGGAAGAAATTAAATCTAAAACAGCCGGCAAATTGATTGCAGAAGGAGAGATTCCTGAAATGCAATTTTGAAACTGCTACATACCACTAAAGTGGTATTGCCGGTGTTGATCGAACACCTTATTTTGCGGATGCCAAAAACCTAAACCGCATGAGAAAATTCATAACCTGCCGCCGGTTGTTTACCATCAGTTCTGTTTTACTTACCTGTAGTATTATTCTTGTAACAATAGTTATTTCCTGCAGAAAGATCAGCCAGCAGGCTGAAGAAGCAAAAGCTAATGAACTGGCAATAAAATTTTTTACAGGGCATCGCTCTTCTGATCCTGTTATTACCGCTGCTGAAAATTTTGTGAAGCAACAGAATGAAAAGTATAATTTTTTGAACAGCCTTACTAAGCGAATCGGTTTTCCATATTGGGATGAATCAATGTTTTTTTCCCGATTATATGCAGGAAGGGGTTCTTGGGCGGATTCAGAAAGCGTCATATATATTCCATTTGTGAGAGATACTGAAAATTTTGTAAATGCTGCTTTAATTATTAAAATGAATGTATCCGATACTACTTTCCGATTTTTATATGACTGGCAATATGCTGGCCTCGGGTTTGACACAATTACTTCTGCGGATCATTGGACGGCGAGAGATGTATTTCATGTTTTTGCTGTTTTTGATAAAACTATTTTTGGAGGATCAAAATTTTTGATTACCGATGGCAGAATATTTAACCGGGATACAGAGCAGTATGTAGTAACGCTGGTGGATTCTATGCCGAATACAGCCGGTCGTGGAAATTTATATGAAGAACAGACAATTTGCAATATCATAGAGGAATGTGGGTTATGTGCATTCCGGGGTGAAACAATCAATCCGGGTCGTTGTTGTAGTCCTACCTATACCATTCAATGCACAAGTATATGGGTGTATGTAGACGATCCCAGCAATGGAACAGGCGGGGGAACAGGTGGTGGAGGTGGGGGAAGCGGCGATCCGGGAGGCGGTTGGCAGGATCCTTGTTCCGGTGGAGGAGGTGCATTGCCAAGAGGTGAAGTGGTTCAGCCTTGTGATGGAAGCGGCTGGCAACCGATTCCTCCTGACAACGGTCTTCTTCCAGATGAATCTATTGACACAGTATTAAACAAATATGCCCAGTTTGTCAATAAATACAGGGATTCTTTGGGAGCGCTTTGTGAATCGGAACATAAAGAAAGGTTTTTTAATATAGTTAATTACAACAATCAGCTTGATACTTTTAGAGTATTAATTGGCCTTTCGGATGATGAAGTAAAACCAAACTATTATATGACGGGAGGGAGGATTTTATACGGGTCATGGCATTATCATCCCAAATATTCTGACGGAACACCGGGTTCATGGCCATCAGGAGGGGATGTGACACAATTATATGATAAACCTGCCGGATTTATAATGATAATAGACACTTATGATGCACGGTATGCACTAACTGTAGAGGATGTTACAAAAATGACGGTATGGAAAAATATTTTTGGAAATGGGCCGACTCAACTACCTTTTAGATTAGCACAAGCAGTCTATGCTGATCCAAGAGCATATTCAACAGGTTCTGATTATGTGCAAATGACAAAAGAAAAATTATTAGCTGCATTGGGAAGTTCGGCTAACTGCGGAATAGGCTTATATCAAGCGATATCTGCGAATGGAACAACATTTACTAAAATTAATTAAATTTTATATTTATGAAAAGGATTTTTTTGACAATTGTCTGTTTATGTTTGTTTTTCTTTTATTCCAATGCATCGAATAAGAAACTATATACACATACTTGTGAGTTAGATACTTTACCAACATCGCAATTGATCACTTTTCTTCAACAAATGAATGTCGAAAGTTATTATGGAAAACCTGTTGATTCCTTTCTTGCAGCAGTGCCTGCCAATTTATATAATTTGAAAGTATATGGAGGCTATGATAGTCAAGGTGCACTTTTTATGGCTTCAAAAATGCCAGTTTATTTTACTTCAGACGGTGCAGGACCATCTGCCATTATTTATGTCAGAGAATTCACTCATATGAATAGGTACAGTTCAACGTTTTCCTGGGATGTCAATCTATTCAGAAAAGAAAAAATTTATAAAATAGATGTATATAAAGATCAGAATACCTGCATAAACGGATGGTGTATGGAGCAACAATAATAAGCGGTGAAAAAATATTCCTTTTGCATCACTATTTTTTTTGTTGCAATTCATTACGAGGCAAGAATTTCAGGCAGTAGCAAGTGTCTTTTAACATTGAGAGTTACGCCGCCAGATACATTGATAGATGAGCTAAGATCAATAAATCTATCACAATATAATGGGCAACCGGTTGACTCTTTAATAAATCATTTACCTGCCGGATATACTGAACTAAGAATAACCGGATGGCGGTCACTAAAATTGGCTGAGATATTATATGTTATTTATCCAAACAATATTGAAGTTGCAATTCATGTCAGACAATTTCGATATATGGATCCCCATTTGGTGAACACTTCAACTCCAAAACAGAATTGGAATATCTCATTGTTTAAAAAAGAAGCTATTACTTTTACTGTCATTTTTAATGGCTCAACTTGTATTAATGGTTGTGAAAATGAATACAAATAGGCTTTACTTGTGATTCTTCCGCCAGGTTTTCTATGATAGTCGAGAAATATTACGAAGTAAATGCTTGATATATCAGCCGGTTTGGAAAAAACTTTCGCCATGATTCAGAAACGGGTGAGCAAATAAAAAATTAACGAAGAAGCCCGATCTTCCGGATTGGCCACCTTCTAATCCTGCGCTATCTAACGATAATACCTGGTGGATTCAAATTATTAGAAAAAGCTCCCGGTGTGAGTGTGGAAGAAATTAAATCTAAAACAGCCGGCAAATTGATTGCGGAAGGAGAGATTCCTGAAATGCAATTTTGAATTTTTAAAAAAATGGCTGAGATAATACTGAGGAGAAATGAAACTCTATCGCAAAAGCAAAAAACTCTTTCGTTTTTTCCAAGGAATTCTAAGGAAAATTATTTTAGGAACTATTCTTTTAATCCAGTGGCGACCTTGTAGTAATAGCTATCCGGTTCCAGCCATTAATAGTTACTACAGCCATGATAACGGCCGCCAGCTCTTTTTCAGTTAAATGAGCTGCCGCTTCACGATAGATTTCATCCGGCACCTGGTTGCCGGCAATTAAAGTCATGGATTCTGTAAGCGCCAATACTGCTCTTTCCTTTTCTGTATAAAGATCTGTTTCCCGCCAGGCATCCAATAAAAACAAGCGTTGAGCTGTTTCTCCAAGCTTCATGGCATCCCGTGTATGCATATTGATGCAATAAGCACATCCGTTGATT